>NZ_BBUX01000001.1:0-555646 GCF_000974725.1 Methylobacterium sp. ME121
CTCTCCAAGACAACCGTGACCGCCCCGGCGATCTGGCGGTCGTTCAGGCCGTCCAGCCGGGCGCGGGTCGAGGACCTGGCGAACGAGGCGGATGGGCGACGTCTGCCCGTTGAACTGCCCGAAGAGCACCCGCTCGACGTCGGGGCGCGCGTCGGCGGGCAGCTCGGCGAGCCCGTCGCTGACCAAGTCGTGAAGGGTCACGACCGGCCGCATCAGGTCGGTGACGCTGGCCTCGACGAACGCCTCGACCGCCTTCTCGTCGCCGCAGCGCGCATCGCGGACCGCCTCGCGGAATGCCGTCTGCGCGGCCTCCGGCATGCGGTAGAAGTCCCAAGCCGACCTGTGCTCCCAATACTTGTGCGCCATCACCCGCTCCCGCCATCGGCATCGCCAGGATAGCACTCTGAGCGATTCGGAACGGGACGGCGCGGTCGCCCATCGCCCAGGGAAAACCTAACCTTCTCTGGGACTTCCGATTGCGCACCGGGGCCGCCCCAGGCATGGTGGAGCCTCACCGGAAGGACGACCCCCGTGACCCTCGCTCGCTGCTTAAAACGGATAGCCCGCACCGCCTGAGCCCTGCTCGGCGCCCGTCTGCGCGTGCCCTCCGTTTCCAGCGAGCCTCCCCATGACATCCGACGACTTCCAGCGCCTTGCCCGGCGTGCTGCCCGGCAGGCTGCCTACAAGGAAAGTGAAGAGCATTTCCGGCGCGACATCGTCTACGCGTCGAACGGATTCCCCACGCTGGGGCAACTGTTCGCCGGAGCGATGCCGGCGGGCGGGACAGTGACGGAGGATGCCCGACGCTGGACGTCAGACCTCCTGAACTCGGCCATCGGCAAGCAGCTGTCAGATGCGCTCAAGGACGCCCTGGAGCTGCTCGGGAGCGAGCCGTGCCCCCGTTATGCCGAGGAAGTCGAGGCCCTCGCGCTGCAGGAAGGAAAGTTCAATCCGAACATCGCGCTGGAGGACCTGTGCGGCGAGATCGCCGACCGTGCAACGCTCTACGGCGCCATGCTGGCTAACCCTCAAGCGGCCGCCCGGGCCGTCGCGCTGCTGAGCGACACACTGCACAGCTACGCACACGTGGCGCAAAGCGATCCCGTCGCCGTGCGCGAGATCGCCGTCACGATGCTTCAGTGCGTGGCGCTCTGCCAGCGCGACCTCGTCCCGCCGATCGACCTTGAGCTAATCCCGTCCTGGCAGCTGACGCGATCGACCGCCCGCCGCGTCCTGGAGATGATCGCCAGCGTGGCCGCCCCGCCGGAGGAGCTGCTCCGTGCGGCCGATCCCCCTGACGATAAGTATGCGGATGCTCGTGTCATCCCGGACGACAGCCCTGTCCCGGGGTTCGTGGACGCGCGGCATCCCACGCGTGTCGTGCTGCCCACAGCTCTCGAATCGAAGAAGCCGGCCGGCGCCGCGCGGGCACTTGTCGGCCAGGCCCTTCCGCTGCATCGCATGCCAGACATCACCGTACTGGGCGAGCACCTCGTGGCGCGGCGGCCATGGCTCGCGACGCAGATCGCCCGCATTCTCGGTACGCTCGCTGGGCGGGACACCGTAGCCGTCCCGAACCTGCTCCTCGTCGGAGCGCCCGGAACGGGAAAGACCGAGCTTGCGCGGGACATCGCCGAAGGCCTGGGCGTGCCAACGGTCGTCTACGGATGCGCCGGGATCGCGGACTCCTCGATCTCGGGAACGTCGAAGCAGTGGTCTACGGCTCGGCTCAGCCTGTTCACGCAGCTCCTCGTCGATAACCAGTCCGGCGATGGCATCGTCATCCTCGACGAACTGGACAAGAGTGGAGCGACGGGTGGACACAATGGATCCCTCAGGGAGGCGATCGTCGCCGTGGGCGAACTATCGGCCCGCCGCCGCTTCTTCGATCTTGGGGTCGATGGGGTCGTCGACATCAGCGGTGTGTCGCTCGTTGCCACTGCCAACGACGTTGCAAGCCTTCGGGGCCCCCTGCTCGACCGTTTCGCGGTCGTCGAGATCCCCGGCCCCCGGCGGCAGGACCTCCCGATCGTCGCCAGAGGCATTATCGAAAAGATGAGGTCCGAGATGGGGGACGGCAGGTGGCTCGGCGACCTAGACGCAGCTGAGCTCGACAGCCTCTCGTCCTGGCGCGGCGGCTCGATCCGTCCCCTCCGCCGCGCCGTCGAGCATCTCGTCGCGCTTCGTTCAGACCGTCGCTTCGCGCACTGAGGAGGCCGCCATGGACATGCGTGCCCGCCGGGCCGCGCGCGAGCTGCGCAGCTACCTCGAACTCCTATACGGCAGCCAACCCGCGCTGCGCATCGTGCAGCACCCCACACCGGAGGGCCAGACCTTCATTCGTCTGTCCTGCACGGGACTGGAGCCGCCCATGCCGGGGGACACCGGGGACGACGGCCAGACGTACTCGGATGTGCCGCCTCATGCCTTCACGCGGCGGCACATGGACGTCGTTACGCAGATCGCTGAACGATACGTGGCCATCCGTTCAGACAGGTACCTCCCGGGGGGCGGCCTGGTCCCTGAGGACCATGGCGACATGTGCGACCGCATGTGGGCGGAGTACGGAGAGCTATTTCCATCCGGCACAGTAGAAGTTGGCGTACCATGGCAAGAGCTTGCCTGCGCCGGCGCATCTACCATGCGGTTTCACGGTGTCCTGAACGGCATCGTGACAACGCAGCTCAAGAGTAAGTTCGCCAGCCTACGCTGGTACATGAGCGGCAAGAACAACGTCGATACCGAAATGCTGGAGTTGATCCGTTCAGCTCTGGAGACGCTGTCCGTCGTCGTCTGCGAGCATTGCGGTGCGCCGGGCATTCACCGCCCGGGGGGATGGCACATCATCCTCTGCGACTCCTGCCACGAGGTACGCGAACAGGAGCGCAAGGCGGCCAAGGCCAAGAACAAGAAGGGTGGCTGATGTCTACTGGAACCTCACCCGCCGCTGTTGGTCGGTCCGCGACGGCGGCCGAGTCGTCGACCACGTCGCGGAAATTGCGCTCGTCGGCGTGAGGTTCCGGGCGAGCGAGGCCAGCCGCCTTCGCTGCCTCGGGACCGCGGTCCGAGACGTCCACGCCTGGGCCCGCGGGATCCCGCTCGCAGGCGTGCCGCGGCCGGCCGGGGCCATCCCTTTCACGTATCGTCTCGGCCAACCGGGATTCCGCATCCCGGACGACAGCATCCTCACCGCCGCGGCCGCCGCCTGGTTCGATCAGGACGGCCGGGCGTGGTGCCTCGCCCCCCGTTCGGAAGAACCTGTCATGCGTGCCGTCGCCCTCGCCATTGCCCTGGCCGCCCTCGCCGTCCCGGCGGCCGCCGACACGACATGGCTCCTGCCGCCGCCCGGGCTGTACTGCCCGAGCGCCGGAGAGAACGTCTTCGCGATCGTCGTTGGTGATGATCGGGGGCTGGGGATCGACGGGCTCGACTGCAAGGCTGTCCGGTTGCGACACGGGCGGGTGACGGCGGCCACGTGCTTCGCGAACGGCGGCTCGGAAGTGAGCCTGGACACCGACCTGCTCATCCTACCGAGCGGCGCGATGCTCCACGACTCGGTCCTCTTCCGGCGGCGTCAGGGGCCGCCCCCCTGCCCGACGAGGTGACCGCTAGTCCCTCTCACGAACCGATCCGATGATGGCGCCGAGGAGATCGTCATGCGCCCCCTGTCCCTTCGTGACCTCGTCCGGCGGCGGGCGGATGCCAGCCGCGACATCGACTTGCTGAGCTCGGGGTGGATTCCGGACGCGCGAACGCTCGCCGAGGCACCGTGCCTGTCCGACTACGTAGAGACCACGTACCCGGGCACGGACCTGCCGTGCCTCCACGGCTATGTCAGCGGGCATCCCCTGCTGCCCCCGGGTCCGGTCACGACCAGCCCGATCCTCGCCAGGGGGCCGGGATGGATCCGAACGGAGTCGCGGTGGTACGTCATCGGGGATCCACTCCGGATCCCCCCAGAGCCCGCGGCTCCGGACGCCCAGCCCAAGCCTGCCCCGGAGCATCATGACCTGCCCAACGGCGGGGTCACCACGCCCGACGGGTTCGTGGGCTTCTAGCCCTTGGCGGCCTCGCGGAGGCTGGCGGCATCGAGGGCAAAGGAAGCGAAGTACGCTTCGGTATCATTTTGCCGCATCGGTCGGCGGGGGCGGCGCGGGGCCGCCCCGGCGCAGATTTTCTAATGGGTCAGACGCCCGGGATGAGGGGCTGGCGGGTCGCCTGCGCGCCCCGGCAGAAGTGCTCGGCAAGCCCGGCTATTCCCGCAGACGTGAGGTGCGGATGGAACGCCGTGACGATACGGCCGTCCTCGCGCCGGACTTCCTTGGGGCACTGCCGGATCCATCCAGCCTTGGCGCCCGCCATCGTGGAGCGGAGCCGTTCACGCTTCCCGACGCCGATGCCACCGAGCTTCGAGAGGGTCTGGCGGACCCGGCGGACGTTCACGCCGCGGCGAATGAGCTCGGCCAGCGCCGAGGTGTCGTCCATGCCCTCGTCGACGATGACCCCGACGGCACGCTCGGCGAAGCGCCGGACGGCGTGGTCAGTGGCCCGGGCGCGGATCCCCCCGGGGATTGCCGCGCTGGGGCTGGCTGACGAATGTGGGGGAGGCTGGGACGGACGTAGGGGCTGGCGGCACGGGGATCGCTCCTGTGCCCCGAGCGTCCCCCGACCGCGGTATTCGGATAGCCCGGGTTCCCCATGTCGTGGGGCTGTCGGTCCCGGCCGGGCAGCCTCAGCGGAGGTAGGTGCCCTTCTTCATCATGTGCGCCAGGTTGTCGTTGAGCTGCTGGCTCATGATCTCGGGCACGCGCGAGGCGGCATCGGAGCAGGCCTCGTCCCACGGCTTCTGCAAGATGGGCTTATACAGGGCCTTGTCGACAGCAAGGAACAGCACCCTGGGGTGGTCGACGTCCTTGAGCTTCCGGCCGATCCGGCGCAGGTCCCCGCCCCGGGTCTGGATGACCTGGTCCAGCGCCGAGTGCCCCCGATGGAGGACGTCCTGCTCGGTCACGGGCACCCGGGGCGGCCGGGCGATGTAGCCCTCATGGGCCTGCCCGTGGATCTTGATGGCCCCGTAGTAGACGCCCCACCGCCCCTGCGTGCCCGAGCGCTTCGGCGAACGGTCGGCCGAGACCTCGCGCGCCAACCGGGACAGGAATGCCCGGGGCACCCCGCCATCCTTCGTGGGGCGGACGCCCTGCGTCTTCGTGATGTTGTCCCACCACGGGATGAGGATCCGGTTCCGCGCGAGCCCGACGTCGCCGGGAAGGCGGATGTTCGGCTCCATGCCGAAGAGATACTTCAAATAGACCGACTGCTTGGCCTTCACGAAGAAGTGGGCGTAGACGTCCTCCGGGCTGCGCTCGCCCCTTTCCAGAGCGTTCAGCTCCGCCTTGCTCAGTCGCTTGTAGGCGACCGCGGATTCGGTCCACGGCGACCTGCGCTTCATGGTCGAGTGGAAGCGGTAGCGGATGTTGAGGACGGCCTGCCGGGCAACCTCGTCCACTGCCCAGCCCGCGGCACGCCTGTACTTGGCCATGCCCCGGTTCGGGTCGGTCATGCCGACCGTTCGGACGAACTCATCCCTCCAGCGGTCGATCGCCTCGCCGAGGTCGAGCGCGAGGTCGACGCCATCGAAGCCGTCGAGGTTGAAGCCGGAGGAGGATTGCTTGCGGCGTGCCATGCCGGGGAGGCTGCCACGGGGCCCGTGTCCCGGTCAGCGCCACGCAGGGGCCCGAAATAGATGAAGGCCTCCCCGGCGATCCGGAGATGCCTTCGAGATGTGCTGCATCTCGCCCGAACCCCAGGCGTCCCGACAATACCGCGTCGCCTAGGCTGCCACAAGCGCCAGGGAGCGGCGAGGCGTAGTCCAGCCCCCGGAGGCATCCGCGTAAGCCTCGGCCTCGCGAGAAAGGTCCAGCTGGGGCAGCGGGGCGGCCCTGGAAGGGGGCGCGAGGCGGCACTGACCCCGAGCGCCATCTCGCCGGGCAGACCGTCTGGCGGGCCCGACGATGGGCCTGGAGAGGTCCTGGAGAGCCGCCTGGGCAAGCACCGCATCGGCGGGGTCGACGCAGCCGGGATCCCCGACGAGGTCCCATGCCGCATCCCTGTGCCACTCCCACGTCCCGCTGGCCGTGGTCACGGTGGCGAACCAGTCCGACCAGCGCTGGACCACGACCTCTCCGGGAGCCGGCAGGGGCGCCAGTGAGGCGGGGCGGGCCTCACGCGAGGCAGAGCCCACAATATAGCGTGACGCGAACCCGACAGGCTCGACAGCCTCATCGATCCCGGTGGCGTTAGCCAGGACCTCGGACTGCGTCTCGGCCACGATGGAGGACCGCTCCAGAGCCTCGGCATCCCGGGCGGCCCTCAAGGTCTCGGCATCGATCGCGCCGTCGAGCCCGTAATCGGCGGAGGCGAGGCGCATGGCGAAGAGGACCGCCTCCTTGCCCAGGTCGTGGCAGGCGCAGATCTCGGCGAGGCTCATGCCGGCCGCTCGCTGCCCCATCGCGTACATGCCGATCGCGAGCCGTTGATCGGCCGAATCCGAGGCGCTCTCGATCCCGAGGCGACGTCGGCGTGCCGCTTGCCGCTCAGCCGGCGTCATGGCCTTGCCGCCGCCGGGGAACAGGGCGCGCAGACCGAAACGCTCCGCCTGCTCCACCTGGATGTCAAGAAGGTCGACGATCGTCGCGGCCTTGTGGTTGTACAGGATGGACTGCTCGACACCCTCGAACTCGTCGGTCTCGCCAGCCTCGTGGCGGCGCTGGCGCCGGTCGAGCGTCCCGAGGGCGCTGAGCGCCTCCTTCTCGGTCAGGCCCGCGAGAGGCGCGAGCTCGGCGGCCCAATCCTCACGCCGTCCGCCCCGGACGTGCGCGGTGGCGTTCGCGGTCAGGAACAGCCACAGCTCGCGCCTGCCCTGGGGCGGGCCGCCCATGCCGTCCCGCCACGCGTACAGGTCGCGCAGGATCCCGACCCACCGACCGGCCGGACCGGCATGGCGACGGGGACGCGCAGGAGCCGGATTGTCGTTGGCGGCCGCGGCGGTTTGGGCCTCGGCACGGGCCCTTCGGCGCTCCTCGATCTCGCGCCGGGACACGGGCAGGATGGCGTCGGCCAGGGCGTGGAACGAGTAGCGCGTCGCGTCCGCAAATGCGGCGGGCGCGATGAGCCGGGCCATAGTCCTGCTCTTCACGTTCATGCTCCCGACGAGCCGCACGACGCGGGCGCTGTCGCGGCAGACGCGGTCGAGACCGGCGTCGCGGAACAGGCGCCACATGGGCAGGCGCTTGGCCTCGATCGCATCGAGCTCGGGGTCGGCGTGCCTGCGCCGAACCTTGGGCATGCCGTTCGTGGCGAGGTCCGGCCCATGCAGGGCATCGTAGACTGCGCGCACACGCGCCCACGCGGCAGCCTTCACGCCGTCGCATGCCCACGTCCCCTGCAGGCCGCATCCCGAGGCGACCCAGATCGAGGGCAGCGGGATCCCGGCGGCGACCATCGCCTCGATCAGGAGGTCGCGCACGGCCTCGGGCGCCCATCCATAGAAGGGTTGGCTCTCGTTCTTCTGGTAGTCCCAGTCGAGAACGAGCGAGCCGACCGCCTTGAGGCACTCACCCGTGCGCCGGCGACCCCAGAAGCGGTTGAGGCTGCTGTACCGGTCCTCGGCGCCATGCTGCCTCAGGACGGCATCGGCCGGGTCGAGCGTCTCGCCCTCGAAGCGCTCGCCGTCGTCGTCGGCAACCTTCGTCCCGACCCAGGCGCGCCCGATCGACCCCTTGGGGTGCAGCCATGCGACATGGGCTGCCCGCAGGTGGGCTCGGGTGGCCTGGCAGGGTGTGGTGGAGGTCTGCGCGTCGGGCGTCATCATCTGGGGTCGGATCGAGTTGACGATGGGGCAGCACACCCATCGACGAAGCTACGGTACGCGCGTCGCTGGCCAACTCCAAACCGGGCATCCTGCGGCCGACTACCGAGCCTGCCCGCTCCTAAGAGGCGCACCGTGGCGGGGGGCCGCCCATCCCACGCATGGGCCATCGCGCGCGCGAATCGGACGCCTCGCATGACGGGCGCGCCGTGGCTTGGATCGGGACACGCCTCGCCCGGCACGGTCGCCCCCGTTGTCAGGGGAGACAGGGTCGAGGGCATGCGCGCGTGGAGTAGACGGCCGCCGTCGGCGGAGGGTGCCCCTGCCTCCGCGAGGGTAGCCTGCCCCCGGGGCACCCCCTCCCCCCGGGGGGGGCAGTCGGGTCACAACGTTTCCTGCCGATATGTAAGGAAGATGTCCCGTCAGGTTGTTGCCGAGTTCAAAAACGAACTGGTCTTCACCGCTCACTATTCCTCGGAATAGGATGGTTTCGGACCACTTGGCCGACGGCTACACCGTCAAGTGGGTCAGATCGACGTACGGGCGGAAAATGCTTGCGCGTAGTGATCGTCCGCGGTGACGATCTTGGAATGTCGTCGGCTCGCCCTGGTACACAATCGCTGCGTCGGCCAAATTCGGAGCGTCGATGACTGAGTTCGTCAGCGATCGGATGCGTATGCTTGCAAGGATCCGCCTCTGGTCTCCGAAATTAACGTCCATTTAAGCCCTAGCCTTGGCCTACCAAGAGCTACCACGGCCGATGCCGGTCTGGCAGCTTCGGACGTCGCTCGGTCCCCAGTGGGCTGCGTCGCCACCAAGATCCACCGGCGCCGCCGCCAGCGGGTCGCTGCTGTGCTCGGTCGCGGATCACGATCCCGGTCTGGTCCAGCCTGGCGTGCTCCACGAGATGACCCGAGGCTTCGTTGGCAGAGGCTCGGGGCGAGGAGGCACGGGGTTCGGCTTGCGGGGGCTCAGTGGCGCGATACCCATCAGCGTCTCCACCTTCTCCAAGGTGAACGACACCTCCGTAAAGCCAAGGCGCTCGACGGCCTTTTGTGCCTCAAGGAGGAGCTTCGGGGCATCCGGGTCGCCGGCTAGGTGCGCCTCCCGAGCCAGGAAGACGCGAGCATGGGCGCTCGGCATGGGCATGTGTGCTTTTCGGAAACCTTCCGCGGCCTCCAGGTAGAGCTGACGGCCCTTGGCCAGGTCCCCGGACCGGAAAGCCACCATTCCGTTGTTCGCCCCGGTCAGGTGCCTGAAGGCAGGGGACGCTTTTTTGGCGTCGATCTGGCGCAGGAGCTTGCTGGCCTCGGCCAGACGGTTCTGGGACGCCATGACGAAGGCACGGACGTTCAGCAGGATTGGCGAATCCGAGTTGCGTTGAAGGCCTCGGGCCGACAGCTCCTCCGCCTTCGGGAAATCCTCCGTGAAAGCGGCCGTGCTCGCGCCGAACTCGTAGGGCCGGAGCGAGAAGGGATCGACACGGGACCAAGCCTCGCAGGCGCACGGGACGTCGTCGAAGCGGGCCCTTCGATAGAGATGGAAGGCCTGGGCCTCGTGAGCCTCCGACACCGTGTCCAGTCGCTCGTGCGGGACGAGATCGACGCCGAGGTGCCGGGTCGCCCACTCACCCTGCGCCAGCGAGCTGCCGGTCGGGTCGACCATGCTCGTGCGGAACATGCGCCTGGATCGCTTCACTCCACCGCCGAGGAGGTCGGCCGTACCGATCGCGCCCGCGAGCTCGGTGATCTGGTGGGGGAACATTCCCCCGTCATCGACGAAGCGGACGCCTTGCTTGAAGAAGGTCGGATCCCGGTCGGCAAGCTCGGCCAAGGCGATCTCCGCGGCGAGCAGCCACGGGTCCCCCCGGGTCGCGGCACTCCTTCGCACGATGTCGTGCGCGCGCTCTGGGTCCCCCATGTGCAGGAACAGCCGCGACGCCGAACGCAGCACGTGCCGGTTGTCGGGTGAGAGCTGAAGGGCGACACGCATCGATCGCTCCGCCCGCTTGTCCCGCCCGGCAACCGTCTGGTGAAGTGCCAGCTCGACCCATGCCAGCGCGTCGTGCGGGTGCAGCCTCGTCAGGTCCCGCCACGCGGTGGCGTCGGTCGGCCGCGCATGCACCAGCTTGTCGGGCACCTCCTCGCCGTTGCGGCGGAGGAGTTCCGCCGCCTGGGCCCTGACGAGCGGCGCGGCGGTGCTGGCGGGGGCAATCAGCCGGCGCGCTGCGTTGAGGGCCTCTCCCTCCCGGCATTCGACGATCGCTATCTCGACGAGCTCGGATGCGGAGACGATGCTGGGAAACATTCGCCAACGTTCGAGACGTTGCACCATTTCGGGCGAGAGGTGGGGCGCCGGCTTCGGGGTCCCCCTTAGCCCGAGCTCGCGCGCGCGCAAGGTGAGCGCAAGGCTCCTCCACCGTGGGACGAGACGACGTTGCGTCGCGAGGGATTCCGGCGTCATGCGGCCCTCCCGGTACGCATGAGGATGCTGAGCCGCTTCGCAGCCAAGTCCATCCTCGAAACGTACCGTTCGAGCGAGAACTGGGTGGACTGGCCGAGGTGGTCGGGATGCCCCCGGCGCTGGAGGTCCGGGTCGCAGAACTCGCGCACCAGGCCGAGCACGTCGGCGCGGACGCGCTCGTCGATGAGCGGGCTCACATCCGCCAGGACTGCGGAAAAGGCGTTCCGCACGTATGGCAGGACCTGCTCGTAGGTCCCGCCCCAGGCGCGGGGATGATGCTGCGGATCCAGCTTCGAAAGGAGGAGGGGCGTGATGTTGACCCCGGAGAACAGGAAGGCGGCGAGGTTTCCCAGCATGTAGAGATCGCAACCGATCCGGCGGTTGGTGAACTCGGGGTGCACGAAGCCGAACAGCTGCTCGGGCGGGGCATACCCGCGGTCGCCGGCGATCTTGAAGTCGTCGTGGGCGGCCGGCTGGCCCTTCCGCGAGGACCGCCCGAAATCGGCGACCTTGAAGGAGGGGCCCGGATAGGCGAGCACGTTCGACGGCTTGCCGTCCTGATGGGCGATCATCTCCTTGTGGACCTGCCAGAGGCCGAGCGTGATGTCCTTGAGCGCATGCATGCACCACAGGGCGTCGCACGCGGTGCTGGTGTCCATCTGCACCCGGACGTCGCCCTCGGCCATCTCGAAGATGAGGTAGAAGACGCGTCCCTCCATGGGGCCCATGCCGGGCACCTGGACGTCGCCGTGGTCGAGGGCGATCACGACCTTCGAAAGCCTGCGCCCGCGGCAATGATCGAGGATGGCGCGCTCGTGGTTGTAGCAGGCGATGAGCTTCTGGATCTCGTTCGCCATGTCGACGTCCGGCTGAAGGGCCGGCGAGAAGTCGAACGCCTTCAGGAATCCGACGGCGGCGCCCTTCTCCGCGATGTAGCTCTGCGAGAACATCCCGCCGGTCGCGGCGGGACCGCGCTGGAGGTGCCTCGTCACCTTCCACCCGTTCTTCAGTTCGAGGCCGAGGAGCTTGTCGGCTGCCGACATGTCAGTGTCCCTTCGAGTGGCGGGTTGAAGGCCCGGGGCCCGTCATCCTGGTGACGAGATCCCGGCCGGCGGGTGTCAGCGTGAGCGCTCTCTTGCGCGGATCGGTCAGGGAGACGCCCTGGTCGATCAGCGGCTCCTTGGGGCCGGCGCCGGATGCAGACTGGTAGCGCCCAAGCAGCACGGCGACGAAGCGGCTGGCCGATTGCTGCGGAACGCCCATCCGCTCCGCCAGGTCGTTCACCGACAGGTTCGGCTCCGCCGCGATCGTCAGTAGCGCCAGGAGCTGCGGCAGCGACAGCTCGTCACCCGCGGCGGCGATGGCATCGCGCAGGTCCCTCAGTCGCTGCGTATCGTCGGCTTCAAACGGCGTGCCCACACCAACCTCTTGTTCTTACCCATTTTTGGGTGCATATCACCAAAACGAGTACGAACACAAGCGCGATGTCCATGATCCCGTGGCGTCGGGCGTCACGCAGAGGCGGTCACCCTATGAAGATCTTTGTCAGCTCACTCATCTCCGGCCTGGAGCCGATCCGCGACGCGGCCCGCTCCGCGATCGGCGATCTCGGCCACGGGGTCATTATGGCAGAGGATTTCGGCGCACGTCCGGCATCGCCGCAGGTCGCCTGCCTCGAAGGAATCCGCCACGCCGGCCTCGTCGTGCTGATCCTCGGCAAGTCCTACGGGGCGAAGCAGGAGTCCGGCCTCTCGGCCACGCATGAGGAATACAGGGAGGCGCGCCAGACCAGACCCGTGATCGCCTTTGTCCAAGAAGGCGTCGATCGGGACGATGACGAGGCCGCCTTCGTGGCAGAGGTTCAGGGTTGGAGCGGCGGTTTGTTCCGCGGCGGGTTCAGCGGGCCCGACGACCTGCGGGGCAAAATCGTCCGGGCCGTGCACCAGTACGAGATGTCCAAAGCCGCCGGGCCGGTCGACGAAGGAGCAATGCTCGATCGCGCGATTGGCATGTTGCCTAAGGATAGCCGAAGCCACTCGACCGGCCAGAAACGCCTGTCCATCTCGGTCGTCATGGGCCCGGAGCAGTCGATCCTGCGGCCGAGCCAGATCGAGGATCGCGACCTGGCGGAGCAGCTGCTGCAGTGGAGCCTCTTCGGCAGGACCCAGATCCTCGACCGAGGCAAGGGCATCGGGGATGTCGTCGAGGGCGGTGCGCTCGTGATCCGTCAGGAGCGCGATGCCGCCGTGACGATGATGCCGCAGGGGCACATGCTGTTGACGCTGCCGCTCCCGCGCTCGGACGATATGATGGGGGCGGTCATCGAGGAGGATGTCACCGACCTGGTGACGCGGATCCTCCGTTACGCGGTGGCGGTCCTGGACCGGATCGATCCGACCCAGCGTCTCACGCACGTCGTCCTGGCGGCCTCGATCGCCGACGCCCAGTACATGATCTGGCGCACCCGCAGCGAGGCGAACGCGAACAGAGGCTCCGTCAGCCACGGTTTCGGCCACAAGGAGCCGGGTCCGGTGACCCTGTCGCCGGCCCTGCGTACCCGGGCCGCCATCAAGCATGACGAGCGCGACCTAGTTGAGGATCTCGTGACGTTGCTCCGCCGGGAATACCGGACGAACACCAACTGACGTCGGCGTGTGGGGCCGCAGGGTCCCTTCCCTGGGCCCGCAGTGACATCCGGTGCGCGCTATGAGCGGAGCCGCCGGAGGCTACGGGGCCGTCGATCGGATCCCGGATCGCGGGATCCCATCCGATTGCCGTGCGAGGGTTCGGTAGACGGTGGGCCGCGAGACGGAGAACAGCTCGGCGAGGTCGGCGATCGCGTATTCTCCCGTGTCGTTCATCCGGCGCAGCTCTCGCTGCTGCTTCTCGGTGAGCTTGGGCTTCTTGCCCCTGAGTTTTCCCCGGGATCTGGCGATCGCCATCCCCTCGCGGGTGGGCAGGCGGATCAGGTCGCTCTCGAACTCGGCGAAGGTGGCCAGGATGTTGAAGAACATCTTCCCCAACGGATCGGCCGGATCGTAGACGCTCGCCCCCAAGGCCAGCTTGATCCCTCGCCCGGCGAGCGCGTCGGCGATGGCACGGGCGTCCGGAACCGAGCGGGCCAGCCGGTCGAGCTTGGGGACCACGAGGGTGTCGCCTGTCCGGGTGGCGGCCAGCGCCTGCGCCAGGCCCGGGCGATCCCTGTTCGTGCCGGTCAGCCCGTGGTCGGTGTAGACCCGTTCCGGTGCGACCCCGAGCCCTTCGAGGGCGGCGCGCTGGGCCGCCAGATCCTGCCGGTCGGTCGAGCATCGGGCATAGCCGATCAGAATCGTCATGGCGAGAAGTGTACGATTGGCCCCCCGCCACTGAAAGGATCAGCGTACGGGTCTTGTGAGACGGTCACCCGCTCGGGAGGCCCGTATCACCGGCGGCGGATCCCAGGCGTCTGTTGGACGATCCCGTTACGGACAGGCGTTCTGACCGGTAGTGGCCGTAAGCGGAATGGCTGCTTCAGAGGAGGTTTTCTGGGAAAGCAGACGGCCTCCTGAAACCCCGTCGCAGTCGTTCACGACCGACGCGGTAGCCCTTGAAAGCGGAGGTGACAGGGCTCTTGAGGCCACATGCTCGTGGTCGTTTGCGGAATTCCTGGCACAGGCAAGACGACCCCGGGGATGGCCCTCACGGTCTGGCGTCTCGCCGCCTCTGGAGGACAAGAGAGCGGCGCTCTTCAATCGCTGTGGCAGGTTTGAATGGTTAGGGTTCTCTGGGCGGGTGTCCGTTGGCCGATGCAGGCATAGGTCATCCATGGCCGGCGGGCGCGAGGCCAGCTACGTCGGCGTTCCGCCCGGACGCTAGGTGCCGATCATGTTCGACATGACGAAAGTGGTCGCTAACGCCCTGGGCGAACACCTCGCGCTCACGTACCAGCGCACCTTCGGCAGCCGAGAGCCGCGGTACGCCGAGATCATCGAGGCCTCCGCGCGGCTCATGATCGAGCGCATCGTCGGCAGCGACGCCCTCTACCACGACGGCGACCACACGACCCTCGTCACCCTCGTCGCCCAGGACATCCTGCGCGGCCGCTTCCTCCAGCGGGGCGTCACGCCCGAGGACTGGCTGCACATGATCGTGGCCGCCCTCTACCATGACATCGGATACGTGCGCGGCGTCTGCTCGGGCGACCGGGCGGACGCCTTCGTCATCGACGCCCAGGGCACGACCGTGAGCCTGCCGCGCGGCGCCTCGGACGCGGCGCTGGCGCCCCACCACATCGAGCGCTCGAAGCTGGTGGTGAAGGAACGCTTCGGCACGCACGACCTCGTCGATGCGGGACGGGTGATACGCGCCATCGAGCTGACCCGCTTCCCGGTCCCGCAGGACGACGAGCACCGAGAGACCGGCACGGAGGCAGGCCTGATGCGGGCCGCCGACCTGATCGGGCAGTTGGGCGACCCGCTCTACCCGCGCAAGCTGAACGCGCTCTTCCACGAGTTCGCCGAGGTCGGGCTCGACCGCCAACTGGGTTACGACAGCCCGGCCGACCTGGCTGAGCGCTACCCGGTCTTTTTCTGGGCGAAGGTCGAGCCGGTAATCGGCGATGCGACCCGCTTCCTGGACCTGACGGTCGAGGGGCGTGGATGGATGGCCAACCTCTACGCCCACGTGTTCGCGATGGAGCACGACCGCCGTCGAATGGGTCCGCATCCCGGCTGAAAGCAAGGAGGCCTGCCGTAGACTGCAATGCGCGCTTGTCTGGCAGCGGTCAGACCACACTCCGTCGCGGCGCGAACGTGTAACAAATACCGGGTAACGCTATGCGGCGCCCACTACCCCGACGGTCCATCTCCCTCAGGTTTCGTGCCGTGGACTAGCACGTCGAGCCGGTACTCGTCCGTCCTGTTCTGCCCGAAGACGCGCAGGAAGGCCCGTGTCTCTTCGATGAAGCGATCCGCCGCCTCGTCGCCAGTCAGCGGATAGTGGGTCTCCCCGGTCCAGTGAACCAGCACCACGTCCCCGCCCGGCCGGAGGCAGCCATGGACGCGCTTGGCCAAGCGCGCCACGTCGCCTGCGTCGAGGTAGTACACGACCTCCGAAAGCAGGATCAGGTCGAACGCGCCCTCCGGCCATTGGCCGGGCACCTGCGTGAGCTCGAATCGTACGTGCGACAGGTCCCTGCACCGTTCGCGGGCCCGCGCCAGAGCGCGTTCGGCCAGGTCAAGGCTGACGAGGGCATCGCAGCGTCGGGCGAGGGCCTCGGTCAGCACGCCGATGGAGCAGCCGACCTCCAGGGCAGAGGAGTAACGGTCCCGCGGCAGGGCATCGAGGGTCGCCGCGTACTTGGCTCGCTCGTAGTCGCTGGTCTCGAACTGCCAAGGATCCGGATCTGCGGCGTAGCGTTCGTCGAAGTAGCTCGACGGCAGGGAATGGGCGTGCCGGCTCATCGCGTTGACCTCAATTCGAACAGGTCGCCGGCGATGCCCCCGGCCCCGAGGATCTCGGCCGCCGCGGTGGCGAGCGCCCGGTCCGGTGCGGGCTGGCGCAGGTAGGTGGCGAGGTCGCGGGACAGCCGCTCCAGGGGATGCTCGCGCATGAAGCCCTGAAGGCCGACCGACCGCTGGGCGAGCTGCAGCACGTCGAGGCCGGCCTTCTCCACCGCCAGTCTCGCGAGGTTGACGAAGGCGACGATGCGGTCAGGCGCGAATTCGTCCTCGGCGACAAGACAGGCGGCACGCTCGACCCATCCCCGTGCGCCCTCCAGTGCGATGGCGCCTTCGCCGAGGCGGGCGAGCTGGTGCGGGTCGCCGCCGCGGCCGGTCGCGGCGAGATGCCCACGCCACGCGTCGAACACCGCCTCGATGCCGCCGAGCTGCACCGCCGCGAACCGCCACGCGCCGCCCGAGAAGACCGGCTGGCGATGGTAGTCGTCCCAACCGCCCAGGATCTCCTCCTCGGTGACGACTATATCCTCGAAGTCCACGGTGCCGGTCGCGGAGGCGCGCATGCCGTGCGCGCGCCAGCCAGTGAGGTCGGCGCGGCTGCCGGGCTCCAGCGGCACGACCAGCATCAAAGGCGAGGCGCCCGGCTCGTGCTTGACCGTCACCAGGGCGCGGGTGACGAAGCCGGCGCCCGACGCGAAGGTCTTCACGCCGCGGAGCCGGCGATCGTCCCCGAGCTTCAGGCAGTCGCCGGGCGGGTCGGTGTTCCAGACCCCGAACAGATGTCCGTCCCGCACATCCGCGAACAGGCGCGCGCGCTGCGTGGGCGTACCATACCGGGCGACGAGCTGGAGCGCGTTGACGTGCCCCTCGTAGATTCGGCCGAGCGCGAGGCTGCCGTACCCCACGAGCCGCAGCACCGTCGCGAACTCGGCCATGTCCGGTTCCTCGCCTAGGCCGAGGCCACCTTCATCGGAGGGAATGGGCGCGGTGAGCAGGCCGAGGCGAGCGAGGTCGGCGACGTCCTCAGCCGGGAAGCCGTCGTCGCGGTCCTGCCCGTCCGCGCGTGCCGCGGCCGCCGTCGCCACCTGCCTAGCGGCCGCGACCGCGTCGTAGGCCAGGTTAATCGGGATCCTCAGGTCCATCCGCCTTCCTCCCGTCAGGCCGCCGCGGCGGCGATCTCCTCGACCGTGCGTCCGGTCACGACCGAACGCGGTCGCTCCACCAGAATGTCCGGGTCGTCAGGTCCGCGGGCGGCCGCGTCGCGCGACTTGACCAGCAGCCAGGAAACATGCCGCTCGCGGGGCCGAGGTTTCATCCGCGTGAGACGCCAGCGGCCGGTCAACTTCTCGCCGTGCAGCGCGAAGGCGAGGGATCCGGACGCGAGTGCCGTCTCGGGATCGCCGTCCGGTGCCCAGGTGCCTTGGTCCCACAGCAGCACGACGCCGGCACCATAGTTGCCCGGCGCGATCACCCCCTCGTAATCGGCGTAGTCCAGGCCATGGTCCTCGACCTGGACGGCCAGGCGGCGCTCGCCCGCGACGAGGCTCGGGCCGCGCGTGACCGCCCAGCTCTTCAGGACGCCGCCGAGCTCCAGCCGGAAGTCGTAGTGCAGCCGGCGGGCGGCGTGCTTCTGCACGCGGTAGATCAAGGCACCGCCCTCAGGCATCGCCGGTCCGCTCGAAGGACGTCACGCCCAGGTCGCCCGCGGCGGTCCTTGCCCCCGTTGATCGGACCGAATGGCCGAGGCGTCGAGCGCCGCGCAGCAGGCAGGAGACCGCGTTCGCGAGGCGCGTGTGCCTCGCGAGTTCCCGCGGGCGAAGCGGGCGATAACCGAGCCGAGGGCTCGCGGCCTCGACCGCGGCGAGGATGGCGCCGAGCGTGGGCAAGCCGGCGATGATCCGCGCATCTTCGGCGCGGATGCCGAGCCACGGCGCCCAGAACGGGGTGCGGGCCAGCCGCCCGGTCGCTTGGAGCCGCCGGAGCCGTCGACGCCAGGCATACCGGAACACGGCCCGGGGCAGCGGCTCCAGGCGCGGGTCGCAGGGGCTCTCCGGCACCTCGCAGCGGAGCTTCATCGTGTCCGCCGCGCCGCCGGGCGCCCGGCCGTCGAGGCGGCCCGAGGTGACGACGAGGATGTCCGGGTCGTGACGCACCCGCGCGTCGCTCGACAGGAGCGAAGACACGAAGGCCTTGTCCTCGCCGACCGCCAGCGGCGGCATGCCCCCGACCTGTCGGTAGGTTTCGAGCCGGACCGCGAGCGTCGCCCCGGAGGTGGTCCAGTGCCGCGGCCAGGGATCGTGCGGCAGCGGGTCGATGAGGGCCTCGATCTCGATCAGCCGCGTCTCGTAGCCGCCTTCGAGGCGACCTCGCGCGTGCAGGGCGGCGGGCAGGCGCGCCGCGTCGGCCTCGTCGAGGGCGATCCGGCCGGCCACCGCATCGACCCCAGCCGCGACCGCGGCGAGGTTGCGGGCGACCCAGTCAGTCGGCACCCGGCTGTCCGCGTCCGTGGTGAGGATCAGGCCGTCGAAGGGCTCGCCCTCGTCCAACCAGTCGGCCGCTGCCTCCATCGCCTCACGCCGGGCCCATCCGGCGTTCGCTTCCGCATACTCGCGCTCGATCATACGGACGGGAATGCGCAGCGAAGGCAGCAGGCCTGCGACCACGTGTGCCGTCTCGTCGGTGCAGTTGTTGAGGAACAGCACCACGCCCAGCGCGCTTGCCCCGATGCCTCGCTGGGCGGCCAGCGCCTCCAGGCACGCGGCGATCCGCTCGGCCTCGTTCCGGACCGGGATGGCGACCACGCACCTGAGCGCGGGCGTCGGGTCCTGGCTCCCGAAAGCGTTCCCAGTCTCCATGTCACGACGGTCTCCGGCGGCCGCGTCAGGCTTGCTGGCGACCCGCAAAGCTAACCTGGGACAGGCGACTCCTTTCCTGGGGTTCAGTGCGACCAATACGACCGCGGTCCAGGGCAGCAGATGCAACCAGTCACGAGCCTTCTCGCCCTCAACTTCGCCCTGGCCGGTGCGCGCGAAGGCTTCGGGCCCTTCCTGGGCGTTTACCTGCAGCAGCGCGGCTTCGACCCGGCCGCGACCGGCTTCGCCATGGGCCTTGCCGGGCTCGCCGGCCTATTGGCGACGACGCCGGTCGGCGCGCTGATCGACCGTACGACGTACAAGCGTGCCGCCCTGGCCATGGCGGTGCTGGGCATCGCCGCGGGGGCGGTCGCCCTGGTCGCGACGGACAGCCTCTGGCTCATCGGTCTGTCGCAGTTGGTCATCGGTGTCGCCGACACCAGCATCGCGCCCTTGGTCGCGGCCGTGACGCTTGGCATCGTCGGGCAACAAGCCTACGGTCATCAGGTCTCCCGCAACGAGGCGTTCAACCACGCCGGCAACGCCGCCAACGCCGCCCTCTCCGGCGTGCTCGGCTACGCGCTCGGGCTCGGCTACGTGTCCATCGCCATCGTGGTCATGGCGGTCGCCTCGTGCGGCGTCCTGCTCGGCATCGACAAGGGCTGCATCGACCACGGCACGGCGCGCGGCGGCGAACAGGACGAGCGCTCGACGCTGCGCGTCCTGTTCGGGACTAAGCCGCTCCTGCTCCTGGCGGCCGCCGTGTTCGCCTACCAGACCGCGAACGGCGCCATGCTGCCGTTCCTCGCGCAGGCGCGCACAGCCTCGGGCGCCGACCCGAGCCTGACCACCGGCGTGATGACCGTCGTGTCCCAGGCCACGATGGTCGGCGCGGCGCTGCTGGCCGCGCGGGCTGCGCAGGGGCGTGGGCACGCCGGCGTGCTCTCCCTCGCCCTCGGGCTGGTCGTGGTCCGCGGCCTGCTAGCCGCGTTCGCGACATCCTGGTGGCTGGTCATCCCAGTCCAGGTCCTCGAAGGCCTGGCGATGGGGCTGGGCGGCGTCGCCATCCCGGCGCTCGTGGCCGAGATCATGGACGGCACCGGCCACGCCAATGCCGGGCTCGGCGGCGTCATGACCGCCTACGGCGCGGGCGCGACGGTAAGCCCGTTGCTGGCCGGCGTCGTCGCCCAATACCTCGGCTTCGCGGCATCGTTCGTCGTCCTGGCCGCCGTCGCCGCCGCCGGCTTGGCGGTGTGGATGGTCGGTCGCCGCGCGCTGGGCATGCACGGTCCGGCAGGTCAGACTGGCCGGGCGTCCGCCGAGCCGGCGTGACGGCTGGGATCTGGCGGCATGGATGCGCGGACCGGAGCGACGAGGTCGTGGGCGCGCGTTATGACGGGCTCCTTCCCGGCCTTCGTGCTGCTGCAGGGCTCGCTCTACGCTGCCTACGGCACCGAGTCCCCGTTCCTGCCGAGCTTCCTCGGCGAGCGCGGCCTGACCTCCGGTGAGATCGGCGTCGCGCTCGCGGCGGGTACGCTGATGCGCCTCGCCGCGGGCCCAGTGGCCGGGTACCTCGCCGACCGCTACGACGCCATGCGGGCCGTGCTCGGCGTCGCGGCCGCCGCCTCAGGGCTGATCGCCTTCGCCTACCTCGTCGGGTACGGCTTCTGGCCGCTGTTGGGAGTGAGCGTGCTGCACGCCAGCGCCATCGCCGCCCTGGCGCCGCTCGCCGACGCGCTCGCGCTCGGCGCCGCGGAGCGGGAGGGCACCTTCTCGTACGGCTGGGTCCGGGGCGCGGGCTCGGCGGCCTTCGTGCTCGGGACCCTGGTCTCGGGCCTGCTCGTCGCCCGGGCCGGCTTGGCGAGCATCATCGTGTCAAGCGGCCTCCTGTTCCTCGTCATGGCCGTCGCGACGGCTCGCGTCCCACCCGCCCCGGCGCGGGTCGGGCTGCCGAGCCTCGGCCTCGGCGGCCTCGGCGAGCTCTTGGCCCTCAAGCCGTTCCGGCGGATGCTCGTGGTGGCGGCGCTCGTGATCGGCAGCCACGCCCTGAACGACGGCTTCGCGGTGATCCGCTGGCGCGAGGCCGGGATCGGCCCGAGCGCGATCAGCCTGCTCTGGTCCGAGGCGGTCACGTCCGAGGTCCTCGTCTTCGTGCTTGCCGGCCCCTGGCTGCTGGCGCGCCTTGGGACGGCCCGGGTCGCGATGCTGGCCGCCGGCCTCGGCGTGGTGCGCTGGGCGGCCATGGCCTCGACGGCCGCGGTGCCGGTGCTCGCGGCCATCCAGCCGCTGCACGGGTTCACCTTCGCGCTTCTGCACCTCGCCGCCATGCAACTTATCGCCAGGGTCGTGCCGGAGCGCCTCTCGGCCAGCGCGCAGACGCTCTACGGCACGTTGGGCCTGGGCGTAGCCTCGGCGGTCCTAACCGCGGCGGGCGGCCTCCTCTACGGCGCGTTCGGCGCCGGAGCGTTCTGGGGCATGGCCGCGCTGTGCGCGCTGGCGCTGCCGCTCGCGGCGGGATTGGATGGCGCGATCCCTGGGCACCCGGAGGCCTGACGAACGCGATCCGGGCGCTAGCTGTCCGGGTGCGCATCCCTGCGCGGCCGGAGACCCGTGCCATGTTCATGAAGATCGACAAGCTCCTGACGGAGTTGCCGGAGCCCAAGAAGCCCGAGCCGAACGCCGCCGCCGCCCTGCAGGAGCTGCTCGGCGGCAAGTACGGCGAGATGTCGACGCTCGGAAACTACATGTTCCAGAGCTTCAACTTTCGCAACAAGGAGAAGCTGCGCCCCTTCTACAGCCTGGTGTCGAGCATCTTCGCCGAGGAGATCGGTCACGTCGAGCTCGTCTCGACCGGCATCGCGATGCTGAACAACGGTCCGGGCAACCCCAAGAAGGACGTCGACATCTCCAAGGCGCCGTTCGCCGAGATGCAGGACATCCGGCTCGCCGGCAGCTTCCTATCGAACGGCGGCGGCGCCATGCCGATGAACTCGAACGCCGCGTCCTGGAACATGGACATGGTCACGACCACCGGGAACCTGATCATCGACCTATTGCACAACTTCCACCTGGAATGCGGCGCGCGCATCCACAAGCTGCGGGTCTACGAAACCATGACCGAACCGACCGGTCGCGAGGTCTGCGGCTACCTGCTGGTGCGCGGCTCGCTGCACGCCCACGCCTACGCCCTGGCGCTGAAGAAGCTCACCGGCGTGGCCATCGAGCAGATGCTGCCGACCCCCAACATCGACCTTTCGCGCATCCCCGAGTGTCAGAAGTACCTCGATGAGGGCAAGCACCGGCGCCTCTACACCTTCAGTGAGTCGGACTACAAGGAAGCGGCCGGCGTCTGGTCGAACGACGAGGTGGCGCTACCCGGCGACCCGCCCGGCAACCTCGAAGTCGTTGACGGCGCGCCCGAGGGCGGCAAGATCCCGGAGCTCGACGGCAACTACGGGGCGTTCGCGCCGGACTACGCGCCGGAGGAGATCTTCGAGATCGCCAGCAAGCTCTACAAGAAGGGCCGCTGAGGTCATCCCGCTCGGTGCCGGCGTGAACCTGGTCGGCACCCGGCCGAAGTTTTCCCCGTGACACAAACGCCGCGAGGGCACCTTAGGGCGCCATCCACGGTTGTGCCTCCGTTGAGGTTCCCGGAGGCACAGCCGTCCTGGACGCAGGTTCGCCGTGCCAACACGGCGTCCAGGGGGGTCGGGTGTCGCGTCGAGATGAAAACGGACCGGACCAAGTCGACCTGCGGCTTCTCAAGGCTGCGGTCGAGGCGGCCGGCGAGGCCATCCTCATCACCTCTGCCGACCTCGACGAGCCTGGCCCGAGCATCCTCTATGCCAATCCCGCCTTCACCCGCCTCAGCGGATACGCCACGCACGAGGTTACCGGACGCAGTCCGCGCTTCCTGCAGGGGTCGGGGACCGACCGCGCCACGCTCGACCGGACGCGCGCCGCGCTGTCGGCCGGAGAAGCCTTCCAGGGCGAAACGCTCAATTACCGCAAGGATGGATCAGCATACTGGGTCGAGTGGCTGATCACGCCGGTCAAGAACGCCGACGGCCACATCACCCACTGGGTCTCGGCCCAGCGCGACGTCACCGAGCGCCGCGCCTACGAGGACCGGCAGGCGCTGATGGTGCGTGAGCTCCACCATCGGGTGAAGAACACGCTGGCCACGGTCCAGGCCGTCCTGAACGCGACCGTGCGCTCGTCACTCACGATGCCGGAGTTCACCCGCGCCTTCACCGGTCGGATTGTCTCGCTCGCAAGGACGCACGCGCTGATCACCGAGGACCAGGGGCAGGTTGCATCGTTCGAAGGGCTGCTCCGGGCCGAGCTCGACCCCTACAACGAGAACGGCCGCATAATGCTGCGTGGACCGCGGGTGCGGCTCCCCTCCGAACTAGCCGTGCCGGTCAGCATGGCCTTGCACGAGCTAACCACGAACGCGCTTCGCCACGGGGCGCTGGCGCACCCGGACGGCCGGGTCTCGGTGACGTGGACCGTCGAGGAAGGCGAGACGCGGCCGTGTCTGTCCTGGACCTGGGACGAGCACGACGGTCCTCCTCCCACGCTGCCAACCCGCGAGGGATTCGGCTCGCGCCTCCTCAACAAGATCTTGGTCGCGCAGACGGCGGCTCAGGTCGATGTGGCTTTCGATGCCGATGGCTTGCGGGTCAACGTCCGCGTCCCGCTCGAACACGTCTAGCGGTCCTGCGCGAACTCGACTGTGATGGGCGTTCGACGAAAAACGATTTGTTCTCCATCGCTGCTAATCCATGCTAATTTTCGACCACGACGGGTTTTCGTCGGTGGAGCGACTCCGATGTTTACCGCGTCCGAGCACCCGCTGTCGCCACTGCTGAAAAAGCTCGGAAGCCTCACCCGCCTCTCCGACCGAGACGAGCAAGCCATCCTGCACCTGCCGGCGTCGCCGCGGGTGTTCGCGGCAGGCCAGGACCTTGTGGGCGAGGGTGACCGACCCACCCGATGCTGGCTGATCGTCGAGGGCTGGGTGCAGCGCTACAAGGTACTTGACGAAGGCAAGCGCCAGATCTCCGCGTTCCACGTGGCCGGCGACATGCCGGACCTTCAGGGCCTGCACCTCTCGGTCATGGACCACAACTTGGGCGCGCTCACCAGGGTCACGGCCCTCTCCGTGCCGCACGAGGCGCTGCGCGAGCTCCTGCTGCGCATCCCCGAACTCAACGCCCCGTTCTGGCGCGACACCCTGGTGGACGCCGCCATCTTCCGCGAGTGGGTGGCCAACGTCGGGCGCCGACCGGCCTATCAGCGGCTCGCGCACCTGTTCTGCGAGCTGTACTTGAAACAGGTCGCGGTCGGCTTGGCCCGGGACGGCCGCTGCCCGATGCCGGTCACGCAAGTCGACCTCGCCGATGCGACCGGCCTGACCAGCGTCCACGTGAACCGCACGTTGCGCGAGCTTAGGCGCGATGGGTTGATCGAGCTCAGGGGCAAGCGGCTGGAGATCCCGGACTGGCCGCGGCTCGTGGCGGCGGCCAGCTTCAATCCCGCCTACCTGCATCTCGCCAGCCGCCCGACGGCCTGAATCACGGACGCAATCCAAGTTGTTGTGTCGTCTGGTGAGGCGGGGCAGCATTGGGCATCGCTCACCGGATGACCGGGCGTGGGCGGCTGAGAGACGCGCCGTGCTCCCGCCTGGATGAGCGCGGAGCGTTCGGTGCCTCGATACTATTTCGATACCTGCGACGGCGATGACGCGATTTCGGACGACGAAGGCATCGACTTGCCGGACGCGGAGTCCGCACGCCGCGCCGCGATAGGCGTCCTCCCCGACATGGCGCGCGACAAGCTCCCGGACGGTGACCGGCGCATCTTCGCGGTCAGCGTGCGCGACGCGGACGGATCGGTCGTCTACTCCGCCACGCTCGCCCTGACCGGCGAATGGCAGGTCCAGAGCGCGGGTTCGTAGGCCGGATCGGCCGGAACGCCGGATGGGCGCAACCATCCACCGCACGGATGCGAGCTTGGCGGACGCTCACGCCTCGACGACGCGGAGCGCTCGTCCGTTCGCCTGCTCACGAAGCCTGGCCGGCGCGCATCGCGTCCGGTTCCGCCCGTTCGCCTTGGCCTCGTACAGCGCCGCGTCGGCCCGGCCGTAGAGGTCGTGCACTTGGTGGATGCCCGAGGCCAAGCCGATGCTGACCGTCACGGTACCCGGCTCGATGCCGGCCGAGCCGACCGCCAGCCCGGACACCTGGGCGTGCACCTCATCGGCGACCCGCAGGGCGCCGGCCTCGTCGGTGCCGGGTAGGATCAGCGCGAACTCCTCGCCGCCGACCCGGCAGGCGAGATCACCGGGTCGGTGCACGCTCGCGGACAGGCAGGCGGCGAGACCCTTGAGCACCTCGTCGCCGACCGCGTGGCCGTAGCGGTCGTTGAAACGCTTGAAGTGGTCGGCATCGACGACGAGCAGCGACAACGGATTGCCGGTGCGACGTGCGTCCGCGCCGGCATCTGCCAGGGCAGCCTCGAACCGGCGCCGGTTCGCCAACCCGGTCAGGGGATCGGTCCGAGAGAGCCGGGCCATCTCGGCATGCATCTCCGCGCGTCGCCGGAGCTCCCGCCCGAACAACAGCGACAGGGCGACAGTCAGGCCGCATAGGACCAGCACGACCGTGGCGATGACGAGCGCCTTCGCCCGCCATTCCGCCTCGATCTCGCGCGTCGACCGGGCGACGTTGAGGACGAGCGGCAGGTCGCCGACCTCGGTGAAGGCGTAGTGCCGCTCGATGCCGTCGCGGACCGACGTGCCGACGAACGTGCCGCCGCGCTCCCGCACGAACCGCTCGAAGTTCGGGGTGCCGGCGAGGTTCGTGCCGATGTCCGCGTCGGCGTAGGGATGGCGCACGATGCGCGTGCCGTCGCGCAGGTAGAGATTGATCGCGCCGTCGCGCCCGAGGCCGATTTGGTCGAAGAGGCGTGCGAAGTAGGACAGCTTCAGGCTGCCCAGAACCACCCCGCCGAACGAGCCGTCCGGCTTGTCGATGCGGCGGCTCAGCACGACAATGGGCGCGCCGAGCAGGCGCGAAACGACCGGCTTGCTGATGAGGAGCCCGAGATGGGCATGGGCTTTGTGAGCCTGGAAGTAGTCGCGGTCGGCGTTGTTGACCTTCCGGGCCGGCAGCGAGGAGGCGTCGAGGATGCTATCGCCGTTCTCGTCGAGAACCAGCATGACGCCGAGGTCCTTGGCGCTGGCGGCGCGGTCGAACAGGATCATCTGGCGCGCCCGCGGGCTCGCCGCCGCGGTCTCAGGGGCGCGCAGGTTATCGACCACCGCTTGCAGGGACAGGTCGATGATCTCGACGTTGCGGGCGATGTCGCGCTCGATCACCTGGAGCAGGTTCTGGGATGTCTGCTCGGCATTCCGCCAAGCGTCACGGCGCAGATCGAGCAGCATCAGGCCGGACACGACCAGCATGCCAGCGGGCGCAAGCACGCCGAGCACCCCCAACACAACCCAGGTGCGGCCAGACCGGAGGACATGCGACAGGCTGCGCAGCAGGATCATCAGCCCGCTCCCTCCATTAGTTCTATCCTTGAGGGACTTCTACCGCTTTCAAACCTTAGGAATGGCTCCCGGACGCGTCGTCACTGGGCATTGAACATGGTCGTGGCTAACGCCCGGTTGAGAGCATGGCCTAAGATCCGATGGGCTGGGCGTAGGCGCACCCGAGGCGAGGCCGATGTCACCCGGGAACCCTGTCGGTCTCCGGGTGAGGTCTCAAGAGTCCCGCTTCGGTCGAAGGGCGACGATGTTTCCCGTCTCGACAGAGTGATTGGCCCCAATCACCTCGGCGACCTTGAGGGCGAGCTGCTCGCGCTTGAACGGCTTGCCGATCAGGTGAACGCCATCGTCGAGCCGGCCGTGATGGACGATGGAATTCTCGGTGTAGCCGGACATGAAGAGCACCCTCACCTCCGGCCGGACCGCCTGGACGCGTTCCGACAATTCACGGCCCCTGACCTTCCCGGGCAGCACCACGTCGGTCAGCAGCAGGTCGACGGCCGCGGCGTTCGCCCCGAAGACGCGCAGGGCCTCCTCGCCGTCGGCAGCGTCCAGCACGCGGTAGCCGAGGTCGGCGAGGATCGCACAGGCGATCTCGCGCACCGCCGCCTCGTCCTCGACCACCAGGATGGTGGCCGAGCCGCGAGGAAGCTCGACCGGCGCCGCAGTCCGTCCACCGACCGCGGCGAGCTGGCCGATTGCCCGGGGCAGGTAGATCTTCACCGTCGTGCCATGACCAGGCTCCGAGTAGATCTTCACATGGCCGCCGGACTGCTTGACGAAGCCGAACACCATCGCGAGGCCGAGCCCGGTGCCCTTGCCGTCGGGCTTGGTCGTGAAGAACGGCTCGAATACCCGGGCGGCGACCTCCGGCGTCATGCCGTGGCCGGTGTCGGACACCGCCACCATGGCGTAGTCGCCCGGAACCACCTCGGCGTGGTGGCGGGCGTATTCGCGGTCCAGAACCTTGTTGCCGAGCTCGATGGTGAGGCGTCCGCCGCCCGGCATGGCGTCGCGTGCGTTCAGCGCAAGGTTGAGCACCGCGCTCTCAAGCTGCGCCGGATCGGCCATGGCCGGCCACAGCCCGGCGCTCTCGACGTAACGCACCTCGATGTGCTCGCCGAGCGTCCGCCGGAGCAGCGGCACGAGGTCCGGCATCGTCGCGGCGAGATCGATGGCGGCCGGTGCCAGGGGCTGCTTGCGCGCGAAGGCGAGAAGCTGGCCCGTGAGCGTCGCGCCGCGCTGGGCGGCCCATGCGGCGCGCTCGATGCGGGTCTGCAGCTTGGCGTCGCCGTCGAGCTTCGCCCGGACGAACTCCAGGTTCCCGAGGATGACCTGCAGGAGGTTGTTGAAGTCGTGCGCGATGCCGCCGGTGAGTTGCCCGATGGCCTGCATCTTCTGCGCCTCGCGCAGCACCCCCTCGGCCTGGGCGCGTTTGGTCATGTCGGAGATGGTCAGGACGAACCCACCATCCGGCATCGGCGTGCGGCGCAGCTCCAGGTGATGGCCGTCGGCGCGGGAGCGCTCGTACACGACCGCCTCGCGCGGGCCGGTGCCGCCATGGCTGACCTGGTCCCAGGTCTCCAGCACCGGCCGCCCTGTCTCCGCCGTGTGCTCGGCGAGGGCGGCGTACGACGTGCCCGGCCGGATCATGGCCCTGCGCAGGTCGAGCAGCACCTGGAAGCATTCGTTCCAGTTCGTCAGTGCCCGGTCCGGACCGAACACCGCGACGCCCTGGCTGAGGCTGTCCAGTGTCGTGCTCAAGCGCAATGCCAGGGTGCGCTGCTCGGCCTCGGTCCGGTAGGACCGCGACCAGGCCTGGTTGAGGAGGCGGGCCGCCCAGAGCAGCGCCAGGACGGCGAGGAGCGAGCCACCCAGGGTCGTCCAGCGCACCCAGGCGGCGCGGGCGTCGTTCTCGCCCAGGCGTCGGGCGAGCAGCGCCTCCTCATCGGCCAGCATGGCCGCGAGCGAGGTCTCGGCCTCCTTCATGTAACCGCGGCCGACGTCCGTGTTGACTAGGCGCCCGGCGGCCTCGACGCCGACGTCGCGGCGCAGCTGCACCGTTTGCGCGAGCTCCTCCAGCTTGTGCTGGATCACCGGGGCAAGGGCGCGCAGGCGCTCCTGCTGGGCGGGGTTGTCGGCGGTGAGCTTCTGGAGCTCGCCCTGGAGCACCCCGAGGCGGTCACGGGCGGAGTCGTAAGGGGCGAGGTAGTCGTCCTTGCCGGTGATGACGTAGCCGCGCTGCCCGGTCTCGGCATCACGCAACGCGATTGCGAGATCCTTCATCGTTCCCAGAACGCGGTAGCTGTGCTGAGACCATTCCCGGGCCTCGCGCGAGGCGTTGAGGCGCTCCCAGGTCACAATCCCGACCAGGGCGAGGATGGCGAGCAGCACCCCGAAGACGAGGAGGTTCGCGCGCGCGACGATGCGCTTCGACATGGATCTGGGTCCGCCGCCCGCGCCGTAGCCCGGGGTGGGCCGCGCCGCCGCGGAGCTTGCTCGAACGCCAAGGACTTGGAGTCGCGTGCGCGCTTGCAGGTACTGTCTAGCACGATGGCCGACGATTGCGTGCGTTTTGCGGAAGCGTCGCCGTTGCGACCGGACTAGATCCTCGTCTCCCCCGTTCCCGCCGGGATGACGTTTCGCAACTATGGGACCAGGGAGTCCAGGGGCCTCAGGCGCTCTCGCCACCTAGCACGAGCCGCAACGACCGGGCGAGCTCGTCGCGGCGGTAGGGCTTGTTCAGCACCGGTAATACGCCGCGCCCGATCACCTGCCCCTCGTCGAGGTTCGCCACGTAGCCCGAAGTGAGCAGGACCTTGATGCCGGGCCGCAGGCTCTGCGCCTCGACGGCCAGTTGCGAGCCGTTCATGCCCCCCGGCATCACCACGTCGGAGAACAGGATGTCGATGCGCTCAACGCCCCGGAGATGCTCCAGGGCCTCGGCGGCGTTGCGGGCGACGATGACCCGGTAGCGCAGCTCCTCCAGGCTTTCCACAGCCATGCCGAGCACCTGCTCGTCGTCCTCAACAAGCAAAACCGTCTCGCCCTCGCCGGCGCGGCGCAGGGGGATCGAACTCGCCGCACCGACAGCGGCCTCCTCGTCAGCCGGGTCGGTCGAGCGCGGGAAGTACAGGCTGACCGTCGTGCCCTGGCCGACCTCCGACTCGATCTGCGCGAACCCCCCAGCGCTGCGGGTGAAGCCGTAGACCTGGCTCAAGCCGAGCCCGGTCCCCCTGCCGACCTCCTTCGTGGTGAAGAACGGCTCGAACACCCGCTGGAGCTTATCCGGCGGGATTCCGGTGCCGGTATCCGACACAGAGATGACGACGTAGGCCCCGGGCGCCACCCCCCTATCGGCGACTGCGGCGGTCCCGAGGTGGACGTTGCGGCTCGTCACGGCGATGCGCGCATGGCGATCCTGGCCTTCCATCGCGTCCCGTGCGTTCACGACGAGGTTCAGCACCGCTGCCTCGAACTGCGCCGGGTCGATCCGGATCGGGTCGAGCGCAGGGTCGAGATCGAAGGTGAGCTCCACCGTCCCCGTCGCCGCCCGCTCGGCCAAGGGCCGGAAGTCCAGGAGCAGGCGGTTCGGGTTGAGCGTCTGCGGCCGCAGCATCTGCCGGCGGGAGAAGGCGAGGAGCTGCTGGGTCAGTTGCTCGCCGCGCCGGGCCGCGCCCATCGCCGCCTCGGCCAGGCGCTTGACGCGGTCGAGCTGCTCGGGCCGGCGCAGGATCATGTCGAGGCCGCCGACGATGACGGTGAGCAGGTTGTTGAAGTCGTGCGCCACGCCGCCGGTCAACTGTCCGATGGCTTCCATCTTCTGGGCTTGGCGCAGAGCCTCCTCGGTGATGCGCTGGTCGGTGCGGTCCATCAGGATGCCGGCGATGCGCAGCGCCGCACCGGCTTCGTCGCGCTTGACCTGCCCGCGCATGGCAACCCAGCGGACGGTCCCATCCGCGCGCCGGACGCGGCATTCCAGGTCGAGCCTGCCCGTCTCGGCGACCGCGGCGAAGGCCGCCTCGACGGCATCGCGGTCCTCGTCGACGACGTGGGCGAGGAAGCTGTCCCGGTCCCAGCCGGGTGCGCCCGCTTCGTAGCCGAAGATGGCGTCGAAGCGGGGCGAGCGGCGGGACGTGCCCGTGACGTAGTCCACGTCCCAGGACGCCATGCCGGCGGCATCGAGGGCGAAGGCCAGCGTCTCTCGCGCGGTTTCCACTTCCTGCGTCCGCTCGACGACGCGCCGCTCCAAGTCCTCATTGGCGTCCCGGAGCTGCTCCTGCGCGCGCTCGCGCTCCAGCAGGTGCTCGCGAGCCTGGTACTGGCGACGCCGGGCCCTCAGGGCCGAGGCCGCCGCGCTGGCCAGCGTCTCGGCGTTCACCGGGCGCTCCAGCAGGATCACGTTGCCGAGCCTTCCGAGCAGGTTCGCCGCGCGCTCGGGCCGGCGACCCACCTGGCGGGTGGCGAGGACGATGAAGGGGAAGTCCGACCAGGGCGGCTGCGCGTCGAGCCAGGCGAACAGGTCGTCCGGCCGTCCGTCGGCGAGCGCCTCCTCCGTGACCAGCGCGGCACCCGCGCCGGCCTGGAGGCAGGCGAGCCAACCCACCATGTCCGGGCAGGCCTCGGCGCGCGTGCCCGCCCGGTCCAGCACCTGCCCCACGACCTGGGCGTCGCGCCCGCGGGGCGACAGGATCAGGACGCGTTCCTCGTCCGCGACGGGGACGCTCACGCCTTGCCGCCTTCGGACGCGCCTGACAGCATCGCGACCCGCCCGTGATAGGCCGGCAAGCCCGTGAGCACGCCCTCGAAGTCGTCGAGCGCCTCGCCGACCTGCAACCCACCCTGGGACAGTTTCAGCTCGCGGATGGTGCGCTCGTGCGCGTTCACCCGGCTCTTCACCACTGATAGGGCGGTGCGGACCTGGCCCTTCGCCTCGAAGAACCGGAACAGCAGGATGCAGTCGCTGAGATAGCTCAGGTCGACGTCGCTGCGCACGTCGCCGACGATGCCGTGCTGGCCCAGTACCAGGAGCGTGGTGACGCCTTGCTGGTTCAGGTAACTCAGGAGCTCGTGCATCTGCAGGATGAGGTACTCCTCGCCCGGCATGGCATGCAGGTAGGCGTTCAGGCTGTCGACTCCCACGAAGGTCGAGCCACGCTCCTCCACCGCAGCCCGGACCTTCGAGGCGAACTCCCCTGGAGAGAGCTCGGCGGGATCGACCTGCGTGACGGTCAGCCGCCCGGCCGCGATGTGCGGGGCCAGATCCATACCGAGCGTCGCGGCCCGGACCAGCATGGTCGCGAGCCCCTCGTCGAACAGGTAGTAGGTCGCCGTCTCGCCGCGCTCCAGGGCCGCCAGCATGCAACGGATCGCGGTCGTCGTCTTGCCGACGCCGGAGGGTCCGAGCAGCAGCGTGTTGGTGCCCGGCACGAGCCCTCCGCCCAGCAGCAGGTCGAGCTCGGCCGAACCGGTCGACGTGCCCCGGGGATCGAAGCTGGCGTGGTGCTCGGCCGCGATCAGGCGCGGGAACGCCTGGATGCCGCCGGTCTCCAGCACGAAGTCGTGGTAACCGCCGCGGAACTTGATGCCGCGCATCTTGACGATGCGGAGCCGCCGCCGCTCGGCGCCGTACTCGCGCGGTGCCTGGTCCAGCGACACCACCCCGTGAGCGATGCTGTGGAGTTGCACGTCCCCCGTCTCGGAGGTCTTGTCGTCGAGCATCAGCACGGTGCAGGCGCGCTTGGCGAAGAAGCGCTTGAGGGCCAGGATCTGGCGCCTGTACCGCAGCGGGTTCTGGGCCAGCAGGCGGAGTTCCGAGAGGCTGTCGAACACGACCCGGTCGGGCTTCGTCCGGTCGACCAGCGCGATGACCTCCTTCACCGTCTCCCCCAGTTCGATATCGGAGGGGTGCAGGATCGACTGCTCGCTGTCGGGGTCCAGGCCCATCTCGTCGACCAGCTCGAACACCTCGATGCCGTCGAGCGTCCAACCATGGGTCGCCGCGGAGGCGCGGAGCTCGTCCGCGGTCTCCGACAGGGTGATGTAAAGGGTGCGTTCGCCCCGGGCAACGCCCTCACGCAGGAACTGCAGCGCGAGCGTCGTCTTGCCCGTCCCCGGCGTGCCCTCCAGCAGGTAGAGCCGGCTCGGCGTCAGACCGCCGCCGAGGACGTCGTCGAGGCCCGGCACGCCGGTCGAGATCCTGATCTCTCCACCAGGCGGCGGGCTGGTCGATGTGTCGCTCATCATGTCGGTCGGGCTCCGTGGCGACGGGCGGATCCCGGCGGGCTGACACCGTAGCGCTCGGCCAAGCCCTTGTCAGCGCTCGCTGCGCCGCATGGTGGGGATCCCCTGGAACGTAACGCGTGGCGGGTTGCGTCACCCGTTACGCGGCCCGCGCGAAGTCGTCCTTCGGAACGGGGCAGACACTCCGGGCATTGGGAACCATCCCGGAGGAGGCGACGATGACCGAGAAGAAGGGCCGCGGCAGCGACACGGCCAAGAAGGCGAACGCGAAGGCGAGCCACGAGGGCAAGTCGAACCCGCGCACATCCTCGTCGGCCCAGGCCGAGCTCGGCAAGAAGGGCGGCAAGTCGAAGTAGGCCACCTCGCCAGAGGGCCCATCCGCCGCAGGCCGCCCTAGGAACGGCGGTACCCATCCCACGTTGGCCGGCGAACCCGACACCAACGAGGAGCTACGACGGCATGGCCAACATGGACATCGGTACGATCTACGCAGGCGCGCTTCGCAATACGCGCGCCCTGGAGAAGCAGGGCCTGGAGCAGATGGAGCGCCAGCTTTCCGGCCTGGAACGCTACCCCGACTACGCCGCCGTCCTGCGCCGCCATGTCGAGACCACGAAGGGGCAGATCGACCGCCTCGACAAGGCGCTGGCAGCCGTCGGCGAGAGCGCCTCGACCCTCAAGGAGACGGTGACTAGCGTTGCCGGCTCCATCGGTGCCGCGGTGCACGCCACCGCCCAGGACGAGACCCTGAAGAACCTCTACGCGGGCTACGCCTACCAGTATGACCAGGTCGCGGCCTACCGCTCGCTCGCCGTCATCGCCGAACGCGCCGGCAAGTCCGACCAGGCTTCAGCATTCCGGGCATCCGCCGAGGAGGAGGTCAAGGCGGCGGAGGAGATCGCCGCCCTGATCGAGCGGGTGACCCAGACCTACCTCGACCTGACACTCGGCGGCTCCAAGGCCGATAGCTGACCTCGACCCTAAGGCGGCCCCGAGCGGGGTCGCCCAACACCCGAGCGGAGGCGAAAAATGGCCGGGACGGACGACCACGAGACGACCTACAAGGCGTTCAAGGAGGTCGTGAACATGACGGCTGCGGCCCTGGAGAAGCACCTCAAGAGCAAGGACAGCCAGTCGGTCGGGCAGAGGAAGGACGGCGGCGAGGCGACGGGCCATGTGGAGGGGCGGCGCATCGTCGAGATGCTTCACAAGAACAAGTCCGAGTTGTCGGAAGACGATTACGGGCACATGCGCAAGGTCGTCGGCTACGTGCACCGCCACCTCAAGCAGGGCGGCCCGAAGGACAAGGACGCGGTGAAGGACTCGCCCTGGCGGCTGTCGCTGATGAACTGGGGCCACGACCCGCTGAAGGAAGCCTGAGGCATGGACGACCCGACGCCGGTGGCCGTCACCGTCGAGGCCTGCGGCGAGAGCCACGGTCAGTATCGTTGGCACCTGACCGACGCGGACGGCGTGTCCATCCGCGTCTCCCCGGAAGCTTATGCTTCCGCCGAGGATGCCTCCGACGCCGGGCGAACGGCCCTGGAAGCGTTCGGGTCGGTTGCCCAGGCTTGAACGACAGGAACGAAGTTGCGACGGCGCGCCGCAGCAAAGCTTCAGGGCCTTGCGTGTGGATCCATATACCGGTCGCGCGCCATTAAATCGATCTACACCGACATGGCCCAACATGGGGATTCGAACGTCCCCGGGGCCGCCTCATGCTCACCGTCGTCGGATGCCTTGTCGAGGCCCATGATTTCCGCCTCGTCGCGCTCGCGGCGGCCATCTGCGCGCTCTCGGCCCTGACAACGGTTTGCCTAATCAGCCACGCGAGCCGGGCGAGGGCTTGGGCGCAGGCCGGCTGGCTCGCCGTGGCGGCAACCGCCGGCGGCTCCGGCATCTGGGCGACCCATTTCATCGCCATGCTGGCCTTCGCACCGGGCGTGCCGAGCGGCTACGACGTCGCGCTCACCGGCATTTCCCTCGTCATCGCCGTCGCGCTGGCTGGGTCCGGGCTCTCGCTCGCGGTGCTGGTGGGAGGGCGCACGGCCGCCTGGGCCGGGGGCGCCATCCTCGGCTTCGGCATCGCCGCGATGCACTACACCGGCATGGCCGCCTACGACGTCGCCGGGCACAAGACCTGGGACCCGGCCACCGTCGCCGTCTCGCTCGCGCTCGGCGGCATCCTGGGCGGCGCGGCGCTGGTGGCACAGGTAGGGGCCCGCGGCCTCGTCCGGCAATTGCCGGCGGCCCTGCTGCTGCTGCTGGCCATCTGCAGCCATCACTTCACCGCCATGGGCGCCGTCACCATAACGCCCGACCCGACGCTCGCCGTTTCCGAGGCGGCGGTCCCGAACGCATGGCTTGCCGTCGCGGTCGCGCTCGCGAGCTTCGCCATCCTGCTCCTGGCGGCCGCCGCCCTGACCCTCGACGTGCGCGACCGAGGTCACGCGCAAGTGGAGGCCGACCGCCTGCGCAGCCTCGCCAACGCAGCGGTCGAAGGGCTCGTCGTCTGCACCGGCGACACCATCGTCAGCGCGAACCGGGCCTTCGCTAAGCTCGTCGGCCTGCCGCAGGCCGCGCTCGCGGGCACGGCGCTGTCGGCGCACCTGCCCGGCGACACCGCCCGCCTCGCCCTGGCGAGCCATCCGGAGCGGCCGGTCGAGGCCGAGCTCCGGCTGGCCGACGGTGCCCTGGTGCCGGTCGAGATCATCATGCAATCGGTCGAGTATGGCGGGCGCCCGCACTTCGCCGTCGCCGTGCGCGACCTGCGGGCCCGCCGCCAGGCCGAGAGCCAGATCCAGTTCCTTGCCCACCACGACGCGCTCACGGGGCTGGCCAACCGCGCCAGCTTCGCCAAGCGCATCGACCAGGAGCTGCGCGCCGCGGACGCGAGCGGGCGCAAGCTCGCGGTGCTGTGCCTCGACCTCGACCGCTTCAAGGAGGTCAACGACTTGTTCGGCCACGCCGCCGGCGACGCCATGCTGGAGAGCGTCGCCCGCATCGTCTCAGCCGAGCTCGACGACACGCAGATGATGGCCCGCCTCGGCGGCGACGAGTTCGCCGTCCTGATGCCGTGCGCGGGGCCATCCGAGGCCGGCCGCCTCGCCGAGCGCATCCTGGAGGCGCTTCGCGCCGGCAGGACGGACGGTGGCGGGCCACAGATCGCGACCAGCATCGGCATCGCCCTCTATCCGGACGATGCACAGGAGCGGGCCGCTCTCCTGAGCTACGCCGACACCGCTCTCTACCGCGCCAAGTCGGAAGGGCGTGGCACCTACCGCTTCTTCGAGGCGAAGATGGGCGTCGAGGTGCGCGAGCGCCGCCTGCTGGAGCATGACCTGCGCCACGCCGTGGCTCGCGGGGAGATGCAGCTCGTCTACCAGCCCCAGACCGACGTCGGCACGGGCGAGGTCATCGGCTTCGAGGCGCTGCTGCGCTGGAAGCACCCCGAGCGCGGCTATGTCTCGCCAGCGGTGTTCATCCCCATCGCCGAGGAGAGCGACGCCATCCTGCAGATCGGCGAGTGGGTTCTGCGCGAGGCCTGCCGCGAGGCCGCGACCTGGCCGCAACCGCTCGCCGTCGCGGTCAACGTCTCGGCGGTGCAGATCCACAGCCCCCACCTCGTCGGCCTGGTACACGAGGTGTTGCTCAAGACCGGGCTTGCGCCATACCGGCTTGAGGTCGAAGTGACCGAGACGGCGCTGATCAGCGACCCGAACCGGGCGCTGCTGACCCTTCGGCAGTTGAAGGCGCTGGGCCTCCGCATCGCCATGGACGATTTCGGCACGGGCTACTCGTCCCTTTCGAACCTGCGCTCGTTCCCGTTCGACAAGATCAAGATCGACGGCTCGTTCGTGCGCTCGGTCGACAGCAACGAGCAGACGGCGGCCATCGTGCGCTCGGTCCTTGGCCTGGGCCGCGGCCTCGGGCTTCCGGTCCTAGCCGAGGGCGTCGAGACGGAGGCGGAGCTCGGCTTCCTTGTGGCCGAGCGATGCCACGAGGCACAGGGCTACCTGATGGGACGGCCGTCGCCCATCGGCGAGTTCGCCCAATACACGCATGGCACGATTCCGCTCATCGCCGACGCCCGAAAACGCGCCTGAGCATACCGGCGAGGGGCAAGCGTCAACCTCGCTCGCGTAAGGAGAGGGATCTCAGGGTCGGTTCGGGCAGCAGGCGGGCCTGGGGAAGCGGAAACACGACATCCCCCACGATCCCCCACGCGCGCCCCGCACCTGAGGAACGCCGCGTCGGACCCGGCCAGGGCCATGCCCTGCGGCAGCGCCGCGTCGGCGTCGGCCGGCATGACCCTGTCGCAGGCGGCGCCCGGCGCGAGCCGGCTCAGGATGTCGAGGTAGATCTCACCGGAGGAGCGGCCGACGCTCCCGGGCACGAGGGATCGAATCCTCGAACGGGATGGGTTCACGGGCGCAAGGTTCCCTCGGTGTCCGCATGGCAGGCCGATCCATCACCGCAGGTCGTCGGTCCCCACGGCAGAGCGGGCGGCCGCGATGACGCCCAACGTCTCGCGCCAGGCGCCGGACCTCCTGGCCTCGACCTCGAAGGACTGGGACCTCCGGAACGGCGCGACCTGCAAGTCCAATATGGCCGACGACGGTCGGAAGGCCGTCATTTCGTCCAACTGCCGTATGTAGGGGCGGCCCACCTCAATCCTCTCCAGGCGACCCCGTTCACCCGGTTCGTCTCGATGCCCTCCGCCATGGGACGTGCCAACATCAACCTCGGTCGCGCCCGGATGTTTTGCCCCGGGCGAGCGGCGTCATGCTCGGGATGGCTACGGCTTCAGGACTGGCCTTCCGCCACGCCGAGCCCTCCCGTCACCACGCCCCGGACGCATTCAGTACGCAAGCGGACCGCCGGTCATCCTGGCCCTGCGGGACGAAGGAGCGCATCCCCGGCCGCCACCTGCCGTTGCAACCGGGTCTCTGGTCGGCGGTTCTGCAAACGTGTGCCTGGACGCGGCTTCGCGCGAGGTTTTTCGAGCCGGTTCACGACGGCTGATCCTGGAGGGGCGGGGTGGCCGTGCGAGACGGGTTGAAGCTGGGTACGGTCGACCTCAGGCTGCTGCAGGCGGCCGTCGAGGCGACCGGGGAAGCCATCTTGATCACCTCGGGCGACCTCGACGAGCCAGGCCCGCGCATCGAGTACGCCAACCCGGCCTTCACCCGCATGACCGGCTATGCGGCCGACGAGGTCGTGGGGCGCTCACCCCGCTTCCTACAGGGTCCCGGCACCGACCGGTCCGTCCTGGACGGACTGCGCGCCTCGCTTGAGGCCGGCGAGACGGCCCAGGGCGAGGCGCTTAACTACCGCAAGGACGGATCGGCCTACATGGTCGAGTGGCTGATCACGCCGGTGTGCGACGCCGGCGGTCAAGTCACGAACTGGGTCTCGGCGCAGCGCGACGTCACCGGGCGGCGCGCCGGCGAGGACCGCCAGGCGCTGCTGGTGCGCGAGCTCCACCACCGGGTGAAGAACACGCTGGCGACGGTGCAGGCGGTGCTGAACGCGACGATGCGCTCCTCGCTCTCGGCCACCGAGTTCACCCGCGCCCTGTCGGGCCGGATCTCCTCCCTGGCCCGGACGCACGCGCTGATCACCGAGAATCTCGACTAGGCCGCCTCGTTCGAGGGGTTGCTGAGGGCCGAACTCGACCCCTACGACGAGCGCGGGCGCCTGACCCTGGACGGGCCGAGGGTCGTCCTGCCGTCCGAACTCGCCGTGCCCGTGGGCATGGCCCTGCACGAGTTGACCACCAACGCCCTGCGGCACGGGTCGCTCGCGGACCCGAACGGCAGGCTTCAGGTGACCTGGCGCATCGAGGACCGGGGCTCCGGCCGAGGCTTGCGCTGGGACTGGGCCGAGCACGACGGCCCACCGGCCATGCATCCCACCCGCGAGGGCTTCGGCCACCGCCTCCTCAACAAGATCCTGGCCGCGCAGACGGGCGCCGAGGTCGACGTCGCCTTTGCCCCGGACGGGTTGCAGGTCTCCGTCCGCATGCCGTTGCCCGCACTGGCGGAAGGAGGATCAGGGACGGATGACCAAGGCACCTAGGACACCCGCTCGGGCAATGGCGCCTCAAACGTGAACACGACGCCGCCCGGTCGGTACTCGATCCTGGCCCGGCCTCCGAGTTCCATCGCGAGCGCCCGCTCGATCATGCGCGAACCGAAGCCGTTCCGCGCCGGCTTCGCGACGGGTGGGCCTCCGAGCTCCTCCCAACGCAGCCACAGGTGGGCCAGATGCCGCCCTTCGTCGAGGCCCCAATCCAGGACCACGCGGCCCGCGTCGTTCGATAGCGCACCGTACTTCACGGCGTTCGTCGCCAACTCGTGCAGCGCCAGCACGAAAGCGAGGCTGGCGCGCGGCGACAGCCACACCTGCGGGCCGGCGACGGTGAAGCGCCTGGCCGACCCGCTCCGGAACGGCTGCAGGGCGCGCTCGACGATTTCGCCGAGGGTCGCCCCTTCCCAGCTCTCGCGGGTCAGCGCGTCATGGGCCGCCGCCAGGGATGCCAGGCGCGCGTCGAGCGTCTTGCGCGCCTCGTCCAGGCTTGCCGCGTTACGCAGCGTCTGGTGGGCGATGGATTGCATCGTCGCCATCGAGTTCTTGACCCGGTGGGTGAGCTCGCCCGCCAGCAACTGGCGCTGCTCCTCGACGCGCCTGCGCTCCGTGACGTCGATGGACACTCCGGCCATGCTCACCGGGCTGCCGTTCGCGTCGTAGAACGTCTGCCCGCGGACGTGCACCCAGCGCTCCTCGCCCGACGGCGTGCGCACCCGATACTCGATGTCGTAATCCCCGTGCCCGGCGATGGACTCCCGCACCGCCTCCTCCATCCGCTCCCGGTCGTCGGGTACGACGGCGGCCAGCAGGTCATCGTAGCCGAACGGATCGGCGACGTTCCGGCCGAAGTTCTCCTTGCAGATGTCGGAGGCCTCAAGCCGCCGGTCGGCGAGGTCGAGGGTCCAAGAGCCGATCCGCCCGGCCTTGAGGGCGAACCGCATCCGCTCCTCGGTGCGGGCGAGCTCGACCTTGCGGCGCGCCACCTCCCGCCCGCGGACCGCAAGGTCGTCCTGGAGACGCACCAGCTTGTCCCGCTCCAGCGTGACGTCAAATTGCGAGGCGAAGAAGTGGGTCAGCACGCCGGCTCGGTCGAACACCGGCGAGACCAGCAGCCGGTTCCAGAAGACCTCGCCGGACTTCTTGTGGTTGAGCAGTTCGAGCTCGATGGGCTCGCGCCGCTCGATAGCGTCCCGTATGCGGGCGACGTCGTACCGGTTGGTCTCCGGACCTTGGAGGAACCGGCAGTTCCGGCCGAGGATCTCCTCGTTCGCGTAGCCGGTGAGTTTCGTGAAGGCGGCGTTGGCGAACACGATGGGGTTGTCGGGCCGGTTCGGGTCCGTGACGATCATCGGCATCCGCGTCGCGCGTACCGCAGCGGCGAACGGATCGGAGCTAGCGTCCGAGCGCGTCAGTTCGGCCGTGATGCAGTCGTGTTCCCGGAAGTCGGTCAAGACATCGTCGCCTGACGTGGCGCCACCTCGGGCCCGCCGTTCGGCGTGACCGTAGCACAGGCGAGCCCTGGGGCGGAGAGCCCCGACGTGATCGCGCACGTCATGCACAAGGCTGGCTTCGCCCGGCCGCAAACGGGCGCTTGCTGGCCTTCCGACCCTGCGCGCCCCGGCACCGGCCTCGGGGACGGCCGGGCCAGGGAGGCGGACCTGCCCTTCGGCTCGCCATGGACGGTCCCCGTCCGTCAGGCGCCGGAAACCTGGACGGCCACGGTTGGTTGTAAGTCATGCCCGGGTTGGGGCCGGCTTGGCACCCAGGACGCGCCTGGCGCCGAGGTTCGGGAGCGGTGGACGTGCGAGATCGGAACGCGACGCAACGGGTTCCGACGGATGCCGGTCTCCTGCTCGCCGCGGTCGAGGCCAGCGGGGAAGCCGTCCTCATCACCTCCGCCGAGCTCGAAGAACCCGGTCCGCGCATCGAGTACGTGAACCCGGCCTTCACCCGCATGACCGGCTACAAGGCGGAAGAGGTCCTGGGCTAGAACCCCCGCCTCCTCCAAGGCTCGGGGACGGGCCGCGCCGTCCTCGACCGGATGCGCGCGGCGCTTGCGGCCGGCGAGCCGTTCCAGGGCGAGGCCGTAAACTACCGCAAGGACGGCTCGACCTACACGGTCGAATGGCTGATGACGCCCGTGCGCGACCCCGACGGGCGGATCGCCCACTGGGTCTCGGCGCAGCGCGACGTCACCGAACGGCACGCGGCGGAGGAAAACCAGGGCCTGCTCGTCCGCGAACTCCATCACCGCGTCAGGAACACCCTCGCGACCGTCCAGGCGGTGCTCAACGCGAGCCTGCGCTCGTCGATGGGGCTGGCGGACTTCCGGCAGGTGTTCGCCGGCCGCATCGCCTCATTGGCCAAGACCCACACCCTGATCACCGACGCGCGGACGCAGACCGTGTCGTTCGAGGGACTGCTCCGGACGGAGCTTGAGGCTTACCTGGAGCCGGGCCGCTCGCGCGTGTCGCTGCAGGGCCCCCCGGTTCCGCTCGCGTCCGAACTGGCGGTCCCGGTCGGGATGGCGCTGCACGAGTTGACCATCAACGCCATCCGGCACGGCGCGCTTGCCGACCCGGACGGTCGCCTGGAGGTGACCTGGACGATCGACGAGAGCCCCGCCGGACCGGTCCTGCGCTGGACCTGGGACGAGCATGACGGGCCGCCCGTGGCGCTGCCGAGCCGGGAGGGGTTCGGCATGGAATTGCTCGACGGGTTGCTGACGTACCGTCTCAAGGCGAAGGTCGACGTCGCCTTCGACCCGGACGGCCTCAGGGTGAGCGCCGCCGTCCCGCTGCCGCGCGTGCGGTGAGGGAAGCGCGGCGGCCGTCGGAACGTCGCCAGGCGCAAGTGGCGGACTTCGGCATCCTGGCCCACCCCACACCGGTCTCCCCTCGCCTCAGCCGCTCCCTCCCTATCGACCATGAGGACGCTCCCATGCCTGCGTCCGGGCACCACGGGCGACGGTGTCGCGGAGAACAACACGCGAGGGCCACCTGTGCTAGGTGTGTGGCATGCCCGCCCGACGCGACCGCCCCACTGCCTTGACCGCCCCCGTCGCCGCCCGCAACGGCAGCCCATCGGCCAAGCGGATGCACACCCGCACGGGCGAGCCGACGCGCACGGCCGTGCGAACGTTCCGCCTTCGTGCGGAGGCACCCGGGCAGCCCGGCTCGACGGTTCGGCCGTCACGACGCCGGGACCGAGCCTGAACCGATGACCACGAGGGCTTCGCTGTTCGCGGCAGGCGGCTCCATGGGCGCGCTGATGGGCGGCCACGACTGGGCGACCACCTCGCTCGGGCCGCCGCGGCACTGGCCGCAATCGCTCGTGACCCTGATGCGTGTCATGCTCAACTCGCGCCAGCCGATGTTCATCGCCTGGGGGTCCGACCGCACGCTGGTCTACAACGACTCCTACGCGCCCATGCTGGGCGCACGGCATCCCGCGGCCCTGGGCCGCCCGTTCTTCGAGACCTGGCCGGAGGTCCGCGACGAAGTCGGCGCGCTGATGGACCGCGTGTTCGCGGGCGAGCCCGTGCACATGGACGACCTGCAACTCACGCTGCACCGGAACGGTTACCCGGAGGAGGCCCACTTCTCCTTCTCCTACACGCCGGTGCCTGGGGACGATGGCCGGACCGTCGGCCTGTTCTGCGCCTGCACGGAGACGACCCGGCAGGTCCTGACCGAGCGCGAGGCCGCGTCCGAGCGGCAGCGGCAGCAGGCGTTGCTCCAGCAGATGCCCGGGTTCGTCGCCGTCCTGGGCGGCCGGAAGCATGTCTTCGAGTACGTCAACGACGCCTACATCGCCGTCGCAGGCCAGCGGGACTACATCGGTCGACCAGTCCAGGATGTGTTCCCGGAGTTGCGCGACCAAGGCTTCTTCGAGCTGCTCGACCGGGTCTATGCGACCGGCGAGGCCTTCGCGGCTCGGACCGTCCCGATCCGCTTCGTCGAGGATGACGACCGGTACCTCGACTTCCTATACCAGCCCATCCGCGATGAAGCGGGGACGGTCACCGGCATCTTCGTGGGCGGTTACGAGGTCACCGAGGAGGTGCGCTCGCGGGCCGCACTCGCCGAGAGCGAAAGCCGTTACCGCACCCTGTTCGAGACCATCGACGTCGGGTTCTGCATCATCGCGATGAAGTTCGACGAGACGAACCGGGCCGTCGACTATCGCATCACCGAGGCCAATCCGGCCTTCGAGCGGCAGACCGGCGCGAACGTGACCGGGCGCTGGGTCAGCGAGTTCGCACCGAACCTTGAGCCCCAATGGCTGGAGACATACGGACGCGTCGCGCTGACCGGCCAGCCCGCGCACCTTGAGAGCTGGGCCGAGGTGTTCGGGCGTTGGTTCGACGTGCGCGCGCTGCGCGTGGGCGACCCCGCGGCCCACCGGGTCGCCGTCTTCTTCACCGACATCTCCGAACGCAAGCGCATGGAGGAGGCGCTGCGCGTCCTGAACGCCAGGCTTGAGCAACAGGTCTCCGAGCGCACGGCTGAGCGCGACCTCCTCGCCACCATCGTCGAGCGCACCGACGTGATGGTGATGGCGGCGGACCTCGACTACACCATCCTGGCCATCAACAAGGCCAACGCGGACGAGTTCGAGCGCATCTACGGCGTCCGGCCCAGGGTCGGCGACAACATGCTCGACCTGCTCGCCGACCAGCCAGAGCACCAGGCCCAGGTCCGTGCCGGTTGGGGCCGTGGCCTGGCCGGGGAGGAGGTCACGATCATCGAGGATTACGGCGATCCCGACCGTGTCCGTCCGTACTACGAGATCAGCTTCCGGACCCTGCGCAACGAACGGGGCGAGCGCATCGGCTGCTACCAGTTCGTGACGGACGTCACAGAGAGGTTGCGCGACCAGGCCGAGCTCGCGCAGGCGCAGGAGGCGCTGCGCCAGTCCCAGAAGCTGGAGGCGGTCGGGCAGTTGACCGGGGGCGTGGCGCACGACTTCAACAACCTGCTGACCATCATCCGTTCCTCGGTGGACTTCCTTCGAAGGCCCGACCTACCGGAGGAACGCAAGGGCCGCTACCTCGACGCGGTCTCCGAAACCGTCGAACGGGCCGCCAAGCTGACCGGCCAGCTCCTGGCCTTCGCGCGGCGGCAGGCGCTCAAGCCCGAGGTGTTCGACGTGGGCCAGCGGGTGCGCGGCATCGCCGACATGCTCGATACGGTCACCGGCGCCAGGGTTCGCGTCCTCACCGAGGTGCCGGACGAGCCCTGCTTCATCAGGGCCGACCTGAGCCAGTTCGAGACCGCGTTGGTGAACATGGCCGTCAATGCCAGGGACGCCATGGACGGTGAGGGTACGCTGACCCTGCGCCTCGTGCGCGGCGCGGCCCTGCCCGCCATCCGCGGTCACGCCGGCTCGGACCAAGCGTTCGCGGCCGTATCGCTGACCGATACGGGCCTGGGAATCCCACCGGAGCGGCTCGGTCAGATCTTCGAGCCGTTCTTCACGACCAAGGAGGTCGGCAAGGGCACTGGCCTCGGTCTGTCCCAGGTGTTCGGCTTCGCCAAGCAGTCCGGCGGCGACGTCGACGTGCGCAGCACGGTCGGAGAAGGCGCGACGTTCACGCTCTACCTTCCGGAGGTCACGCCGGAGGAGCGGCCGGCGAATGCCTCGCGCCCGGACGACGGAATGGCTCCCCTCGGCGCTGGGCAGTGCGTCCTGGTGGTGGAGGACAACGTCGGGGTCGGCCAGTTCGCCACCCAGATCCTGGAGGACCTTGGCTACAGCACGACCTGGGCGGCCAACGCCGAGGAGGCGCTGGATCGGCTCGGGCGGACCGGCAACGGGTTCGACCTGGTGTTCTCGGACGTGGTCATGCCCGGCATGGGCGGCATGGCCCTTGCCAAGGAGCTGCAGCGTCGGCTGCCCGGCCTGCCGGTGGTGCTGGCCTCGGGCTACAGCCACGTGCTCGCCCAGGAGGGCACGCACGGGTTCGAGCTATTGCACAAGCCGTACTCGGCCGAGCAGTTGGGCCGCATCCTGCACCAGGTCCTCGGGCTCCGGTCCGGGCATCGAACGCGCGTGACCGAGCAACGAACGTCCTGACGCCGCGTTCTGCGCTCATCCCCCGACGGCGGCATCATGGGACCGCGGATCGGTGGAGGGCGGGAAACGGTTGGAACGGTGGCCGGCGAGACGGTGCAGTTCAGCGCGACGCAGCGGGAGGCCGGCGACGGCGCGCCCGGGGCGACGGCGGCCTTCCCGTACGACCGGATGACCATGGAGCGGTTCCGCGCCGCGTTCCTTTCTCAGGATCCACACTGGGACTCCAGAGCCCACGGGACGCCGCGTCGCGTCGTAACCTGCCCTTATGCAAATGGGCCGCCGCAGCAGTGACGGTGAATGTCCGTTATTGGGGAGCGGGCGAGGCCGCCTGAATGACTGGGGTGGGCGCCAAGCCGAATGTCCGGTTCTGCGCGCGATCGAGATCCGGCAGGACTCAGTCTGGCCGAAAGCGGAATGGTTGCTTCCAAGTGGGGGCGCTTAAAAAGCGGACGGCCTTCTCTCGACCCAGCTAAACCGAAAGGTACCGGTCTGCTTCGGTGATGATGGGCGCCTTCCGCGCGGGTGGTGCACTTCATTGGAACGAGAGTTCCTGGCCCGAACCGGTGACCTTGCCGGTATGTACCGTTATGGCCAGACGGACTAGACACGCTATATTAGGAGTCTCTAAATAATCTCGAATGTCTGATTCAGGAGCACCGCGAATGGACGCCGTCACGCCGAACGACCTGATGCGGCTCCAGGACAAGGCCAGCGACGCGGCGCGCCTGCTTCGGCTCCTCGCCAACGAGAAGCGCCTGCTCATTCTTTGCCTGCTTGTCGCCCGCGGCGAGATGGACGTGACGAGCCTCGCCGAGGCGGTCGAGCTCAGTCAGTCGGCGCTCTCGCAGCATCTCGCCAAGCTGCGCGAAGACGGGCTGGTCGCGTACCGCCGCGAGAGCCAGACGCTCCACTACCGGCTCGAGGACCCCCGCGCCGCCCGGGTGCTGGCGACGCTCAAGGACATCTTCTGCCCGGAACTCGGCTGACCGCATCAGGCGCGAAGGATCTCCACCTCAAGCCCCGGGCGATCCGGCCGGTTGCGCAGCCGCAGGCTCAGACCGCTCCTGCGGGACGCCATCTCGGCGATGGCGAGCCCAAGCCCGCTCCCGGTGGCGCTCTTGTGGCGGCCGCGGAAGAAGCGCGTCGTGACGTGCGGCAGTTCCTCGGCGGGGATCCCCGGCCCCTCGTCGCGCACGAGCATGCCCTCCCCATCGGGACGGGCCAGCCATTCCACCGTGCCAGCGTCCATGTGGTGCACGGCGTTCTCGTGCAGGTTGCGGACCGCCAGGCGCAGGCTCTCGGCATCGGCCCGCAGGGTGTAGCCGCGCAGCCCTGGGTCGATCAGGGTTCGGACCCCCGCGGGCATCCGCATGCCATCCACGGTCTCGGCGACCAGCGCCCCTACGTCGACCTCCGCCAGGGTCGGCGACTCCCCGGCGGCGTCGAGCCGGGCCGCGTCGAGCAGTTGCCGGACGAGGCGGGTGGTACGGTCCACGGCCGCCAGGATCTGGCGCAGCGCCGCCTTGGCAACGTCCGGGTCGGTGGTGGCCATGGCGACCTGGGCCTGGGTCTTCAGCCCGGCCAATGGCGTGCGCAGCTCGTGCGCCGCGAAGGCCGTCACCTCTCGTTCGTGCCGGCGCGCAGCCTCGACCTTGAGGAACAGCCCGTTGAGGGCGTCGGCCAACGGCCGGACCTCGGCGGGGGTCCGCCCGGCGTCGATGGCGCTCATGTCGTCGGCGTCACGGCCCGCGAGGTCCCGGGCCATCAAGCGCAAGGGGCGCAGGCCCCGCCCGAGGCTCGCCCAGATCAGCATGCCGAGGAACGGGACGACGAGGAGCGCAGGGGTGACGAGGCCCATGATGAGATCGGTCACGAGGCGCTCACGCAGGCCCAGGCGGTCTCCGACCATGACCCGCACGCCCTTCTCGGCGTCCTCGACCGTGAAGACCCGCCACGTCTCGCCGTCGACCTCGCGCTCGGAGAAGCCGGCCGGCGCGTCGGTCAGGCGCCGCTCCGGGGCTCCGCTCGACCGCGCCACCATGCGCCCGTCGAGCGACCAGATCTGGCAGGACAGCTGCCGCTCGTAGGCCGTCGGCCCCGGGAAGGTGGATGGTGTTCCGTCGGAAGTCGTGCCGCCGACCGCGCCCACCAGGGAGCCGACCATACGCGCGGCCTCCTGCAGTCGGGTGTCGAGGACCTGCTCCACCTCGCGCTTGGAGCCGAGGTAGATCCAGGCGACCGCACTGAGCCAGATCAGCCCGGTCGCGAGGAGCAGGATCGCGAAGAGCCTGACGCGCAGGGATGTCATGCCGACGCCCTCATCCGGTAGCCGAGGCCGCGCACCGTCTCGATGGCATGCTTGCCGATCTTGGCGCGCAGGTTGTGCACGTGGACCTCGACGGCATTGCTCTCGACCTCCTCCTGCCAGCCGTAGAGGCGTTCCTCCAACTCGGCCTTGGAGCGGAGCACGTCCGGGCGTTCCATCAGCGCCGCCAGCACCATGACCTCGCGCCGGGACAGGCCGACCGGCACGCCGTCGACCGTCACGGCGAGGCTGCCGGGATCGAGCCGGATGCCCCCGTGCTCCAGGACGGCGGCGGCCCGCCCCGAGGCCCGGCGGACGACGGCGCGGATGCGGGCCGAGAGTTCGTCGAGGTCGAAGGGCTTGCCGAGATAGTCGTCGGCGCCGCCGTCGAGCCCGGCGATCCGGTCGGCCACCGCGTCGCGAGCGGTGAGCAGGACGACGGGCGTGCGGTCCTTCCGGCCGCGCAGGCCGCGCAGCACGTCGAGGCCGGAGCCATCGGGCAGCATCAGGTCGAGCACGATGGCAGAGAACGCGCTCGTGGCCAGCGCCGCCTCGGCGTCAACGCAGGTCCCGACGCAATCGACCGTCGCCCCGCCGAGGCCGAGCCCCGCCCTGAGCCCGTCCGAGAGGATGGGATCGTCCTCGACGACGAGGATGCGCATGCGTGTCTCCCCTGACCGTCCCGCATCCTCCGGGCCCGGCTTAAGCCTGGCTTAAGCTGCGTTTCCGACCTGCGGCGGGCCGATCCGGACCCCGCCCATGCCGAACGTATTAGCCCACCTCTTCCTCGCCGCCCTTGTCTGGGCGGGCGCATCGCCCTGGTTGCCGGTATGGTCGCAGGACCTCGCCGGGCGGCAGTCGCCCTTCACTCTCGTCGCGACACGGGACGCGCACCTCTCGCTCCACCTCCGCTGGACCATCGCGCCCGGCACCTATCTCTATCGCGACAGGATCCGCGCCGAGGCCGGTGCCGGCGCGGAGCTTCCCGTCACCACGCCGACCGCCGAGACAAAGGACGACCTGAACTTCGGGCCGACGGAGGTCTACCACGACTCCGTGGAGGCCATCGTGCCCGGCGCGGCGCTGGCCAGCCTGCGGGAGATCCGGGTCATCTACCAGGGCTGCGCCGAGCGGGGCATCTGCTACCCGCCGGTCACGAAGCGGCTGGACCTGGCCTCCCTGGCGAACGCCGGCGCATCACCGGCCGGCGGAGCCGCCCCCGCCGCCGAGCCGGCAGACGCGACGGTCGCCGCCGCCTCCCGCCAGGACGTCTTCCCCGCCGGGCCGGCCGCCCTCCTCGTCGGCAACCTCGTCGGCGTCCTGGCGGGCATGTTCGGGCTCGGCCTCCTGCTGGCGTTCACCCCCTGCGTGCTGCCGATGGTGCCGATTCTGTCGGGCATGATCGTCCGCTCGGGCCAGGGCCTCACGCCGGGGCGGGGCCTGGCGCTGTCCGGAAGCTACGTCCTCGCCATGGCGGCGGCCTATGCCAGCTTCGGCGTCGCGGCGGCGTGGCTCGGCCGCAACCTGCAGGTCGCCCTCCAGACCCCTCTCGCCCTCGGCCTGATGGCCACCGCCTTCGTCGCGCTGGCACTGTCGATGTTCGGCCTGTTCGACCTGCAGGCGCCGCGCTGGTGGCGGGACCGCTTCGGCGCCCCGGCGGCGGAAGGTGGGTCGGTCGCCGGGGCCGCGTTCCTCGGCTTCAGCTCGGCCCTCGTCGTCGGTCCCTGCGTGACGCCACCCCTTGCTGCCGCCCTGCTCTACGTCGCCCAAACGGGGGATGTCCTGCGCGGGGCGCTGGCCCTCTTCGCCCTCGGCCTCGGGATGGGTGCGCCGCTGGTGCTCGTCGGCGCGTTCGGCGCCGGCATCCTGCCCCGGTCCGGCCCCTGGCTGGTGCGGGCGAAGCAAGCATTCGGCCTCGTGTTCCTGGCTCTTGCGGCCTCGCTCGTGACACGCTTGCTGCCGGACGTGTTGTCCCTCCTGATTTGGGCGGCGCTCGCCATCGGCACCGGCATGGCGCTCGCGGTGCTGACCACGAACGGTCGCCCGTCACCCGCCGGTCGCGCGGCGGGCTTGGTCGCCGTCGCCTATGGCGGCCTCCTCCTCCTCGGGGCTGCCACGGGCGCGGACGACCCGCTGCGGCCGCTTGCCGGCCTCGCCCCGTCGCATCCGGGCCACATCGCCGAGGCGCGGACGGTCTCCACGCTCACCGCCTTCGAGGCGGCCCTCCTGGCGGCCCGAGCTGAGGGCAAGCCGGTGCTTGTCGAGTTCGCCGCCGACTGGTGCACCGTCTGCAAGACGAACGAGCGGACGGTCCTGGCGGACGCCGGCATCCGGGAGAGGCTCAAGGCCGTCTCGGTCATCCGGGCCGACGTCACCCGTGACGACGACGCCACCCGCGCCCTGATGCGTCGCTTCGAGGTGGTCGGTCCGCCGACCCTCATCCTGATGCGTCCCGACGGCGGCGAGGTCCGGGAGGCCCGCACCGAGGGCGAACTCACGGTCGAGGACCTGAAGCGCCGCCTCGCCCTCGTCGGAGCCTGAACTGCCTCTTCCGAGCCACCCATACCCACGGAGACCGTCATGCACCGCCGGACCCTGCTCGCCCTAATCCCCGCCATCGCCCTCGCGCCCGCCCTGCTATCGCCGCACACGGAAGAGGCCTTCGCCCAGGGCATCGACCAGAACGCCATCCTCAATGACCCGGAGGCGCCGGTCTCGGGCAACCCGAAGGGCGACCTGACCATCGTCGCCTTCCTCGATTACAACTGCCCCTTCTGCAAGAAGGCTGAGCCCGACCTTCTCCGGCTGGTGAAGTCGGACGGGCGCATCCGCCTCGTCCACAAGGATTGGCCGATTCTCGGCGACGCCTCCGTCTACGGCGCCCAGCTCGCCCTCGCGGCGCGGTACCAGGGCCGCTACGACGACGTGCATCGCGCGCTGATGGGCATCCCCGGCCGTAAGATCCCGAAGGAGCGGATGCTGGAGGCGGTCTCCGCCTCGGGCGTCGACATGGCCCGCCTGGAGGCGGATCGGACGTCCCACCAGGGCGAGATCGCCGCCCTGCTCCAGCGCAACCTCGACCAGGCGGACGCCCTCGGCCTGCAGGGGACGCCGGTCTTCCTGATCGGCCCGCTCAAGGTCGCGGCCGCCCTCGACTACGACGGCTTCAAGCAGGCGGTGGCCCAGGCACGCGCCAAGGGCCGCTCGTGATGCGGCGGGTGATGCGCCTAACGGCGCTCCTCGCGCTCGCCGCGGGGGTCGGAGCCTGCTCGGCCTCGATGGGCGCCCCCGGCCCGGTCGCCGGGGCGGGGGCGCGCCTTCCGGCCGATGCCGTTCGTCGCTACGCGGCCATCACCGACGAGCCGTTCCCGGTCGATGCGGTCGAGCCACGCGACCTGAAGGCCCGCAACGTCCGCCAGGTTGTCGACTATCCGACCAAGCAGCCACCGGGCACGCTCGTGGTCGACCCCTACCGGCGCTTCCTCTACCTCGTCATGGAGGGCGGCAAGGCCATGCGCTACGGGGTCGGCGTGGGCAAGGCCGGCTTCGAGTTCACCGGGGAGGCGACTGTCGCCCGCAAGGCGTCCTGGCCGCGCTGGACGCCGACCCCCGACATGCTCAGGCGTGACCCGGAGCGGAACGGGCGCTGGGCCGGCGGGATGCCAGGTGGCGCACGCAATCCCCTCGGGGCCCGCGCGCTCTACCTGTTCAAGGACGGCAAGGATACGCTCTACCGCATCCACGGCACCACCGAGCCCTGGAGCATCGGCGAGGCGGTGTCCTCGGGGTGCATCCGCATGCTCAACCAGGACGTCATCGACCTGCACCGCCGCGTACCTACGGGCACGAAGGTCGTCGTGCTTGGGTCGCACGGCACCGCCCAGGCCGCGCGGCCGGCCGCGCCGGAGACGACCGGCAGCCTCGACCGTGCGCGCCTCGACGACCTATCCCGCGGCGCCTCGGAGGCGCCCGAACCCCTGACGGACGACGGAGTGGCGGATGACGACGGTCTTTAGGAGCCTGGCGCTGGCGGTCGTCCTCGCGACGATGGGCATCGGAACGGTTCGTGCCGGCTCGGAGGCGCCGGCCGGCTACTACGCCGACCAGAAGGTGGTCTACCACAATGGCGGAAGCGGTCCGGACGAAGCAGCCTACTTCAAGCGCCTGCTCGCCAACCTGCGCAACCACGTCGAGGCCGTGGGCAAGGCGCATGTCGAGATCCGCGTGGTGAGCCTCGGTTACGGCGTCGGCCTCTTCCAGTCGGCCGCGAACGACAAAGAACTCGCCGGCCGCATCGACGCCCTCAAGGGGATGGGTGTGCGGTTCCTGGTCTGCGCCAACACCCTGCGCGAGCGGAAGATAGACCGCACCACCCTGTACGGCGTCGGCGAGGACGACCTCGTGCCGAGCGGCGTCGCCGAACTGGCGCGCCTGCAGGCCATGGGGTTCGCATACATCCACCCCTGAGGCCTTACACCGCTTCGGCAATCGACCGCGAAGACCTGATCGTGTGCCGCCGCACCTGACTCTAGGGCGCTTGTCCGCCGGACCATCTTTCCGCTTGTCATTACATTAGAAGATGCTAATTGAGTGTCATCTAATGTTTTGCGTGGGGCAGTAGTCCCCGCGGCCGGACCGGGCGCTTCCCGGACCGCACTTTGGGACAGATTGAGATGGAAGGCTTCACCCCCGTCAGCGCAATTCTCGGCGGAGCGATGATCGGCGGGTCCGCCTCGCTGCTGCTCATCCTCAACGGACGCATCGCCGGCATCAGCGGCATCCTCGGCGGCATCCTGGCCCCGCCCTCGGGTGAGACCGCTTGGCGGGCGGCCTTCGTGGCAGGCCTCGTCCTCGCACCACTCGCCTATGCCGGCCTGGGGGGCAGCCTTCCGCCGGTGACGGTCGAGGCGTCATTCCCGCTGCTGATCCTCGCGGGCCTGCTGGTCGGGTTCGGCGCGCGCCTCGGCTCAGGCTGCACCAGCGGCCACGGAGTCTGCGGCATCGGCCGCGGCTCGCCCCGCTCGCTGGCCGCGACCGGCATCTTCATGACCGTCGCCGTCCTGACCGTCCTCGTCATGCGCCATCTCGTCGGAGCCTGAGCCATGGCCAAGACCGCCTCCGCCTTCGCCGTCGGCCTCCTGTTCGGCCTCGGCCTCCTCGTCTCGGGCATGGCCGACCCGGCCAAGGTCCTCGCCTTCCTCGACGTGACCGGACGCTGGGACCCGAGCCTCGCCCTCGTCATGGCGGGCGCCGTCGCAATCTCGGCCGCCGGCTACCGCTTGGCGAGGCGGCGCGGACGGCCTTTGCTCGCGCCCAGGCTCGACGTCCCGACCCGGCGCGACCTCGACGGACGCCTGTTCGCCGGGGCCGCGATCTTCGGCCTCGGATGGGGCTTGGCCGGCCTCTGCCCCGGGCCCGCCCTCACCATCCTGACGGTGGCCCCGGCCGAGGCCGTGACCTTCGTGGCGGCGATGGTCGCCGGCATGCTGCTGTTCCGCCTGGTGCCGGCGGCGCGCCTGAAGCCGACCGCCGCGCTGGGAGCCGACGCATGATGCCCGGCCCCCTCACATCCGGCCTCGCCGCCGGCTCGGGCGGGGTCGTGGGCGTGATCCTCGGCCTCGTCGGCGGGGGCGGCTCGATCCTCGCGGTCCCACTGCTGACCTACGTGGTCGGCGTGTCCTCGCCCCACGTCGCCATCGGGACCAGCGCCCTGGCGGTCTCGGTCAGCGCGGCGGGCAACCTGGTCCCGCAATGGCGAGCCGGGAACGTGAAGTGGCGTTGCGCGGCGGCGTTCTCGCTCGCCGGGGTCCTTGGCGCGCTCGTCGGCTCGGCGGCCGCCAAGGCGGTCGACGGGAAGAGCCTGCTCGCCCTGTTCGGGGTCGTCATGCTCGTGGTCGGGGGCCTGATGCTGCGCAAGCGACGCGGCGAGGGCGACCCGGACGTGCGCCTGACCAAGGCCAGCGCGCCGGTGCTCCTGCCTTGGCTCCTCGGCATCGGCCTCGCGGTCGGCCTGTTCTCCGGCTTCTTCGGCATCGGCGGGGGATTCCTGATCGTGCCGGGCCTGATGCTGGCGACGGCGATGCCGCTGCCCATGGCCATCGGCACCTCGCTGGTCGCGGTCAGCGCCTTCGGGGCGGCGACCGCAGCGAGCTACGCCGCCTCCGGCCTGATCGACTGGCCGCTCGCCGGGCTGTTCATCCTGGGGGGCGTGCTCGGGGGCCTCGTCGGATCGAGGCTCGGCCAGCGCCTCGCCGGGCGCAAGCGCGCCCTGACCGTCACCTTCGCCGGCCTCGTCATCCTGGTCGGCCTGTACGTCGTCGCCCGCGGGGCCCTGCCGCTCCTCGGCCTGAGCGCCTGATCCCGGACAGGAGGAGATCCATGTCGAACCAGACCGCCGGAGCCCTGCGCGGGCATCCCATCGTGACCGGCTTCCACGACGAGCCGACCGGGAGCATCCAGTACGTCGTCGCGGACCCCGCGACGAAGCGCTGCGCGATCATCGACCCGGTCCTCGACTTCGACCCGAAGTCCGGCGCGACCGCGACCCGCTCCGCCGATGCCCTGCTCGCCCATATCGAGCGGGAGGGCTACGAGTTGGAGTGGATCCTCGACACGCACCCGCACGCCGACCACTTCTCGGCGGCAGGTTACCTCCACGACCGGACGGGCGTCCCGACCGCCATCGGCGAGAAGGTCATCGACGTGCAGCGGCTCTGGAAGGGGCTGTACAACCTGCCGGACACGTTCCGGACGGACGGTTCGCAGTGGTCCCGGCTCTTCGCCGACGGCGAGCGCTTCCGGATCGGCGACCTCGAAGTCGAGGTGATGTTCACGCCGGGCCACACCCTGGCCTCCATCGCCTATCGGATCGGCGACGCCGCCTTCATCCACGACACCCTGTTCATGCCCGACAGCGGCTCGGCGCGGGCCGACTTCCCCGGCGGCAACGCGCACGCGCTGTGGCGCAGCATCCGGCGCATCATGGCCCTGCCGGACGACACGCGGCTGTTCACCGGGCACGACTACCGCCCGGGCGGCCGGGCGGCGGCCTGGGAGAGCACGGTCGCCCGGCAGCGGAGCGAGAACCCGCACCTCGTCGAGACACCGACCGAGGAGGCGTTCGTGGCGATGCGCGAGGCCCGGGACCGCGAACTGCCGATGCCGAAGCTCATCCTGCACTCCCTGCAGGTGAACATCCGCGGCGGGCGCCTGCCCGAGCCCGAGGCGAACGGCCGCCGCTACCTGAAGATCCCGCTCGACTCCCTCGACGGTGCGGCGTGGGGCGATTGACGGAGGTGACCATGACCACGATCAGCGCGAAGGACCTGGTGGCGCAGGCCAACCGGGAGGTGGAGACCCTGTCGGCCGCGGAGGCGCTGGCGCGCCTGGGCCAGCCGGGCTCGGTGCTCGTCGACGTGCGCGAGGGCGAGGAGTTGGCCAAGACCGGCAGGATCGCCGGCGCCGTCCACGTGCCCCGCGGCTTCCTGGAGTTCCAGGCCGACCCCGCGAGCCCGACCCACCGGGCCGAGCTCGGCGAAGGCAAGTGCCTGGTGCTCTACTGCGGCTCCGGCAACCGTTCGGCCCTGGCAGCCAAGACCCTGAACGACATGGGCCTCGGACCGGTCGCCCATGTCGCGGGCGGCTTCCCCGCGATGGCGAAGGCCGGCGGCACCGTCGAGCCAGCCTGATCGGGACTGGCAAGCCGACAGGCCGCAGGTCACTTGCGACCGGCGGCCTCCAAGTTTGGGCGGTCGACGATCTCGACCGCGCCGCGCCGGACCTCGATCAGGCCGGCCTCGGCCCATTGCCCCAGGATGCGGCTCACGACCTCGCGCACGCTGCCGATGTCATCCGCGAGCTTCTGATGGGTTACCGAGGCCACCCCACGCGGGTCCGCCTCGGCCAGAAGCCGTTGCGCGAGGCGCTGCTTGAGCGGGGCAAACGCGACCTCGTCGATCAGCGTGAATAGGCCGGACATCAACCGCGTATAGTCATCCATGACGAAGCTGCGGAACGCGGCGCTCTCGCCCATCAGGTGTTGGAACGTGCTCACCGGCAGAGCCGCCAGTTCGGTCCGCTCCTCGGCGATGCTTTGCGCCGGAAAGTTGCCGCCGGAGAGGAGGCACTGTGTGGTCAGGGCGCAGGTGCCGCCCGGCCCGACTTTGTAGATCAGCACCTCGCGCCCGCCTTCAGACATCCGGAAGATGCGCGTACGGCCCTCCAGACACATCAGGTAGTTGGCGCACTCGCCATCGAGTTCGTAGGCGATGGCGCCCGCGTCCAGTACCGGAAAATGCACAGTTCCCCGGGCGATCTGGAGGTGCGCTGGGCTGAGCGCCTGCAGGAGCGGAAACCGGTCGATCCATCGCTCGACCTTCTGGGCATCCGTCATGGCGGCGTAGTCCCCCCGGCCATGACGACGGGCTGATCGTCCGGCTCGCGTTGCGTTTTTCTCCCGCCGCGCCGGACTTGTGTGACCTGGGTCACCGACCGGGTGCAGCGGCCCGGCATAGCATCGCATCACAAAGAACACGATAAGGGCATCCGCCATGCGCGGCGCCCACCGGGAGTGAACCGATGCACCGCCTCGCCCTGAGCTTCATGCTCGCCGTACTCGCCGCCGGCCCCGCCGCGGCCGAACAGGACCTCCTGCTCGGGGCCGACATGTCCTCGCCCGCCATGATCAAGGCCGAGATGAGCCGCGCCGACGTCGAGGCGCTGATCAAGGCCGCGGACGGCAAGCCGGTCGACCTGCACGACAAGTCCCTGTCTGGCCTCGACCTCTCCGGGCTGTACCTCCGGGGCGCAAACCTGCGGACCGCCCGCCTGAACAAGGTCAATTTGCGCGGCGCCGACCTCAGCGGCGCGAACCTCGAACAGGCATGGCTGCTGAAGGCCGACCTGTCCGGCGCCAAGCTCGTGGACACGAAAATGTTCGGCATCACCGCCCGCGACGCCAACCTCAGCGGCGCGGACCTCAGCCGGTCCATGCCCATTGGCGACTTCAAGGGCGCCAACATGAGCGGCGCCACGCTGGTCGACCTCAGGGGGGGCGCCGACATCAAGAACCAGTCCATGGGCCTGATGCGGGCCGTGTTCGTGTCGGTGAACCTCTCCGGCGCCAACCTGAAGGGTGCCAACCTCGGCCGGTCGCGGCTCGAATACGCCAACTTGAAGGATGCCAACCTCACCGACGTGGTGTTGATGGGCTCGGACCTGTCCGGGGCCAACCTGACCGGCGCGACGGTCACAGGAGCAGACTTTAAGAACGTCGACGTCAGCGGTGCCCGGCTGATCGACCTCAAGGGTCAGTCCGAGGCCAAGGACTGGGCCGAGCGCGTGAACGTAGACCGCGCCGTCACCCAGGCAACCAATTGAGCCGCCCGTAAGCCTCGACCCATCACAAGGACCCAGACAGCCCATGACCACCCGTCGCTTCCTGCTCGGCGCCCTGGCCGCCGCTCCCCTGCTGTTCGGTACCGCTGCGAATGCCGCCGAGGCCGTCTTCACCCCTGAAGCCTTTGAGGCGGCCCAGAAGGCGGGCAAGCCGATCCTCGTCCATGTCACCGCGCCCTGGTGCACCGTCTGCGCGTCGCAGAAGCCGATCCTCGCTAAGCTGGAAGCCCAACCCCGGTTCAAGGACCTGCAGGTGTTCGACGTCGATTTCGACAGCCGCAAAGACGTGCTGAAGCGGTTCGGTGTGACGACGCAGAGCACCCTGATCACCTTCAAGGGTGAGAAGGAGACGGGGCGCTCGGTCGGCGACACCCAGCCGGAGTGGATCGAGGGCGCTGTCGAGAAGGCTTTGTAGGTCGGCCATGGCCACGACGTTCGGCCTCGCGTTCCTCGCCGGCATCCTCTCGGTGATGTCGCCCTGCGTGTTGCCCTTGCTGCCGCTGGTCCTGGGCGCGGCGGCATCGGAACACAGGCTCGGCCCCGCTGCCCTGGCCGCCGGCCTCGCGGTGTCCTTCGTGGCCATCGGGCTGTTCGTAGCGACCGTAGGGTTCGCCCTCGGCCTCGACGCCGATGTCTTCCGCACCGTGGCGGCCATCATGCTGGTCCTGATCGGGCTCGTCCTGATGGTTCCGGCCGCCCAGACCCGGCTTGCTGTGGCCGCCGGCCCGGTGAGCAACTGGACCGAGAGCCGGTTCGGTGGCTTCTCGACCACCGGGCTTCTGGGACAGTTCGGCGTCGGGCTGCTGCTCGGCGCGGTCTGGAGCCCCTGCGTCGGGCCGACCCTCGGGGCCGCGTCCCTCCTCGCCTCGCAGGGGCGAGACCTGGGTTCGGTGGCAACGACGATGCTTCTGTTCGGCCTCGGCGCCGCCCTGCCACTCCTGCTCCTCGGCACGCTGTCCCGCGAGGTGCTGATACGCTGGCGCGACCGGATGATGGGGCTCGGCAAAGGGCTGAAGGTCGCCCTGGGCGCCATCCTCGTGGCCACCGGCCTGATGATCGCCACGGGCTACGACAAGGCCGCGGAGACCGTCCTGGTCAACGCTTCGCCGGCTTGGCTCACCAACCTGACGACCCGCCTGTGACCTCGATAGCGTCTGCCTCCAAAGCCCGCCCCATGCGACCCTACCGTCTTCGAACCTGCCTGCTCTACGCTGCCATCCTTCTCGGGATTGCAGGTCCGGCGCAGGCTTGGGAATTGGTCGGCACGAAGCAGCTTGAGCTACGCACTCGCGACGGTACGTCCATTCCAATCGGCACCGTGACGTTCACCCCAGGGCCGGACGCCACGCGGTTCGTCGTCACCCTCGACCGGACGAAGTTCAAGGACTTCTTCCTGTCGATGCGCGAGTTCAAATGCGTCGAGGGGCCCGAGGTCCAGTGCCACGTTCCCTATCCCTACGCGAACCCGGGAACGGTCCGGCCGGGCGATTATGCGTGGCTGGAGCACGCCCTGCTCTTCCTCTACAAGGCGCCGGCCGACTACGGAGCCAAGTTGAGCAACGGCCTCTACTACGCTCTTCAGAAAACGGAGGACGGGCTGGTTGGAAGGCCGATGGCGGTGGATCTCAACGACATCGCGGCCCCGCCTCAGGATCCCTCCGTGCCCCCGTTCGATCAGGCTGCCCGTGCGGACATTGTTCCAGGCGCCCGCTGGATCGAGGCGCTCGTCATCCGCTGAGACGAGTTCGTCGCCCCACCGGACCCAGTTAAACGCGCAGGTAGCTCCATCCTGCTTCCTGAAGGGTCACGAGACGGACCGCCCCCGCCGGAACGATGCCGACGTGGGGCAGCAATTCCAGCGAATGCCCCTCGGCCTTCTCCATGGCCTTGACGGTGTTGCCGCAGGCCGAGAGGACGATCCCCGGCACGCTCTCGCTGATGGAATGGATCCTCGCCGTGACGGGCGATGTGTCGGCCCGCAGCATGTGCAGGCCTGGGCCATAGGCGACGATCTCGACTTCCAGTTCCTCGGCCTGCTCGCTGTATTCGCGCGCGAGGTTGACCGCATTGTTGAGGGCGAGATCGAACACGCCGCCCTCGCGGGAACTGACCTGCATCGCGACCCGGTGGGTCTTCGGGCCGGTTGCCGGAGCCGCCGTGGCCCTGCTCGCTCCGAGCCCAGCCAGCAGTGCGGCCAATCCGGACACGCCCCTGCGCGACAGCATCATCTCGTCCCCTCCGTTGTCGAACGATCCTGATCCGAGACGCGCGCTCCTCTTGGAGCCGTCTCGTCAGGTCTGCAAGAATCGATAGCTGTCGCCGGCACGCTCGACATGTCCGACGCCCGAGCCCGGGAGATGAAAGCCAACGAGCGTCATCCGCTCGTTCGCCAACCGGTCCAGCAGGGTCAGGCGGGTGCAGGAAGCGAGGTCGCGGTCGAGATCGCTTCCGAACGCCCAGGCGGGACGCCGGAACGACAGAACTGCATGGCTCAGGGCATCTCCGCCGATCAGTACCTGATCCCGTCCCGCTTCGACGAGTACGGAGGCGTGGCCGGGTGTATGCCCCGGCGTCGCGACGTAAGTGAGGCCGGGGGCGATGCTCTCGCCGGGCCTGCGGCGCTCCACCTTCGCCTCAAGGCGGCGCAGGGTCCGTCGCGAGCCCACGGAGAGACCCTTCAGCCAGTCGGGCACCAGGGTCTCGACGTCGTCGCGGGTCCAAAAATCCCATTCCGCCGCCGGCACCACGTAGCGGGCATTGGGAAACCGTTCGCTGTCGTCGAAATCGTCGATCGCGCCCCAGAGATGATCGGGATGGGCGTGCGTGAACACGACCTGGGTGATCGCCTCGCGCGAAATGTTCCGGCTCTCCAATGTCTCTCCGAGCTTGCCCGCCGTCGGCTGGAAGGAGTTGCCCGAGCCGGCATCGATCAGGATGATCTCAGAGCCGATCCGCACGAGGCTCGCGTTCGTCGGGATCGGCGCGGCCTCCGCGCGCTGGCCCTCGGCCCTGAAGACGGCCTGCATCTCGTCGCGCGGCGTATCGGGCAGCATGAAGGCGAGGGAGGAGGACAGCGTGCCGTCGCTCGCCGTCTCCACGGAGGCGCCGCCGACCGTCAACGCCGCCGCCGGGTTGGCGGACGCGCGGCCGGTCGGCCACGCGCCCGCGAGACCCGCCGCGAGCCCCGCCATGAAGAGACGCCTGTCGCAGCGCGATCCGGGGACGGCGGCGCCAGTCGTCATTGGACTGGCGGCGCCTTCTTCGCGGAGTCGGGGGCCTTGTCGGGCGTCACGTCGAGGATGCGCGCATGGCTCGTAATCGTCGCCTCTTTGGGCAGGCAGTTCGTCATGCAGGGCTTGGCCGTCCAGAACTCCTTCTCCGCCGTCTGGCGGTCGTCCATGAAGAAGTTCTTCTCGTTCGGCAGGCGGATGCTGGCGAGGTTCTTCTCGTTCACCTCGAAATCCTGATCCTTCAGGATGTCGTTGAGATAGAGGAGATAGGCCGTGACCGAGTAGGTCTCATCCGGCGTCAGGGTCTGGGCCGCGCCGAACGGCATCGCCCGGTGCACGAAGTCGAAGACCGTCGAGACATAGGGCCAGTAGGACCCGATGGTCTTGACCGGGTTTTCCGACTTCAAGGTCCCGGATCCGCCCGCGAGTTCCGGCCACCGGCCCGCGCCTTCGCCGAACTCGCCGTGGCAGCTGGCGCAGCGCTCCTGGAAGATGGTCTCGCCCAGCGCCGCCGTGCCCTTGCCGACCGGAAGCCCCTGGCCGTCCGGCCGCACGTCGATGTCCCAGCCCTTGATTTCCTCGGGCGTTGCCGCGCGGCCGATGTTTAGGCGCTCGGCCGCCACCGGCGTCGCGGCCAGGAGGGCGGCTGCGAGCGCGGCCGGAATGAGGTTACGCGACCTCGACATTCTCGATCTCCCCGCTGGGCAGCACGTGCCAGGTCTGAATGCCGTTGTTGTGGTAGATCGAGTTCAGGCCGCGATGCTGGCGCAAAGCCGCCTTGGTCGGCTGCACATAGCCGGTCTCGTCCCTGGCGCGGGACTGGAGCAGCAGCGGCTCACCGTTCCAGTCGAACTCGTAATAAAAGCGCGTCAGCGCCTTATCGAGGACCGGACCGTCGAGGCGGGCGGCGCGCCAGTTGCGGCCGCCATCGAGGGAGACGTCCACGCCCTTGATCGCCCCGCGTCCCGACCAAGCGAGGCCCGAGAGCACGGTGAAGCCCTTGCCGTGGATCGGCGCCTGCGGGCTTGGATTGGTGATCACGGACTTCGCGTCCATGGCCCAGGTGAAGCGCCGCGCCTGTCCGTCCGGCATGAGGGCCGTGTACTTCGAGGTCTCCTCGCGGGTGTGCCAGGGCTCGTCGCCGACCTTGATCCGGCGCAGCCACTTCACCCACATATTGCCCTGCCAGCCGGGCAGGACGAGGCGCAGCGGGTAGCCGTGCTCGGGATAGAGCGCCTCGCCGTTCATGGCGTAGGCGACGATGGCGTCGTCGAGCGCCTTCTCGATCGGCACCGAGCGGGTCATCGCCGCGGCGTCCGCCCCCTCCGGCAGCAGCCACTTGGCGTTCGTCTTGAGACCCGCCTCTTCGAGGAGGCGCTTGAGCGGCACGCCCGTGTACATGACGCAGTGGATCATGCCGTGGGTGAACTGGCAGCCGTTGAGCTGCGCGCCCTTCCACTCCATGCCGGAATTGGCCGCGCATTCGAGGAAGGCGATCCGGTTGACGCGGGGGAAGCGCTTGATGTCCTCCAGCGTCAGCATCAGCGGCTTCTCAACGAGGCCGTGGATCATCAACCGGTGCTCGGCCGGGTCGATCTCGGCGATGCCGCCATGGTGGCGCTCGAAGCCGAGACCGTTGGGGGTGATGATCCCCTCAAGCTGGTGCAGCGGCGTGAAGCTCACCGAGCTCTGGCGAGAGGCGGTCAGCCATTCAACGTCGCGGCGGATCACGTCCGCCTCGAACTTCGAGGGGCGGCCATAGGGCCGGCTCACGACACCGTCACCGAGGGATTGCGACCATTCCGGCACGTTCGGCGGCAGGTTCTTGGCCTCCGGCGCGGCGGCGGCCGCACGGCCCGCGAAAGCGCCGGTTCCCACCCCGGCGCCGACCGCTCCGCCCAAGGCGAGGCCGGTGCGCAGGAAGGATCGGCGGGAGGTCGGCCCGGACGGATCGGGGCGCGGCTTCGGTTCAGACATCGGTCTCTCCGAACTGTTTCAAGTATGGCAATGTGTGAATATCTTGAAGACGACTAGGCGCCACGGACGGTGACCTGCGCGGGCGTCGGGTTCACCGTCTTCTTGGCCTTGATGTGCGAGGCGACGACGTCCCAGATCGGCGGACCCTCGGTCCCCTCGTTGACGCTCGCCCAGCCCGCCACGGTGTAGCTGCTGCCGGCCTCGATGGGTTTGCCGGTGCGCAGCAGGGTCAGGTCGGAGATGCGGCTTCCGGCCGGGCGGGCGACATCGATGGCGTAGGACACGCCCCCCACCCGCACCATGTCGCCCCCCTGCTGGTAGTAGGGATCGGCGTTGAACAGGTTGTCGGCCACGTCCTCCAGCACCTCCTTCAGCCGGGCGCCGGTCATGGGCATCCGGTAGGCCGCCGGGTAGGTGATGGCGGTGGCGTTGTAGACGTCCTCGTGGGTGATCGCTTGCCCGGGCAGGAGGGTCGTGCCCCAGCGGAAGCCGGGCGAGAGGGCGATGTCGGCCTCGCGCTCGGACAGGAGCGCGTCGCAGATCAGGTCGTCGAGGGTGCCGTTGAAGTTGCCGCGCCGGTAGAGCAGGGCCTCGGTCCGCCCAAGTTCCTGGCTCAGCATCGCCTCGTGGGGCGCGCGGATCGCCTGGATCTTGGCCGCCATCGCCTTCTGCGGGGCGATGACATCGGAGAAGATCGGGATGAGCTTCGAGCGGTAGCCCTTCACGGCGCCGTCCCGCACGTCGAGGTCGACGCGGGTGAGGAACTTGCCGTGGCTGCCCGAGGCGATGAGCAGGGTGTTGCCGACCTTTACCGCCTGCGGCAGCGCATCGTGCGTGTGACCGGTCAGGACGACGTCGATTCCCTTCACCCGCGAGGCGAGCTTGCGGTCGACGTCGAACCCGTTGTGAGAGAGCAGCACGACGAGGTCGGCGCCCTCTTTCCGGGCGTTGTCGACGCTCGCCTGCACATCCTCCTCGCGGATGCCGAAGGACCAGTTCGGGATCATCCAGCGCGGGTTGGCGATGGGCGTGTAGGGGAAGGCCTGCCCGATCACCGCGACCTTCGCGCCGCCGCGCTCGAACATCTTCGTGGACTCGAAGGCTGGCTCGTTCCACTCCGCGTCGCGGACGTTCTGGCCGAGGAACGGGCAGCCGAGCCCGTCCACGATCTCCTTCACCCGCTCGGTGCCGAGGGTGAACTCCCAGTGGCCGGTCATGGCGTCGGGCTTCAGCAGCGCCATGCAGTCGACCATGTCCTGGCCCTTGCTCACCATCGAGGTGTAGCTGTTCTGCCAAGTGTCGCCGCCGTCGAGGAACAGCACCTTGTCGCCGCGCTCGGCGCGGATCGCGTCGAGCACCGTGGCGATCCGGTCGAGGCCGCCCATCCGGCCGTAGCTGCGGGCGAGCGCGACGTAGTCCTCCGGCGTCAGCGCATAGGCCAGCGGCGAGCCGCCGGGGATGCCGTAGAGGTCGAGGTAGGCGCGTCCGGTGACGTGGGGGACCTGACCGCGCGCCTCGCCCACCCCGAGATTGGTCGAGGGCTCGCGGAACAGCACGGGCCGCAACTGCGCGTGGATGTCGGTCAGGTGGACCAGGGTGACGTTGCCCATCGGCTCGAAGGCCAGGAGGTCGTACTGGGTCAGGCGCTGCTGGGCGAAGGCGCGGATCCAGCCCGTCGGCACCAGGGCCGCGGTGGCGGCGGCGATCTGCAGGAAGTCGCGGCGTGAGGTCATGGGACGATCCGACCCTCAGTTGCGCACGGCGGGCGTCTCGACCGGAAGGCCGAGGCCGCGCCACGCGACGTAGGTCTCCAGGGCGAGGAACTCGTCGGAGAGCGGCTTGAACGGCGTGGCCCGGACGTCCTGCATGCAGCCCTCCATGCGCTCGTGCAGCGGCACCAGCCGCTGGTCACGTAGGCGGTAGACGGGGAAGCCGTTGCTCTGCCCCTGGCTGAGGAAATCGGCCCGGAGATACTTGCCGTGGTTCTTTTCGTGGCAGCTCGCGCAGGCGAGATCGAGCTGGCCGTTCCGCTGGTAGTACAGCGATTTGCCGCGCTCGAACCAGGGCGTCATCGGCCCGTCCACCTTCACGGCGACCGGCATCCCCCGGGACTGGTTGCGGATGTAGGTGGTCATGGCCGTGAGTTCGGGCGAGCCGAAGACGAAAGGCTCGGCCTTCAGGGCGCCGCTGCGGCAGATGTTGATCCGCTGCTCCAGATTGATTGGCTTCCCGAGCTTCTCGTTCCACTTCGGATAGGCAGCCGCGACGCCCTTCATCGAGGTCGAGGCCTCGTTGTGGCAGCTCGCGCAGGACTTGCCGGCCGTGCCATCGACCTTCGACCAGAGTTCCTCGCCCTGCTCGACGGCGAGGAAGCCCGGATTGTTGAAGTCGTCGGCCTGCATCTCCTGCGTTTCCTTGGAACGGAAATACAGGCCCGAGACGACTTCCTCGAACGGAGAATTCGGGTTCTGGGGCTTCATGCCGTGCGCCTGCCACGCCGGGCGCTCGGACGGCTCCTTCGCGGCGGGCGCCGACGGCATGTCCTGCGCGTGCGGCGCGACGGCCAACGCGACGAGCGCGAGCGCTGTAAAGGCGAGAGTTGGGCGGACCATGGTGAGGGCTCCGGCGCGGCGGGGGGAGGCGCTCCGGGGCGAACGGCCCCGGGCGCGCGTCAGGCGACCTTGATCTGCTCGGTGGCCTGGATCTTCGACCCGTCGTCATCGACCCAGGTAAAAGTCAGCGCTCCGGATTCTTCGGGCTTGATCTTGAACTGGAAGTAGGGATTGGCGGAGACTGCGCTCTCGATATCGGCGCTGAAGATCGTCTTGCCGTTCAGGTCACAGGTGAACTTGTTCAGGATCTTGCGCGGGATCGTCTTCCCGTCCTTGTCCTTGCGCTGGCCGGACTCCATCGTGTGGGAGACGAGCGTCTTCACCTCGATGATGCCGCCCTTGGCGACCTCCTTCTTGTCCAGTTTGATCCGCGGCTTCACGTCGGCCATGTGGTCCTCCCGTCCTCGTTCGATGCTGTCGCGTATGGGTTAGCCGCCGCAGCCGCCGATGGTGACCTTCACCTGGCGGACGTCGCTGAACACCGAGCCGTCGTTCATGCGGGCGACCGCGATGACGTTCTGGGTCTCTGCGAGACGGATCCGGGTGTTCGCCTCCGCGACGCTCGACGGCGTGAAGTGGAAGCTGATGACGCCGGGGTTCGGATTGCCCTCGGCGACGATCATCACCTCCTCGACGTAGCTTTCCGCCGTCATCGGCCCGTCGACGCTCACCGTCATCGGCACCGTGTTGCCGTTCTCGGCGATCTCGGGGAGTTCGAGCTTGACCCTGCCCTTCACCGGCTCCTTGCCGCGGGTGAAGGCCTTGATGGCCTCATCGGTCGCGGGCTTCGCCGCCAGGGCCGGGCCGGCGCGGAAAGCGAAGGCGGTGGCCACCATGGCGCCGGTGCCGAAGGCCAGGGCTTGGCGGCGGCTCATTGCGGGGATCTTGGCAGAGGTCATGGCAAGCGGCTCCTTCAGCCCGCGAGATCACTTCAAGGTCGTGAGGTAGGCGACGACGTCCTCGACCTGCTGCGCGGTCAGGATCGGCTTGCCCTGGAATTCGGCGCGCACGCGGTTGAGGCCGTCGATCCGGTAGAAGGCCGGCATCACGGTCGCCTCGGTGAAGACGTGCTTCGGGTTGACGACGATCATCCGCAGGTGGGCCGCGTCCCACCGGCCCGCGACGCCATCGAGGGAGGGCCCGACCTCGCCGTGGAAAGATTCGCCCTTGAGCGACGAGACCTGATGGCAGCCGAGGCAATTGCCCTGGCGCCGGTTCACGACGACCTTCGCGCCGGCCGCCGCATCCCCCGGCTTGTCGGTGAGCGGCTCGGGGATTGAGTCGCTGCCATCGATGGCGACGATCTTGAACGGGGCGAGCCCGGTGGAAGCCGTCTCGGCTCCGGCGGCGGTCGCGAGGACGCAAAGTCCCGCGAGCGCAAAGGCTGTGATCGGCCTGCGCATCTGGCGTTTCCTCGGTGCGCCGTCTTTGCGGCGAGTGCGGTCGTCTCGAACCGCTCGCTCTGCCGGCGGGCAAACCCATCGACATATGCGAATTATTGCAAGTTTGACGTGGATCGCTCTCAAGTCAAGCTGGAATTGCGAGGCCGCTGACTATCGCGGCGGGACTGTCAGCCCCGCTGCGCCGCCTCCGGCGAGCGGAGGTAATCCTGCAGGGTCGTCCGCTCGTCGGCACGCTCGGCCACGAAGGCGAAAGTCCGGCGGAACTCCTCCGGCGGCACGTAGCCCCGCACTCGCAGGACCTCGCGCTGCTGGGGCGTCTTGCCCGCGAGTGCCGTCTCCTCCACCGGAAAGAACTGAATGGTCGGCGTGGACCGGATGCCGTACTTCTCCGCGAAAGCCTTCTCGGGAAGGATCTGACCGTCGAAATCGGTGACCTCCCGCGAACCGATGAAATTCAGTTGCAGGATCTCGAAACGCTCGCGGATGAAGGCGCTCGTCGCCGGATCTGCGAAGTTCACGAGGTGGATCTGTTTGCAGAAGGGACAGCCCTTCAGCTCCCACAGGATGGCGAGGCGCTTGCCGTGCTCCCGCGCGGACTTCAGATCGTCGGGGAGATCGAGGAAGCTTTCGAGGAACCAGGGCTCCCGGTAGAGGCCGTCATCGCCCTGGATCGCTTGGGCCATGGCCCTGGAGGGCAGGCCGAGCGCGAGGGCACCCGCCAGGAACCGGCGCCGGGTCGACATGGCGTCCCCTCCAAATATTCTAGTTTCTGCATGTGTAGAGCGATTGTCCTGCCCCTGGCAATCTAGTCCTCCTGACATCCGGCTGCCATTGAAGCCGCGCGGACGACGGCGGCTCCGCGCCGAGGGCGATCACGATCCCGGCGGCTGCGCCGATGCCCCTCGAACACATTCGTCTTTTGCTATATAAGGATCAGTGGTCCTGGGCTTGGGAAGACCGATGCGGGGAACGAGGCGAGCCGTCATGGCGGGGGCGTGGGGGTTCGCCCTATGGCCCGGCATCGTTGAGGCCGCCGAGCTGATCAAGTTCGAGCGGCGCGGCTGCCCGTGGTGCAAGGCCTGGGACAAGGAGATCGGGCCGATCTACCCGAAGACGGATATCGGGAAGCGGGCGCCGTTGCGCCGTGTCGATCTCGACGCAGGCCTCCCTCCCGGACTCACGCTCAAGCGCCCGATCCGCTACACACCGACATTCGTCCTCGTCGAAGACGGGTCCGAGCTCGACCGGATCGAGGGCTATCCGGGTGAGGATTTCTTCTGGGGACGGGCCGAGCGGTTGCTCGAACGGCTCCCCGGATCCCCGTAACGGGCTTCGGGCGGCGAGGAAAAGGGTGGGATGATGCCGTTGCAACAGGCGCAACCGGTGACGAGCGTCGAGGCCCCGGGCAGCCTCGACCTGGATCTGTTGCTGGCCAATGCCCGCGATGCCAGCGAACTGCTCAAAGCCCTCGGGCACGAGGCGCGCCTCGTCATCCTCTGTCTGCTGGTCGAGGGCGAGCGCTCGGTCTCGGAACTGGAGCAATTGCTGAATCTGCGGCAACCGGCCGTGTCCCAGCAACTGGCTCGGTTACGGGCCGACGATCTCGTCGAGGCCCGCCGTGACGGCAAGAACATCTATTATGCGCTGGCCCGGCCCGAGGTTCGCGAGATCATCGCCGCCCTGCACCGCGCATTCTGCAACGGACGGACACCGTAACCGGCGAAACCCTCAAGTGTGCCGGTCCACGAGGTAGTAGAGCCCCGCGCGAGCCCCGACGAGGATCGCGCCGAGGGCGAGAATCGAGCCGACCGACAGCGTCGAAAGCCCGCTCAATCCCTGGCCGATGGTGCAGCCCAGCGCCGTGACGCCGCCGGTGCCCATCAGGAAGGCGCCGAGCAGGTGGCGCTTCACCTCGCGGGCATCATCGGGCGCCTCCCAGTGAAATTCACCCGCAGCGCGCGCCGCCGCGAAGGACCCGAGCACGACGCCGAGGACCGAGGCCACGCCGAAATCGATCCGCGTGCCGCTCGCGAGCATGGCATAGAGGAGGGTATCGCCGACCGGCCGTGCGAAGCTGAAGGAGCCGACCGCCCGGGTTTCGAACTCGTCGAAACCCGCGCTCCCGTTCGTCCACCACCCGGCGACGATGACGAGCCCGATGGCGATGGCGCCGATGAGGAGCCGCTGAGTCCGACGGAAGTCTTTGCCCGTCAGCGCCACGAGGCAGAAGCCGATGCCTGCAATGACGCTGAAGGCCACGCGGCCGGTCTGATCCAGCTTCAACAAGGCCCCGAGCCGCTGGCTACCGAGATCGAGGCTGAGCGGTGCGGTGAGCGTCACGCGCAGAAAGGCTGTCACGCCGCTGATCGCCATGTAGGCCGAGAGGCCGAGCACGAGGAGGACGAGGAGGGCGCGCAGATCTCCCCCGCCGAGCCGCAGCAACGCGCCGAAGCTGCAGGTGCCGACGAGCGCCATGCCGAAGCCGAACATCGTTCCGCCGAGGATCATCGCGCCCCATTCGAAGCGCGGCCCCGCATAGATCGACCGGGCGAGGTCGAGACCGAATTCGGATTCCAAAAGCTGCGTGCCCACCACGGCGATGCCGGTGGCCAGCAACCATGCCCGGGCGCGGCGCGTGTCGCGCGCATAGACGGCATCTTCGATGGCGCCCAACGTGCAGAACCGCCCCCGGCGCGCGACCATCCCGAGCACGGCACCCAGCACGAGGCCGAGGGCCGCCCGGAGGAGATGCGCAGGCAGGAGGTCCATCATCGGCTCAGGTACGCCCAATACCGATGAGCCCTGTCAAACGCCCAATTCCGCTCCGCCTTTCAGTTTGACCGGAATGGTCAGGTAACGAACGCCGTTCGCCTCGGCCGGGGGGAACTTGCCGGCGCGGATATTGACCTGGATCGACGGCAGCAGAAGGCGCGGCGCAGCCAGCGTCGCGTCCCGGGCGGTGCGCATGGCGGTGAACTCCTCCTCGCTCACGCCCTCCTTCACATGAACGTTGCGCTCGCGCTGCTCGCCGACCGTGGTCTCCCAGGCGTACACGTCGCGGCCCGGCGCCTTGTAGTCGTGGCAGAGGTGAAGCACCGTCGCCGGAGGCAGGGCCAGCAACTTGCGGATCGAGCGATAGAGGGTGCGCACGTCGCCGCCGGGGAAGTCGGCCCGCGCGGTACCGAAATCGGGCATGAACAGCGTATCGCCGACGAAGACGTGGCCGCCGATGCGGTAGCAGATGTCAGCCGGCGTATGGCCTGGCGTGTACAGCACCTCGACGGCGAGATTGCCGATGGCAAACGTCTCGCCGTCCACGAAGAGGTGGTCGAAATCGCTGCCGTCGGTCTTTAGGTCGGTGGCGTTGAAGACCGGGCGGAAGATCTTCTGGACCTCCTTGATGTGCTCGCCGATGCCGATCTTCGTGCCGGTCTTGGCCTTCACGTAGGGCGAGCCGGAGAGGTGGTCGGCGTGCGCGTGGGTTTCCAGCGTCCAGACCACCGTGTAGCCCGCCTCGTCGGCGGCCGTCAGCATCGCCTCAACGGAGCGAGTGTCGACGCTGCCGCCGTTGTGATCGTAGTCGAGCACCGGATCGATGAAGGCCGCCTGCTTCGTCTCGGGATCGGCCACGATGTAGCTCACCGTGTTGGTGGGCTCGTCGAAGAAGGCTTGGATGACGGGTTCGGGGCCACGGGCTTCGGTCATTGCTTGTCTCCTGTCGGTCGTCCTTGGACGGGTGGGGTCACGCGCCGGGAAGCCGGCGTCGGCAGGTGTTGATCCCTAGGATCGTGTAGGCTGGGCAGAACCCGACGAGGGCGGTCAACGCCATCACGGCGCCGATGCCGACGGCGGCAAGGGCCCAGACTCCGGCGAGCATCGTGTAGCCCAGGCCTGCGATCAGAAGGCCGACGACGAGGCGCAGGATGCGATCGATGCTACCGACATTGGGGGTCATGGCGGTTTTCCTGAAAGGTGCCGTCCGGTGGTCATCGAAGCGGGTGCGGCACCGGGCGCCCGCCTCGGCGACGGTCAAGGCGTCGCGGCGAAAGCGCCGGCGTTGCGGTAGAGCATGTAGCCGGCGACACCGAAGATGACGGTGGCGAATACCGTGTCGAGCGCGCCCTTGTAGCCAGAGAGCCGGTTGGCCAGCCGCATACCCAAGAAACCGCCGACGAGGCCGCCGGCGATGAATTCCCCGGCGACGGCCCAATCGACCATTCCGGACAGGGCGTAATTCGTTGCTGTGGCGAGGCCGAAGGCACCAACGGCGAGCAGCGAGGTGCCGACCGCAGTGATCAGCGGCATGCCGGTGGCGAAGACGAGGCCCGGCACGATCAGGAACCCGCCGCCGATCCCGAAGAAGCCCGACAGGACCCCGACCGCGAAGGCGACGGCCACGACCTTCCAACTCGGTACCGGACCGCATCCGACAGGCTCCGAGGTTCCACTCTGAACCTTGCGACCCCGCAGCATGTGGATGCCCACGACGACCATCAGCATCGCGAAGAGGAAGAGCAGGCGCTGGCCGTCGACCGCCTTGCCGAACGTCGAGCCGACGAGGGCGCCAAGGATGCCGACTCCGGCGAACACGACGGCGCAGCGCCAACGCACGTTGCCGGACCTGGCGTGCCCGACGAGGGTCAGGAACGCGTTGGCCGCGACCGCCAGAGCGCCGGTTCCAATGGCGAGGTGCGGCTGGGCCATGCCGACCACGTACAGCAGAAGCGGCGTCGCCAGGATCGAGCCGCCGCCGCCGATGAGTCCGAGCGTGAAGCCGACCCCTGAGCCGGACAAGATGGCGGGAAGCGCATTCATCGGCGGTGACCTCCGCGTCCAGGGGCCTTGTCGACGACCGGTCGAGCCGGTCGGCGGCCGGCAAGCCCCGATCCCGACTGTCATTCATTTAATAAAAAACAAAATGAAAGGATCGTCGCTTTCGTCACTGGTGGACCTTCTTGCGGTGGAGGTCAACGTATGATTTATAGAAATCGCAACTCATAATATAAATCTATCAGATGAGGATCTAGCCATGGACGTCAAACGCCTCTCCCCGGACCTGTCGGTGACGGGTCAGCTCGCTCCCTCCGATCTCGCGGCGGCGGCCGAGTCGGGCTTCCGGGCGGTGATCTGCAACCGCCCCGATGGCGAGGGCGGCGACCAGCCGGGCTTCTCGGAGTTGGAGGCCGCCGCGCGTGCGGCCGGCCTGGAGGCGCGGTACCTACCCGTCACGTCGGGCAAGGTGACGGATGGGGATGTGATGGCCTTCCGCGGCGAGCTCGCGGCCCTGCCGAAGCCGGTGCTCGCCTTCTGCCGCACCGGAACCCGCTCCGCGACGCTGTGGGCGCTCGGCGAGGCGGCAGCTGCGCGGCCGCTTCCGGACATCCTGGCTGCCACCAAGGCGGCCGGATACGAACTGAGCGGCGTCGTCCGGCGCATCGCGGCAGGCGGCCGGGTTCCTACTGAGCACGCCGACCAGTTCCACAGTGTGGTCGTCGTCGGCGGCGGGGCCGGCGGCATCGCCGTCGCGGCGAGCCTGAAGGCGCGCAAACCCGACCTCGACATCGCCGTCATCGATCCGGCGGACGTGCACTATTACCAGCCGGGCTGGACGATGGTCGGCGGCGGAGTGTTCGAGCCCGCCGCCACGGCCAGGACCATGGCTTCCCTGATCCCGAACGGCGTGCGCTGGATCAAGGCGGCGGTTGCGGCCTTCGAGCCCGAGCGCAAGGCGGTAATCTTGGAAGGGTGCCGGGTGGTGCGCTACGACCGCCTCGTGGTCGCGCCCGGCCTCAAGCTGAACTGGGCCGGCATCGAGGGGCTCGCCGAAACCCTCGGGCGGAACGGGGTCACCTCGAACTACCGCTACGACCTCGCCCCCTACACCTGGGACCTCGTGCGGAACCTGCGGGCGGGCCGCGCCGTCTTCACGCAGCCGCCGATGCCGATCAAGTGCGCCGGCGCCCCGCAGAAGGCGATGTACCTTTCCGCCGACCACTGGCTGCGGCAGGGGCGGCTCGGGGACATCGCGGTCGAGCTCTACAATGCCGGTCCAGTCCTGTTCGGCGTGAAGGAATACGTCCCGGCCCTGATGAATTACGTGAAGCGCTACGACGCGAACCTGAATTTCAATCACACCCTGACCCGGATCGACGGTCCGGCTCGGCGCGCGTGGTTCTCGCGCAAGACGGAGGAGGGCGGCAGCGAGACGGTTGAGACCGGCTTCGACATGATCCACGTCGTCCCGCCGCAGCAGGCGCCCGACTTCGTCCGCGTCTCGCCCCTGGCCGATGCCGCCGGCTGGGTCGATGTGGACCCCGGGAGCCTGCGACACCGTCGCTTCCCCGAGGTCTACGCGCTCGGCGACGCCTGCAACGCGCCCAACGCCAAGACCGCCGCCGCCGCGCGCAAGCAGGCGCCCGTGGTGGCCCACAACCTCCTCGTCGAGATGGGCCACCTGCGCGGGGCCGAGGTCGCCTACGACGGCTACGGCTCGTGTCCGCTCACGGTCGAGCGAGGTAAGATCCTGCTCGCGGAGTTCGGCTACGGCGGCAAGCTCATGCCGAGCTTCCCCGCATGGCTGATCGACGGGACGAAGCCGAGCCACCTCGCATGGCTCCTGAAGGAGCGGATGCTGCCTCCAATCTACTGGAAGGCCATGCTCAAGGGACGCGAATGGATGGCTAAGCCGGAGAAGGCAGCCGCCTGAAGCTAAGCGGCGCCGGCTTTGTCCCGGCGCCGCTCGCTGTGCGTCGACGATGCGGGCTCAATCGCATGCCCTCAGCCGACAGCTAGGGTTCCGGACCGTGAGGCACGTGTTCGGAGCGGCGCGCCAGCGCCAGCGAGCGGCGCTAGGAACGGAGCGACAGCGTCCGTCAAGGTTCTCCGACCTGACCGAACATCGCCGCTTGGCCGAGCGCCCGCGCTCGCGCATCCGGGCTGCGCGCAGGCAAGCTTCTCCGCGGTCGACCCGCGATCAGGATGTCGTCGAACGCGTCGAGGAGGGCCTGCATGCGGGCGTCGCTCAGGCTGTAGAACACCACCTTGTGCTCGCGCCGCGTGGCCACGACCTCAGCGTTGCGCAGCTCCCCGAGCTGCTGCGACAGCGTTGGTTGGCGGATGCCGAGCTGCTGCTCGATCTCAGAGACGGATCGCTCTCCCTCCGCCAGGAGATACAGGATGCGCAGCCGGTTCGGGTTGGCGGCGACCTTGAGCAGGTCGGCGATCAGGATCGCCGTCGCCTCGTCCGTGCCGGAGGCCATCACAGGCTTCCCAAGCGGTAGTACCAGTCCTGCCCCGCAGCGCCTGGCTGGGCGATCTCGTCGCTCGTCAGAGGCGGGTTCACAAGCACCTGGTCGCCGGGTTGCCATCCCTCCGGCGTCGAGACGTCCGATGCGTCGCAGGCTTGGAGCGCCTGCACCAGCCGAAGGATCTCGGCGATGCTGCGGCCCACCGTCAGCGGGTAGGCGACCAGCGCCCGCACGATGCCTTCAGGATCGATGACGAACGTGGTCCGGACGGTGGCGCTCGACGTCGAGCCAGCCGGCAGCATGCCGTAGGCCCGGGCGATGCCCATGGCGGGATCTTCGACGATAGGGAATGGCACCCGCACGCCGAAACGCTGCTCGATGCTGTGCTTCCAGGCCAAGTGGGAGGAAAGGCTGTCGACGGACAGGGCGAGCAGGTCGCAGTCGGTGTCCCGAAAGGCCTCGTAGGCCTGGGCGAACGCGACGAACTCGCTGGTGCAGACGGGGGTGAAGTCGGCCGGGTGGGAGAAGAACACCAGCCAGCGTCCGCGATACGAGGCGAGCGTCCGCGGGCCCATCGTCGTCCGCGCGCGAAAGTTCGGCGCGACGTCGCCGATGATCGGCGGGCAGGCGGGCGGCGGCACGGGCGGATCGGTGTCGGTTTCGATACTCATGGAACAACTCTCGACGTTTCAACAGTGTGGTCAGCACCGTGGACCTCGCTACGATGCCGGTCAATATGCAAATTCATATCGAGTAGGTCTTCGCATCATAAACTTGTATTGACACGCCCGAGCTGTGGCATATGAAGGCGGGGCGACATTCCGGCGGCATGCTTGGTTCGGTACGGTCCATGGCGGGCCTCCCGGATGTCCCCATTCCCGCCAAAGGCAGCGCCCACGGATGCTGGCCAACCATCTCCCGAGCGCGCTCGACCTCGCCCGCAGTCAGTTCGCCTTCACGGTCGTCTGGCACTTCCTGTTCCCGGCTTTCACCATCGGGCTGGCGAGCTATCTCGCGGTGCTGGAAGCCTTCTGGCTCGCCACCGACAAGCCAGTCTATCTCGACACCTACCGCTACTGGCTGAAGGTCTTCGCCGTAGCCTTCGCCATGGGCGTCGTGTCGGGGCTGGTGATGAGCTACCAGTTCGGCACCAACTGGTCGGTCTTCTCGGACAAGACCGCTCCCGTGCTCGGGCCGCTGCTCGGCTATGAGGTGCTGACCGCCTTCTTCCTGGAGGCGGGCTTCCTCGGGGTGATGCTGTTCGGGATGGAGCGGGTGGGCCCCCGCCTGCACTTCCTGGCGACCTGCCTCGTCGCGGGCGGCACGCTGCTCTCGGCCTTCTGGATATTGTCCGCCAATTCCTGGATGCAGACGCCCGCGGGCTACTCGCTCGATGCCGACGGCCGGTTCGTGCCGGAGAGCTGGACGGCGGTGATCTTCAACCCGTCCTTCCCCTACCGCTTCGCCCACACCGTGACGGCGGCCTATCTGACGACGGCGATGATCGTCGGCGCGGTCGGCGCGTGGCACCTGCTGCGCGACCGGACCAATCCCCGCGCCCGGCTGATGTTCTCCATGGCGATGTGGATGGCGGCGATCGTCGCCCCGGTGCAACTGGTGCTCGGCGACCTGCACGGCGGGAACAGCTACCACCACCAGCCCGCCAAGGTCGCGGCGATGGAGGGCCACTTCGACAGCGTGACCCGCGCGCCCTCGATTCTGTTCGGCTGGCCGGACGCGCAGGCCGCCGAGACCAAATACGAGATCGGCATCCCGGGCCTCGCCAGCCTCTATCTCGCGCATGATCTGAACGCGAAGGTCACGGGCCTGAAGGACCTGCCGCGCGACACGTGGCCGACCAACCTGCCGCTGGTGTTCTGGGCCTTCCGGGTGATGGTCGGGCTCGGCATGCTGATGATCGGCCTCGGCCTGTGGTCGCTGTTTCTGCGGTACAAGGGCCGCCTGTTCGAGACGCCCTGGCTGCACCGCTTCGCCGTGGCGATGGGCCCCTCGGGGCTGATCGCGGTGACGGCGGGCTGGGTGGTGACGGAAACCGGCCGCCAGCCCTTCACGGTCTACGGCCTGCTGCGCACCGCCGACAGCGTCTCACCCATCGCCGCCCCCGCCGTGGCGGCCTCCCTCGCGGCCTTCGCGCTGGTCTACTTCGCGGTGTTCGGGGCGGGCATCTGGTACCTGTTCCACCTGTTCAACCAGACCCCGCGACCGCACGAATCCGGCCCGCCCGTCGGCCAGCCGGTCCGCACGGCGGGCATTACTCCGGCGCCGGCACTCGCCGGTGACGCGCACCTGCAACCGGCCGAGTGAGGGGAGGCTGTCATGGACCTCGATCTAACCCTCATCTGGGCGATCCTCATCGCCACCGCCGTGTTTCTCTACGTGGCGATGGACGGGTTCGATCTCGGGCTCGGCATCCTGTTCCCGGCGGTGCGCGGCAAGGCCGAGCGGGACGTGATGGTGAACTCGGTCGCCCCCGTCTGGGACGGCAACGAGACTTGGCTCGTGCTGGGCGGCGGCGGGTTGTTTGCGGTGTTTCCGCTGGCCTACGCCACGATCCTGCCCGCCCTGTACATGCCACTGATCCTGATGCTGCTGGCGCTGGTGTTCCGGGGCGTCGCCTTCGAGATGCGCTTCCGCATGGCGACGCCGCGCGGGCAGCTGTGGTGGGACCGTGCCTTCTCCTGGGGCAGCTTCGTCGCCGCCTTCTGCCAGGGGATCGCGCTCGGCGCCTTCGTCCAGGGCATCAGGATCGAGGGCCGGGCCTATGCGGGCGGCTGGTGGGACTGGCTGACGCCGTTCTCTGTGCTGACCGGCTTCGCGCTCGTCGTAGGCTACGGCCTGCTCGGGGCCTGCTGGCTGATTTGGAAGACCAGCGGCGAATTGCAGATCCGGGCGTATAACCTCGCCAAGCCCTTGGCGGTGGCGACGCTGGTCCTCATCGCCGTGGTCTCGGCGACGACGCTGGCGATCAGCGCGCCCTTTCGCGCCCGCTGGCTCGGCCTGCCCGGCCTGTTCGTCGGCGCGCCGGTGCCGATCCTGGTCGGGCTCCTGGCGTGGCGCTTCGCCCAGGCCCTAGGGCGGCGGGAGGAGGTCACGCCCTTCCTCTGCGCGCTCGGTTTCTTCCTGCTGTCCTATGTCGGGCTCGGCATCAGCATGTGGCCGTACATCGTGCCGCCGAGCGTCACGATCTGGCAGGCGGCGACGCATCCGAAATCGCAGGGCTTCCTGCTCTACGGCGCGGCGGTGCTGGTGCCCCTGGTCCTGGCCTACACAGCCTACGTGTACTGGCTGTTCCGCGGCAAGGTCACGGCGGAAGCGGGGTACCACTGATGCGCAGGTTCGGCTGGTTCGTGCTGATCTGGGCGATGAGCGTGGCGAGCCTCACGGCTGTCGCCCTGCCGCTGCGGTGGCTACTCAAGGGGGTGTGAAGGGTGTCGGTCTGCCCATTGCAACCGTGATCCTGCACGCCACCCCTTCAGGATGCTTCGGTCCTTGGTAAGTCCCCTTGCGAGGTCGGGCCGAGACCTACCTTTGCCATAGCGAAGCCGGAGCCACTGCCGGTTCGGCGGCTGTCGCGCTCCCGGAAAAGGTCGAGCGGACGTTGGCGCGTTCGACCAGAGGAATGTTCGTGCCGACGTTCTCGACAGTGCATCCTCCAGCCCGGGATGCCAGCGCGCCGCCGCGATGACGGATATTTGTGCTGAGTGCCTTTCCATTGTTCGGCGGGGGGCAGCCCCCCTTAAGCCTGGCTTAAGCAGGACGGCAAGGATGGCGGAATGCATGCACCGTCGGTCAAAGTTTCTCACCTTGCCTTTTCTGCGCTCGTCGCTGTGCTTCCGATGAGTCGCAGGTTGGCTCTGGCGGCGAGCAGGAGTGTCCGCATCGCGTTCGGCGGACTGTTGATGTGTGCTTCTGTCTGCCCAGCACGAGCCATGGACGGTGGTGAAATCGCCCGTAACGGAACACAGGCCGGCGTGCCGGCCTGTGCCTCGTGCCACGGGGATTCCGGGGGCGGAAATGCCGAGGGCGGCTTTCCCCGTCTTTCAGGCCTCGCGGAGGACTACCTCGCACACGAGCTCGACAGCTTCGCCGACGGCAGCCGGGACCATGAGATCATGGGTCCGATTGCCCAAGGCCTAGCACCGGAGGAGCGGCGGGCGTTGGCCGTCTTTTATGCCGGGCTCCGCGCCCCGCCGCCCGACGGGACACCCCAGCCGGACGACACGGCATACGACCGCGGCCGAATGCTGGCGCAGACTGGTGAGTGGACGAAGGCATTGCCCGCTTGCGCACAATGCCACGGCCCAGCTGGGCAGGGCGTCGGCGCCGCCTTCCCGCCGCTGGCCGGCCAGCCGGCCGCCTATCTCGCGGCGCAGCTCTCCGCCTGGAAAGCCGGGACACGCCACAACGATCCCCTCGGGCTGATGAAGGGGATCGCCGACCGGCTGAGCGATGACGACGCCACCGCCGTCGCTGCCTACTACGCCGCTCTTCCTGTCACGGCGATTGGAGGCGGCCGATGAACCTTATGACGCGCTTCACCGGACGGTCCGCAGCCCGCCTCGCGCTGGCAACGGCGATGGGGGGCCTCGCGGTCCTGACGCCCCTCGGTTCCGTAGGGGCCGAGACAACCGCGCCGCCCTTCGTGCCTCAGCCCGATTCCGCCATCTCCGACGACGACTTCGGCCAAGTCATTCGCCTGGGCGAGCGCATCTTTCGCGATACGGGCGCCGAGGCGCGGGCCTTCGTCGGCAACGATCTGCGCTGCACGAACTGTCACCTCGACCGGGGCCGCCTCGGCCATTCCGCTCCCCTCTGGGCGGCCTATCTCGTCTACCCGGCCTACCGGGCGAAGAACCGTCACGTGAATACCTTCGCGGAGCGGCTTCAGGGATGCTTCCGCTACAGCATGAACGGCAAGGCGCCCCCGCTGGGCGATCCCGTCCTGGTCGCGCTGGAGACCTATGCCGCCTTCCTCGCCCACGGGGCTCCCGTAGGCATGAAGCTTCCCGGGCAGGGGTACCCGAAGCTCGCCAAGCCCAAAGGCCTCGATCTGGCCCATGGGCGAGAAGTCTACGCCGCGAAATGCGCCCTCTGTCACGGTGGCGACGGTGCCGGGCAGGCGAGCCCGGACGGGACGATCGTGTTCCCGCCACTGTGGGGAGCCCGCTCCTACAATTGGGGCGCGGGGATGAGTTCGGTCGTCAACGCGGCAGGCTTCATCAAGGCCAATATGCCGCTGAGCCAGGGCAACAGCCTCACCGATGCCGAAGCCTGGGACGTCGCCGCCTATATCGACAGTCGCGAGCGACCGCAGGACCCACGCTTCACCGGCGATCTCGCGGCGACCCGCAAGGCCCATCACGACAGCCCTTACGATTTCTACGGTCAGGCCGTGGACGGCGTGACGCTCGGTGAGGGGGCACCTCCTGCCGGGACCGTGCCGCACTGAACAGCAACTGGCCCCCTGGGAGCACGATCATGACCCTCGAACGCCGCAGCCTGCTTGCCCTGGGCGCCGGCCTCGCCGCAGGCTTGGCGGACGCGCGCCCGGCCGGGGCGACCACCGCCGCCGACCTACCCGAGGGCAGCCGAAATCTGCGGGACCTCACAGACCGTCTGGCGAGGGCCCCGCGCCGGCGGGATTTTAAGATCGTGCCGATGATCCTCGACCGACCAGATTTCTGGGACCACGAGGCCCTGTCAGAGGTGATCGCCTACAAGGGAGGCCCCCGCCAGGTCTGGGACAACACCGACATCGGCGGGCCGTGGCTGAACCTCATGCGCAACGCCCTGAACAATCAGGTCTGGTCATTCAAGCATCCCGATTTTCTGGCCGCCTCGGCGACCCACGGATCGGCGAATGTCGCCCTCTACGACCAGGCGATGTGGGACAAGTACCAACTCACCAAGCTCGCGGGCGAGGCGTTCAAGACCAACACGCTGATCGTGCGGAAGAAAGCGGCTCAGGCGGGGGCCGCGAACTACCAGGACCCGGCGGGGATGTTCTCGCCGGAGAACAACACGATCCCGGCGCTGATGGCCCGGGGCGTCGTATTCCTCTCGTGTCACAACGCAATCTGGGAACAGGCGGGGACGCTCATCCGGCGCGATCTGAACCCGGACAAGCTCTCGCACGATGCGCTGGCGGAGCTGACGAACCATCTCATTCCGGGCGTCGTCCTGACCCCCGGCGCCGTCGGCACGCTGCCCGAGTTGCAGCAGGCCGGCTTTCATTACGCGAAGTGAGGCCGACAGTGCAGGGTCTGAGTGTCGGATGTCTCGTCGGAATCCTTGTCCTCAGCGCGGTGACGGCGGTCGAGGCCGCCGGCCGGACGAAACGATCGGCGGAGGCGGCCTATCTGGAGGAGGCCTTCGCCCACGATCTCTGCACCCGCGACGACCGCGCCTTGCGCAAGCTCAACCGCGCCCTGTCCCGCAGCCCGAAGGCCTCGCCGGTCCGCCGATGAGGCGAAGCGGCCCGGCGTCACGACGATAGTCCGCAGTCCTCACGGCCGGTATTGGCCAAAACCATAACGGGAGAAGACCGCTCGCGCGTCGTCGCCCATGAGGAAATCCAGCCAGAGCTTCGCCTCGGCCGGATGCGCGGCGTCCTTCACGACCGCTCCGGCATAGATGCCGGTGGCGTTCTGCTCGTCCGGGATGTCGATGCGCTCGGTCGGTAATCCAACCTGCTCTTCGAACAAGGTTTCCGAACGCCACGTGACCCCGGCCTGTGCGCGTCCCTGCATTAGCCAGACCGGCGTCTGGCGATGATGCATCCGCGTCAGAAGCGTCGTCCCGTCGGCGACCTTTGTCTCGTAGACGGCCTTCACCAAATCATCGTCCCCCGCCTTGGCCAGGGAGGCCTTGATCTGGCGAGCGACACCTTCGAATTCGGGATTGGGCATGGCGAGGGTCAGCCCCGGCCGCGCAAGATCGGCCAAGCCCTTGATGCCCGCCGGGTTGCCCTTGGGCACCATGATCGCAAGCTGATTTGTCGCGTAGATCGTCGGGGGGCCGAGAAGATCGCCCGCCTCAATGAGCCGATTTACCGCCATGAGGCCCGAGAAGTACGCATCGGGCTTGGCCGTCCAAGTCATGTTGCCGACGGTAATGCGCCCGCCGGCCTTCATTTGGCGGACGAGCAGACCCGGCGGAATCGTCTCGTAGTAGATCCGGCCCTTGAGCTCAGGGTGCTTCGCCTCGAAGGCCGCCACCAGCGGCGCCATCGCGAAGAAGTAATTGCCGCCCACGTAGAGCACGAGGCGCGCGTTGGTCAGGTCGCCATGGAAGTCGGCGAGGTTGTCGGCCTCCTTAACCGTGAATTCCAACCCCTTGTCGACTGCAGGGTTGTTGGCCCCAGCTTGCCATGGGGGAAGCCGGCCTACGTGGGAATCGATCGCGTGGCTCGGGGAGGCTTGAACTACAAGTAAACAGCAACCCAAAGCAAGGCTGAGAAACCTGATTTGAGGCATCGAAATCGCCTTCCTTTTACGCCGGACGGAGACGTCGCCGTTGGACCCTGTAGCTTAAGTCAAGCTTAAGGATAAGTTGTGGAGCTCAAACCAGCTCTGATCCGGCTTGCCAAGCTTGGAGCTTGCACCGGGCCACAATGGCGTCCCCTGATACGAAGACGTCAAATCCCCTGGCGACGTGGCTGCGGGTGAGATCCGCGGAATGATGAGGCTATCATCCAGGACAGTGAAAGCGGCATTGTGAATGGTAGCTGGGTATCCCGTAGAGCTACAAACGAAATTGCTGGATGGTCCGCTTTGAAGAAGGTGCCGGAGCGTTCTGAACGGCCGTGTTGGGCGCTAGGCGGAATGGCCGCTTTTGGCAGCCGGCTTGCGATAGGAATCCGCGGCAACCAGTTGATGGCCAGCTACGACGCCCCCGGGGCCAGGCCGACGCCGCCCGAGCCAAGGACGGCCTTGCCGCGCAGGTCGCGGCGGCCCACGCCGGCCCCCTCCAGGCATTCCTCGACCGGCTCATGCCGGCTGTCCCCTCAGCCAAGCCGTGCCGCCTCACCCGAGCGACCGGCTTCCCCGAGGGCATGCGGGACAGCCACGCGCGCACGCAGCTTCGGGCCGGTGACATCGCCGGTTGGGGGTGGGACCGCCTCTGCGCCGCCGCGGCCTCGCTGGACCACGAAGTCGTCGTGACCCTCCGGCCGCGAGTTCGCGCCGAAGCGTAGTCCGACGTGCGCCCACCGTCGGGCGCTGTGCGCCCCCTGTGCGCCCTTCAAAATTAACAAATGTTCAGGTTTGGCGGACATTTCACGTTTCGGGGGCATCCTGGCGTGACATGTCTTGGACGTATGCATCGCCCCGGGGCATCCTCCAGCATCGAGGAGCCACCCCATGCGCATGAAGATCTCCACCCTGTCCGAGGCCCAGCGCGTCGCACACGAGCGAGACCTCGGCCGGCGCCGGAAGGCCGGTGAGCGGGAGCGCTTGCGCGACATGGGGCGGCCCGACGCGGCGACGCTGGACAGGGCCCTCGGGGACGCCGTCCGGTCGATCCTATCCCGGGGCGGGGACGCCTTGACGCGCCCGGTCACTCCAGCGGCGCTGCTTAGGCTCACGCAGGAGCATCTCCTCTTACGGTCCGTGCGGGCGGAGGAGGCTGGCCGGGAGCCGGTCCGCTACCGCTCCGAGGCCGTCCTCGCAGCGATCCAGGACCGCCTGCTGACCCCGCCACGGGGCGCACCAGGACCTGCAAAGGCCGCCTAGGATCCCTCGAAATCCGCGTTACCAAGATCGCGACAGCCGATTCCGTGGAATGGAGTAACGGTAGGACAGCCCCTCGGCCCCAAAACCGCTCGCTGGACACGTCCCGGTTAACCGGAGGCCAGGGATACCGCTCGAAAGGCGGGCCGGCCCTCTGGACGAGGGAGTCCGCCCAGGCCCATCTTGAGGGTACACACCGCCGCCAAGGAGGCCCCCATGAACGCGATCGCCGCCGAGGTCATGATGGACTGCGGGGGGAGGCTCGCCTCGATCGGCAGCGCGATCCACCTCGGCGTGCAGCTCGCTGCGGCTGAGCGGAGGGCCCGGCGGGACGAGGCAGTCGATTCGGTGACCCGGCTGGCCTACAGGCTGCAGGACGCCCGCGCCGACCAGCGCGAGGCCGAGGTCCGCGCGGTGGCTGCCGAGGCCCGCATCGAGGTCGTGGAGCGGGCCCTCGCCCGGGCCGTTGCAGAAGCGGCCGCGCTGCGTGAGGCTCTGAGCGTGGAGCGGGAGTTCTCGGCCGGCCTGCGCGACATCATCGGCGCCTGAGGACGCCCGCTGAGATGCGAGGGGCCGCCGGGATCGCCGGCGGCCCTTTCCGTTCTTGTCGCAGACCTCAGCCGAAGGCGGGACGCGCCCCCCCACGGCGGCGGTCATAGGCCTCGTCGTCGTCCTCGGTCGGCAGAACCGCCGGGCGGGGGCCGCGCGTCGCCATGGCCGCCACCTCCGCCCGGTCGTTGGCCGCGGCCCTGCGGATCTGGGCCAGCATCGCCCGCATGTCGTCCCGGGCCGGGGCAGCCACGGGCGCGGCTGGAGCCGGCGGAATCCCGGGGATCGGGGTGCGGCCCTGGACGTGGGCGGCGACGACCCACGTGGTCAACTCACCGAGGTGACGCAGCTGGTTCGGCGAGAGGCCACCCAGCCACTGGACCAAGTGCGGCGGCAGGTCGGCATCGTGGAGCGGGATCATCCGGACGTCGCCGGCTGCCCGGGCCCCGGCGGAGGCCTGTACGGCGTTGCCGAGCATGGCGGCGGCATGGAGCTCGGCTCGGGCGGCGGGAGGCACCTGGGTCAACGTCTGCGCCGCCATGCTGTCGTCCCGGCCGACGGCAGCGTCCGCGACGTCCCGGGGTCCGACGGGCCGGCGGGGCAGTAGCGCGCCGAGCGTCGCACCGAAGGCGCCGGCTGCGTAGTCCAGCACCTGCGCCGGACCGGACAGCCCCCGGCCGGCGACGTGGGCGACGTGGCTGGCGCCGTCCCTCACGCCTCGGCCGACCATGCGGACGTCGGCCGCGATCGCGGCACCGGCCTCTTTCACGCCGCCGAAGATGGCGCGCAGCGCGGCCATGATCATCGCGGCGATGGCCCGGGCGATCCGGGCGAACCTGTCAGAAACGGACATCTCAACCTCCATCACGGCCTGTGCCGCGAACGGAGCCTCCCCCCGCGGCATGAAAGTTACCAGGACAAGTCACGCCTCAGCGCCGCGGACCGCCGTACCCGCGCGCGTTAACCTCCGTCATGATGGCCTCGACGTGCTGCTCCCATGCCCGGCCCGGGCCACCCTTGCCGGACCGGCCTTCCCGACCGTCGGATCCCTCCGTGAGCGAGGAGAGCCGGAGCGGTACGACGTATCCGAGGTCGTGGCATTGGCCAGCTGTGCCGGCGAGGACGTGGTCCTGGATTTGCCAGTCGGCCGTCCGGATGATGCGGCGCAGCTGGCTGTCGTCCATCTTCGCGAGCCACGCCCGGACCTCGGGCGGCAGCGGGGGCGGCGGCCCGAGTGCCAGCTCGTACTGGTCTCGCTGGATCGTGCGCACGTGCCGGCGAATTAGGTAGCCCAACGGGGCGGCCGTCGACCTGAGCGGCTGCCGTGGGGGCGCAGCCGGTGGGGGCGGCTCAGGCACGGCTGCCGGCGCCATCAGGCCGTACCAGCGAAGGATAGCGACGAAGATCTTTCGCAGCGTGGTCATTGTCACTCTCCGAAAAGGCAGGCGCGCAGCGCCGGGGGGAGCTGCCTCCGGTGCGCGTAGACGAGCGCCCGGGCATGCGCGGCCTCGACGACGTCGAGCGAATCAGTGCTGGCGAGGCGGTGCCCCTCTGCCAACGCCACGGCGCTCCAGCCCACCCCATTCCGCTCCCGGGCCTGGTCCCCATCCAGCCCTGACAGGTGCCGGCACGCCACGAGCAGGTCGGCCCGGACGTCAGGATCCCTGACGGCGGCGACGTCCTCCGGCGCGGCAGGCTGGGCGAGCCGGCGATCCACCGCCGCGACGACGTCCCGGGCCTCGGCGAGGAGCGCGTGAGCGAGGCGAACCTGCCCGGGCGTGAGCCGCCGGGCCCCGGCCAGCCCCCAAGCCAGGGGACCCTTCGATCTGAATGCCCACGCGTGCCTGGCGAGCTCGTCTGCGAGGGCGTCTTGAACGGCGGAGAGGGCGTCCTCCTCCACGCCGCGGTTCGCCTGCGCGACGCGGGCGTGGTGGGCTAGGTCCTGCCGAACGTCCTGCTCCCACCTGGAGATCCTCTTTGCGAGGTCGGGCACCCCCGCGGCGGATGCGAGGTCCCACACGACGACGCGGTCCTCGATGCGCAGGCCGGCCTTGGCGGTGGCGTTGGGGAACCGGCGCAGGAGGTGATCGGACAGCTCGGTGCGCCCAGCGATCCAGCGCCCGTGGCCCGCCCGGCGCCACGAGAGGTCAAGCAACTCGGGCGTTTCCGCAAGAGTTGACGCGGTCTTCGCGCCAAGGATCGGGCAATCTATCCTTTGAAGCATCGGCGTCCCCGATCTTTTGCAAATGATACCGAGCGGCAGTTCGCTTCTCGAACCGAAAAAACTGCGCGTACCCTCATTTTCGCTCTTGCGCGCAAATTCGCAAGTGGCTTAATAAGAGGAATATCAATAAATTTATCAGGGATGACTTGAATGAATGCCGCACCCTTCTCAGGTGCAGGGAGCCTCGTGCCCGTCGTGAGCTACGAGCACATCGTCGCCTTGCTGCGCGCTGGCGTGGCCGAGGCCGGGAGCCAGCGCGCGTTTGCGCAGGCCTGCGGGATCCACGAGGGAGACCTGGGCCAATGGCTCAAGCTCCGCCGGCTCCCGAGCGAGCGCGCGATGCATTTCGTCGGCGTCGAGCGGCACCTCGTCCTCGTCGGGGATCCGATGCGGACGCTCTGGACGCCTGCCTCCCCCGCCCGCCCGGTCCCCGCTCCGGAGGCCGCGCCTTGCAGCTGACCGCTCGCCAGATCCGCGCCCGCATCGCTGCGGCCGCTCAGGAAGCCGGGACCTCCAAAGCCTTGGCCACCGCCGCCGGCATGAGCGAGAGCCGCGTCTCGAAGAGCCTGCGGTCCGGGGCCCACGTCCCGGATTCGCTCCTCGCCGCCGCGGGCATGTGGCGGGACGACCAGGGCGACGTCCGCCTTGTCGGCGACCCCGGCCCGGCGCGGGTGCAGATCCTCGTCGTGCAGGCGACCGGCGTTGCCGGCGTGACGGCCGCGATCGCCCTCGCGTCGGCCGCCCTCGGCCGAGAGGAGCCGCCTAGCTGACCGGCTCCCCCGCCGACGCGCCCGGCGACAAGGGCGCCCCACCCCGCTACCCGCCCCGAAACTGATGGTGCTGCATCATGTTCAAGACGCTCCCCCTCCACATCCTCATGCACGGCCACGACACCTCGGCGCCCGAGGGCGTCGTCAACGTGCGCCTCGCCGGCCGCGAGGATGGCATCGACCAGCTCGCCGCCTCGATCCACGCCCTTGGCCTGCTCCTGCCGCTCACGGTCGTCCCCGGCGCCGGCCAGGCCCACTACGTCGTCGACGGCAACCGCCGTCTCGCGGCCCTCCGGACGCTCGCCTGCGACGGCCGAATCCGCACGGACGCGCCGGTGGCCGTCATCGAGTGCGACGCCGAGACTGCCCGCGAGCGCGGGCTCAGCGCGAACATCACCCAGTCCCGCATGCACCAGGCCGACGAGTACCGGGCATTCCACGCCCTCCAGCAGGAGGGAATGGATGAAGCGACCATCTCGGCCCGCTTCGGCATCGACGCCGTCCGTGTCCGGAGGATGTTGGCCCTGGGCAAGCTCGCCGACGAAGTGCTGGATGCCTGGCGTGCCGGCGACTTCGGCCGGGACCCTGTCGACACCGTGAGGGCTTTCACGCTCGCGTCGTCGCTCGACGAGCAGCGCGCAGTCCTGGAGAGGCTGCGCGGCGCCGGCCGGCTCTACGCTCACTGCGTGCGGACAGAGCTCGGCGTGGGGGACCATGACCTGAGCCGCAACCTCGGCTTCGTCGGCCGGGACGCCTACGTCGCGGCGGGCGGCGGGATCGTCGAAGACCTGTTCGGCGAGAACCACCGGGTCCAAGATCCTGCGCTGCTGAAGCGGCTGGTCGACGAGAAGATCGCGGCCGAGGTCACGTGGCTCGTCGCCGACGGGTGGTCTTGGGCGGCCAGTGACGAGCACCTGCCGGACAACTGCCGCTGGTCCTGGCAGGTCATCCGCGCCGAGCCTCGCGCGGCCACCGACGCAGAGACCGCCCGCCTTGAGGAGCTCCAGGCGATCATCGACGCCGACGGCGACCCCGTCGGCGTCGCCGCGGCCGAGCAGGAGGCCGAGGACATCGAGACGGACATGAAGCAGGACGGCTACACGCCGGAGCAGAAGGCTCGCTCAGGCGTGATCCTCCGGATCGGCCGGGACGGCAAGATCGACATGACCTTTGGCGTCGTCCGCCCGGCAACGGCTGCCGTCGCGAAGGCTTTCGCCAAGATCGAGGGCGGGGACGCCGCCAAGGCTCTGCAGCAGGCGCAGGCCGAGCAGCCCGAATCCGTGGCGATCTCGGCGGCTCTGACGCTCCGGCTGTCGCAGCAGCGCACGCTCGCGATGCGCGACGCGATGCTGGCCTCGCCGCAGGTCGCCCTCGCCGCGCTGCTCGCCACGGCGATCTCCCAGGACTCCTACAGCTCTCCGGTCCGCATCACCCTCAACGGCTACAACGAGGCGCCCGGCGGCCAAGCCTCCGACGCTGAGAAGTATGAGGCGGCCTTCCAGAGGCTGGCGGACCTGCCGCTCGATGCGCTGCTGACGGTCGCCGCCGGCGTGGCCGGGAAGGCGCTCGACCTGCAGATCCACTCGGTCGGCGCCGTCCCGTCCAGCGCCAAGGGGGCCAAGGCCCTGGAGGCCCGCCTCGACGCCACGCGGATGGCGGAGGCGACTCGGGAGCGCTGGGACGCGGCCAACTTCTTCAAGTCGGCGCCCAAGGCCGTGGCGCTGCGCGCCGTCGCGGAGGCCCTGGGGCAGCCCGAGGCGGACCGGATCGCCGGATCGACGAAGCTCGAGATTGCCGCGGTCGCGCTGGCCCGGGTCGTCCCGACCGGCTGGCTGCCGCCCGAGATCCGGCCCGTCGGCTACGCGGTGGCCCCGGCGGCCGAGGCGGCCCCCGCGCCGAAGCCGGCTCGCAAGAAGGCCGCCTGACCCCCGCCGGAGCGGCCGCCCGGTCGCCCCGGATCCCCCGTCACAGGAGATCGCCCCCATGATCGAGCCCGCCTCCGACACCGCCATCCCCGCCCTGATGCAGGGCCTCATCAACATCGACGATCCCCAGGCCCTGGTGAACGCCCATGCTGCCGCCGTCGCCGCCGGGCAGGGTCCCCTCGCCGAGCAGGTCGCCCGATTCGCCGCCCACCTCGGGCAGGAACTCCGGGCGACGACCGCCAGGGTCGACCACGACGTCCGGCACACACACGAGAGCTCACACGAGGAGCTTTGGGCCGAGAGCGACGCGGCCGTGGACAAGCTCCGGATCCTGGAGGGAGTGCCCGCCCTCAAGGCCGCCATCGACATGCTGCCCGAGGATGACGTGGCGGAGATCTGGGGGATGTACGGGCCCTACGACGACGGGGAGGACGAGTGATGCCCCGCTACGTCGAGGACCTTGATCGCAATCGAGACGACGACGACGGACAGGTGCGCGAGTTCCTCTGCCCCTGGTGCAACGAGGCCCTCGATCTAGGCGAGGGCGTCTTCCTGGAACGGCACCCCGAGCGGTTGTTCGTCTGCATCGACTGCGCCTGCAGCAGCTGAGCACCGCCGGAGGCCCACGCCTCCGGCCCCTCCACCGGCCGCCTCAATCCGGGGCGACCCGTCGAGGGGCCTACCCACCGCCCGACCTCGCGGGCAGATCTCGGAGCACGCCGACATGGCCATTCAGATCACGCATGACGGTATCAACCTCATCGTCCAGACCCCGCACGCGAACCTCAACTTTAACCGCCGGATCAAGGACATGGGCGGCCGGTGGGAAGCCAGCGCATGGCGGGTCGACGCTCGCAACGAGGCCATCGTCCGAGCCGCCCTGAAGAGGTCTTACGGGTGGGATGGCACGGGGAGCCGGACACCGTGTCCATGCAGTGCGACATCGACAAGGACAGCTGGCGGTCGCCGGTCGAGGTAGCGGGCCGCCTCATCGCCCGCGCCTTCGATCGCGACTCCGGAGCCAAGCTGGGCGACGGCATCGTGCTCCTGTCCGGGAACGTCACGTCCGGAGGATCCCGGGCGAACTGGAAGACGATCGTCAGCGCAACCGTCGTGATCCACGACACCCCCCGGAAGGTCTACGAGAAGGCGCTCGTCATGGGCTACACCGGCGTCACCGACGTCCGGCTGTTCGTGCCCGACGTCGAGGAGCTGGCCGAGGGCGTGGACTGACCCATTCACCTACACGCAACCTCGACGACGTAGGATGGCCCATGACCACCAGGATCATCATCGACGAGTTCGACCGCCAGCTCCGTAAGGCGCGCATCCATGGCGTGCCCGAGCGTCGCGATCTGCGCCGGCGCCGGGCCCGGCTGATGGTGCAGGTCTCTGCGTCCACAATGCCCGAAATCCCTCGCCTAGCCGAGGACGTGCAGCGGGCCGTGGCGGGGCCGCACTACACCCTGGGCGAGATCTTCCAGCTCGCGCTCATCCGCCTGCCCGCCCGAGTCTGACGGGCCGCCCCGGGCCCTAGCGGAGCTCTTGCGCCTGGGGCGTCAGGGAGTGGAGCGCGTCGATGTCCGGGGCGGCCCGGACCTCTCGGCAGGCGTAGATGTCGTCGGCGAGCTGCTCGAATCCGTTCTTCTCGGAGCCGCCCCACACAGCCGATGCGGTGTGCCGCGTGAGCGCGACGACGGAGAAGCACCTGTTGATTGCCCCGTGCATCTTGTCGTCGGACAGCCGGATCTCGATGTCGTCCGGCCAGGCAAAGAAATTGAGGACGAAGGCCGAGACCTCCGTCTCCTCGGGCAGCCGGGCCTCCCAGGCATCGCAGGTGGACGCCAGGACGACCAGCGTTTTCTTGTCAAACGGGGGGAGCTTGACGTGCTTCCAGAGCGGCCGGTCGTAAAATTTCTCCCCAGCCGGGATCCGGCGGGCGACGAACTTCATCGGCGGCCGTCCGTCGGGATCGGCCTCGTGGAACCGGTGGCTGATGGGTCGGGCGGTGCGGGTGCGCCAGGGCATGCCCCATCGTGGCAGCCTGACCTTACCGCCTCATCTACGCCGCTTCGGCAAGGGCGGCGGCCGCCTTTGCCCCCGCCTTCCGGGCGGCCGTCTCCGCCAGGGCCTCCCGGATTTCGCTGAGCTGGACGGGGGCCCAGGCCCAGCAATCGACCCCGACGTCCAGGCTCGCCGACGTACCGGGCAGGCTGCCGTGCGAGTGCCCGTAGAGGTGCAGGTCGCCTCGGTGCATGCCGTACCACACGCGCTGCGCGTAGTGCCCCAGGACCATTGAGACGCCGTCGACCGTGACGAGAGCCCGCTCCTGCTGGCTTGCCCAAGACAGTGCCTTCTCCCGCGCGTTGTCGTGGTTGCCCCACACCAGGTGCTTCTTGCCGGCGAGGCGCGAGAAGATGTCCCGGCACCTCTCGGCTGACGCGCCGTAGGCGAAGTCGCCGAGATGCCAGACTTGGTCGCCCGGGCGGACGCGGCCGTTCCAGCGCGCCACGAGGACCTCGTCGTGCTCCTCGATCGACTTGAAGGGGCGGGGCCGGGCCATCCTCGATCCGAGGATACCGACGTGGCCGAAATAGGTATCGGACGTGAACCAGACCGTCATGGCGGCCTCCGGGCATAGGGGAACGCGTGCCGGCCGGGGCGTCCCGGCGGCGGTGGCTGGCCTCAGGCCAAGGGGCGTTTGCCTATGCGGAGGAGCGTGTTCATGGCGGCAAACTCGGGCATCTGGACCGGCCGGGCAAGGGGGGGGCGACCGGCAGGATAGGGGTTATCCCTGGGCTACGCGGCGGTGGCGAGCTCCTCGGGTATGTCCTCCTCCCCCGCCTCGGGCTTGCTCCGCTTGCCCTTGCCGGCGAGCTCGCGCTCCCGGCGCCGACGGGCTAACTCGGCGCCGAGCTCGATGGCCGGGGGGAGCGCCGAGGCGGCGGCCGCGGCCTGCTCATCCGCCCACGCGCACCAACGCGCCATGAGGGGCTGCTTGATGTCGAGACGATCGTCATCGGTGTAATGGCGCTCCAGGACGTCGTCGCTCCTGTAGCCCTCATTGTGGTCAAGGATCATCTTGACCGTGTCGCGCGGGATCCTGAGCGTCGCCTGACAGACCGTCGACAGCCCGCGGCGGAGGTCGTGCGGTGAGGCGGCGATGCCCATGTCGAGGATCCTGTGATTGATCGCCGCATCGGAAAGGTGGCCACCGAAAGCGGCGCCGATCCGGGCCGCCCGGACCTGCGGGAATAGGAAAGCGCTCCCGGCGGCCGTGGCCCGAGCCATCTGCTGCTGCACGAGATCCCACAGGGCCGGGGGCAGCGGCAGGGCGTGCCTATGCTTGTCCCCGCGCTTGGCCGCGGTCTTCCGGTGCGCAGGTCCCATCGACCAAACGCCCCAGCCGGGCACTTCCTCCCACGGGACGAAATCCTTGACCAGGGCCTCGACGACGGGACGCCGCCGCTGCCCGGTCAGGACGAGAAGCTGAAGGGCCGAGGCGACCGTCGGATTGAGGACGCCGGTCCGGGCCACCGCCAGGATGCGCCCGATCTCGCCGGGCTTGGCCGTATACCCGCCCGGGACCTTACCGTTCGCCCGCAGCTTGTCGCCCGGCGTCCGCTCGGGCGCCCGCAGGGTGGGGATACCGGCCTCGACGCCGGAGCGCTTTCGGTGCTCATGCCGCGCCAGGTAGCTCCACATTGGTCTCAGGACGGACGCCAAGTGCTCGGCGTGTCGCTCTCGGCCGCTGGCATGCACCGCGTGGACGACCGTCGCGAGGTCCTCGATCGTGATGCGCCGGACCCGCCGTCCGGCAAAGGTCGCGAGCTCGGGCGAGTGGAGCAGCTTCCGGTAGTCCGTGTACGTGGCCGACCGCCTGGTGCGCGCGACCTCCGCCAGGAACGCCGCAAGGGCCTCCTCCCAGGTCCACTCGCCGGCTCGCTGGATCTGGTCCTCCCAAGCCTCGACGAGGGCGGGGTCCCGAGGCGCCGGGTTCGGCTCCTTCGGGGGGAGCTTGTGCATCTGCCGGAGCCGGCCCTCCAGCCAGCGGTCGTCCGGGACCCCGAGCCGGTCGACGAGCCGGCGCCTGGCCTCCGTGGCGATCGCGCGCGCATCGGCGAGCCGGAGCATGTCGGTCGAGCCGAGAGTCAGCCTGTGCGTCCGATGTCCGGATTCGAACTTGAATGCGTACTTCACCCCACGGGGCCCGACGCGCATCAGCAGCCCGGGGCAGCCGGCGTCGATCAGGTCGTACGCCCGGCCCTTGGGGACGGCGTCGGCGATCCCCTGCTTGACCAGGGCCTCGGTGAGTTTGACGGGCATGCGAGCGGCTCGGGCGGATCTCGGGCGGACGTTCTCGGGCGGATCGCCGCCCGGGCTCATCCCCTCCGCTACCAAGCTTCCCTTGCCAGATCCTTGATCGAATACGATAAATACCTGGGCTTCGTCGTTTTCCCGTGCATGTCGATGCGCCCGGATGGAGCCCAAAACCGCCCGTCACGAGGAATCATAATCCTTGTGTCGGGGGTTCAAATCCCTCCCTCGCTACCACTCAACTCCTTGTTTTCACTCGCTTGACCGAACCCGCCTTCCGGCGGGTTTGACGTTTTGGGCGCCAAAGTTTGACGACCGCTCGTGCTGCGTGAGCTTGGCGTCCAAGGAAGCCACCGGCGCCCGCATCTCCGGAGCCAGATCAGTCTCTTTCGCCTAGTGGTGCGCCATCTCGATCGTGCGCTGACCCAGGCCTGTGCGGGTTCGCCGGGCTGCGCGACGCGCGGCGCATGCGCGACAGAATGTCGAGCGCGCGGTCCCGAGCGCTCTGGCCGCACCGCGCGCTGTCCCGCTCGGGCGAGATCGCGTTCGCCAATACGGCGACCGGCTCGCGCGAGGGCATGCCATTCGCCTCGCTGACCGCATGCCGCGGCGACCGGATCATCATCGACGATCCCCTCTCCACCGAGACGGTCGAGACCGAGCGCGAGCGGACGCTGCGGATCTTCCGCGAATCGGTGACGACGCGCCTCAACGACCCGGCGCTCCGTGATCGTGGTGATCATGCAGCGCCTGCACGAGCGCGACGTAACGGGCGAAATCCTGCGGCTCGGCCCGGGCTACATTCACCTGATGCTGCCCATGGAGTTCGAGCCGGACCGCGGCTGCCCGACGCCGAGCTTTGCCGATCCGCGCACGCTCGGCGGCAAAATGCTGTTCCCGGAGCGCTTCCCGCGGTCGTGATCGAGCGCGACAAGATCCCGCTCGGCGCCGACGCAGTGGCAGGCCAGTTCCAACAGAGGCCTGACCCGCGCGAGGGCGGGCTGTTCGAAAGGTCGACCTCGGGCAATACGTCCGAGACTCTCCACGGTCCCGCGCTCACTGAAATCGAGACGGTCGCGGGCTCCGATTCAACGACCGCGCCACCCACCAGCCCTGACCTCAGCTACGGTGCGCCACCGCGTCTCCGTCGGAGGCCCCATGCCCGAGCTGTCCCTATCCTGCCGCTGACGAAAGTCGATGCGGCCAACCGGCTCGACTACGACCTGACTGATCGTCGCTCATCTAGGTCGGCGCTCGAGACGATGGCGGGCGATCAGCCCGGGCCGCGCCGCCTCGTCGGCCGCGCGCTCACGAAGGGAGAGAGGGTGACACCGGTGCCTCCGAAACATTCTCAGCTGCGGCGATCCGCGACCACGTGGCCAAGATGAGCCCAGAGTCGCGCGCGGATTTTCTGATCGAGGTCTCGCGCCAGATCCCGCAGCAAGTCGCGCGCTGATGCGCTCGCACCCGCCGTCTGCGGACGGTCGCCCGCGACCGCGTGTGATCCCATCGTGTTGAAGGAACGCATCAATGCTCTTCTCGAAAGCGGCGGCATCATGAAACGGTTAATGCGGCAATGAATGCCAGTATATAGACATTTCATGTCGAAGATTCTACAATTAAACGTCTGCTAACGCTCCGCGCCGTAAATCCTGCACCCAAGCCGCCGCGTCGCAAAATTCATTCTCTAGATATCTGTTGTCCACTATGAGATCTCCAAACCCAAGCGCCTCCTTGGCGTGCAGGAGAGGAGAACCTCTGTGGCATCAGCATACGTGATCGGCGGGATCTTAGTGCTCGGCGCGCTCACGGGCGCAGCAGGTGGAGCGATAGCTGCCTGCAACGTCCAATTACATATAGCGAACACATGTCTGGGCAATTTCAAGTCCGCGACAGGCCGTGGCAGCGATCTTTTGAAATCGACGGAGGAGCGCATCGGCGCCGATGTGAAGATGGGGGCTTGTTCATCCACTGACCGGGCCGAAATCGGCCGCGCCTCGTGGAATGCCGGTGAGAGGGCAATGCAGCTCTCTCAAGATGGGCAGCTCAAATCGACCAGTGAGGTCCAAGAATTTTGTCTCAATCATGCTCGAAAATTTTCCAATTGAAATTATATATATTATGCGGACGACAAATAACTTTCTATAAGACAGTTATAACTGTAATTTTCATTGCATTGCCGTGGAGCAAATTTGTAAATTACTATTTCCCGCCTGTCCGCTGCACGACAGACTTGCTGTTTGAGAATGCGCTGCCAGCTCGCGGCCAACTCAGACAGGGTCACTTCGTTCGTCGAAGGCAGTCCCACGTCTGGGTCGAGGCTCCTGAGGTTTATGGTCGCCTTCGGCACCTACGGCTTGCTGTGGAAAGCATACAGGATGACGTGCAACTCCGACGGCCGGACCGTCTCCACGAAAGCACGGCCGAGCGACCTGACGAGCCGCGCTACACCCGCGTCAATCGGCCAGCGACCGGGTGAAAGCTCGGATGCTGCCACCCTCGGTAAGATCGACTTCGTCAAAGCCTCCGCACGGCTCGGCGCGGAGGCGCGCTAAATGATCTCCGGGCTTTTGCCGAACATCCGTGACCATACCCCGCCTGCGATAGCCGACTTGTCGAGGTCGTGGATGTCCTGGCTGTAGCGGCCTGTGTAGAGCTTGACGATCATGCGGTCGCGGCATTCGCCCTCCAGCTTGAACCTGAATTTCACGCTGACCGGCTTGCCCGCCTTCGGAGCCGCGACCTTCTCGACTGTGCAGCGCAGGTGCGGGAAGGCGTCCATCTCGACCCACATGTAATCACCGGTGCGCAGGCCCGGGGGCGTGGCGAACTCAGCGATTCCCCCGTCCAGCGAGAGACTGACGATGCGCGCCTCGCGGTACGTCTCACTCACACCGAGCACGCGTGCGCGCTCGTTCGTGGAGAAGGACTCTACGAGGGGACGTGGCTTCTCGAAGCAGATCAGCGCAGCGATCATCAGAACCACGATATTTATTACCGCCCAGTAGGCTGACACCACCGAGAACTCGCCCTCACCGATCCGGGACCATTCGGGTACGATGTTGACGATGAGACCGAGCGACGTGATCGCGATCAAGGAGGCGATCCAGAGGAACGTGTAGGCGTCGAACTCGGACTCCTCATTGCCCGAGCCCTTCGGCGTCACCTTGAAGGGCACGCCGAAGGGCTTGATCAGGCTGGAGAGCACGACGGGCAACATGCGGAAAGTCGCGAAGGTGCCGACCGCCGAAGAGATCAGGGGCAGGTACCGCGTCGGCGTGAGCCAGCCCATCAGCAGGAAATAGCCGACCAGCACAGGAAGCTGGTAGCGCACGATGTCCTCGGTGCCGGTGAAGTAGAGCGGCGCCGATCCCGTCCACAGGTAGACGGCGGGCACGATCAGGATCACGAAGCGGACGGTGTACTGAACCAACCAGGACAGGGGTATGAACATCACCCGCTGGAACAGGTTGAGGCCAGGACCGCGCAGCGGGCCGTTATGGAGGTAGATCGTCTGGATGCCGCCCCGGCACCAGCGCCCGCGCTGCACGAAGTAGCCCTTCAGGTTCTCGGCCGCCAAGCCCATCGACAGCCGCTCGTTGAGGTACCGGGTCTTGTAGCCTTTGTTGAGCATCGCGAGCGTGGTGAGCAGATCCTCGGTGATCGAGTCGTGCGGGAAGCCGCCGATCGCGTCGATGGCGGCCCGCCGAGCGATGGAACAGGACCCGCAGCAGAAGCTCACGTCCCAGGCATCGCGGGAGGTGGCCATCTCGTCGAAGAACAGCCGCTGCTCGTCGGGCCAGACCTTCTCGAGATTGAGGTTCGACTGTACCGGGTCCTTGTTGAAGAAGTGCTGCGGCGTCTGAACGATGCCGATGGTCGGGTCCCGGAAGAAGGGCAGCGTGCGGCGCAGGAAATTGCGGTACGGCACGAAGTCGGCATCGAAGATCGCGACGAAGGCACCCGACGAGACCTTCAGGCCGTTGTTCATGTTCCCCGCTTTGGCGTGGCTGTTGTCCGGGCGCGTGACGTGGATCGCGCCCTTCGACTCACAATAGGCGCGCAACCAGTCGCGGCGCTTGTCGTCGAGGACATATATTTTCAGCTTGTCTCGCGGATAGTCGAGCGCGAGAGCCCCGACGATGGTCCGTTCCAGAACATCCAGAGGCTCGTTGTAGGTCGGAATGAACACGTCGACGGTGGGCAGGCTGTCAGGGCGGGTGGCGAAGAACGATTGCTCCAGGCGGTCGGCCTCGGCGTGCCGATCGACGTAGCGGCTCATCGCCACCAGGAAGAGCAGGATGTCGGCGAAGGCACCCATTTCGACGCAGAACACGAACCACGTCCAGAAGAAGCCGAAGCTTCGATCCGCTGGGTAGGGCAAGACGGTGTGGAAGAAGCGCCACCAGAGATAGCGCACGGCGACGAGCAGCACGAAGGCGCAAGTCACCGCGCGCGTCCACGTGCGGTCCCGCGGCCAGTTCAGGGCGAAGATAAAGAAGAAGGCCGCTACGAAAAGCGTCGGCCCGAGGCTCACGAGATGCTGAACCACAGGCCCTTCACCCAATTCATGACCGGATCGAGGGCGGTTTGAAGGGACGACCCGGCACGCGCGAACCGAACTTGAACCGTGCGACCCACCTGGCAGAAATTGGCGTAATCGGTCTGCATATCGCTCGGGTCGAGCGCGACCCGGATGCGGGCATTCTTGCCCCGGCTTTGCGGCGGGATCGCTGCCAGCACCACCTCTTCGACGGCGGCTGCCGACCCGCGCACCGACAAAACACGACCAGGGATCACCTGGGACGTTCCGAGCAGCCGTACATCGGCGCTGTCGCCCGGCTTGATCTCATCGTAGTTCACCTCGTCCACGAGGATGTCCACGAACAGGTCGCGACAGTCGAGCAGGCGCATCAACTCGTTGCCGACCAGCACGTTTGAGCCCGCCACGACATTGTTGCGCCAGATGACACCCTTGAACGGAACCTGCACCGCGACGAAGGAGAGCCGGTCGTTCCGGGAGCGCTCCAAAGAAAGCTGGAGGCTCAACTGCTGGGTGCGAGCTTTCTCGATCCGGATCTGCGCCTCGACGTTGGCGAGCTGGATCGTGACCTCGTCGATACGCTGCTGCGAGTAGGGTACGTCATTGCGGCCCTCGCCGACGAAGGTGCCGCGCTTGAGCGCATCCAACTGGCGCTGGAGCCGCTCCAGCTCGGCCTTGGCGATGTTCTGCTCACTGCCGGCGCCGACTGAGGCGGCGCGGGCTTGTTCGACCGAACTCCCTGCCACCACGCCGGTCGCGCCGAGCGTCTGCTTGCGCGCAAGGTCCGCCTCGGCGGAGGTCTTGTTGGCCTGCGCCGTCGCGATGCGCTGCTGACGGATGATGATCTCTTGCTGAATGCTCACTATGCTCGCCTGCTGGTACTCTCTGAGGCGACCGATCAGATCAGTTTTGAGTGCAGATAGATCCTTCGCTTGCAGCTCGAGCGCCCGCAACTTTTCCTTGGATGCAGCCAAGTCAGCATCTAATTGCGCCTCGGCGGTTCGCGCGATGCGGCCATTGTTGATGAAGAACACCGAGGTATCCTCGGGCAGCGCCGTCCCGACCTTGGGCGGCGTATCGGAGACCACGCCCTCGATGGGCGCCGACACGACGGCGAAGCGCGCGTTCACGGTGCCGTCTAGGCTGGTGTAGCCTGTGAAGCTTGGAAGGACTGCTAGGATGGCAGCACTCAGGAGGAGCACGCCGACCAGCACGCGCATCCAGCGACTGTTCCAGGGCATTCGGCGCCTCAGTTTTGTATGATTGTTTTCAGATCCGGTATCGCTTCTGTCCGTATCGAGCACAACTACGCGAATTAGGCGCCAGTTCCGCCTCGAGATACATCCGGCGAGCTTTGAATCGCGCTCCGAATCTCCGAGATTGCTATAGTTCATGGACTATTAATTTGAAGCTCCGGAGCCGGCCCCGCGCTGATTGGGACGAGTTTGCGGGTAGCGCGTCGGTAGGTGAAGGAGCTTGCTCATGCCTTCGCCCCTGTTTCTGGACCTGCGCGAACGTGTTACGGCTGCCGTGATGGCGGGTGCCTCCTGACGCTGCGCCGCGGCCCGCTGCGCGTCCTCGGCGACGGCGTTTCGCCTCGGCAGAGAGCGACGTCGGCGCACTGCATCAGCTCTTCAGGGCTCGACCGATCCTCGCATCCGCTCAAACCAAGGCTGCAGCCAATGGAAGTGGCGCACTTGTTGAGCGCGTACGGTCTTTCGATCTCGGCAATGAAGTCTTCTGCAAGGCGTGCGGCCGAATCCGAACCCGATCGGACAATCATCGCCATCTCGTTCGTCACTGAAGGCTCGCGATGCCGGACATGTCTCCCGCCCGAGGCCCTGTTCGCGCATCCTCGCGGAGGATGACAGCGTGATCGAGCTATGCCGGAGCCGGCACGTCATCCGCGGGTTATATGCCGGCATCGCAACGGGCGGGTCACCCCGATAGGCAGGCACGCGAGAACGACATGAACGGGGGGCGCGAATTGACCGGCGACGAGTGGACCTTGGCGAATTTCACCGGCGCGATCCACCGAGGCGGCGTCGGCCTCTGGGCGTGGTCGCCGACCCAACGGGTAGCCCAGCTCGACAGCCTGTGTCGCGAGTTTTGGGGCGTCTCCGGAGCCGTCGTCGACATTGACGTGCTGTTCGCGCGCGTCAACGCCGCCGATCGCAGTGCGATGGTGAAGGAATGGGCGGCCAGTGAGCGAGACCCGCATCCTTACAGCTTCGACTTCCGTATTGGCGCGGGTGCGGACGCGCGCTGGATCTCGGCGCGAGGTGTCGGTGGGGACGCCGGTCGGGTCGGGGAATGGGTTCAAGCCATTTTCCTCGACATCACGGACCGCAAGCGGGCCGAGGAGGCCGAACGGCTTCTAACCGCTGAACTCGCGCACCGGGTCTCGAACATGTTCACCGTAGCCCGGGCACTGACTTCCATCGTCGCCCGAGACGCAACGTCGGCGGCGCTTTTCGCGGAGGACCTGTCGCGGCGGTTCGGCGTGCTGCACGAGGCGACCGTCCTGGCAACACGCGCTCAGCAAGGCGAGAGCGGGAACGTCTCGATGGGCATCCTCGCCGAGCGCATCTTGACGCCTTATAGGCACGGCAACAATATCGAGATCGACATCGATGACGCCGTGGTTGCCACCCAAGGCAAGGTCAACGACTACGCGATGATCTTTCACGAGCTCGCCACCAATTCGGCCAAGTACGGGGCCCTTTCGGGCGGCGGGACCCTCAAGGTTCAGGGACAGATGGCCGCCGATGGGATGCACGTGACGTGGCGAGAGCGGTCAGCGCCTTCGGAGGTGCCGAAGGCCGATGGAACCGGGTTCGGGTCGCGGCTACTCAAGCAGACCATCGAGCGAAGCCTGGGCGGTCGCTTCGAGCGCGCCATCGACGGGAAGGGCCTGTGCTTCGCGATGGTTATCCCGCAAACCTGACGCGTGAACCACGCAAGGTGCCGCGCCGGCGACGTCGTCCGGCCGGCGGTACGTATGCCCTCGGCCGCCGTTTCATGGCGAATTTTGGCCCACCGCCCGGCATCCGCTTCTCAGATCTGACACCCGAAACCGGAACAGCAGGACTCTCCTCGTCGCGGACGGCGCGAAGCTTTCGTGCTGGGGTACGACTGGTGCCTTCGGCCGCCAAGTTGACAGCTCAGTGCTCGAATCGCAGCGCAGAAGCGAAGCACCGCAATCTCTATGTCGGGGATTCGAGTCCCTCCCTCGCTACCATCGAATCCAGCCCGCCTGGTTCCACACACGGCGGCCTTTCCGGGCGCCGACTCAACCAGAGGCACGAACTTTTCGGCAGTTCCGCACCCCTGAGCCTCAGCCGACGGGGCCGGCATCGAGCGACACCCGGAAGCGCATCCGCACCACGCCCGCGTCGTCGCGGACCGCCGCGATGTAATCCTGACGCCCGGGCCGGTCGGAGAGCCCCTGGGCGATGCGCGTCATGATCTTCACAGCCTGCGAACGGGCGGCTTCGAGACTGGGCAGGTCATAGCCGTCCTTGTCGCGGACCAGTTCGGTTCCGTCGTGCAGATCGATGAAGAAGCGGGGCATGGGCGGCTCGGCGGGGGGATCCGTCAGCCACGCTAAGCAGTTTCCGCACCGGTCCACGTACCCCTTTTCGGCATGTCGCCGTCGCGGCGATCCCGCGCTGGAGCCGGGGCCGTCGCGGTCTCAGGACATGCCGAACCCGGCCGTCCTAGCGGTAGTCGCCCGGCGTCAGGCCGTGCCGGGCCATCTTGTCGTAGAGGGTCTTGCGCGGCAGGCCGAGAGCCTCGGCGGCGGCGCGGACATCGCCGCCGGCCATGATCAGCTCGTCGCGGATCAGTTGGCGCTCGAAGCGATCGACCTGATCGGCGAGGCTGCCGGCCGCCAGCTCGGCGGCGGGCTTCGCCGTCGCGGCGAGCCCCAGCGCGCAGCGCTCGGCAAAATGGCCGAGCTCGCGGACGTTGCCCGGCCAAGCGTGTCGGCGCAGGTGATCGCGGATTGCCGCCGTGACCGGCGGCACCGGGCGCCCGAACTTCTCGGCGGCGCGGCGCAGGAAATGCTGGAAGAGCAGCAGCACGTCGTCCCCGCGATCGCGCAGGGGCGGGATCGTGATCGTGATGACGTTGAGCCGGTGGTAGAGGTCGTCGCGGAAGGTGCCCTGCGCGGCCGCCTGCCCGAGATCGACCTTCGTGGCGGCCACCACCCGCATGTCGACTGGCCGCACCTCGTTGGTGCCGAGCGGTTCCACGGTTCGCTCCTGGAGCACCCGAAGGAGCTTGACCTGCAGCGGCAGCGGCATGCTCTCGATCTCGTCGAGGAAGAGCGTACCGCCCTGCGCGTGCTCGATGCGGCCGACGCGGCGCTTGAGGGCCCCGGTGAAGGCCCCGGCCTCGTGCCCGAACAGCTCGCTCTCGACGACGCTGTCGGGCAGTGCCCCGCAGTTCATCGCCACGAGGTTCCGCTCGGCGCGACGGCTCCACCGGTGCAGGGCGCCCGCCACAACCTCCTTGCCGGACCCGGTCTCGCCGAAGACCAGCACGTCGACATCGGCCCGCGCGACCTCGCGCACCAGGGCGCGCAGCCCCACGATCTCCGGGGACGTCCCGAGGAAAGCCGGATCCTCCCCGGTGGCCGCGTCGAGCCGGGCCCGCAGCGCCCGGTTCTCCATGACGAGCCGGCGCCGCTCGAGCGCCCGGCGAACGGACCCGACGAGCGCTTCGGCGGGATAGGGCTTGGCCAGGAAGTCGTACGCACCCTCCTGCATGGCGGCCACCGCCATGCGGATGTCGCCGTGGCCGGTGATGAGGATGACCGGCAGGTCGGGATCGACCCGGCGCAGTCGCGCCAGGAGGGCGACGCCGTCGAGCCCCGGCAGCCGCACGTCGGTGACGACCACGCCGGGCGGCGCGGCCAGGATCGCCGCGAGCGCCGGCTCGGCGGCCGCGAAGGTCTCGACGGTGAAACCTTCGAGTTCCAGGCTCTGGCCATTGGCCCGGCGCACGTCCGCCTCGTCATCGACGAACACGACGCGCTCGGTCTCCGCCTGCGCGTCTGCCGATCCGTTCACGGTGTCGCTCCCACGGGCTTGCCCACGCTCGGGACCGCGTCCGCCGCCCGGATCAACTCCATCCGGAAGACCGTCCCGGCGCCGTCGCCGCCGGCCAGGATCAGGTTCCCGCCGCAATCCTCCACGATCCCGCGGGATATGGCGAGGCCCAGGCCGAGGCCGTCCGCCTTGGTCGTGAAGAACGCGTCGAAAACCTGGCCGCACACCTCCGCGGGGATCCCGGGCCCGGTATCGGCCACCTCGATCGCGACCCGCTCGCCGCTCTCGACGAGGCGCAGGCAGACGCGGGCCTCCGCGCGCCCCGCCACAGCGTCGATGGCATTCTGCAAGAGGTTGACCAGCACCTGCTCCAGCCGCGGACCGTCTCCGAGGACGCGTAGCTCCGGGGCGGGCCGGTCCGCCTCCAGCAAGACCTGGAGCGCGGCGGCGCGCGCCGCCACGAGTTCCAGCGCGTTCGCCACCACCTCGCGCAGCAGCACCGGCTCCCGCCGCGGCGAGGCGCGCCGGGCGAAGCCCTTGAGCTGCCGCGTGAGGCCGGCGATCCGGTCGGTGAGCCGCCCGATGGCGGCGGCGTTCTCGGCCGCGTCCTCGCCCCGACCGCGGCGAATGAGGATCGCGGCGTTGTCCGCGTAGGAGCGGATCGCCGCCAGCGGCTGGTTGATCTCGTGGGCCATGCTGGCCGCGAATTGGCCCAAGGCGGCGAGCCGGCCGGCCTGCGCCAGTTCGCGGCCGAGGCGCTCGCGCTCGGCCTCGGCGCGCTGCCGCTCAGCGATCTCGGCGCGCAACTGGGCGTTGGTCTCACGCAGCGCCCGCGTGCGCGCCTCGACGCTGGATTCCAGCTCCGCCCGGCGCGCCGCGGCCTCGGCGAGCCGGGCCCGTGTCCGGCGCCCCCGATCGGCCAGGGTGAAGAGTCCGTACCCGGCGAGCGCCGTGACCAGGGCCGCGATGATCCAGGCCTGCAGGCGCTCCCGCTCGACGGCGGTCCCGACCGGCGTCAGTGTCCGCAGTTGCCAGTCCGTGCCGGGCACGGGCGCCTGCGACTGGATGGCGGTCCAGGCCGGGACCGACCCGCGTCCGACCCGCACCACGTGCGGTTCGCCCGCGACCGGATGGATCGGCAGCCGCTCGAGGCGCGCGGCGCCGAATTCCTGTCCCGCCTCGATCCGTGCGCGTTCGGCCGCGTCGACGGCGTGGAGGGTGTCGAAGCGCCAGTTCGGCTCGCTGGTGACGAGGACGATGCCCCGGGCATCGGTCACGAAGGTGACCTCGCGGGCGGCGCGCCAAGCCGCCTCGACCGCGTCGAACTCGACCTTCACCACCACCACGCCGGTCCCGGCCCCGATCCGGCGCGCGAGGTACAGGCCCGGCCGACCGCTGACTGTTCCCAGGGCGAACTGGGATCCGGCCCCGCCGGCCAGAGCCTGCTTGAAATAGGGGCGGAAACCGTAGTCCCGGCCGACGAAGCTGCGATCCTCCCCCGCGTTGCTCGCCGCGACCGTGAGACCGTCGGCGCGGATGACGTAGATGACCGCCGATCCGGTGGCGGCCGCGACCTGGGCGAGCCGCCGATCGACACGATCCAGGAGGTCGCGTCCGGGATCGGGGCCGACCGCGGCGGCGACCTCGGGGTCGGCGGCGAGCGCTAGCGGCAGGGACGCTTGCTTCTGCATCTCCGCGAGCAGCACGCCGACCTGCAGGCCGATCGCCGAGCGGGCGCCGCGCCGCAGGTCCGACAGGGCCCAGCGCTCTGCGGCCCGGCCGGCGAGCCACGCCGCCACGAGGATCGCGCAGAGCCCGACCAAGACGGCGAGGCCCCGGCGCGAGGGCTTGCCCTGGCCGGACAGCGTCAGCGCGCTCAACGGCGGCCGGCCTGTCCGGGAATCCGGACCGTTCCGGCTGGCCGCGTGCGAGAATCCGCATTCTGGCGCGCCTCGCCCACCGCCGCCTTCAAGAAAAAGCTCATCTTAATCAGCTGGTTAAAGAAAAGTAGCGGCCGGCGTCCGAGTGGCATGCCGGTTGCCATTCCCGTCACGTAACGCAGCCATGTCGCCAGTGAACGGCTGCGCGCCGAAAGGCCAACAGCAAGCGCGGACACCGTCGGCTCACGCCGACGCAAGCCGCCCCATCCGAAGCTCGCGACAGGGAGAACGCCCCATGGCTGCCGTGCCATCACCACTCACCGCCCCACATCCGCCCGCCAGACCGAAGCCGCTGTACCGGACGCTCTACTTTCAAGTCCTGGTCGCCGTCGCGATCGGCATTCTGCTCGGACATTTCTACCCGCAGCTCGGCGCCGAGTTGAAGCCGCTGGGCGACGCCTTCATCAAGCTGGTCAAGATGATCATCGCCCCGGTGATCTTCCTGACCGTCGTCTCCGGCATCGCCGGCATGACCAATCTCGAGAAGGTCGGCCGGGTCGGCGGCAAGGCCCTGATCTACTTTCTGACGTTCTCGACGCTGGCGCTGATCGTCGGCCTCGTCGTCGCCAACGTGCTCCAGCCGGGCAACGGCCTGCACATCGACCCGAAGTCCCTGGATCCGAAGGCGGTCGCCACCTACGCCGGCAAGGCGAAGGAGCAGAGCATCGTCGACTTCCTGATGAACATCATCCCCACGACGGCGGTCGGCGCCTTCGCGGGCGGTGAGATCCTGCAGGTGCTGTTCTTCTCGGTGCTGTTCGGTTTCGGCCTCGCCTTCTTGGGCGACCGCGGCAAGCCGGTGCTCGACATCATCAAGGTCCTGTCCGAGGCGATCTTCGGCGTCGTCAACATCATCATGAAGGTCGCCCCGATCGGTGCCTTCGGCGCGATGGCGTTCACGATCGGCAAGTACGGGATCAGCTCGCTCGCCAACCTCGCCTACCTCGTCGGCGCCTTCTACCTGACCTCGGCGATCTTCGTTCTGGTCGTGCTCGGCGCGGTCGCCCGCTACAACGGCTTCTCGATCATCAAGCTCATCCGCTACATCAAGGAGGAGCTGCTCCTCGTGCTCGGCACGTCGTCGTCCGAGTCGGCGCTGCCCTCCCTGCTGGAGAAGATGGAGCGGGCCGGCTGCTCGAAGCCGGTCGTCGGCCTCGTGGTGCCCACGGGCTACTCGTTCAACCTCGACGGCACCAACATCTACATGACCATGGCTGCGCTGTTCATCGCCCAGGCGACCGACACGCCGCTGAGCCTCGGCGAGCAGGCGCTGCTGCTGCTCGTCGCCATGCTGTCGTCCAAGGGCGCCGCGGGCGTGACCGGCTCGGGCTTCATCACCCTCGCGGCGACGCTCGCCGTGGTGCCCTCCGTGCCGGTGGTCGGCATGGCGCTGATCCTCGGCGTCGACCGCTTCATGTCGGAGTGCCGCGCGCTGACGAACTTCATCGGCAACGCGGTGGCCTGCATCGTCGTGGCGCGCTGGGAGAATGAGGTCGACGAGGCCAAGCTCGCCGCGGCCCTGTCCGGTCAGACCCTGGCGCCGCTCGCGCCCGCGCCGGCTCTCCAGCCGGCCGAGTGACATGTCGGCGGCGCGGGCCGCGCTTCGGCGAGGCCCGCGCACATCGTGCGGAACACAGATCGCGCCGCGCCCCGGAGGGATCCGCGGCGCGGCGGCCGTACGCCGGTGCGCGACGCAGCTGCGGCGGGACGCCGTCAGGCAGCGTTGAGGGTGTGGGGCGCGAAGGCGGCGACGACCGGCCGGAAGGCGCCGACGATCGCCGGGTCGAGCCGTCCCGCCATGCCCTCCAGGATCGCGTAGGCCGCCTCGCTGGCCATCGGCGGCTTGTAGGGCCTCTGCTCGATCAGGGCCGCGTGGATGTCGCAGACGGTGACCAGACGGACCAAGTCGGGGATCTCGTCGCCCTTGAGGCGGTCCGGATAGCCCGATCCGTCGAGCATCTCGTGGTGCGACCGAACCACGTGCAGCATCTGCTGCTCGAAGCCCTGATCGACCAGCATGCTGTAGCCCTTCTCCGGATGGAGCCGCATGACGGCCAGTTCGGCGTCGTCGAGCCGCCCCGGCTTGTTGAGGATCGCGGCCGGGATATGGATCTTGCCGACGTCGTGCAGCAGGGCCGCCTTCGTCAGGCGATGGCGCTCCTGCTCGCCGAGGCCGAGGCTCGCCGCGAAGGCCGCCGCCAGCCCGGCGACGAGCAGGCAGTGCTGGTGCGTGGCATCGTCGAACTGCCGCACCGCCCGGACCCAGTCGCGGATCCCGGTCTCCCGGATCGCGAGGTCGATGGCCTGGGTCCCGTTGTCGATGACCTCCGGCGTGATCGGCTGATCCGGCACGAAGACCGAGGCGTAGAAGCCGCGCGCCGCCGCGGCCGTCCGTAAGGCGCAGGCGGGCACAGGCTCATCCGAGAAGGCCGCGACGCGCGCGGGTGCGCGCGACGCACCCAGCGTCTCCCGCAGGCGATCCGTGTCGAAGGGCGCGCAGAGCGTGTGCGTCGCGCCGAGGGCGACGCCCAGGAGCCGGGTCCGCGGGCTGTCGGTCTGGAGCAGGATGATGAGTGGGACGCCGTGCCGGACCTCGGCCAGACGGCGGCGCAGACGCTCGACGGAGGCCGATCCGAGGTCGAGGACGTCGGTGACGATCGCGGTCGCGCTGCCGAGAGGCGCCTCCGCGGCGCGCAGGTCGTGGACCTCGCAGGACAGGCCGTCGGAGAGATCCTGCGCCAATCCCTGGCTGCGTGCGGGATCGTCCGTGATGAGAAGTATCCGGCCCATCGGCACGCCTTCCGGACCGTGCCTTACGGGAACATCGCGTCGACCGTGTCCTGCGAGACCGAGGCGTCGCCGGGCAGGACGGGACCATTGAGCAGGGCCGCCTCACCGCTGCGCCTGTCGGGTGGCGGGCTCGTCGGCACCGACCCCTCGCCGGGCCCGGACCAGGCCCGCAGCATCTCGCCGATCCGCTCCTCGACGAGCACGATGGTGCGCACGACCTTCGAGATCCGCTGGCCGGTGAGGTCCTGAAAATTACAGGCCTCGAAGATGGTCTGCATCTCGATCTGGATCGCCGCGGCGTCGGCCCTGTTGGCGTCCTCGCCCGATCGTCGCACGATTCCGCGCGCGAGCGTGTCCACCTTCTCCGAGGCCGTCAGGATCGCGTTGGTGGCGTCTTCCGTGCCCTGCACGACGGCGTGGAGTTCGTCGCGGGCCCGGCTCGTCTCCTGTTCCTGCCGAAGTTCGGCGATCTCCTGACGGGTCCGCGCGATCGCGTCGGAGATCGACAGGAGCTGGGTTCGCAGGAGCCCGACCCCCTCTTCGATGGAGACAACGTCCGGCAGAGCACGGGCCATGATCGGGGATCGCCAGGCGGTTTATAGTGGCTCGCGAAAATATCGGCGATCTCTTAAGCTGCGCTTAATGCGATTTATCTCGATTTGGTTACCTGTCTGCCAGGGAGATCACGACTTTAAAACGGCCTATTTCCGAACCGGGCGCCGCTCAAATCGCGTCGCTCGCGCGCATTGTCTCGTGAAGTCGGAGAACTGGTGCTCACGTGTCCGTTACTTCGGCGCCGAACGGCGCTATTCCAGCGAAGCCCTGCCGCGTGACCGGGAACGCGATGTTTTCAACTGTTAGTTGACGATAAGAGACTATACCGTCATCTAACGCGCAGGGTTGTGGTGAGGAAGAGTCGACTTTGAGCAGTGATGCGCGGAGAAAAGTAAGCTTTTGATGCTTCATCGAGCTCGGTGGTTCCAACTTCGAGCTGGGATGTGAGCACGGCAATCCGAGCGGCGTGGCGCTCGCTCGTCATCCGGGAGCTGGCCTCGCGGTACGCGCAGGCCCGCGATGGTGCGACGGCCGTCGAGTTCGCTCTGGTGGCTTTGCCGTTCTTCGCACTGGTCGGGGCCTGCCTCGAGAACGGGATCGTTTTCTGGGAGCAGGAGATCCTGCAGCAGGCGGTGTCCGACGCCAGCCGGCAGATCTACACGGGCGCGTTCCAGACGACGAACGCGGGCACAACCGACACCGCGACGCTGATGAGCCGCTTCCGCACGGCGATCTGCACGCAACCGAATGGCACCCCCCGGGTGACGATCTTCACCTGCGCCAACGTCCGGGTAAGCGTGACCAAGGTGGCCGACTACGACTCCGCCAATCCGGTCTCGCCCGTCGCGACCAACGCCAGCGGGGCGAGCGACTGGAATCCGAACTTCGCCGGCTACGCGTGCGCCGGAAACTCGGCCATCGTGGTCGTGCAGGCCGCCGTGGATATCCCGGTCTTCTTCCCTCTGCTCGGTGCCGGTGTGCCCAATCTGCCGAACAAGCGGCGAGTGCTGCAGGCCGCGACGGTGTTCAAGGTGGAACCGTACACCGCACCGTCGGGGTGCTCTTGATGGACGGTCTGCCGGTCCGCCTCAGCCGCTTTCGCCGCGACGAGCGCGGGATCGCCGCCGTCGAGTTCGCGCTCGTCCTGCCCCTGCTGATCATCCTGTACTTCGGGACCGCCGAGCTGACGCGCGTCGTCGACGCGACCCGGAAACTGACCCTTTTCGCGCGCACGCTCGGCGATCTGTCCGGTCGCATGGACAATGCCCTGGCGACGCAGGACGGGATGACGAAGATCGCCGGTGCGGCGACCGCGATCCTGCGCCCGCTGGACGCATCCGGTTTGCAGATCGTCGTCAACGCGATGGGCGTGGAGTCGATCAACGGGACGCTCAAGGGCTTCGTCTGTTCGAGCTGGCCGCAGAACGCGACGAAGCGCCCGGCCAATCAGGCCAACGGGAGCAACGGGCTCCCCGCGACTCCGGCCGCCTATCAGTTCGACGGTGCCCGCTACATTTTGGCGGAAGTCACGATGCCCTACACCCCGATCATCGGGAGCGCCCTGTACCGTTGGATCTTCGGGGGCCGCGGCTTGACGTTCACGCGGCAGGTCCCGTGGTCGGAGCGAACGCCCAGCGAAATCGTCATGCCGGGCGGCGCCGCCTGCCCGGTCTACAACTAAGGTTCGAGGAAGGCCCGTGTCGGTATTCCGTATCCGGTTGAACCGTGCTCTCGAGATGGTCGCGACGGCGTTTTTTCGGGCGCGCTCCGGTCAAGTCGCGGTCACGTTCGCGCTCGTGACGCTGCCGGTCATGTTCGCCACGGCCGCGGCGGTCGATTACGGGCGCCGCAACGCCGCCAAGACCCAACTCGACGCCGCGCTCGACGGCGCCGTGCTCGCGGTGATGTCGCAGAAGACCAACACGATCCCGACGACAACCTTGCAGAACATGGAGACCCAGTTCCGTACGGAGGCCGCCAAGGTCCCGGGTGTGACAGTCACCTCCTTCACGCCCGGAGCGCCGGTCAACACCTCGAAGACGCTGAGCCTGACTGCGAGCTACACGGCGACGGTCAAGACCAGCTTGGCGTCGATGATGCAGATCCCGGCCATGCCTGTCAGCGGCACGTCTTCGGCGACCCGCAATACGTCACAATATATCAACTATTACCTCTTGCTCGACAACTCGCCGTCGATGGGTCTCGCGGCGACCGATGCCGACGTCCAAAACATGAAGATCGCGACCAACGGTTGCGCATTCGCGTGCCACCAGCACACGTTCGACAAGAAGGGCAACATTACCGGCGATGATCAGAACGACAATTATCACATCGCTTTGAGGAACAACATCAAGCTGCGCATCCAGGTCCTGCGGGAAGCTGTCTCCGCGCTCGTCGATCAGGCGAACGTCAGCATGCTGCTGCCGCAGCAGTTTCAGATGGAGATGTGGACCTTCAACGATTCGGTGACACAGACGAAATTGCAGGCGATGACGCCGACGTTGAACAACATCAAGAACGCGGCCCCGAACATCGACATCGCGTACGCATACTACAATCAGTCGGACAATCAGACCGATTTCGAGCGCGCGATTGCGAGAATGAACACGACGATCCCAGCCAGCGGCGACGGTCTGACACCGGATAAGCCGATCCGCTTTCTCTTCCTGGTCACCGACGGTGTCGAGGATACCGGTGGGAGCGTCACCAACCAGAGCGCGGGTTTCCAGATACAGAGCAACCGCTTCATCGGGCCCCTCAGCCCGTCGACCTGTTCGGCCCTTAAGAACAAGAACGTCAAGATCGGCATCATCTACACGCAGTACCTGCCGATCTACGACAACGATTTCTATAACCGGTACGTGAGGCCTTACGAGTCGCAGATCGGGCCGTCCCTGCAGGCCTGCGCATCCGACGGTATGTATTTCCCGGTCACCACGAACGGCGACATCACCGCCGCCATGCTGAAGCTTTTCAGCACCACGCTCGCGAGCGTGCGGCTGAGCAACTGACACGCTGCGTCGGGCTCAGCTCGGAGGTGGCGATCCGAGGACGTTGACCCACAGGACGATGGTCTGGCTGCGCGGGTCGGGATTGCTGAAGCGGTGCGGCCGCCGGCTCTCGAAGCGGAAGCTGTCGCCCTCCGCGAGCTGAAGCGTGCGCGACTCGACGATCAGGGTGAGCCGCCCAGCGAGGACGAGGCCGGCCTCCTCCCCGTCGTGGCTGAACAGCTCGTCGCCGGTGCTCGCCCCGGCCTTCAGCACCATGTGGAACAGGCTCATCCCCTGCGTGCCGCCGGGCGGGGTCAAGAGCTGCTTGGTGATGCCGGCCCGCCAGAGCTGAAGTTCCGGCCGGTCCTTCCGGAAGACCACGATCGGGTCGGGGTCGGGCGCGTCGGGCCCGGGCTCGAAGAGGCCGCCGATCCCGATCTGCAGCGTGTCGGCGAGCAGCGCCAGGACCCGAAGGGACGGCGACGACAGGCCCCGCTCGACCTGGCTGATGAAGCCGATCGACAGGCCCGTGCTGGACGCCACAGCTTCGAGCGAGAGACCGCGCGCGCGCCGCAGGCCACGCAGGCGCTGACCCACGGCCCGGTCGACCGGTTCCGGACCCGTTGCCTCGCTGCGGGGGATGCTCACGGTCACGCCAGCCTGCCTCTCCTAGGCTTCTTCATGCACGTGAAAGTCGCTTGCGTCGATACCGAAAACATGCGGTATTCTTCACGAGAATGAAAGCGGGCGCCGGCTTCCGCCGCGTGACCCGGGCAATGCACGGGAGCGGCACCATGAGAAGACGGTTGGCGAAGCTGTGTCTGTCGTCGGCGCTGCTCCTCGGCATCCTCGGGGCCGCCGTCGGCGCGCAGCCCCTGAAGGTGGGTTCGACGCCCACGGGTCTGCCCTTCACCTTCCTCGACACCAAGACGAACACCATTCAGGGCGTGATGGTCGACCTGGTCAACGCGGTCAGCAAGGAAGCCGGCTTCACGGTCGCGGTGGAGCCGCTGCAATTCTCCACGCTGATCCCGGCCCTCACTGCCTCGAAGATCGACATCATCGCGGCGGCGATGTTCATCACGCCGCAGCGCAAGGAGGTCGTGTCGTTCTCGGCGCCCGTCTACAGCTACGGCGAGGGGCTGATCGTGCCGAAGACCGACACGAAGGAATACACGTCCTTCGCCGACCTGAAGGGTGAGACCGTCGGCGCCCAGGTCGGCACCGCCTTCGTCGAGCCGCTGAAGAAGTCGGGGCTCTTCAACGAGGTGAAGATCTACGACGCGATCCCCGACATCATCCGCGACGTGAATTCCGGGCGGCTGAAGGCCGGCTTCGCCGACGCGCCGATCCTGGCCTACTACGTGAAGCAGGGGCTGTTCCCCGGCGTCCGCCTGGTCGAGACCTTCAAGCCGACCGTGGTCGCCTCGGTGGGCCTCAGCGTCCGCAAGACCGACACCGAACTCTTGGCCAAGATCGACGCGGCGCTCGCCAAGCTGAAAGCCGATGGGACGCTCCAGGCGATCCTCACCAAGTGGGGCCTGCCGCCGTCGGCCGACCGGTCCTGACTTTCATGCGCGAGTTCCTCGCCGACGCCCAGGACTACCTGCCGATCCTGCTTCAGGGCGTGCAGCTCACCATCCTGATCACCCTTGCGTCCCTGGTGGTCTCGACCCTCCTCGGGCTGGTCTGGGCGGTGATGCGGGTCTCCGGCATCGCGGTCCTTTCGGGCTTCAGCGCGGTGATGATCAACATCCTGCGCGGCATCCCGATCATCGTGCAGTTGTTCTACATCTACTTCGTGATGCCCGATTTCGGCCTGTCGCTCACCGCCGTCCAGGCGGCGATCATCGGGCTCGGCATCGCCTACTCGGCCTATCAGGCCGAGAACTTCCGCGCCGGCATCGAGGCGGTGGATCGCGGCCAGGTCGAGGCGGCGCTGTCGATCGGCATGGGCTGGGGCATGACCATGCGGCGGGTGATCCTGCCGCAGGCGATCCGGATCGCGCTGCCGCCCTACGGCAACATCATGATCATGATGCTCAAGGACTCGTCGCAGGCCTCGACCATCACGGTCGCCGAGCTGGCGCTCCAGGGAAAGCTGATCGCCTCGTCGACCTTCAAGAACACCAGCGTCTACACGCTGGTGGCGCTGATGTACCTCGCGCTGAGCCTTCCGCTGATCCTGATGGTCCGCCACTTCGAGGCGAAGGGGCGGCACCGATGATCGTGCTGGAGGACGTCCGGAAGCATTACGGCGCGCTGGAGGTGATCAAGGGCGTCTCGGCCGAGGTCACGAAGGGCGAGGTCGTCTGCGTCATCGGGCCCTCGGGATCCGGCAAGTCGACCCTCCTGCGCTGCATCAACGGGCTCGAGGCCTACGACGGCGGCGAGATCCGCGTCGACGGGCAACGGGTGGACCGGGACAAGCGCGGCATCAAGGCGATCCGCACGCGGGTCTCCATGGTCTTCCAGCGCTTCAACCTGTTCGCCAACCGGACGGCGCTCGAGAACGTCGTCGAGGGGCCGATCCACGTGAAGGGTGAGCCTCGGGGCGAGGCCGAGGAGCGGGCGCGCGCCCTGCTCGCCCGGGTCGGGCTCTCGGGCAAGGAGCACGCCCGGCCGAACGAGCTCTCCGGCGGGCAGCAGCAGCGCGTGGCGATCGCCCGGGCGCTCGCCATGCGGCCGGAGGCGATCCTGTTCGACGAGCCGACGTCGGCCCTCGATCCCGAGCTGGTCGGCGACGTGCTGAAGGTCATGCGCGCCCTGGCCGACGAGGGCATGACGATGATCGTGGTCACCCACGAGATCGGCTTCGCCCGCGAGGTCGCCGACCGCGTCCTGTTCCTCGACGGCGGTCGCCTCGTCGAGCAGGGGCCGGCCGCCGAAGTCCTCAACCGGCCGCAGAACCCGCGCACCCGGGACTTCCTGCAGCGCGTGCTGCACCCGCTTTAGGACAAGCCGTGGCCGAACCGTTCCCGCTCGCACCCTCGCTCTGGGCCACCACGGCGGCGCCCGCTCCGGACACGCCGCCCCTCGCCAGATCAGGCTTGGCCGAGGTGGTGATCGTCGGCGGCGGCTTCTGCGGCCTGTCGACGGCCCTGCACCTCGCCGAGCGCGGCATCCGACCCGTCGTGCTCGAGGCGCAGGAGGTCGGCTACGGCGGGTCTGGTCGCAACGGTGGCCAGGTCATCCCCGGCCTCAAATACGATCCCGCCGACCTCGTCGCGCGGTTCGGTCGGGAGCGCGGCGAGCGGCTCGCGCGCTTCGCCGGCGGGACCGCCGACGTCGTGTTCGACCTCATCGCCCGGCACGGGATGGACGTGCCGCACTCCCGCGCCGGCTGGATCCAGGGCGCCCACACCGAGGCCGGGCTCGCCGAGGTCGCCAAGCGGGCGGCCCAGTGGGCGGATCTCGGTGCGCCCACCCGCGTCCTCGACAGGGCCGAGACCGAGCAGCTGCTGGGGACCGACCGCTATCTCGGCGGCTGGCTCGACGGCCGCGGCGGGGCGATCCAGCCCCTGAGCTACGCCCGCGGCCTCGCCCGGGCTGCCCAGAAGGCCGGCGCCATAATCCACGGCGCGTCGCCTGTCACCGCCCTCGAACGGACCGGGTCGGGCTGGACGGTCACGACGGCCCAGGGCGAGCGGGTGACGACCGGCCGGGTCGTTCTGTGCACCAACGGCTACACGGGCGGGCTCTGGCCGAACCTCGCGCGGACGGTGATCGCGGCGAATTCGTTCCAGGTCGCGACGGTGCCGCTGACGGACAACCTGCGGCGCTCGATCCTGCCCGAAGGTCACGTCTCCTCGGACACGCGGAAGCTCCTGCTCTACTTCCGCCTCGACCATACCGGCCGCCTGCTGATGGGCGGACGCGGGCCGTTCCGGGAGCCGCGCAGCCCCGCCGACTGGGCGCATCTCGAGCGGATCGTGGCCAAGCTCTTCCCGCAGCTGGACGGGATCGCCTTCGACCATCGCTGGTGCGGCCGGGTCGCGATCACCCGGGACTACCTGCCCCATCTCCACGAGCCGGCGCCCGGGCTGCTCATCGATATCGGCTGCCAGGGTCGGGGCGTCGGCCTGCAGTCGGCGATGGGCCGGGCGATGGCCACCTACATCGCCACCGGGGATGCCGGCAGCCTGCCTTTGCCGCTCACGCCGATCGAGCCGCTTCCGCTTCACGGTCTCAACCGGCTGTACGTCTCGGCGATCATCGCATGGTACCGCCTGCGTGACGGGGGCATTCGCTGATCGGTCCGGCGCGCCGTCGAACGCGCCGTCACCGCGGGTGCCACAGCGCCGCACTGAGGCCCAGAGCGACGGCGCCAGGGCGAGGACCGCGCTCCGATGCGGGCCGGTGCCTACTGGAAGCGCCGCATCTCCGGTGCCAGCGAGCGCCCCGCGTCGAGCAGGGCGCGGACCTTGCGGGTGGCGTGCTGGAGAATGTCCGGCCGCGCGTCCTCGTAGGACGTCTCCTCGACGAAGCTCCGCAGCGCCTCCGTGATCCGGTCCTCGATCTCGTCCATGAGAGCCAGTCCCTCCGGACCTTCCCGCCGGAGATGCGCGTCCGCGAGCGTCAGGTAGGCCGCGCTCGCCAGCAGGAAAGCGATCCCGTTCGCTTCCTGCGCCGCCGCGGAACTCGCGTCGCCGCCGTCCATGCCGTCTGCGACGTCGTCGTCCATCGGCTCACATACTCCCCGTTCGTTGCCCACGCTGTGCCGCCCCCGCCGCGGCGCGCCAAGTAGAGAAAAAGGGTCGGTCCCCGTCACCATTCGGGCGACGTCGGGGGCCGATCCGACCTTCCGGTCCCGCTCCGGTCTCAACGGCCCGGATCGGCGCGGTCCTGGGCCGCGCGCCGCTCGCGCATCCGGTGAAGCGCCCGGCGCCAGGCATCCACCACCGCCTCGCGTGCGCGGGATTCGGTCTCGCGGTTGGACTCCGCCGGTCGGGCCTTGCCGTCGGGCTGCCTGCTGCGGGCTCTCGGATCTCGATTCATGATCGCCTCCTGTCGTGTCGGGACCGAGAGACACCGGATCGGGCGACGCCGCGGTGAGCCGGCACACGCGGACCGTGAAAACCGCGTGCGGCGGAGCACAGGCGGCCGACAGCCCCGAGGAGCGCGCAATTTTTCTGATCGTGGACCGAAGAGTTTTTCAGGAGCGCCGAACTCCATACTCGGAGTACTGTCACGAGGCCGGCATGTGCCCTCGTGCAGTGCCGCAAATATTGATGCGGTGCAATAACGATCGTATTCAAAACTCAGCCGACTCCCGGGGCCGAGACGTCCCGGCACCACGGGGGCGGCGCATGGCACAGTCGGAGGCGGCGGGCATCACGGCCGGCCGCTCCCGGAGGTGCCGGGGAGGATCACGGGCTCCATGAGGAAGAACAAGGTCATCTCGGCGGAAGAGGCGATCGCGCTGATCCGCGAGAACGACGTCGTGACCACCACGGGGTTTGTCCAGAGCTGCATCCCGGAGGCCCTGCACGCCGCCCTCGAGAAGCGGTTCGTCGAGACCGGATCGCCGCGCGGCCTCACCCTGATCATGACGGCGGGCGCCGGCGACAGCAAAGGGCTCGGCACCGGCCGCCTGCACCATGACGGCCTCCTCTCGCGGGTCATCGCGGCCAATTTCGGCCGCATGCCGAAGGTGGCCAAGGCCGCCCAGGACAACCTGATCCGCGGCTACAACCTGCCCCAGGGAGTGATCTCCCAGCTCTATCGGGCCTGCGCGGCGGGGCAGCCGGGCCTGTTCTCGAAGGTCGGCCTGAAGACCTATGTCGACCCGCGACACGGGGGCGCCAAGGTCAACGAGCTGACCACCGAGGATATTGTCAAACTCGTCGAGGTCGATGGCGAGGAGTGGCTGTTCTACACGGCGACCAAGATCGACGTCGCCTTCATCCGCGCCACCTCGGCCGACCCGTCGGGCAATCTCTCCTACGAGAAGGAGGCGCTGACCCTGGACTGCCTCGCCCAGGCCATGGCGGCCCGAAACAACGGCGGCATCGTCATCGCCCAGGTCGAGCGCATCGTCGACGACGGCTACCTCCTGCCGAAGGACGTGCGTGTCCCCGGCATTCTCGTCGACTGCGTTGTGGTGGCCGAGCCCGAGATGCACCGGATGAACTACGGCGTGATGCACGACGCCGCGCTGGCCGGCGAGATCCGGGTCCCGGTCACCGGCATCAAGCGGATGGCGCTCAACGAGCGCAAGATCATCGCGCGCCGCGCCGCCTTCGAGCTGCCGCCGAACGGCGTAGTCAATCTCGGCGTCGGCGCGCCCGAGGGGATCTCATCGGTCGCCAACGAGGAGAAGATCACCCCCTACATCACGCTCACCACCGAGGCGGGCGCGGTGGGCGGAGTGCTGGCCTCCGGTTCGAGCTTCGGCGCCGCCACCAACGCCGATTGCATCATCGACCAGAACCAGATGTTCGACTTCTACGACGGCGGCGGCCTCGACATGACCTGCCTGGGCATGGCCGAGTGCGATGCGGCCGGCAACGTCAACACCTCGCGGTTCGGCGGCAAGCTGAACGGCTGCGGCGGCTTCATCAACATCTCGCAGAACGCCCGCACCGTCGTGTTCGCCGGGACGTTCACGGCCGGCGGCCTGGAGATCGCGGTGAGCGACGGTCAGGTGCGCATCGTGCAGGAGGGCAAGGCCCGCAAGTTCGTGACCCAGGTCCAGCAGAACACGTTCTCCGGTCCCTACGCGGTCGAGCGCTCGCAGCCGGTCCTCTACGTGACCGAGCGCTGCGTCTTCCAGCTGACGCCGGAGGGGCTGGAACTGGTCGAGGTCGCGCCCGGGATCGATATCGAGCGCGACATCCTCGCCCACATGGACTTCGCCCCCGTGGTGCGCAATCCGGTGCCGATGGACCCGCGGATCTTCCGCGACGAGCCGATGGAGCTGATCTCGGACCTGCTCAACCTCGATCTCAAGTCCCGCGTCAGCTACGACGGCGAGCGCAACATCCTCTTCGTCAACCTGGAGGGCTGGTACTGCCGTGTGAAGGGCGACATGGACGAGCTGCGCATGACCATCGTCGAGGCCTGCCGGAAGGCGGGTCAGCGGGTCAACGCCGTGATCAACCACGACGGCTTCCGGCTCAACGAGAACTTGGTCGACGACTACGCCGGCATGGTCCAGTACCTGCAGGCGAACTACTACGCGACCACCACCCGGTACGCGACGAGCGCCTTCCTGCGCCTCAAGATGGAGGAAGCCCTGAACAAGCGCGGGGTCGCGCCGCACGTCTTCGAGCGCAAGGAGGAGGCGCAGGCGTTCGTGAGCAGCACCGCGGACAAGAAGGCCCGCAAGCGCATCTCCCCGGCGGTCGCGTCTGCGGCCTGACGACCGGCCGGTCTCACACACTCCGGGAGCGCGGGATGCCGGTCGCGCCTGCCGCGTGGCCGGTGCCGTAGTCGGATTCAGGCGATCGGCAAGCCGAGGACCCTCCGCGATTCCTCGGACAGCACCGCGTGGCGGGCGGATTCGGGTCCGTCATTCGGCGTCTGCGCGGCCGCCTGCGTGACCAGGTCCCGGAACCGCTTCTTGTCGAGGGCGCGGCCGCGCAGACTTCCGAGCACGGCGTCCAGCACCATGCGGACGGCCTTGGCACGCTGGCGCTCGCGATCGAGTTCGGCGGCGAGGAGCGGATCCCCGAACTGGGCCGCGCCGAGCGGCGCGACCAGCACGGCGCTGTCGATGACGGCGGGGTCCCGATCGTCCACCTCGACGGCGGTATCCGCGATTCCGTCGAGGATCTTGGTCGCCTCGGTCAGCAGGATCCTGTGCTGGACCGCTGCCGAGTGATTCCCCGGCACTTTCTGGCTGGCCGCGCCGATCAGGCGCTTGAACTTGGCCCGATCCAGCCCGAATCGACCGATGCTGGCGCGCAGCGCTGCCAGCACCGTGCGGAGCGCGTCGGTCCGGTAGGTCGCCTTGAGGAGCTGGTCCCGCAGGGTCCCCGCCGAGGCCATCTCGACGAAGGACGTCTCGGGCAGTTGCTGCACCTGCTCCGCCAGCTCGACGATCGCGCGCTGCATCAGCGCGGTGCGCTGCTCGCGGATCTCGTCCGGCGCCAGGCGCTGGCGTCCCTTGCGGAGCCACACGAAGAATTCCGTCGCGTCCATGTCGAGGGAATCCTCGACGCGCAGATCGATGTAGCCGAGCTGCGACAGCTCCAGGATCATCAGGTTGAAGCTCGCCGGCACGAATACCCACGCATGGGCGTCGGCGTAGTGCGGCAGCTGCGCGGCGCCGAGCCACTGCGCCTCGTCGGTCAGCGGGTTGGCCGGGATGGCCGGCCGCGTGTCCCGGCCCGACCAGGCGCCGACCGTGCCGTTGTCCTTCAGCGCCATGTTCAGGGCGTAGTCGATGTGGGTCCGGACCGTGTGACGGTTCCGCTTCTCCAAGAAGGCCGCGATCGCGTCCGCCGTCCCGGTCAGGGAGCGGTAGAAATCGAAGCATTTGCGCTTGTCGGGCACGGCCAGGATCACGACGCCGTCCGGCCGGAGCAGCGTCTCGGCGGCGCGCAGGAAGGTCACCACGTCGGTGGTGTGCTCGATGACGTGGCTGGCGATGAACGCGTCGAACGTCCCGTGCTGCTCCACCGGGACCGCGTCAGCGATCGAGCCCCCCGTCCAGACGAAATCGACCTCCTCGATCCGGTCGACGGTCTGGTCGTGATACTTCTCGATGAGCTCGGCGCGCGGCGCGTGATCGATGACGAACGTGTTCCAGCCGTCGCGCTTCGGCGCGAGCGGGCTGAAGCTCGGGCCAACCTCGACGATGCGGGCATCCTTGGTCAGCGACCTCAGGAGTTGCTGCGCACGATCCATTGCATCTAAGCTCCGAACAAACGCTTCGCGAATGCGCTGTGGAAGCGCGGTGAATGCCGCATTGGCGGGAAGGGATGCCGTTGCACAAGAGGCCGCTCGCCGCCGTGACCATGACCTACAATGAAACGACCATGCTTCCGCTCTGGCTGAAGCACTACGAGCGGCAGGTCGGGGCTGAAAACTGTTATATCCTCGACCACGGCTCCGACGACGGCTCGACAACCGGGCTGCGCGCGAACGTCATCCGATTGCCGCGACTGCCCCTGAACGAGTGGGAGCGCGCCCACACAGTCAGGGATTTCTGCGCATCTTTGTTCATCGGCTTCAAATATGTTCTCTATGCGGACAGCGACGAGCTGATCCTTCCAGATCCCGACGTGTCGCCGAACCTCTCAGACTATATCGCCGCGCGATCGCTGCCCCCAATCCTCGATCTGTTCGGAGCCGATGTCATGCACGTGCAGGACGAGGCTCCCATCAACGTCGCGGCGCCCATCTCTGGCCAGCGGGGATTCATCCGTCCGATATCGACCCTGTGCAAGTCCACCATCGTGTCGGAGCGGGTCGACTGGCATGTCGGCTTCCATTGCCTGATCCAGGATCACCGCCCCGATTTTCGCGACCTGTTCCTGTTCCATCTGGCGTATTTGGATCACGACATACTCTTCAGGCGCCAGCAGAAGCGGAATGCGGCCGCGCCGATCGGCATCCCGAATTCGCACCACGCCATCGACCCGACGGAGTTCCTGACCTTCGTGAAGGCGGATGTCGGCCGGATCCCGCGCCGTCGCGTTCAGATGCGGCCGGGTGAGGCCCATTTCGAGACGACGAAGCGGATCTTCGCCGACGCGATCGAGCGTAAGAGTGTGGTCCAGGCGCCCGACCTCTGGCAGCTGCCCGAACGCTTCGTCGGATCCTTCTGAGTCCGGACAGGCGACCATGCGCGGAGACCGTCGCGGGTGCGCGGGCGCCGCCATCCGGTATACGTCGGACCGCCCGACGCCGCTTCGGCTGCGCTGGCGAATCCGGGAGGAGGCCCGACCCTGCGCGACGAACAGAGCCTGACTGCGCCGGATGCCGACGCGTGCCGCGCCGACGCGCCCAGCGCCGGTCGCGTCGCGGATCTTGCGCACGCGGCGCTCATCGGCGAATTGGAGACATGGCCCAAGCCCGGCCTCGTGAGCCCGGTCGATTCCGGCAGCCACGACGACATGGATGCGGAGACTCTCCGCCGCAGCGCGGCGGCGATCCGGCCGTTCTTCGCGGAGCTGGTCGCGGCGGGTGCCCGCGCGGCGGAGATGGCGGATTTGCGGGCCATCGGTCTGAAAGCCGAGATCGCGATGATGCGGGCGACGGGCGGCGTCAACGCGCATCGGGGCGCGATCTTCTCGCTCGGCCTGATCTGCGCCGCGGCGGGAGCGAAAGGTGAAGGGCACGGTGTCGGGCGGGCCGGGGCCGAGGCCCTGGCCGAGGCGGTTGGGCATCTCTGGGGGCCGGCGATCAGCCGGGCACCGGTCTCGGCTGTCAGCCACGGCGGCCGCGCGGCGCGGCGCTTCGGCGTCGGCGGCGCCAGTGCCGAGGCCGCTTCGGGCTTCCCGACCATCCGGGCCGTCGGCCTTCCCGCCCTCCGCTTCGGCCGTTCCTGCGCCCCCGGCGATCCCGAGGCGGCGCGCGTGCACTGCTTCTTCGCGCTCCTGGCGGTCGTCGATGACACGAATCTCCTGCACCGCGGCGGCGCCGACGGCCTCGTCGGCGCGCGCGCGGCCGCCGCGACCTTTCTCGACGCCGGCGGCATCGCGGCTCCGGCTTGGCGCGAGCGCGCGGCGGCGATCCACCGCTCTTTCGTGGCCGCGCGCCTGAGTCCCGGCGGCTGCGCCGATCTCCTCGCCGCGACGCTGCTGCTGGACGCCCTGGCCTCCGCGCCCTGACGCGCGAGCAGCCCCGGGTCGCGTCGGTCGCAGTTTCGCGGGTGCGGTCGATACCTACATCCGGATCCTGTTCCCCCTCCCCCACCGGACCGCCCGTGACCCTGTTCAGGATCGCCCTCCTCGCGCTCGCCGCGCTCTTCCTCGTGCCGGTGGCGGTCTCAGCCCTGCTCTACGCGACGCGCGCGAGCGGCGACTGGCGTCTGGCGGATCGGTCCAGCGCCGGACTGCTGCCGCGCGCGGACGCGCATCCCGGCGCCGTGCTGCGCATCTTCTCGGCGCGGACCGTGAGCTGGCGCGGCATCGTGGCGACGCACAGCTGGATCGTCCTCAAGGAGGCCGGCGCCCGCGCCTACAGCCGGTTCGACTACACGGCCTGGGGGCAGCCGATCTGGGTCGACCGGTTCGTGCCGGACGGGCGCTGGTTCGGGAACCCGCCGACGACCGTGTTCGCGGCCGACGGGCCCGAGGCGGAGACGATGCTCCCGCGGATCCGGCAGGCCGTGGCCGAGTACCGCTACAGCCGGCCCGGCGACTACGTCGTCTGGCCTGGTCCGAATTCGAACACCTTCGTGGCCGCCGTCATGGCGGCGGTTCCGGAGATCCGCGCGAGCCTGCCGACGACCGCGATCGGCAAGGATTTCCCCTACGACGGGCGCTGGATCGGTCCGACGCCGTCCCGAACCGGCATTCGCCTCAATCTCGGCGGCTATGCCGGCCTGACGCTCGGCTGGGTCGAGGGCCTGGAGCTGAACCTGCTCGGCGCCGTCGCCGGGATCGACCTGCGGCGGCCCGGGATCAAGTTGCCGGCCCTGGGGCGGGTCGGCCTCTGAGCGCTCTCCAGGCAACCGCGAAGCCTGCAGAGCCGGAGTTGGGCCACCGCGTTGCCCGGGGCGCACGAACGGCAGCGCCCCGGGCCACGCCGCTCACGGAGCGAGGTCGTGGACCGGCTCCTTCACCGGCGTTGCGCTGCTGTTGAGCACGGTGCTCCCGGTCGTGACCGGCTTGAGCACGGCCCGGTCGATCTGCGGCGGGGTCGGGAGCCGGAGCTGCGCGCTCGTGTCGGCCCACGCGCGGGCGACACGGTCCGGATCGTCGTTGAGCTTCGTGCCGTAGCTGGGAACGATCTCACGGATCTTCGCCTGCCATTCCGGCGTGGCGACCTTCTGGGCGAACACCTTCTCCAAGACCTGGAGCATGATCGGCGCCGCCGTGGAGGCACCGGGCGAGGCCCCGAGGAGGGCCGCGATGCTGCCGTCCTTGGCGTTCACGATCTCGGTGCCGAGCTTCAGCACGCCGCCCTTGTTCGGGTCGCGCTTGATGATCTGCACGCGCTGCCCCGCCTGCCAGAGGCGCCACTCTTCTTTCCTCGCCTTCGGGAAGTACTCGCGCAGCGCCGCGATCCGGTCGTCGTCCGACAGCATCAGCTGCCCCGCGAGGTACTCGACCAGCGGGAACTCGTCGACGCCGACCTTCATCATCGGCCAGAGATTGCTGGTGGTGGTCGAGCTGAGGAGGTCGAAGTACGAGCCCTCCTTGAGGAACTTGGTCGAGAAGGTCGCGAAGGGCCCGAACAGGATCACGCGCTTGCCGCCGAGCACGCGGGTGTCGAGATGCGGCACGGACATCGGCGGGGAGCCCACCGACGCTTTGCCGTACGCCTTGGCGAGGTGGAGCGTGGCGACGTCGGGATTGTCGTTGATCAGGAACGAGCCGCCCACCGGGAAGCCGGCGTAATCGTCCCCTTCGGGGATGCCGGATTTCTGCAGCAGGTGCAGGGCGCCCCCGCCCGCGCCGATGAAGACGAACTTCGCGTCTAGCGTCCGGCGCGTCCGGTCCTTCAGGTTCTTCGCGCTCACCCGCCACGAGCCGTCGCCGTTCTTGGTGATGCTCTCGACCTCGGTCGAGAGCCGCAGGCTGAAGCTCGGCTGCTTCTGCAAATGGGCGACGTACTGCCGGGTCACTTCGCCCCACTCGCAGTCGGTGCCGAGCGGCGACCACGTCGCGGCGACCTTCTGCTTCGGGTCACGTCCCTCCATCATCAGGGGAACCCACTTGCGGAGCTGCTCCGGATCCTCCGAATATTCCATGCCGGCGAAGAGCGGGCTCGCCTTGAGGGCCTCCCAGCGCTTCTTCAGGTAGGCGATGTTGTCGTCACCCCAGACGAAGCTCATGTGGGGCGTGTAGTTGATGAAGGCGCGCGGGTCCGTCATCACGCCGGTCTTGACCTGGTGGGCCAGGAACTGCCGGGTCACCTGGAATGCCTCGTTGATCTCCACCGCCTTGGCGATCTCGATCTGCCCGTTCTTCTTCTCGGGCGTGTAATTCAGCTCCGCCAGGGCCGAGTGTCCGGTGCCGGCGTTGTTCCAGCCGTTCGAGCTCTCGAGGGCGACCTGATCGAGACGTTCGATCATCTGGATCGACCAGTTCGGCTCCAGCTCGTTCAGCCAGACGCCGAGCGTCGCGCTCATGATCCCGCCGCCGATCAGCAGCACGTCGACCTTGCTGTCCGCGCCATCGGCCAGGGCCAGCGGGCCCGGCAGGGCCGCCAGCGCCAGGCCGGTCGCGGCCGTGCCGAGGAGTTGCCGCCGGCTGAGGGGCAGCACGTTCGCCGCCCGGCGGTCGCGCTGGTGTTGGTTATCGTCGTCGCCACGCATGGGCAGATCCCGCTTTTGCGTACCGGACCGGCCGATTGGCCGCCCCGCGTACGGAAGACACTCGATGCGACGGGCGCGAATCCCGCCCGTCCGGCCTTCCGGATCGTTTCCCCGTTCCCGTCGCGGTACGCTCGTGGCCTCGCTCGACCCGACACGACGGTCCTGCGCTGGTCCGCATCGCTTCCATCGTCCCCGGCCCGCACGGATCGCGGGACGATGGGACGCGCTCGCGCGACGCAGGCCTTCCCTCCGCAATGGCGCGCGATCACGCCGGAGAACGGATCTCCGGTTCAAGACCTCGCTCGCGCGGTAGCGCGATTGCCGGGTGGGCGGGAAGATGCTGGCTGGCTTGGCTCAGCAGATTGATGGTGGCCTCATAGAGGACGAGGCTTCAGAGGACAATCACTGCCGGGGTTGCAATCACCGCCATCCTGTCAGTCCGCCGCGACGACCGGCGGCCACGGCGGCGACCCGCCGATAGACTTGCCCCGGCCGCTGGACCGCGTGTCAGCGTCTGGCGGCGCCGCCGGACGTGTCGCTACGGGATGTGCTTGAACCGGATGATGCTGCGCGACAGCCGGCCGTCATCCCAGTTGGGCATCACGCGCCAAGGGGTCGTGACGTCGGCGTAGTCGCCGTCGATGTGGATGGTGCGACGCTGCTCGGTGCCGACCCATTCGGGTGCCCAGGCCGTCTGCACGCTCGTGACCCACTGGTCGCCCTCGATCCGGTAACGTCCGATATAGGCGACGAGGGTCTTCATCAGCGCGGCCCGCTCGGCGTCGGTGGTCGCGGGCTTGCGCGCGCTGCCCTCGAGGTTGAAGGCGACCCAGCCGTCCTTGGTGAAGATGACGCGTCCGCGCGGCGTGCCGCCCATGGCGTCGATGAGCTTGCCGGTCTCCTTGTCCTCGACCTTGTAGGAGACGAGGTCCCAGGTGCCGACGATCCGGTCCGCCAAGTGCGCGCCCACCACTGCCGCTCCGACATGGTCCGGCGCGGACGCGCTCCAGGCCCGGTCGGCGGCCAGGAGGAGGGGAAGCCACAGGAAAGCGCGGACGGCCGCGGCGGCCGTTCGTTGTGCAGGCATGGTCTCGACCGAGTTTCGCGTGCCGCGGCGCCGGTACGCGCCGCCGCCGCGTTCTGCGGGCCGGCGCGGCCGGTTCCAAGCGCCGCGCGAGCAGTGCTGGTAGACCCTCAGCGCGCTTGCGGTGGTTGCCGCGGCGAGCCGTCCTCAGCCGCCGTTGCGGGCCATGCGGGTCGTCACCGTGCCAGCGGCGAGGCTCGGCAGCGGGTCCTGCGTGCCGCTGACGACCACCAGCCGCTGCACCTCGCCGCGCAGGAAGGCTTGCAGGAACCGGTCGTAGTCGCGGAACGACACGCAGCCGTTCGAGTCGCCGCGCGGGCCCAGCATGTAGGTGTGCGCCAGCAGGCCGACGCGGCCGTAGACGGCTTCGTTGCCGCCGACCGGCGTGAGGCGGATCGCCCGCACACCGTGGAACGGCCGCTCGCGCTCGGTGAGGTCGTAGGTACCCGGCGGCGTCGGCCCGCGCATCCGCACATTGACGAGGCGCGGATCGTCCAGACCCTCGCCGAGCCCGGAATGGGCCTCCAGGCGTTCGCCGTTCGGCAGGGTCACGGTCTTGGCGGCGATGTTGTAGACCGCGATGCCGGCCGTGGGGCCCGGATCGCGGGTCGGGGCCAGCGGCGGCGAGACGCGCTGCGCCGGCGGCGCGACGTCGGCCGGCTTGCTCTCCAGGGCCGTGTAGGCCAGGGCCGGTCCGCGCTCGATGCCGAACAGCTTCTCGAGGAACGAGCGCTCCTCGGGCTGCGGCGTGGGCTGCGCCGCCGGCGGCAACTCGCGGCGCGCCATGCGCCGCTCGGACCGTCGGGCGAATCCAGGGCCCAAGGGGGCGCGGAATTCGGGCGGACGCGGGATCGGCAGCGGGACGACCACCGCGCTGAGCGGCGTCTCGGCGGCCTGCGTCCCGAGCTGGGAGCCGGCCTCGGCGCCGATCTCGGGCTCGGCTTCGGGCGTCAGCGACGGCGGGGCGATCTGATTCCACGCCCAGCGCGACTGCGGAGCGCCGATGGTCTCGCGGCCGGCATCGGGCGAGCCTGCAGCCCCTAGTTCGGCGGTGGCGGTCTCGGCCCCGTCCTCCGCAGCCGTTCCGGGCACCGGCGCTTCCGTCCGGGGGCTCTCGATTCCGGTCACCGGGACCGGGGCGCGATGCAGGACGCTGCTCCCGAGGGCGGCCATCGTCACGAGGCCGGTGAGCACCGTCAGAGGCGCGAGCCAGGTGTTGCGCGCGTTCCGGGTCTTGGCGCCGTCCAGCGGCACGGATTCGACAGCCATCGCGGTTGCCCATGCTCCTCGTCGCGAGGCGGGGCGTGCCGGCTGCCGCTCTCCGGAAAGGCGGAGACGTCGCGGCGGGCGGTCCGGCCCCGCTCAGAGTGAGACAGCGGGGTCGGGCCGGCTTTTCTGGGGCGACGCGATGATCGATCTTGGCCCGATCGGGACCATTTTCGGGCGCGCCGCCGCAGTTCTCGTAGTTCGAACCGGTCTATCCGTGACCGGAATACTGCTAATCGTTGTCGATCTGGCGCCCGAGCAGAGCGATCGCCTTCTCGTAGACCGGTGCCGCGTTCCAGCCCTGGATGGCCGCGAAGTTCGGCTCGCCGGGCTGGTAGCCCGCGCCGGCCCGCCAGCCATGGGCCTTGAGGAAGTTGGCCGTGGACGACAGGGCCGCACCGACGTTGTTCAGGTCGCCGGTGCCGTAGGCCAACACGTTCTTCGGCAGGAACTGGGTATGGCCGACCTCGCCGTGGGCCGCGCCTCGGGTGTTCGGCGTCAGGAGACCGCGATCGATCAGGGTCAGCGCGGCGTAGAGCTGGTCGGTGAAGTATTCCGAACGGCGGCAATCGTAGGCGAGCGTCGCCACCGCGGAGAGCGTGTTGACGTTGCCGCGGACGGCGCCGAAGCCGGTCTCCATGCCCCAGATCGCCAGGAGCGGGCCCGGCGGCACGCCGTAGCGCTGCTCGATCGAGTCGAAGAGGGCCGCGTTCTGCTGCTTCAGAGCCCGGCCCCGCTTGACGATGGTCGGGCCGCCGCGCTTGGCGAGGAACTGGTCCAGCGACAGCTTGAAGCTGTGCTGGCCCCGGTCCGCCGAGATGGTGGCGGTCGAGTAGGTCGTGTTCTGCAGCGCCGCGAGGCTGGCCGCGCTGGCCCGGCCGCGCGCCTCCTCGGCGAATTGCCGCTTCCACGCATCGAAACCGGCCGCGGTGTTGCCGCACTGCGCGGCCTGCACCTGCCCGGCGCTGAGAGCGATCCCGGCGATGGCCGCGACCGCGATAGTCTGACGCCGCAAATTCTCGATCACGCGAAACACTCCTTCGGCGCGTCGTCGCGCCCTGTCCTGCTGGGGATACCGGGTCACATCTCGTCGATATCAGGGCGAGAAGATGTCGAAGGCGCGACCTTGGGTCTCCTCACCCTCAAATCATCGCGCATCTCGGCATCTGCGACGAGGCCGCAACGGCGAGGTGTTCGGAGCATCGTGAACGCCGCGTGAGCGGCGGGCCAACACGCGGCTGCGCGGACCGCCGCGCGCCAAGATCAGGTTGACCGCCGGAACGATTAAGTCCCATCTAACGCGGCCGTTTTGCGTCTCAGATCAGTATGTTGCCAGCAAAACGATTGCAGATATGCGGATCTGATGGATCTGTCACAAGCTTGTCAAACGCGCGACATAGCTTTGCCGGCGGAAAGACTTGGGCGGAGATGCGGCGTGGGGTCGTTGATGGTCCGGGCGGCGATGCATGAACCGAGATCCCGCCTCCCGCGCCTCCGCCCGTCCTGACCGGTCCGCGGCATCGCGCGGCGCCGCCCTGCGACCTTCCGAACCGGGCGAAGCGGGAGAGCGTCGCCGGCGCAGCGCTGAGCGGCACGACGGCCCGTGATGTGGACCGGGCCCGGGAACGCCAGCCCCAAATCCGCGACCGGCGGTCGGTCCAAGCCACCGCCGCGTCGACCCAGCCGATAACCGAACAGGACGCCCATGGCCCTCGGAATGCACGACACCGGTTCCACGCGCGCGGGCCCGCTCGGGCCCGATCTCGACCGCGACGGCGTCGCCAAGGCCTACGGTCGCTGGGCCCCGGTCTACGACCTGGTCTTCGGGCCCGTTTTCGCGCAGGGCCGCACGCTGGCGGCCGCCGCCGCCGAACGGATCGGCGGCCGGATCCTCGAAGTCGGCGTCGGCACGGGGCTGTCCCTGCCCGCCTACCGGCGCGCCCGCAGCATCGTCGGCATCGACATCTCGGCGCCCATGCTGGAGAAGGCGCGCCAGCGCGTGGCCCGGCTGCGCCTGCGCAACGTTGAGCGCCTCGCCGTCATGGATGCCGAGCAGCTCGACTTCCCGGACGCCGCCTTCGACGTGGTGGTGGCCCAGTACGTCGTCACCGCGGTCCCCAATCCCGAGGCGGCGCTGGACGAGTTCGCCCGGGTGCTGCGCCCCGGCGGCGAGATCGTGATCACCACACGGATCGGTGCCGAGGCCGGCCTCCGGCGCACGGTGGAGCGCGCCCTCGCCCCGGTGACCAGCCGCCTCGGTTGGCGGACCGAGTTCTCCTGGGAGCGCTACGCGGCCTGGGCCGCCGCAGCGCCGGTGGAGATCGTCGAGCGCCGCGCGCTCCCGCCGCTCGGCCACTTCTCCCTCGTCCGCCTGCGCAAGCGCGCCGCCTAGGCGCGCATCAGCTTCGACCAGCCCACCACAACCTTCGATCGGGGACGCACATCATGGCGAGCTTTCTCGAGGCGCTGCGCATCCAGCGCTGGGACGACCACCGCTACTACCACCACAACCGCGTCAATCAGAGCTTGCACGTGGTGAGCGCGATCAGCTTCCTGGTGGCCTACGCCCTGGCGTTCAAGGACCCGGCCACGGCGGCCTTGATCGGCTGGCTGGTGGCGATGACGTCCCGGCAGGCCGGCCATCTGTTCTTCGAGCCCAAGGGCTACGACCACGTCAACGACGCGACGCACGAGCACAAAGAGGAGATCAAGGTCGGCTACAACCTGCAGCGCAAGATCGTGCTGCTGGCGATCTGGGCGCTGTCCCCCCTCCCGCTCTACTTCGACCCGAGCCTGTTCGGCCTGATCGCGCCCCATCAGAGCACCGCGGACCTGATCCGCAACGTCGGCTGGATCTGGCTGTGGCTGGCGCTTGCCGGCCTGCTGTTCCGGATGGTCCAGCTCTTTCTGCAGCGCGACGTCCAGACCGGCCTTGTCTGGGTGACCAAGATCCTCACGGACCCGTTCCACGACATCAAGCTCTACCACAAGGCGCCGCTCGCCCTGCTGCACGGCGAACTCGTCGAGGAGCAGGAGCCGCACGAGCGCGGCGCCTGAGATTGGATCCCGGGTGCCGGTCCCGCGCGGCCGGCACCCCAATCAGGCTTGATCCGGCGCGCGCAGACCCAGGCGGTCTCCGAGCCTGCCCAGGCGGACCGCCGCGACCTCGCGCAGGATCGACCGGCGGATCGCTCTGTCGCTCGGCACTTCACCCTCCCACCAGCCATCCGCACGCATAGCCTGCGCCGCCGCCACGAAGCGCGTCGCCACGGCCTCGAAAGCCGCGTCGTCGTAGGCGAGGCTGAAGATCATGCGGCCGGTTCCGACCCACGACAGGGCCAGCCCCTCGGCGCGCAGGTAGAATTGCAGCATCCAGTTGTAGCGCGACGGCTTGGTGTACAGGACCGTCCAAACCGTCGACATGTTGGCGACCCGGACCGGCAGGTCGGCCCCCGCCAGGAGGGTGTTGAGGTGCCGCGCGCGCGCGTCCCAGGTCGCGTCGAGATCGGCGTAGAGCGCGGCCACCGCCGGGCTGTCCAGCCGGTCGAGGAACGCGCCCATCGCGCCCATGACGTAGGGATGGGCGTTGAAGGTGCCCCGCGCGAAGCAGATGTCGACGGGGCGGTCGTCCCTGTACCGCCGCATCAGGTCGGCGCGCCCGCAGAGGACGCCGACGGGCAGGCCGCCGCCGAGAGTCTTGCCGTAGGTGACCATGTCGGCGCGCAGGCCGAAATAGGCCTGCGCGCCGCCGCGGGCGAGGCGGAAGCCCATGAAGACCTCGTCGAGGATCAGCACGATGCCCCGGGCGCTGCACACCGACCGGAGTTCGTGGAGCCACTTGGTGTAGGCAGCGCGGTCGAAGGCCGCTCTGCGGCCGCTGTCGACCAGCGCGGAATCGGCCGGCGCCCCGGCGTTCGGGTGCATGGCCTGGAGCGGGTTGACCAGGACGCAGGCGACGTCGCTGCGGGTGGCGAGCACCCGCAGCGTCCGCTCGGACATGTCGGCCAGGGTGAGCGTGTCGCGGGTCGGGACCGGGTTGCCGATGCCCGGCTGCACATCGCCCCACCAGCCGTGATAGGCGCCGCACAGGCGCACGATCCGGCGGCGGCCGGTGTGGTAGCGGGCGAGCCGCACCGCCTGCATCACCGCCTCGGTGCCGGACATGTGGAACGAGACCTCGTCGAGGCCCGAGATCGCCCTCAGCCGCGCGACGTTGCCGGTGACGACCGGGTGGAGCGGCCCGAGCACGGGGCCCAGCGCCGAGACCCGCGCGGCACCCTCGTCCAGGCAGGCCCGGTAGAAGTCGACGCCGAACAGGTTCATGCCGTAGGAGCCGGCGAGGTCGTAGAAGACGTTGCCGTCGAGATCCGTAACCGTGACGCCCGACGCGGCGGCCGCGAAGGCGCCGGTGCCGAGATGCGCGCGCACGTGCCGGGCGTACTGGAACGGTACCCGGTAGAGCCCGGTGAACTGGAGGTCCGAGAGCCCGGCGCGGACCGACTCGGTCTCGGCCCGTGTCCTGGCGAAGCGCGCCCGGAACAGATCGGAGAGCCGCGCGAAGCCGGCCTCGCGGCGGCACGCCACTGCCTCGTCCGGATCGTCCGACCGGAAGAAGGCGCGGTCCGAATAGGAATAGTGCGGGATCAGTCGGGCGACGCGCCGGGCCATGCGGGCGTGGCCGGTGAGCGAGCGGTGCTTCGCCCGCGAGAGCTGCAGGCGTTCGGCCGCTCGTGGCAGCGCGAGAACCGCGGCGGCGGTGGTGGCGGACAGGGTGATGAGGAGCGCGGACATCGCCCCGCGCCCTACCGGAGACGGTTCACGGCATGATGACGGTTGCGGGATCCCGGCTGCGGACACTCCTGGCGCGGATCGGTGCGCAGGAGGATCTCAATTTTCTGCTGACGAACCGTCTGCCGCGCCGCCTGGCGACCCGCTTCATGGGCTGGTTCAGCCGGATCGAGCAGCCGCTGATCCGGGACCTCTCGATCGCGACGTGGCGGCTGTTCTGCGACGTCGATCTCCGCGACGCGCGGGAGACGCGCTTCCCCAGCCTTCACGCCGCCTTCGTGCGGGCCCTGCGCTCAGGCGCCCGGCCGATCGCGGCCGACCCGACTCTGCTGACGAGCCCCAGCGACGCGATCCTGGGGGCCCACGGCCGCATCGAGGCCGGCCGCCTGTACCAGATCAAGGGCCTGTCCTACCGACTCGCCGACCTGCTGGGCGGGGACACAGCGCTGGCGCGGGCCCACGAGGGGGGCTGCTACGCCACCCTGCGCCTGACGGCCGGGATGTACCATCGCTTCCACGCCCCGCACGACCTGCGCGTCGAGTCGGTGCGCCACATCTGGGGCGATACCTGGAACGTGAACCCGATTGCCCTGAAGCGCGTCGAGGCGCTGTTCTGCAGGAACGAGCGCGCCGTCCTGCGCCTGCGCCTCGCTCCGGGCGGGCACGCGGTGACGCTGGTGCCGGTGGCGGCCATCCTCGTTGCCGGTCTGCGCCTCGGCTTCCTGCCCGAGGGGCTCAATCTGCGCGAGACCGGGGGACGGCGCATTCCCACCGCGGCCCGGCTCGCGAAGGGCGCCGAGATGGGCTGGTTCGAGCACGGTTCCACCATCGTGGTGCTGGCGCCCGCCGGCTTCGAGCTCTGCCCGGGGCTCGCCGTCGGATCGATCCTCCGGGTCGGCGCGCCCCTGATGCGCCTGCCGCAGCCTCCCGGATCGCCCGGCGGCTGAGCGCGCCGCCTCAGGCTGCCTGAACCGCCGCGAGGAATCCCGCGACCGCGGCGTTCAGGGTCTCCGATTGCCGCGACAGGGCGGTGGCCGCGTCCAGCGCCGCGGCCGCGGTCCGGCCGGTCTCGCCGGCGGCCTGCGTGATGGTTCCGATCGTGACCGTGACCGCCCGCGTGCCGTCGGCGGCTTGGCTGACGTTCCGCACGATCTCCTGCGTCACCGCCTCCTGCTCTTCCATCGAGGCCGCCACGCTCGTCGCGATGGTCCGAAGGTCCAGGACGGACGCGGTGATCGCCTGGATGACGTCGACGGCGCGGTGCGTCTCCTTCTGGATCGTCGCGACCTGATCGGAGATCGTCTCGGTCGCCCGGACGGTCTGGGCCGCCAGCTCCTTCACCTCGGTGGCGACGACCGCGAAGCCGCGACCCGCGTCTCCGGCGCGGGCCGCCTCGATGGTGGCATTGAGCGCGAGCAGGTTCGTCTGCGCGGCGATCCCGGCGATCAGGCTGATCACGGTGCCGATCCGCTCGGCGCCGTCGGCGAGGCTCATCACGAGGGTGTTGGTCTCCGTCGCCTCGGCCGCCGCGCGCTGGGCCATGTCCGAGGAGCGCGTGATCTGGCCGTTGATGACCCCGATCGACGTCGCCAGTTCTTCGCTGGCCGCCGCGACGGTCTGGACGTGGACCGAGGTCTGCTCGGCCGCCGACGAGACCTGGAGCAACTGCGTCGCGGTCTGTCCGGCGTTCCGGTCCATGGTCGCGGCGGCACTCTCCATGGCCCCGGCGCTGGTCGCTAACGCCGCGGTCAGGCCCTCCATCTGCTGGCGGAACGTCCGCGTGGCGCGGTCCATGGTCTCGGCGCGGCGCGCTTTCGCGGCCGCCTCGGTGGCGGCGGCCACATCCGCCGCGCGCTTCGCGACGAGCGCATCCTTGAAGACCTGGACAGCCTTGACCATCGCGCCGATCTCGTCGCCACGGTCCGCGCCGTCGATCCGCGCATCGAGGTCGCCCGCGGCGAGACGGGTCATCGTCGCCGTCGTCCGGCCGATCGGGCGGGTGACTTGGGTGAGGATCACGCGGACGCCGTACCCGACCGCTAGGGCGGCGCCGGCCAGTGTCGCCAAGAGCAGCATCCGCAGGCGCTGCGCCATCGCGTCCGCGCGTTCGAACTCGGCGCGGGCCTCGCGGACCTGCAGGTCGGACAGCTCGCCGATGGTCGCCGTTGTCGGGCTCATCGCCCGGAGGAGATCGATCCGGGACGCGGTCACAGCGTCAAGGTCCCCGTTCGTCAAGGCGCGGACGAGGTCGGCCACGATCGCCGCGTCGCGGTCGAATCGCGGCGTCAGCTTCGCGACGAGCTGTGTCTCCTCGGGCGTGAGATACGTGGTCAGGTAGGCGGCCCAGGCTTCCTTCGCCCGTGCCAGCTGGTGATCGAGGATCGTCACGGCTTCGGCCGCCTGTATCGCGTGGACCTCGAAATCTCGCGTCGCGGTCAGGATGGCATCGAAAGCGTCGCGCATCGTGCCGAACTGGCTGAGCGGCATGACTCTGTCGGCGTAGATCGATTCGAGACCCCTGAAATTATTATAGAGCGCGTAATTACTGAGCGCTGCTGATCCTATGAGGAGTGTACCCAGTACGGCGAGAAGTGCGAATAGCCTGCCCTTGATCGTGTTAATCATCGATGGCGACCGTATCGTTGTCGGAGCTCTGAGCGACGATGGCGGTCTAACACTCTGCCTGTGCAGTTCAAGATGTTTCTGGTGTCTTGGAATAGAAAATAAGTACCGTATCTGCGAATTTAGCTCCGGTATTATCTGAAGAACTACGTTTTTGTTGCAGTAGTGATCCGTGCAATAAATCGAACGTGCGTGCAATGCTAGTTCTGTTCCTCGGGTCGACGCTGGAGCCCGGGGGGGTCAGGTGATGCATCTCGTTCGATGCCGGGGGTGGCGCGAATGCCGCGCAGCCGCGCCGATCTGCGCTCGCGAACATCTGTTCAGGACGCTGTCCTGATGGACTTTTCTGGATCGCGTGATTGGAGCATGCCGGCCTCGACCGGCGCGCGGGAGCGCCGTCGGGATCAGCGCACGCGCGCGGCGTGCAGGATGCTGGGCCGGATCGAGGCGTCGATGGCTGCAGCTGGCGGTGAGCGCACGCGCGGCGGCTGGGAGCGCCGCGTAGTGCCCGAAGAGCCGCTGGCGTGGAGCGTCTTCAGCCGGACTGGGCGGTAGCCCGACCGCGAGCAGGTTCTTCAGCCAGGAGCATGCCGGCACCGCGTCGAGCCGCGGAGATCGCCCCGCCATCTACGGAGCGAAGTCCCGCTGTAGCCCGGCGTACAGTCCTTCGAGTGACGAGGCCGCGTTCGACGACGGGGCCAGCCGCTCAGCGCTGTACCGCCTCGATATCATCCTCGTAGATCGAATCCGGCTGGCAGGCGTGCCATTCCTTCTTCTCGTCCGCCTGTCCTTTGCGGCCCCAGCAATAGCCCGCCTGAGCCAAGCGCCCACTCAGCCGATCGCGCAGCCGACACTGCTCCCGGATGATGGCCGGATCCCCGGTGCCTTCACAGGCTCGCGCGGCGTTCGCCTCGGCCGTCAGCAACTCGGGGATGGTCGGAAGCTGCTGCTGGGCGCGCGCGCCCGTGGCAGCGAAGACCAGAGCGAGGACGGCGAGATCAGCGCGCATGGGGCGCAGGATAGTCGTGCGTCGGCATTCGGCAACTGCCGGACGCTCCGCGCTCCGGCGTTTTCTGGGTGGGGGCTCGCCGAGCCCAGGGCCGCCGCCTCGGCCGCGACGCCGATCCGACCGCACCCGGCAGCGATCGACTTCCTTGTCCGCCCCGCGATCGGTCATCACCCCTTGGCGGCCGCGCGGACATGCGCGAACAGACCGCTCCCGCCGCGCTCGATATCCTCGCGCACCGCATCACGGGCCGCGACCGGGTCGCGGTCGCGCAAGGCGTCGATGATGCGCCGATGAGGGTGCGGTTCCCAGTCGGGGACGCCGTCGTCGTAGAGGTGCGAGAGGATCGGGCCGCAGCGCACCCACAGGAGCTCGACGATCTCGTACAGGATCGGCATCTGCCCGATCTTGCACAGCGTCAGGTGAAACTCGGTGTTGAGGTTCACCGCGCGCGCGAAGTCGCGGCTCGCGTGGCATTGCGAGATCTGCGCGTGGATCGCCTCCAGCGCGTCGACCTCGGCCGAGTCTCTGGCAGCCCCAGCGGCGGCGGCACGTCCCTCGAGATCGGTGCGGATCGCGCGGATCTCCAGCAGCTGATCCAGGGTCAGCCGAGGCACGACGACGCTGCCGCGCGCGTCGAGCGCGAGGGCCTTCTCGGCGACGAGCCTGAGCAGGGCCTCGCGCATGGGCGTGGCGCTGATGCCGAACCGGGCCGACATCGGGCGGAGGCGCAGGCGCGTATCGGGTCGCAGCTGTCCGCGCATCAGCGCGAGGCGCAGCTCGCGGTAGGCCCGCTCGCTCAGGCTCTCCTTGACGATCGGACGAACCCAATCCGGCATGATTTCGCCGGTTTCCAGTTCGGACGCCGAAGCGCTTGACATATTCCTCCCCTTGGTCCGATGTTTGTTATAACAAATTACGAAGTGCGTCGACGGCACGCGTCGTTGGGCATGCCGCCGGGCCGAGAGGCTCGGCGGGAGACAGGGGACGGAAATGCTCGCGTTGCGCAAGGCGACGGCCGACTTCGGGGCTGACCTCGTCCACGTCGATGCGCCCACCGCTCCGGGGGCTGGCCGCGTGACCGTCACGGTCGCCGCGGCCGGCATCTGCGGCAGCGACATCCACGCCTACGAGTGGACCCCCGGCTACGGGTTCATGATCCCCTTCATGCCGGTCACCCTCGGCCACGAGTTCGCCGGGACGGTCCGCGCCGTGGGAGACGGCGTGACCGGGCTCGCCGTCGGCGACCGGGTCACCTGCTGGCCGACAGTGCCGTGCGGCGGCTGCGCGGCCTGCGCGGCCGAGCGGCCGCAGGATTGCCAGGGAAGGCGAGTCGTCGGCCTGCACGCGGACGGGGCCTTCGCCGAGCAGGTCGTCGTTCCGGCCGATAATTGCCGCCGCCTGCCCGAAGGGATGCCGCTGGCCGTCGCGACGCTGGCCGAGCCGCTGGCGGTCGCGGTCAACGCGGTGGACGTGGCGGAGGTCGGGACGGGCGACCGCGTGGCGGTGCTCGGCCCGGGCCCGATCGGCCTCTGCATCGCCTTCGTGGCGCAGCATCGGGGCGCGGACGTGCTGCTCGCCGGTCTCGACGACACCGCGCGCCTCGACCTCGCTCGCCGGATCGGCATCCGCGCGACGGCCGATCTCGCCGGCGTCGGCCTGGACGACGCCGTTCGGCGCACCTTCGACGGGGAGGCTGACCGGGTGATCGAGGCGACGGGATCCGCCCGATCGGTGGTCGACGGGATGGGCGTGCTGCGTTCCGGCGGCGTGATGGTGGTGGCCGGCATCCACTCCGGATCCCTCGACCTCGACCTGACGGGTTTCGTGCGCAGCAAGAAGCAGCTGCGCGCGGCCCACGACACGACGGCGCGCGCCTTCGACGCCGCGATCGCGCTCCTCGCGGACCATGCCGGGACGCTGGAGGCGCTGATCACGCACCGTCGTCCCCTCGCGGAAGCCTGGGCGGCGTTCGATCTGGCGCGGAGCCGGCAGGCCATGAAGGTGCTGCTTCTTCCCGAAGCGGCGGGGAGCCAGGGGGCCGAGCGATGAGCACCACGATGCGAGCCGTGATCGCCGCCGGGCAGGGCGGGCCCGAGGTCCTCCGGATCGCCGAGCGACCGCGCCCCGAGCCGGGCGAGGGGCAACTGCTCGTGCGGGTCGAGGCCGCGGGCATCAACCGGCCGGACGTGATGCAGCGCGAGGGCCGCTACCCGCCGCCGCCCGGCGCCTCCGACGTGCTGGGGCTCGAACTCGCCGGCATCGTGGAGGCGCTCGGACCCGGTGCCGGGCGCTTCCGACCCGGTGATCGGGTGATGGCGCTGGTCCATAGCGGCGCCTATGCCGAATGGGCCGTCGTCGACGAGGGGGTCGCGCTGAAGGTGCCGGACGGCCTGCCGGCGATCGAGGCGGGGGCGATACCCGAGACCTACTTCACCGTCTGGAGCAACGTGTTCGAGCGTGCCCGGCTAAGGGCGGGCGAGAGCCTGCTGATCCACGGCGGCGCCTCGGGGATCGGCACCACCGCGATCCTGCTGGCGAAGGCCTGGGGCGCCCGCGTGATCGTGACCGCGGGCTCGTCCGAGAAATGCGCGGCCTGCCTCAAACTCGGCGCGGACGCCGCGATCGACTATCGGCGGGAGGATTTCGTCGCCGCGGCCCGGGCCGCCACCGACGGGGGCGGGCCCGACGTGATCCTCGACATGGTCGGCGGCCCCTACATCAGCCGCAACCTCGAGGCCGTGGCGATCGACGGGCGCATCGCCCAGATCGCCTTCCAGCAGGGCTCGCGGGTGACGGAGATCGATCTCCAGCCGCTCCTGACGAAGCGGGTGACGCTGACGGGCTCGACGCTGCGGGCTCGCCCGGTCGCCCTGAAGGCCCGCCTGGCCGAGGCCCTCGCGGAGCACGTCCTGCCGCTGCTCGCGGCCGGGCGCGCGCGGCCGCCGATCGATTCCGTGTTCCCGTTCGACCGGGTGGCTGAAGCCCATGCCCGCATGGATGGGGGCCAGCATATCGGGAAGATCGTCCTGTCGATGGGTGACGCCGCGCGGGGGAGCCGCTGATGTCCGAGATGTCCGACCGCGCCAACATGACCGGCGCCCACGCCCTGGCCGCGGCGCTCCACCGGCACGGGGTCCGCGACGTGTTCGGCCAGAGCATCCCGTCGGCGCTGTTCCTGGCCGCCCCGCATCACGGCATCCGCCAGATCGGCTACCGCACCGAGAATGCCGGCGCCGCGATGGCCGACGCCTACGCGCGGATCTCGGGCCGGGTGGCGGTGGTCGCCGCCCAGAACGGTCCCGCCGCCACCCTGCTGGTGCCGGGCCTCGCGGAAGCGCTGAAGGCATCCGTACCGGTGTTGGCCATCGTCCAAGACGTTCACCGGCAATTCACGGACCGGAACGCCTTCCAGGAACTCGATCACCTCGCCCTGTTCGCGGGCGTCGCCAAGTGGGTCCGCCGGGTCGCGGTCGCCGAGCGCATCGACGACTACGTCGACATGGCCTTCGCGGCCGCGGCCTCCGGGCGGCCCGGTCCGGCGGTGCTGCTGGTGCCCCTGGACCTGCTCGACGAGCGGCCGGATTTCGAGGCCTCGGCACCGCGCCGAGCGGCCAGCCTCGGCACCTTCCCCCTCGACCGCACGGTCGCCGACCCGGCCGGGATCGCGGAGGCCGCGGACCTGATCGCCGGGGCGCGGCGCCCCCTCGTGATCGCGGGCGGCGGTGTCCATTCCTCCGGCGCCTATTCGGAACTCGGCGCGCTGCAGAGCCTCGGACTGCCGGTCGCCACCACGGTGATGGGCAAGGGCGCCGTCGCCGAGACCGACCCGCTCTCCGTCGGCGTCGTCGGCTACTTCATGGCGCCGCGGGCGCGCTCGTCCCACCTGCGCGCGCTCGTCACGGAGGCCGACGTCGTCCTCCTCGTGGGCAACCGCACCAATCAGAACGGCACCGACAGCTGGTCGCTCTACCCGGCAGGCGCCCGATTCATCCATCTCGACGTGGACGGGGGCGAGGTCGGCCGCAATTACGAGTCCCTCCGCCTCGTTGGCGATGCCAAGCTGACCCTCGCTTCCCTCGCCGAGGTCCTTCGGCAACGCGACCTGTCCGGTCTGAAAGGCCGCCGCGCGGCGCTCGCCGACACCATCGCCCGCGCCCGCGAGGCCCAGGCCGGCGACATGGCCCGCCTCGTCGACATGGAGGCCACCCCGATCCGACCCGAGCGGATCATGGCCGAGATCGACGCGGTGACGACGCCCGAGACCGTCGTCGTCGCCGACGCGAGCTACGCCTCGATCTGGATCGCCAACTTCCTCACGGCGCGGAGGGCCGGCCAGCGCTTCCTCACCCCGCGCGGCATCGCCGGACTCGGATGGGGCCTGCCCTTCGCCCTCGGCGCCAAGGTCGCTCGCCCGGACGCGCCCGTGATCTGCGTGACCGGCGACGGCGGCTTCGGCCACGTCTGGTCGGAGCTGGAGACGGCGCGGCGCATGCGGCTGCCGGTCATCGTCGTCGTCCTGAACAACCAGATCCTCGGCTACCAGAAGCACGCGGAGCTGAGCCTGTTCGGCGACTTCACCGACGTCTGCGACTTTGAGGCGGTGGACCATGCCGCGATCGCCCGCGCCTGCGGCTGCGCCGGGACCCGCGTCGAGCGCCCCGGAGATCTCGCGCCGGCGCTGCGCGACGCACTCGCGAACAACGCCGTCACGGTGATCGACGTGATCACCGACCAGCGCGCCTACCCGCCGATCACCAGCTTCGAGGGCAAGGACGCCCTCGCCTACTGACGCCGCCGACTGGCCCCAACGAGAAGGCGCACGAAGCGCCGGGCCGACGACTGACACGGGAGGAAACGATGAGAGTTCTGGCGCGTGCACTCGCCGCCGCCCTCGAGCTGGGCGCCGCGGCCCAGGCGACGGCCGAGACGCCTGGAACATCGTCGGCGGCTACGCCGGCCAGCTCTCCCTCGGCCAAGGCATCTTCTACGGCCTCGGCGCCTATTGCGGCATGCTGCTCGTCGGTGCCGGGATCAGCCCGTGGATCGGCATCGTGGCCGGCGCCGCACTCGCCGTGCTAGTGGCGCTGGCGATCAGCTTCCCGTGCTTCCGGCTGCACGGACCGTCCTTCTCGCTGGCGACGATCGCCTTCCTCGAAGTTTTCCGCGTGCTGGCCCTCCATCTCCGGGACCTGTCTGGGGGTGCCACGGGGCTGATGATCCCGCTGAAGTTCGGCTGGGCCTGGATGATGTTCCGCGATCGCTGGCCACCGCTGGCCATCGCCTTCGGGCTCCTGCTGCTGACACTCGCGGTCGCGTGGTGGATGCGGGCGCACCGGATCGGCTTCTACCTCGTCGCGACCCGCGAGCGGGAATCGGCCGCCCGCGCGGCGGGCGTGCGCACGGTGCGCGTGCGGCTCATCGCCGTGACCGTGTCGGGGGCGCTCACCGCCATGGTCGGCACCTTCCACGCCATGTACCTGACCTTCATCGAGCCGGCGGCGATGTTCTCGCTGACCCTGTCGATCCAGATTGCGATGTTCGCGCTGATCGGCGGCCTCGGCACGGTGTTCGGGCCGCTGCTCGGCGCGAAGGCCCTGGGGCTGCACGGCCTCGTCTACGGCCTTGTGCTGGTGCTCGTCGTCCTGTTCCTGCCCAACGGCCTGATGGGGCTCGTCACCCGCTTCGCGCGGTCCGGCGCCGGCGGTCGCGGCGTGAAGGCCGGTGCTGTTCCGGCCGCGCCGCGCGCCGCGGAACGGCCGCCGGTCGACGAGGCCGTCCTCCGGGTCGAGGGCCTTCAGAAGCGCTTCGGCGGCCTGCACGTCACCAACGACGTCGGCTTCACCCTCCGGGAGGGCGAGATCCTGAATCTGATCGGCCCGAACGGGGCCGGCAAGACCACCCTCTTCAACATGATCTCGGGCTTCCTCAAGCCCGACGCCGGAACGGTGAGCGTGCGCGCGCCGGACGGGACGTGGCAGCATCCGGGCCAACCGGCGGATTTCGCGACGCTCGGCGTCGGCCGCACCTTCCAGATCGTGCAGCCCTTCGCCGCCATGACGGTCGAGGAGAACATCATGGTCGGCGCCTTCCACGCCACCGCGACGTCCGCGAAGCGCGGGCGGTCGCGCGCGAGACCGCCGAGCGAATGGGGCTCGCGCCGTGGCTCGGAAGCGAGGCGCGCGGTCTCACCATCGGCGGCCTCAAGCGGCTCGAGGTCGCCCGCGTGATGGCGATGCGCCCGCGCGTGCTGCTCCTCGACGAGGTGATGGCCGGCATCAATCAGATCGACGTGCGCCGCGCCATCGATCTGATGCTGTCGATCCGCGATACCGGCGTCAGCATCTTCGCGATCGAGCACGTCATGCAGGCGGTGATGGCGCTCTCCGACCGGGTGATCGTCCTGTGTTCCGGGCAGATCATCGCCCAGGGAAGCCCGCAGGACGTGGTCCGCGACCCGGCCGTGATCGAGGCTTATCGCGGCAAGGAGTTCGCCCATGCTCACGCTTGAGCGCGTGGATGCCGGCTACGGCGCGACCAGCATCCTGCACGCCGCCTCGCTGGAGGTGCGCGCCGGCGAGGTGGTGACGATCGTCGGCGCCAACGGTGCCGGCAAGACGACGACGCTGCGGACCATCGCGGGCTTCGTGACGCCGACGCGCGGCCGGATCCTGTTCGAGGATGAGGACGTCACCCGGCTCTCAGGCCACGAGATGGTGGCGCGGGGCGTCACCCTGATCCCGGAGGGGCGCCAGCTCTTCCCCGAGATGACGGTGCGGGAGAACCTGCTGATGGGCGCCTACCGCCGCGCCGCGCGCGAGCGCCAGTCGGAGACGCTCGCGGACGTCCTGGACCTGTTCCCGCAGGTGCGCGAGCGCCTCGACCAGAACGCCGGCTCCCTGTCCGGGGGCGAGCAGCAGATGGTGGCCATCGCCCGCGGGATGATGGCGCGGCCCAAGCTCCTGATGTTCGACGAGCCCTCCCTCGGCCTCGCGCCGATCGTGGTGGCGCAGGTCTTCGCGGTGGTCGACCGGATCGCGAGGACCGGCGCCACCGTGCTGATCGTCGAGCAGAACGTGTTCCACACGCTGCAGGTCGCCGACCGGGGCTACGTGCTGGAGAACGGCGAGATCGTCCTCGCCGACGCGTCCGCGGCCCTGCTCGACAACGACCACGTCCGCCGCGCCTATCTGGGGATCTGAGATGACCGAGCGGCAGACCAATCCCGAGGCGATCGCGCGGCGCCCGAGCCACGCCGGCCGGCGCGTCCTCGTCACGGGGGCTGGCCGCGGGATCGGCCGGGCGATCGCGGAGGGATTCGGTTCGCGCGGAGCCCTGGTGGGCGTCGCCGACGTGAACTCGGACGACGTTGCCTCGACGGTCGCGGCCATCGAGGCGGCGGGTGGCCGCGCCCTGCCGCTGCAGCTCGACGTCGCCGACTATGCGGCAGTCGAGACGGCCGTGTCGGAGGCCGCCGCCGCGATGGGCGGCGCCTTCGATACGGTCATCAACAATGCCGGCATCTCGCTGAAGCACGACGGGGCGGCCCACCGGGTTTGGGAGATGGATCCGGCGGAGTGGAACCGCGTCGTCGCGGTCAACCTGACGGGGGCGTTCAACACCGTCCGCGCGCTGACGCCGGCGATGTGCGCGGCCGGGCGCGGCTGGATCGTCAACATGTCGTCGGTGGCGGGCAAGACTCACTCGCCGATCGTCGCCTGCCACTACGCGGCGTCGAAGGCCGGGCTGATCGGTCTCACCAAGCACCTCGCGGCGGAGCTCGGCCCGTTCGGCATCCGCGTCAACGCGATCGCGCCGGGTCGGATCGAGACCCCGATGGTCCGAGCGGTGGGCCGCGCCGTCAACGACGAGCAGGTTCGCCTGACCCCGATGGGCCGCCTCGGCGCCCCCGAGGAGGTCGCGGATCTCGCCCTCTATCTGACCTCCGCCGAGGCCAGCTTCGTCACCGGACAGACCGTCGATGTCGCCGGCGGCCTCTACATGACGTGAGCCGGAGCCGGTCAGGACAGATGGACGGGAGGACGGCCATGAACAGCGCGCTCACGGCGGCCGGGATCACGGGACGGACGCGGGTCTACGGGATCCTGGCGGATCCGATCTACCACGTGAAGGCGCCCGAGGTGATGGGGGCACTCTTCGCCCGTCACGGCGTGGACGGCGTCCTCGTCCCGCTGCACGTGACGGCGGACGGCCTGGCCGCGGTGGTGGACGGGCTCAGGCACCTGCGCAATTTCGGCGGCTTCATCGCCACGGTCCCGCACAAGACGGCGACGACCGGCCTGTGCGACGCGCTCACCCGCGAGGCCGAGCAGATCGGGGCCGTCAACTGCGTCCGACGGGATGCGGACGGGCGCATGATCGGCACGATGCTGGACGGGATCGGATTCGTCGAGGCGCTGCGCGTCTCCGGCCTGGAACCGCGCGGCCGAAATGTTGCCCTCGCGGGGGCCGGCGGCGCGGCGAGCGCCATCGCCTTCGCGCTTGCGGCGGTGGGCGTGGCGCGCCTGACCATCCTTAACCGCACCGCCGACCGCGCCGAGGCGCTGGCGGCGCGCCTGCGCGCCGCCTACCCTAGCCTCGCGATCGCCGCGGAGGGCACCCAGGCGGAGCACGACCTCCTCGTCAACGGCACGTCGCTCGGCATGCGCCCGCAGGACGCCGCCCCCTTCGATCTGACCGCCCTCCAAGCCGGCCAGTTCGTCGCCGAGGCGATCATGGATCCGGAGACCACGCCGCTCCTCGCCGCGGCGCTGGCGGCCGGCTGCCGCATTCAGAGGGGGCTACCGATGCTGGAGTGCCAGATCGCCCTCATGGCCCGCCACATGGGCGCCCTCTGAGGCTGGATCCGAGGACTGAGCATGGCGCGCACCGTGGGATCGACCGACATCGACGTCGTCGCGGCGGGCGTCTTCGACTACGTGATCGTGGGCGGCGGCACCGCGGGCTGCGTCCTGGCCAACCGGCTGACCGAGTCCGGGACACGCCGGGTGCTGCTCCTCGAGGCTGGGGGGCGGGCGCGCAGCCCCTGGGTCTCGATCCCGGCCGGGTTCAGCCGCCTGCTCCAGCACCCCTCCTACAACTGGCGCTTCCGGACCGAGCCCGAGGAGGCGACCGGCGGCCGGGTGATCGCGGTTCCGCGGGGCAAGGGCCTCGGCGGGTCGACCCTCATCAACGGCATGATCTACGTGCGCGGGCAGCCGCAGGACTACGACGCCTGGGCGAAGGCCGGCTGCCGCGGATGGGGCTTCGCGGACGTGCTGCCCTACTTCCGCAGGCTCGAGGATTACGACGGGGCGCCCGACCCCCTGCGGGCCCGCGGCGGACCGCTGCCGATCACGGAAGTCGCCGAGCGGCCGGCGATCGCCGAGGCCTTCATCGCCGCCGCGCGGGCGGCTGGGCATCCGCGCAACCCCGACTACAACGCGGCGAGTCAGGACGGCTTCGGCTACTACCAAGTGAACCAGCGTCGCGGGCGGCGGGTCAGCGCCGCCGACGCCTATCTGCGGCCGGCCCTCGCCTGTCCGAACCTCGCCGTCGTGACGGACGCGCACGTCCTGCGACTCACCTTCGACAGGGATCGGGCGAGCGGCGTCGCCGCTCTGGTCGGCGGCCGCGAGCGGCTGTTCCGCTGCCGCGGGGAGGTGATCCTCGCCGCAGGGGCGGCGCAGACCCCGCAGATCCTGGAACTGTCCGGCCTCGGCGACCCGTCGATCCTCGCCGGCCTCGGCGTGGCGGTGCGGCGCGCGCTCCCCGCCGTCGGCGCCAACTACATGGACCATTACTGCACGCGCATGAACTGGCGCGTGCGCCTGCCGGTGACGCTGAACGAGCAAACCCGCGGCCTGCGCCTCGGCGTCGCCGCGGCGCGCTACCTCGCGACGCGGCAGGGTATCCTGGCGCTGGGGACCGGCCTCGCCCACGGGTTCGTGCGCACCCGGCCGGGGCTCGACGGGCCCGACGTGCAGTACTTCTTCATGCACGCGAGCTACGCCAACGCCGCCGAGCGCAAGCTCGACCGCCTGCCCGGCATGACCATCGGCGTCACGCAGCTGCGACCGGAATCGCGCGGGACGATCCACGCGGCGTCGCCCGACCCGCTCGAGCCGCCCGCCATCCGCCCGAACTTCCTCGCCACCGAGGAGGATCGCCGGGCGATGGTCGAGGGCATGAAGATCGCGCGCACCGTCGTCGCGCAGGCGCCGATGGAGCGCTTTCGCGGGGCCGAGCTCAATCCGGGGCCGGACTGCCGGACCGACGCGGACTGGCTCGATTTCGCCCGCCGCGACGGCCAGACGATCTACCACATCTGCGGCACGTGCCGCATGGGCGGCGATCCGGGTTCCGTGACGGATCCTAACCTGCGCGTGCGCGGCGTGGCCGGCCTCCGGGTGGCGGACGCCTCGATCATGCCGCGGATCGTCTCCGGCAACACGCAGGCCGCGGTGTTCATGATCGCCGAGAAGGCCGCCGACCTGATTCGGGCCGATGCCTGATGCGGTCTGGCCATCGGGCGCCGCGGCGCGTACGGCAGGTTCGCGCCAACCTCGGCCGTACTGCGCCGGTCCCGGCCGTGTCTCGGCCTCGACCGGCACTGTACGGCGCACGAGGTCTCACCGCGGGCGTGCTCGCCAAGACCGGCGGCAAAGGATCGACGTCATGCTCTACATGGTCCACATGCAGGTCAACATTCCGGCGTCCCTGCCGAAATCGGAGGCGGATCGCCTGAAGGCCGAGGAGAAGGCCTACGCCCAGAAGCTCCAGCAAGATGGCAGATGGCGGCATCTCTGGCGCATCGCCGGGCAGTACGCCAATTACAGTGTCTTCGACGTTGCGGGAAACGACGAGCTCCACCAGATCCTGAGCTCGCTGCCGCTCTACCCGTACATGGCGATCAGCGTGACGCCGCTGGCGCAGCATCCCTCCGCCATCGCGACCAACTGACGGGACGATCGTCATGCCCTACATGATCGAGACCTTCGACAGGCCCGGGAGCCTGGACGTCCGCAGGGCGAACCGCGCGGAGCATCTTGTCTACCTCGACCGGATCAAGGCCCGGCTTCTGGCCTGCGGCGCGAAGCTGAACGACGATGGCAGCGACGCCGGCGGCGGCCTGTACGTCGTCGATGTCGAGACCCGCGCGGAGGCCGAGGCGCTCATCCAGGCAGACCCGTTCTACAGGATCGGTCTCTTCGAGCGCGTCGAGATCCGGCGCTGGCGCAAGGCCTACCTCGACGGCCGCAGCTATCTCTGAGATCGGCGGAGCGCGTTTCCGGAGAGAAGAAGCGCTGCGGCGCGGAGCGGCCGCACGAGAACCAAAGAGTGGGGAGGATACAATGATCCGTCGCAGCTGGGTCGCGGCCGCCGCGTTCGGCGCCGCTGCTTTGACCACCCTGCCCGCCTCCGCGCAATACGCGGATGGCGGAATCAAGATCGGCATCCTGACCGACATGTCCGGCGGCTACTCGGACCTGGCCGGCCGCGGCTCCGTGACGGCCGCGCAGCTCGCGGTTGAGGATTTCGGCCGCCCGATCAATGGTCGAAAGGTCGAGCTGATCTTCGCCGATCATCAGAACAAGGCCGACATCGCCTCGTCGATCGCGCGCCGGTGGTTCGATACCGAGGGTGTTGACGCGATCTTCGACACCAATTCCTCGGTCGCGGGGCTGGCGGTGCGCGAGGTCGCGCGCAGCAAGGGCAAGATCGACATCAACTCCGGCGCCGGCTCCATGGCGCTGACCAACGCCGCGTGCTCGCCGACCGGCGCCCACTGGTCCTGGGATACCCACTCGCTCGCGGCCGGCACCGCCGCGGCGCTGGCGGATGATACGAAGAACACGTGGTTCTTCATCACGGCCGACTACACCTTCGGCCACGACCTGGAGGCGCAGGTCACCCGCGTCGTGAAGGCCAAGGGCGGTACGGTACTCGGGTCGGTCAAGCACCCGTTCCCCAATCCGGATTTCTCGTCCTACCTGCTCCAGGCGCAGGCCTCGGGCGCGAAGATCATCGGCATGGCCAATGCGGGCGCCGACACGATCAACACCATCAAGCAGGCGAGCGAATTCGGGATCCTGCAGGGCGGCCAGAGGCTGGGCGGCCTCAACATCTTCCTGACCGACATCTACTCCGTCGGGTTGTCGGCAGCGCAGGGCATGATCCTGACGACGGGCTTCTACTGGGACATGGACGAGCAGACGCGCGCCTTCGCCCGGCGCTTCGGCGAGCGCATGGGCGGCCGGATGCCGACCATGGTCCAGGCCGGCGACTATTCGGCGGTGCTCCACTTCCTGAAGGCGGCCGAAGCCGCCGGCACGGATGACGGGCTGAAGGTGATGGCCGAGATGCGCGCGCTGCCCATCCAGGACTTCTTCGCCCGGAACGCCACGCTGCGGCCGGACGGCCGCCTCGTGCACGACATGTACCTCGCCCAGGTGAAATCCCCGGCGGAATCGACGGGGCCGTGGGACTTCTACAAGATCCTGAAGACGATCCCGGGCGACCAAGCGTTCCAGCCGCTCTCGGAGAGCACGTGCAAGCTCGTGAAGGGCTGACGCGCCTCCGGCGGCCTCCCGGACCGTGACGACGGTCGACGCCGATGATCGCGGCGCCGGCAGTGCCGGTCCCCTCGCTCCCACGGGAGAGCCGACAGGGCGCGGCTGTCTCGACCGGTGTGCCCGTTCCGTGAGAGCGGCGCATCGCGATCGGGACGACGCTAGTGGGACGTGCTCTCGACCGCGGCGGCGAAGACGTAGCCGACCCCGCGCTCGGTCAGGATTAGCTTCGGGTCGCTGGGCCTGCGCTCGATCTTCCGGCGCAACCGCAGGATCTGCACGTCGATGCAGCGATCGAACACGTCGTCGTGGACGCGCGTGACCTGCAGCAGGTACTCGCGGCTGAGCGGCCGCTGGGGCGCGTCGAGGAACGCCGCCAGGAGCGCGTACTCGCGCTTGCCCAGGACGACTTCGACGCCATCCGGATTGATCAGGCGTCGGCGCCGGCGATTGAGGACCCAGCCGTCGAAGCGCCGGTACGGCGCCTCCGCCGGGCGGGACACGGCCTGCGCCGCGACGCGGCGGAGGACGGCGCGGACGCGCGCCAAGAGTTCGCGCAGGCCGTAAGGCTTGACGATGTAGTCGTCCGCGCCGAGTTCGAGGCCGAGCACGCGATCGAACTCCTCGCAGCGGTGCGCCGTGGTCAGGATGACGGGAAGGTTGCTCCCCGCCCGCAGATCCCGCAGAAGGTCGAGCCCGTTCTCCGCGCCCGGGCGGAGGTTGAGCACGGCCAAATCGAACTGCGACGGATCCGCGAGCTGCGCGCGCGCCTCGGCCCGGGTCGTCACCGGAACCACGCCGACCCCGTGCTCGCCGAGGTAGCCGCATACGACGCGCTGCACGTCCGCGTCGTCGTCGACGAGCAGAACGCGTAGGCCATGGTGCTGCACGGGCGATGCTCCTCCGGGGTTTGGTCGTCGAATCTGCGGAGTAGCGCCCCGAGGCCGCCCGAGGCCGTACGGCCTCCCAGGGGCTGCCGGATGCGCGTGGTCTGCTTTCGCCGGCCGATCGATCTGTCCTGTCCTCCGACGACGGCGCGGCTCAGCGGCAGAGCCGCCCGAAGCGACGCCGGACGAGGTTGACGGTCAGGCGGCAGTCGCCGAGGTCGCTGTTCGCCGCGTAGCCGCCCGCCGGACTCCACCAGCCGCGGCCGCCGAAACGGTCTCGGAAGCCGTGGTGGAACCCGCCGTGGTGGAAGCCGTGATGGAAGCCGCCATGGTGACCGAAGCGTCCGCGTCCGAACCCGCGCGCTTCGGCAGGTCCGGGGACGGTCGCCGAGGCGGCGAGGGCGAGACCGGCCAGGATCGCGGTCTTAAACGAGGTGGTCGCCATGCTGAGTCTCCCGTTGCGATAGGGAGACGATGAACCGGCCAAGCAGGGTCGACTGTGATCCGGGTCACAGAGTCGGCGCGGGCCTGCGCGCTGGCGGCGGTCGCTCGGGGATGCGGCTAGGGCTCTGCCGCGCGCGGGTGGCTCAGCCAGACCTCGAGGGGCCGGCTGCGGCCGCGGATGGCCGCGGTCCGGCCCTCGAATGTCCCCGCCGACAGGTCGAGCCCGGCCGCAAGCGCCAGTTCGGCGCTGAGCGCCAGGCGGGCGTTGGCGTCCGCCGCGACCGCGAGCAGGCGGCTTGCGACGTTGACCGTGTCGCCCGTGGCGGTGACGTGCTGGTTGGTGTCGCTGCCGAGGCGCGAGAGGATCACCGGCCCGTAATGCGCGCCGATGCGCAGATCGAGGGCCGGCCCGGCCTCGGACAGGACCGGGCTGCGCGCGATCCAGGCGCGCGTGCGGGCGATGAGCTCCTCCGCGGCCTGGACGGCGTGCACGGCTTGCTCCGGGTCCGGATCGAGCGCGCCGAACAGGACCATGGCGCCGTCGCCCATGAAGTTCACGACGACGCCCCCGCGCAGCGTCACCGCCGCGTCCACGAGATCGTGGAACGTCTTGAGCATCGCCCGGGTGCGCACGGGGCCCAGTTGCTCGCTCCGGCGCGTGAAGCCGGTGAGATCGACGAACAGCACGGGAATGTCCCGCGCGACGGGCTCGGCGAGGTAGCCCGGGTCGCGGGCCAGCCGCTCGGCCAGAGCGGCGGGCTGCAGCCGCCGCAGCACCTCCTCGGAGCGCGCCACCCGGGCGCTCTGGCGGCGCTCGAGCGTCTGGCGGCCCACCGCGCAGGCGAGTGCCGGCACTCCTACCGCCGCGAGCGGCAGGGCGGCGCTGAACCAGATGCCGTGCGCGAAGGCTGCGGCGCCCGCGGTGAGCCAACCGGCCGTCGCGAGGAGTACCAGGATCAGGCCGGGTCCCGGCGGCAGCAGCGCGATGGCGAGCGCCGCCCCGACCGCCAGGAGGACGGCGGCCGCGGCGTCGCGCCGCCGCACGCCGGCATCGCGGACGAGGCCATCCCCCGTGGCGAGGTGGGCGATGCCAGTCGCGAGGAGCTCGACGCCGGGCATGACGGGATCGAACGCGGTGGCGAAGGTATCGCCGCCACCGAGCGCGGTGACGCCGATCACCACGATACCGTCCGAGAGCGCCGCGGCCGGCGCCGTGCCGTCGAGAAGGGCGCTCGCGCTCACGGTGGCGATCGCGCGCCGCGCACCGTAGGGGCGCAGCGGGAGATGGTAGCCCAGGTCCAGGGGCAGCGCGCGGCCACCGAGCTCGACCCGGCCCTTGCTGAGCACGGGGTCGCTCCGCGCCGCCAGGGCCGCAACCCGCAGCACGAAGGACGCGGCGACGCCGTCGGCGGTCCGCACCACCAGCGGGAGATGGCGGGGCACGCCGGACGCGTCCTCGGCGACGTTTACGACGCCCGACGCGACGTCCTCGCCGAGTTTCGGCGTCGGCCGATGGAGCGCGGTGGCGACCGGGATGCCGTCCTCGCTGACGTTCCCGTCGAAGACGGCCGCCGAGGCCAGGATCGCCGTCGTCTTCGCGAGGGCAGCGGCGAGCGCGTTGTCCGCGTCCGGCTGCCGTCCCGCGTCGAGGAAGAGCACGTCGACGGCGATCACGCGCGGGCGCGCCTCCGCCACCCGCTCGATGATCCGCGCCATCGTGGTGCGGGAGACCGGGAAGCCGCCCTCGCGCCGCACCGTCGCGTCGTCGATCGCCACGACCGTGAGGTCGGCCGGCGGCGTGCGCGGGCCCGCGAGCCGCAGGCGCAGGTCCGTGAGGGCGGATTCCAGACGGTCGAGGGGCGTCGCGCGACCGGCGATATGCAGCTGGCCGAGCCAGGCGCCCCAGGCGAGCGCGCCGAGCGAGGCGGCGAGCACGAGGGCGAGGCGCGCCCGGCGGAAGGCGCGGTCGTGCGTGGTATTCGCCGATCGACCGGCGTCGCTCAACGTCCGAACCGCTCGAGCAGGCTCCTGACGCGCTCCTGCGGCCAGCGCCGGACCTCCAGGGCGTCGCGACCGTCATCGACGTCGACCCCCTCGCCCGGCCCGAGCGTGACGGCGATCTGGGGGGCGTCGCGCCTGGCGACGTCGACCCGTCCCTGCGCCACGAAGACGGAGGTGCGCGCCCGGGTCACGTCGACGGCGTAGACCGTGCCCCGCACCGAGGCGACCGCGTGCGGCGTGAGGATCTGGAAGCCGTCCCGGCGGACGCGGCGGCTCGCCGGGATCGTCACGAAGACCGCGTTGCCGCCGATTTCCGCACCCTTGAGATGTCCGTCGTTGTCCGGATCCACAGGCCGCAGGCTGCCCGCGCGCTCGACTTCGAGCGTCAGGCCGTCGGCGCAGTGCAGGATCCGCAGGGGCGGATCGAAGCGCGTCGTCTCCGTGCAGCGCGTCTGCGCGGCGGCGCTCGACGCCGCGAGGGTGACGGCGGCGACGGCCGCCAAGCGCGCTGCGATGCTCATGCGATGAAGCCCTGTCGACCCGATCATGTCTGCGCCCGCGCCCCGAGCGCGACGAGGCGGTGCGAGGCCCGAACGGTGACGCGCGCGCGCCCGAGATCGATCAGGCCCGATCGCCGCCAGTCCTGCAGGACGCGGTTGACGCTCTCCCGGGCCGCGCCGACGAACGCCGCGAGTTCCTCCTGCGTCACCTGGATCTCGGCGCCGAAATCCTCCGACAGCATGATCAGGCGCCGGGCCAAGCGGATGTCGAGCGGGAGCAGCGTCGCCTCCTCCATGCGGGCGCTCATCCAGCGCAGGCGCTGGCACAGCAGATTGATGATCTGGACCGCCAGAGCGGGATCCCCGGCGAGGAGCTTGAGAAAGGCCCGCCCCTCCACGACGAAGAGGTCGGCCGGCTCGAGGGCCACGGCCTCGGCGGTCCGCGGATGGCCGTCGAGGAAGGCGATCTCGCCGAAGACGTCGCCCGGCCCGAGCAGGTTGAGGGTGACCGCGCGCCCGTCGTCGGAGCCGGCCCCGATGCGGATCTGCCCGCGCCGCACCGCGTAGAGGGCGTCGCCCGGATCGCCCTTCTGGAAGAGGATCTCGTGGCGCGCGAGGCTGCGCGTCGTGCACAGGCCGGCGATGGTCTCGATCGCTTCCGGACCAAGCTCAGCGAAGAACGCGTTGGCCTTCAGGAACCGAATGAGCGTGTGCGGCGTGCTCACGACTGCATCTCTCCGGCCGTCGAGCCGGAGCTTATGCGCGTTTCGGGGCGCGATTAGCAAGGCTTGCACCGCGGGAGCGGAGGATGATCATGGATAGAGCCCGCAAGCGGGCTCGTCGCAGCGACGATTGTTACAGGCCGTGCGCCCGCTTCAGGATCTCCGCGGCCCGTTCGCCGATCACCGCGCACGGCGCCTGCGTGTTGCCGGTGGTCACGCGGGGCAGGATCGAGGCGTCGGCGACCCGGAGTCCGTCGATGCCGTAGACCTTGAGCGCGCCGTCCACGACCGCCATCGCGTCGCGGCCCATCCTGGCGGTGCAGCTCTGGTGCCAGTAAGTGACGGCGGCATCGCGGATGTAATCCGCCATCGCCGCGCCCGACAGCGGGCCCGGCATCGACTCGGCGCGCACGTAGGGCCGGAACGCCCGCGCGTTGCCGAGGGCGCGGCAGAGGTCGACGCAGGCCGCGGCCGCGGTCACGTCGGCCGGGTGGGACAGGAAGTTTGCCTCGATGACCGGCGGCGTCGCCATATCGGCGCTCCGGAGCCGCAGGCGACCGCGGCTGGCGGGCTGCGCGAGGCCGGCGAACATGGTCCACCCATGGGCCGGCACGCCGCGCGCCGCGGTCTGCTCGCTCGGAACCGGGAACTCGACCTGGCAGAACAGCAGATCGGGTGCGTCGAGGTCGGGCCGGCTCGTCCAGTACAGGGTGGCCTCGCTGCCGCTGTTGCGCGGCGCGATCGGCGCGGCGTACTCCCAGGTGCAACCGAAGGATACGTGATCCTGAAGGTTCTGCCCGACGCCGGGCAGATGCTGCACCGACGGGATGCCGAGCGCTCCGAGTTCGTCACTGTCGCCGATCCCCGAGAGCATCAGGACCTTGGGCGTGTGGATCGCGCCCATCGACAGCACGACCTCGCCCCGCGCATCGACCGTCCTGACCGCGCCCGCGTGGACGAACTCGACCCCCGTCGCGCGGCGACCGTCGAAGGTGACGCGGCGGACGAGGGCGTCCGTGAGCACCGTCAGGTTCGGCCGGTCAAGCCAGGGATGGACGTAGGCGCGGTAGAGCGAGACGCGCCGGCCGCCGCGGACCAGCATGTCGGTCAGCGCCGCGCCGCCGGGCCCCTCCATCATGCGGCCGTTGGGGTTGTCGAAGGTCGGGATGCCCAACTCCCGCGCGGCGTCGAGCATGGCGTGGGCCACGGGGCTGGGATCGGGCGCCGGCTGCACCCAGACCGGACCGTCGCTTCCGCGATGCGCCGGGTCAGGGGCACCGCGCCAGTTCTCGATGCGTCGATAGATGGCGCGGACATTCTCGTAGCCCCAGGCCGCGTCGTCCGCTTCGGTCGCGAAGGCATCCCAGTCAGACCGGTGGCCGCGTGCCCACACCATCACGTTGACGCTGGAGCCGCCGCCCAGCCCCTTGCCCATCGCCATGGAGAGCGCGCGGCCGTTCAGGTGCGCGTTCGGCTCCGCGCGGAAGCCCCAGTCCCGCGGACCGCCCAGGTTGGTGGGCCAGAGCGCCGGATCGAGTACGGACTCGGCCTCGTCCGAGCCGCCCGCCTCCAGCAAGAGCACCTGCACTTCGGGGTTTTCCGCCAGTCGCCGCGCGACGACCGAACCCGAGGCGCCGGCGCCGCACACGACGAAGTCGTAGACCGGCTTCACGTCAGCGGTCAGCCGGGCCTGATTCTCCGCCGCGCGCCGCGCGAGATCATCCCGGACTCGGGCGTCAGAGGAGCTCATGATCTGGAGGGTCCCTGTCGGAGGCGGATTGGAATCGGCCCGGCACTCGGCCGGCGCCGGTGGCCCGAGCATCGGCCGCTCCCGAGCGTCGAGGCGGGCGCCCGTCCGGGGGCTGCGGCGGCAGCAGGGTTCGCAACGGCGATGGTGTGTGGCGCCTGTCACGTGAGGATGGCAGCGTCGCGGACGATCATCTGTCCGGGCGCGTCTTCCTCGGATCGTCCGAAGGATTGACGTAGTCGAGGCCGAAAGGCCCTGTTCCGGAGACTTGGATCACGGCCGGTTCGTGCGTCGTCCAGAGGGCGTGGGGCATACGGGCGGGCAGATGCAGGAAGGCGCCCTGCTGAAGCCGCTGGCCGCGGCTCGCGTCGATGGTCTCCCCCATGTCGTGGACGAGATTGCCAGATAGCAAGGTCACGCTCTCGTCGGTCGCGTGCGTGTGCGGCGCGATGACGTAATCCGGCGGGAACCGGAGTCTGAGCGTGAAGGGGCCGGGTCTGTCGGGATCGCCCGCGATGATGCTGATCTCGCTGCCCTTCGGCAGGGACGGCGGCGCGGCGCGCCACCGAACGGCGTCGTCACCGGTGACCATGATCATCTCGCCCGCGCGTGCGTGCGGCGCGAGGCCCGCGAGAAGGAAGACGAGACAGCAGCTTCGGCGCAGACGCATCGACGGTCTCCAGATCGGCGCGTGGGTGGAGCCGCCTGCAGGGCAGCCGGCGGGAGGGTGTGGTCCGGGATGAACCTGTTCGCTGACGCCGAGCTGGTGCCCGTTCCGGCGACGCTCTCGTCAGGTCGAGTTCTGTAGGCCGCGCGCCATCGGACCCGCTACGGCAGAACGCCCGCGTTGACCTGGGCAAATCGCACGACTTCAGCGCGGACCCTTCCAAGACGGTCGCAAGCTCGATAACCCTCGGCCTCTCGGGAGGACACGGGTGACGACCTTCAGCCTCAAGCACGTCCTGGCCGCCTGGGACGCGCGCGAGCTGGATCTCAAATGGGCTCTCGTCGGCCGGATCGCGCTGATCGCCATCCTCTGCGCCGCCGGAGCGGCCGCGTACGCCATGCACGACGTCGCGGCGAAGACCAGGCAGCGAAACGCCGAGACGGCCGGCGAAGTGCACAAGCAACTTCGCCTGCAGCTCCTGCGCATCGAGCGGGCCGCCGACATTCCCGTACGCTTTCCGGACTGGGAGATCGTCACCCGGTACGCCCTGCAACCCGGTCAGTGCGTGCAGCTGATCCCGGCGGAGACCGGCCCGACACGGTCGAGCTGCGTCGGCGTCGAGCCGCACGCGCTCGCGGCACCCGACTGGTTCGCGACGCTCTACAGGTCCCTCTTCTTCGCCGGATCCACCGTCCGTCTGCCGCTCGAGCATCAGGGCTCGCGGAGAGGGATCGTGGAGGCGGACATCGATCCGCACGCCGTCGTCGGTTCGGCCTGGATCGTGCTGAAGCAGGTCTCCGGCGCGCTCGCGGCCATGACGGTCGTCCTGTGCGTGCTGGTCTACGGCGCGGTCGCGCACGCCCTGCGTCCCGCCAATGAGATCCTTGTCGGTATCGACCGCGTCGCGCAGGGCGACCTCGCGTGGCGTCTGCCGAGCTTCCGCCTGCGCGAGCTCCGGCGCATTGCGACGGTGTTCAACGCGCTTGCCGGCCATCTCCAGCTGGCCACACGGGAGCGCGCCGAGCTCGCCCGCCGGCTGATCGATGCCCAGGAGCAAGAGCGCCGGTGGCTGTCGCTCGAACTGCACGACGACGTGGCGCAGAGGCTGACGGCCCTGAGTCTCCTCGCCCGCTCGATCCAGGACGGCGCGCGCTCCGCGGCGCCTTCGGTCTCGACCGAGAGCGCCGAACTCGCGAGCATGGCATCGGACGCGGTGCGGGCGCTCCGGATCACCCTGGCCTCGCTGCGGCCGCCGGAGATCGACGATCTCGGGCTGCGGATCGCGCTCCGCAGCCTGATCGCCGCGCAGGCGCAGCGGGCCGGCGGCCGGATCCAAGTCGCGCTGCGGGCCGACGCGCAGGTCGACCGCCTGCCCTCAGAGGCGGCGGCCCATGTCTACCGGATCGTCCAGGAAGGCCTCACCAACGCCGTCCGCCACGCGGCGGCGCGCAACGTGGCGATCGCGCTGAACGTCGTGGAGACCGACGGCGGTGCGGACGTCCGGCTGGACTTCGCCGACGACGGGAGCGGCGCGCCCGCGGAGGTGCTGGAGCGCCCGCGTCCCGGTCTCGGCCTGCTCGGCATGCGCGACCGCGTCCACGCGCTCGGCGGGCAGATCGTGACGGAAACGTCCCCGGGCGGCGGGTTTCGCCTGCGGGTCCGCTTTCGCGCCGCGCTCGCGGCCAGGGAGGTGTCATGACCGGACGGCGCATACGGGTGATGCTCGTCGACGATCACGCCGTCGTACGGGAGGGATACCGGCGGCTCCTGGAACGACAGCCCGATATGGAGGTCGCCGCCGAAGCCCGGGACGGCGCGGAGGCCTACCGTACCTACCGGGCCGCGGAGCCGGACGTCGTCATCATGGACATCAGCATGCCCGGCCGCGGCGGGATCGACGCCATCCGTCAGATTCGGCAGGTGGATCCGGACGCGCGCATCCTCGTGTTCAGCGTGCATGCCGCCGTCAGCTACGCGCTCCAGGCCATACGCGCCGGCGCCCGCGGCTACATCACGAAGAGCAGCGCTTCGGAGCTCCTGATCGACGCCGTGCGCAGCGTGTTCAACAACAAGCTGACCCTGTGCGCCGAGATCTCACACCTGCTGGCCGCGAGTCGGCTGGAGGAGCAGCCGTCCCCGATCGACCTCCTGTCGCCGCGGGAGTTCGAGATCCTGCGGATGATCCTCGATGCGCGGCACACGGATGCGATCGCTGTCGATCTCAGCCTCTCGCCGAAGACCGTCGCGAACTACCACTACGCCATCAAATCGAAGCTCGGCGTCAGCTCGGACGTGGAACTCGTCTACTACTGCATCCGGTGCGGCCTGATCGATCCGTTCTCGGTCGTCGGAGCGATCTAGGTCTCGCGACCGCGCCGCTCCGGAGCTCCACGCGGACGGCGCGCGGTGCCCTGCGGCGCAGAAGTCAGCACGGGCTGATCGACTGCTCGCCGGCGGCGGCACACTTCCCTGACATAGACGCGTGACGCGAACACGCGGCCCGTCGCCGAAGTGTCCGTCGCCAAAGTGTCCGTCGCCGGCCCTCGGCGCCGTCCCCGGTTCGGCGACGGCGTTAACGGATCGTCAGACCCGGTTCGCGCCGATCCCGGCTCCGATTTCGCGCAGCGACGGAGGTGTGCTCCCGGTTCGCGCCGCAGTTCGGACCGAAGCCGGACGCGGAGGCTGCGGCCTCATGCATGTCATTTCTCGGCAAAGCTTGTCCTAATTTGAGGGACCCCACAGGGAGTGCTCTCAAACGAGTTTGACCTAAAGCACACGGAACTCTGTCCTTACAGATCCGTGCTTACAGAGAAGTTTGACCCTGTTCGCAAACTGCATCTCACGTCCGCTCAGCTTTGCGTTTCCGCGTTCTCGACCGACTGCGGCTTCCTCGATGGCTCGGAGGATAACAGATTGCCCTCGTCTCACCGTCACGCCGGCACAGTTTTTCGAATTGAGGCGGCTGCACCACAGCCTGGTTCGGGAAAAGAGTCTGCGCAGCACAGTCCGCAGCAGATCCGACAACCCGCCTTGGCGCAAGCTAACGTGAGAATTTGTCTCGATTTCTGTTACTCCCGGAGGGGCGGTCTCATTAAAGTTTATCTCGATCTGCAGGGAACGTATTCCGCCTCGCTCCCTAGACCCGTCATGCCCAGGCGTGAATGCCTGTTCTAACCCTTGGAAAAAGAGGTCGGCATCAAACCCGATGCCGGCCCGATCATTGGGTCGATGGGTCCAGACCGCATCCTTATCGTGATCTGCGGACCGGGCCATGCCCTTCGGGTTGCCGTACTTTCTTTTCGGATCAGCCGCGAGGACTTTACCGGCCCCCAACGCCGGGGGCGGCCATACGGTCGAGCGCCCTGATCGGTCAGTCCCGCGAAGGCGCCTTGGCGGTCGGCTCGGCTGGCTTCGCCGAACCGTCGCTGCGGTCCTCACGTGGTCGGATCGTCCGCTCCACGATGATCTGGACGGCGGCCCGGCACGCACGAGGAAGCCGCCTCGGGACGAGGCGAGCCGGACGGCTGGGACAGCCGAGGCAGACTATCAGGAAAGCCTGTCCCGATTAGAGGCCCTGCCAATGGTACGCACTCAAGAGAGCTTGTCCCGATTGTCAGGGAAGCCTGTTCTCACGCCCCGGGATGTGCTTGAAGCCGGTGGCCTCCGCAGAGGGGCGCCCGTGACCGCGCGCCCCTCTGCGAACATGATGATCCCCGTGGCGGGCGTGAGCCAGGACCGTTGGCTGGGACGAAACCTTTTCGGTTTCGCGGCCTGATCGGGCATCCACTCACGGGAATTGCCGCGCGCAGGAATGCTCTCCGCTTTCGACGGGCAGGGCGCCGCCCACGTCGGACGGGGTCTGCGGAGAGCTGGGAGCGTTTGCGAGGCGGTCGTCGAGCTCCCTGCCTTCTTCCTTCATCGAGATCATGAAATCAGGGACCGCGGGTCGAAACACTGGTCCGGGGCGGGTCCAGCCCCGACGCCGTCGGTCGTCGAGGCCGTTTCAGCTCGCCGCGCTCAGGTCTGCGGCGGTGATCGCATGGCGGCGCGTGACGATCAAGCCACAGGCGATCCGGTCCGGCCTCATCTGGAGGTCGTTCGTGAACAAGAAAAGGGAAGTCCCGCTCACGCGGGCGGAGATTATCGCCATCATCCGTGCCGGGCAGGCGAGCTTTGCGGAGATACCGCATGCTTGCACGGAGGCAGTGCTAGGAGAGAGGGTGGCGAGCCTAACGATGAAGTCCGTCAGGCACCGTCTTCTTGAAGCGAGCTCGGTACAAGAGACGACGCGGCCGCGCGAGCTGCCGCTGTTCGACTGGGTAGACGACCCGCTCGCAGTCTATCGAGGGCGGGCGGAGTGAAGCCCTGAACACCTCGGAGCGAGGGGCATCGGAAGGCCGGCGTCCTTAGCCACGGTTGGCCGCCCGCAAGCTGCCGCGACTATCGAAAACGCGCGAGGCGACCATGGCTGCGTCCGGCCGACGGCGCCCTCAGCCATTGCGGCCGTCGACGGCTCGTAGATCGGGCTCGGGGTGGCACTCCGCGTCCAGGTTCAGGCGCACGGTGCATCGCTCGCTGCCCATCTCGTCGCGGACGAAGGCCACGAAGGTGCGCTTGCCGTCGCTCGGCGGTCCTTCGCGGCCGATGTCGGGCAAGGCGGCGATGGCAGCGTCACGCGCTTCACGCAGGCTATCGTATTCCTGGCCTTCCTCATCCTCCAGCCAAACCGGGCCGTCCTGGAAGTCTAGGAAATAGCGGGGCATCGGACTGCGCGGGCTCTGTGACGCAAGCGGTTTCGTACCTAGAAACCCCTCGCTCGCCCAAAGTTGCATATGTTGGATTTCGCGCACGCGCCGGTCGGGCAAGCCTACGGAATGCGCCGCCCTTGCCCGGATATGAGCACTTGTGACCAGACAGCGGGGCAAGCGTTGCGATAACGCTTGCACGCAAGCCGATCTGGACCGAACTGCCGCTACCCACATGCTACCCGACGTCGACGCACTGCTCAGCGGCAACCTGCTCCTCAGCGCACTGCGCCTGCCCGATCAGGCACTCTTGAAACCGCATCTGGAACTGAAAGCGTACGGACGCGGCGAGGCGCTGTTCGAGGCCGGTGAGGACGTCGGCCACATCGCGTTCCCGCTCGGGCAGTGCGTGGCCGCCCTCGTCATCGGCCTGCAGGACGGACGCGCGGTCGAGACCGCCACGGTCGGCCACGAGGGCGCAATCGGCGGCGTGGTCAGCCAAGGCTCTCTACCGGCGTTCAGCCGTGCCGTCGTGCAGATCCCCGGTTCGGTCCTACGCATCGAGGCGGCGGTGCTGCAGAAGATCAAGCAGGCCTCGCCCGGCCTGCGCAACCTGATCACCCGCTACTCCGACTGCCTGCTCGCCCAGGTGCTGCAATCCGTGGCCTGTAACGCCAGCCACACCATCGAGGCGCGTTGCGCGCGCTGGCTGCTCGGCCTTCAGGACCGGCTCGGCGGCAACGTCCTCCCGATCACCCACGAGGTGCTGGCCGAACTCCTGGGCGTGCAGCGCTCCTATCTGTCGCGCGCGCTGAGGACGCTGCAGCAGCAGGGCCTGATCCAGGTCCGGCGCGGGCGCATCATCATCGTCAGTCGGCAAGCCGTGGAGGCGTCGGCATGCGAGTGCCACGGGGCGGTCAAACGGCACTTCGAGGCCGTGCTGGGCGCCGTCTACAACGCCGGCGGCACGCTGGTATCGCTCCGCCCGCTGCCGGCCTCCGGGAAACCGCTGTGCCAGGCCGTCTGAACACTGAACAAGAGGGATTTCGCTTGAAGGTCCGGTAGCCGTGCCCTGGTCCGACGATCCGCTCAACAACGTCCCGAAGCAAAGCTTCGAAGATGCCGCGCGCCTGGCCGCCGAACTGTGCCGGACGGCGCAGGCGGCAATCTGCCTGCACGATGCCGGAATCCCTCAGGTGCACGCCTCCTACACCGTCGCGGAGGCGAGTCGACGGCTCCCGCCGGTCGCGTGTGCCGAGGTGCCTGTGCCGGAACGGCTGCTCGTCGTGCCCGACCTGCGGCTGGACCGGGCGTATCGCGACGGCCCGCTGGCTCGCGCCGAAGCCGGTGCGCGATTTTACGCGGCCGTTCCGTTGAAGACTGCGCAGGGCGAAGTCCTGGGCACCCTCTGCCTGCTCGACCCAGCGCCGCGGCCGGAAGGCCTGACCGAGGCGCAGGGAGAGTGCCTTTGTGGCTTGGGCCGCCAGGTCGTGACGCTCCTTGAGCTCCGGCGAGCCGGGCAGCGGTACCGCGACCAGAAATTGCTGCAGGAACGCATCCTCGGCAGCGCGACCGACTACGCCATCATCGCGATGGACCGGAACGGCCATGTGACGCGCTGGAACGCCGGAGCCGAACGCGTCCTCGGCTGGCGGGAGGACGAGATCCTGGGCGACCCAGCCCATGTGATCTTCACGCCGGAAGACCGCATGGCAGGGCGGCCCGAGACGGAGATGGCGCTGGCCCTTCGTGACGGCAGCGCCCCCGACGAGCGCTGGCACCTGCGCAAGGGCGGGGAGCGGTTCTGGGCCAACGGCGAGATGATGCCGCTGAGGGACGAGCGCGGCACGACGCAGGGCTTCCTCAAGATCCTGCGCGACCGTACCAAGCAGCGGGCGGACGACGCGACGCTGCACAAGGTTCAGGACCAACTGCACCTGGCGGTCGCGGCCACCGACATCGGCATCTTCGACTACGACCTGGTTACGGGCGACCTAGGCTGGGACGCCCGCGTGTGCGCCCTGTTCGGGCTGCCGCCAGACTCGGAGGTCGGCTACGAGGTGTTCCTGGCCGGCCTGCATCCCGGCGACCGGGACTGGGTCGACCAAGCGGTCAAGGCCACCCTCGATCCCGCAGGTGACGGCACCTACGATATTGCGTACCGCACCATCGGCTTGACCGACGGCGTGGAGCGCTGGATCTCGGCCAAGGGACAGGCCTTCTTCGAGCAGGGACGGCCCGTACGCTTCATCGGCACGGTCCGCGACATCACCGAGAGCCGGCAGGCCGAGCAGACGCTGCGGGAGACCGAGGAGCGCTACCGTCTGGCGGCTCGCGCGACCAACGACGCGATCTGGGACTGGAACCTGCACACCGACCACATCCGCTGGAACGATGCGGTGCGGACGCTGTTCGGCTACGCGCCCGAGGAGGTCGGCCCGAGCGGCAAATGGTGGACTTCGCGCATCCATCCGGACGACCGTGAACGCATCAAGACCAGCATCCACGCGGCCATCGACGGGGCGACCGAGAACTGGACCGAGGAGTATCGCTTCCTGCGGGCCGACGGCTCCCATGCGGACATCCTCGACCGCGGCTACGTCCTGCGTGACGAGGGTGGCAAGGCGGTGCGGATGATCGGCGCCATGCTCGACATCACGGAGCGCAAGAAGGCCGAGGAGCACCAGCGCCTGCTCACCGCCGAGTTGCAGCACCGGGTCAAGAACACGCTGGCGATGGTCCAGGCGATTGCCAGCCAGACCTTGCGCGGCGCCACGGACATCGACGAGGCGCGCGAGGCGTTCTCCGCGCGCCTGATCTCGCTCGGGAGGGCGCACGACATCCTGACCCAGGCGAGCTGGACCGCCGCGCCGATAGTCGACGTGGTTGAGGGCGCCCTCAGCGTCCACCGGCAGGCGGACGCGTCCCGGATCCGGGTGAACGGACCCAACGTGCTGCTGGGTGCCAAGCCGGCCTTGTCCCTGGCGCTGGCGCTGCACGAGCTCGCCACCAACGCCGCCAAGTATGGGGCGCTCTCGACCGCAAATGGCGCGGTCGACCTGCGCTGGCACGTCGTGCACGAGGGCGAGCAGCCGCGGTTCTGCCTGACCTGGACCGAGCAGGGCGGGCCGCCGATCCTGAGCCAACCCACCGGTCGGGGGTTCGGCTCGCGGCTGATCGAGCGCAGCTTCGCGTCCGAGGTCGGCGGCGAGGTAAGGCTGACATACGCGCCGACGGGTCTCGTATGCCGTTTGGAGGCGCCACTCGCCTCGATGCAGGAGCCGCGCGAGGCCGTCGCGGCCTAGTGGCGGCATCCTGCGCCGGCAGGTCGTGCCCACCAGCGCTGAAACCATCCGCCCGCCTCCACGATTGGACTAACATGGATCAGACCACCCCGCCGCCCGCCGTCGCCCTGGTCGCCGAGGATGAGTTCCTCCTTCGCATGGAGGCCGCGGACACGCTGAGCGATGCTGGGTTCACGGTGCTGGAGGTGGCGAGCGCCGACGACGCGCTGCGCTTCCTGGAAGACAAGGATGGCGTCGACTTGCTGTTCACCGACGTGAACATGCCTGGTCGCCTCGATGGCTTTGGCTTGGCCCGCGAGGTTGCCCTACGCTGGCCAGGGATCACCATCATCGTCTGCTCAGGCGCGGCCAAGCCGTTACCCGGCGACCTGCCCGCCAAGGCTCGGTTCATAGACAAGCCGTACTCGCCCGCCCTGGTTCACGAGGTCGTTCGCGAGCTGCGCGCGGGCTGAGCGGTGCGTACGGTTCCCGAAACTTTGCAGCTTCCCCCACGATAAAGCTTGGACCCAGCCATACGGAACAACGTTCCTCTGAGGCTGGCCCCGGTGAGACCACTCCCGCGGCCGGGATATTCGACAACAGGGAGATGGGATTAGATGGCCACCAAGCAGAAAACCTTGCAGGACGCGTTCTACGAGACCCTCAAGGACGTGTACTACGCGGAGAAGCAATCCGTACGCGCGCTGAAGAAGTCTGCCAAGGCCGCCGAGCACGAGGAGCTGCGCCAAGCGTTCGAAACCCACGCTGAGGAGAGTGCCAACCAAGTTGAGCGCCTGCAGCAGGTGTTCGAGATCATCGGCAAGCCGGCCCGTGCTAAAACCTGTGAGGCGATGCAGGGCCTGACCTCCGAGATGGAGGAGGACCTGGAGGACTTCGGCGGCACGCCGGCCGCGGATGCCGTGCTGGCAGGCTGCGCGCAGGCGGTCGAGCACTACGAGATCGCCCGCTACGGCACGCTGAAGACCTGGGCGTACCAACTCGGCTACGAGGATGCCGCCAAGCTGCTCGACGAGACCCTGCAAGAGGAGAAGAAGACCGATCAGCTCCTCTCGCAGATTGCCGAGCGCATCAACGTCGAGGGCTCAGGGGAAGAGGCCGAGGAGGGCCCCGCCAAGGGCAAAAGCGGCCGCAAGACCGCCTGAATCAAACCAAATCGTCTGCCGAACTTGGGTGGGCGCCTCTCGGCGTCCTCTCCCCTGCGGGTGGCGTTGCTCAATGCGGTGCGCACGTAGCACAATCCCCTCCCGAGCAAGGGGCATTCGTCTCCGTCTTGTCCAGAGACATGGCATTGCCATCTGCTACACTTCACTCAAACGCGGATGACGGATGCGGCGCCAGCTCCGACGGCTGATGTACCAGACGATGAACGACATCCTCGAACTTGAGGATTACGCGCGTGACATGGCCGGGGCGGCCTACTGGTGCGAACGGGATGGCCAGCACGTCCTCGCCGACGAGATGCGGTGCGTGGGCCGGGAGTACCGCGTCCGCGGCTTGGAGATGCGCGCTACGCTCGCTCTTCTCGAACACATGTTAGCTCAGCCCGATAATACGGAGGCCTCAGGACCCAGCGCTGACGGCTGAGCGGAATCGATCTGCTGGCGTGGCGCGTTCCTAACCCAAATCCCTTGAGATCGAAGTTGCCGCCCCCGTGATACGGCTTGAGGGTGTTGTCCGTACGATGCCTGTGCCGGTTGATGCTCCTTTACGAATGAAGGTCACCGGTTGAGCCGGTTTGCAGGCTCGATGAGTAGCGCCACGTCCGAGCATCCACCCTAGCCATTCTTCGGCAACCCCGCCTGGCAGTTCAGCGCACGAAACCCTGCCTGGCCAGCCATGCGCGGCATAGGTTCGGCCAATCCGTCGTCGGGGTCCCCTGTCGGCCCATGCCGAAGCCGTGACCGCCGGTCCCGAACCGATGCACCTCAACCGGCACACCTTGAGCCCGGCAGCGCGCTTCGAGCAGGCTCGCGTTCTCGGGGCTTACGGTCGCGTCGTCCCCGGCCTGCACGACGAACATCGGCGGGTCGCCCGTGCGCACTTGGCTATCCACCGACAAAGCATCGCGCGTCTCACGGGTCGCGTGATCGCCCAATTCGGCACGGGCGGTCGCAGTCCGATCCGAGGGCGCGTCCAGGGTCGCGACAGGGTAAGCCAGCACGACGCAATCCGGGCGGGCCGACTGGTCGTCGATGGCGTCGACAGGGGCGTACGAGCGGGTCTCGCCGCGAACCGCGACCATCCCGAGGACGTAGCCCCCCGCCGAGAAGCCGAGCACGCCGACGCGCCTTGGATCGAGGCGGTAGCGGGCCGCCGCGGCGCGCACCGTCCGCATGGCCCGCTGACCGTCTTGCAACGGCGCCGGGGTGGGATCGCGCCATCCCTCCCGCGGGAGGCGGTAGGTCAGCACGAATGCCGTGACGCCCAGATCCGTCAGCCAGCGCGCCGCCGGGTAGGCCTCCGAAGCTTGGCTGATGCCCGACAGGCCACCGCCCACCGCGACCAGCATCGTGGTGCCGTTCGGCCGGGCCGGTACGAACGTTTCCATGAAGGGTTCGGCGACGTTCGTGATCACCCCGTCCCTCTCGTGGAGCGGTCCCGTCGGGCCACCGCCGCCGGGCGGGGTTCCTGGCCAGAGCCGGAGGCGTTCGGGCACGGGCTCGGCGCGGGAGGTACCGGCGATGGTAGTCGCGGCGGCGGCGAGGAGCGTACGGCGGTCAAGCGGCATGACACTTCCTGACAGAAGTCCCTGCCAAGCAAATCCCATGTCGGAGCGGACGCTGGGCGCCGGGCACCTCGCCATCGATCCCACGTCAGATTCGGTCCATTCCGCTCAGCCGGGAATGACGCCTACACCGTCGTTCGGCCGCACGGGCGCGCGCGAGGCCTGCAGCGCGCGGCCGCGACGCTGGGGTCGGTTGGAGGATCCGAACGACTACTTCGTGATCTTCACCGAGACGGGGTCGCTGCCCGGGAAAGTCTCTTCGAGCGCCTCGTCGAGTTTTTCCTCAAGACGGTCCGGATGGTCGCCGGGCGACGCCCCGTCCACGGACCTGTGCATCGCCTCGTCGGAGAGGATGCGGAGCCGCCGTCGCTCACCGGCCTGCCGCACGACCTCGTAGGCGAGGAAGGCGAAACCCGCACCGATGAGGAGCACGGGAAGCGGGTTCGTTCGCACCGTCGCGGCCAGGTGCTCGGTCGTCGGGGTGATGCCGCCCGGGTCGCGGATCCCGATCAGGTCCTCGGCCAGGCTCGACCGATTGAAGCGGGCCGAGAGGTCGGCGAGCGTGGTCTCCAGCCTGCCCCGGGCCGCCTCGACATCGTACTCCAACGCGTCTGCCGACTTGCTCATCCGTTCACGCGCTCCGTGATGACTGCTTCGCCAGCCAGCCTCGCAACGCTTCGCCGGGCGGGTTCGCTCACGGACGGCCCCCGATGTCCGGGACGGGCAGGACGTCGACAGGGACCACCGCGTGCGACCGCGGAACCGGCCGAAGCGCGGAAGCGGAGGAGCGCGAAGCCGGCCAACGCCGCGGCGGCCAGGGCGACACCGGGCCTGCGTCGGACGGCGGCCTCGACCCCGTCGTAGAGCTCGCCGACCGTGCGACGTCCGATATCCCCGGAGAGCTCCTCGACGCCCTCCGCCGCGTTGTCGAAGAACGCCTTCAGGCGCGGCGCATCGGTGAAGGCCGCGCCCGCCTCGTGGATGCCCGCAGCGACGTCCGACACAGCCCTAACCGCGTCCTGCTTCCGGTTCGCGGCGTAGCGCTGGACCTGCTCTCGGATGGCCCCGGCGAGGCCGACGCCCGGCGCCGGGTCGTGCTCCAAGGCAGCGGCCGCAGGGTCCCCAGAGTGGTCCGGCATGAGTGAGGCTCCTCCACGCGAGCGGACGGCAGGCCCGTCGGAAACGGCAAGCCGCCGAGTGGGTTCCGCAATCCGCCGCCCGAGCCGCGGTGGTCCGAACGGGCCCCTGCCGCGTTGAGCCGCCGATGGCGCATCGCGCCGATGGAGGAAGCCATGGACGAGAAGCGTGTGACCGGCGAGGTCAGGAAAGTGGCGGGCCGGGTCGAGGGCGCCGTAGGCGACTTGACCGGCGACAGGCAGACCAAGGCGGAGGGGCAGGCGACCGAGCTGCGCGGCACCGTCGAGAACCTGGTCGGGCAGGCGAAGGACGTGGCCAGCGACCTCGCGGGCCAGGCGAGCCAAGCCGCCGGGCAGGCGGGCGACATCGCGCGCGAGGCCCTGCGGGCCGGCCGCGAGAGGCTGCCGGACAGTGACGAGGTCTATCGGCGCGGCAGCGAAGCCTACCGACGCGGCAACGAGGCCGTCCGGGGCCACGTGGGCGAGACACCGCTGGTCGCGCTTCTGGCAGCGCTCGGCGTGGGATACCTGCTCAGCCTGCTCATCCACGGGCGGGACTGAGACTTAGGGGCGGCCATCGCTCGCCAGGCTCATGCTTCGGGCGTGCCGCCGACGGAGCCCGGAGTGCCCGACGCTTCGGGCACCCGTAGCCGCGCGAACCGCCGAGCCGGGCTGAAGCATGCGGATATGGCGTAACGGCTGCCGTGCATCGCCGATGGGTGGCTCTTCCACCCATCGGCGCGTCAGTGCAAAGAGCGCACGGCCGCCGATTGTCGCGACCGGTCGGCAAGTGACCCGAAGCCGGCGCCCCTCGCGACCGTGACCCGGGTCCCGCACGCGGCCATCAGATCGCGAAGGATGGCCACGCTCTCCTCGACCTCGGCCAGGGTCCCAAGCCCACGCGTTGGAAGACCTTGCCGGAGGCGAGCACCGCGATGACCGCGAATAGTCCGTCGGGCATGTAGACGATGCGGCACTCGACCGGCTTGACCATGATCCCGTGCGTCCGACGGCTCAGGCCATGAGGCGGCGGGTGTTGGCGGCGACCAACTCCCGGTAGCGCGCGACAACCTGATCGTGGGATCCACCCGTCATCAAGGTATTGGCGGCCTCCATCGCGGCGACGACCTTCTCGCCGACCATGGATACTATCTCGGCCTGCGCGTCAGCGCCGCCCCAGGCGATGCGCACCAGCCGCAACTCGATGACTCTCTGCGCCTCCACGGCAAGCAGGAACGCGGCACAGAAGGGGTTCAGCATGGGGTCTCCGAAGGGGGCGACGCAACCGACAACGCGAGGGGAGTCGCCGCGTTGCCGGCGGACGCCTACGTAGACGGCGCCGCCCCTGGCGCCCGGGGGCGCTCCCGGCCACATCAACGGGGCATTAAGGATGATCTCTCGAACCGTTCAGGGACAACCTCCGACGAAAACGCCGCGTAAGGCATCCGACAGCCATAAAACAGGCAACGACAACGCTTGGGGGACGCCCCGATGGCCTTTCCGCTCCGTCATGCGCGACGGCTGCGTTCCGCCCGCACCTGGATCGCGACGGGCGTGCTCGCCCCCATCGGGATGCTCACGGTTTCGGGGCTGATGCTGCTCGACCTGCGGCGGGACGCCTGGGACAAGGCCGAGCAAACGTCGAGGAACCTGCTTCAGGTCATCGAGCGCGACATCGCCAGGAACGTCGAGATCGTCGACCTGACGCTGCACGCCGTCGTAGACAACCTGAAGGCACCCGGCGTGGCCGAGGCCACGCCCGAGATGCGCCAGCTCATCCTGTTCGACAGGGCCGCGACGGCCCGCGATCTAGGCGCCATGTTCGTGCTCGACGCGGACGGCGACAGCGTCGTAGAGGCTGCCCAGGTCCCCGCCCGCAAGGTGAACTACAAGGACCGGGACTACTTCCAGGCGCACCGGGCGAGCGCCGGCCTCGGGCTCTACATCAGCCGGCCGCTCGTCTCCCGGCTGACCGGGGACCGCATGATCGTGCTCAGCCGCCGCATCGACAAGGCGGACGGCTCCTTCGGCGGCATCGTTCTGGCCACCCTGAGGCTCAGCTACTTCAGCCGCCTGTTCGACCAGATCGGCCTCGGGCCGGAGGGTGCGATCAACCTCTATCTGCGCGACGGCAGCCGCGTGATGCGCCACCCCTACGCCGAGGCCGACATCGGCGCGAGCATCGCCGGGACGCCGAACTTCGAGCGGTTTGTCCGCGAGCGCAGCGGCACCTTCGTGGGCACCTCGGCGCGCGACGGCGTCGAGCGGCACTACGCCTTCTCCCAGGTCGGCGACCTGCCGCTCGTGCTCAACGTCGCCCTCGCGACTGCCGACATCGAGGCCGGCTGGCGCGCCAAGGCCGCCGTCCTCGGCGCGACGGTCCTGGTCCTGTGCGGCGTGACCGTATTCCTGTCGCTCCTGTACGGGCGAGACCTGCGCCGGCGGGACGCGCTGCAGGCGGAACTCGCCCGGCTCTCCCTGACCGACGTCCTCACCGGGCTGCCGAACCGGCGCCGCTTCGAGCAGGTGTTCGAGCGCGCCTGGAGGGAGGCCGGGCGAACGGGCAAGCCGCTGTCGCTGCTCGTCGTCGATGCCGACCACTTCAAGCGCTGCAACGACCGCTACGGCCATGCGGTCGGGGACGAGGTGCTCAAGGGGCTCGCCCGCTGCCTCTCGAAGAGCGTGCACAGGCCTGAGGACCTTGTGGCGCGGGTCGGCGGCGAGGAGTTCGTCATCCTCCTGCCCGAGACGGACGGGGCCGGGGCGCTGCGCGTCGCGGACAAGGTGCATGAAGGCGTCGCGACCCTCTCAGTTGCTTCGGCCGGTATCGGCGCCGGGGCCGTCACGGTGAGCATCGGCTTGGCGAGCGGCTTCGGCGACGACGTTGACGGCGGCGGTCTCTACCGCGATGCCGACGCGGCGCTCTACGCCGCCAAGGAAAGCGGCCGCAACCGAACCTGCCGCGCCGGAGGTGCCCGTCGAACCGCGGCGCCGGTCGAAGCGCTTCGTCTGGTCGGCTCCTGACCCGAGATCGGCGGAAGAGGCTTTCCGAGGGCGGCGACCCGGGACGCCTTCGCGACAGAAGCGGGAGGAGAGGCTGAGATTCGCGATCCGGGCAGGCTTGCCCTGGCCGCGCGGCGAGGATCCCGGATCGAACCTTCGGCGTTCCGGATGCCGAGCTCGGCCGAAAGCCGGCGCAGGGTTCCGGTTATGTCGGCCTCACGCGTCTTCACGACCTTCGCAGGCAAGGTGGCCAAGTGGGCCGGGCACCCGCTCGCCTTCGCGCTCGGGGCGGCCTCAATCGTCGTGTGGGCGGCGAGCGGGCCGTACTTCCACTTCTCCGACACCTGGGAGCTCGTCATCAACACGGGCACCACCATCGTGACCTTTCTGATGGTGTTCCTGATCCAGAACTCGCAGAACCGGGACGGGGCGGCCATCCAGGCCAAGCTCGACGAGCTCATCCGGTCGAGCGCGGCCCAGAACCGCTACATCGGCATCGAGAACCTCACCGAGGAGGAACTCGACGAGCTTCGGCGGCGCTGCGAGACGCGCGCCCGGGCCGAGCGCCTGGACGACGCCCGGGAGGCCGCCGACGCCGCCGAGGCCCGCGCCCATGAGAAGGCTGCTCGTGCCGCGGCCGAGGCGGGAGGCGGCTAGACCCTAGGCCCGGGCAGAGGGATGGCAACGGCGACCCTCAAACCGTCCGGGTCGAAGGCGATATCGACCTTGGCGCCGACCTGGAGGTTCAACACGCGTTTGAGGAGCCGCGAGCCGAAGCCCTCGCGGGTCGGCAACGCGACGGGTGGCCCGTCATGCTCGTTCCAGGTCCAGTGGAGCAACCGGCCGTCGGGACCGTCCTCGACCGACCATCTCACCTCCAGGCGCCCATCCGGGTCGCCGAGCGCACCGTGGCGGATGGCGTTCGTGGCCATCTCGTGCAGAGCCATGCCGACCGGGACCGCCAGCTCCGACGCGAGCACGACCGGTGGCCCGCTCAGGAAGACGCGCGTCCGTCCGGGCTCGTCGTAGGCGCGGAGCTCCGTCGACAGGAGCCCCTCGAACGAGATCCGCCTGGGCGCGGTCGTCCGTGATCAGCGCGTGCGTCTGGGCGAGCGAGGCGATGCGTCCCGTGAACGCTTGCCGGAATTCGGCCAGACCGAGCGACGAGCGCAGGCTGGCATTGAGCACGGCCTGCACGGTGGCGAGCGTATTCTTTACCCGATGGTGGAGCTCGCGCACCAATAGGTTCTGGCGGTCCTCGGCCGCGCGCCGCTCGGTTATGTCTCGCGGCGCCGAGACCCAGCGCGTGATGCGGCCGTCCGTGTCTCGCATAGGCGTGATCAGCCACTCGACCATGTAGGTCGTGCCGTCCTTGCGGTAGTTGAGCGCCTCGCCCTGGGCGCACTCGCCGGCTTCGAGAGAGGCGCGCAGCCGGTTCAGCACGGCCCGCTCCGTGCGGGGCCCTTGGAGGAGGCGCGGCGGACGGCCCAGAACCTCATGCGCCTCGTAGCCGGTCATGCGGGTGAAGGCGGGGTTGGCGTGTTCGATGTGAGGGCCCGGCTCGTCGAGTTCGGCCGAGGTGATGAGGATGGCCTCGCCAGCCACCTCGACCCCGGCCTTGAACACTTCCATCTCGGGCAACGCCACCATCGCATCCTCACGCACCTCCAAGGCCGCGCCCCGAGTTGGCGCCGGTGCCGCGAGGCTGCACATTAACTTGTGGGGTTCCGCCGGTTGCCGACCGGGCGTTCGGCGACAGACGCTCATCCCGCGCCCCGTCGCCGCAACCCCTGCGCCCAGGGCCGCGTGACGCCGGCAACCTCGATCCGGAACGCCCTGCTCCCATCCCGTTGTCGAGCGCTCGCCGCGGGCAAGGGCCCAGGACTACGGAGGAACCCATGAGCATCTTCGGATCGATCATATCAAAGATCTTCGGCGGCGCGAGCGCCCAGGCGGCGACCCCGCACGCCTCAGAGGCGCCGAGCGTGTCGGCAGCGGCGCAGGGCTCGGACGGGCCGACCGGCTCGGCCAGCAGCGCCGCTGCGCCTTCGATGAGCGGCGCCCCGTCCCCGGTCGCGGCCGGTCCTTCAGGCGCCGGTCAGGCAAGCGTCGACGTGGGCCGGGTCCTCGCCGACCTCGCCTCCGAGAAGGGCCAGACCCTCGACTACAAGCGCTCCATCGTCGACCTCCTGAAGCTGCTCGACCTCGACAGCATCCTGCAGGCGCGCAAGCAGCTCGCCGACGAGTTGCACTACACAGGCGACAAGGAGGACTCGGCCACGATGAACGTCTGGCTGCACAAGCAGGTGGTGCAGAAACTCGCCGAGAACGGCGGCAAGGTGCCGGACGACCTCAGGCACGCATGACCGGCTCGGAAGCCGACATAGGGAACCGTGGGGTGGCCGGGGACTTCCCGGTCACCGACCGACGAAGTCGAGCATGACCGAGAAGAAGGGCCACAGCGGCGCGACGGCCAAGAAGGCGAACGCGAAGGCAGTCACGAGGGCAAATCCAACCCGCGGACCTCGTCGTCGGCCCAGGCCGAGCTCGGCAAGACAGGCGACAAGAGCAAGTAGGAGTCCCGCGCGGCGTCGAGGCGCTGCCGGCTCGCCACCACGAGGACGCCAACGGAGCGCGCACGTCGCCGCCTTAGGTCGTCGTCCGCGGCGTCTCACCGCGATTTCCGAGCGATTGCCGCATGGGCCTCGCGATTTTGCACCGCCAATTCCCGATGCCACGCGGGCACCGAGCCGGCCGGCGTGGCCCGAGTCGTAAGAAGCACGGGACCCTTACCGTCCGGGAGCGTTGTACCGGGTCGGTCGCGACCGGCGCATTCCCGGAGCGTTGCGTATGGAACAAGGTGTGGCGACGGCGGTGCTGTGCATCGTCGCCGGCGGGGTCACTGCGCAGGTCCTTGCCGCCCGGTTCCGCGTCCCGGCCATCGTCCTCCTGCTGGGACTGGGATTCCTCGTCGGCCCCGTGCTTGGGCTGCTTCATCCCTCCGAGGCTTTCGGTGCAAACCTTCGCCCCTTGATCGGCCTCGCCGTGGCCGTCGTCGTGTTCGAAGGCGGCCTCGCCCTCGACTTCCGCGAGCTCAGGGCCGCCGGCGCGGGCGTGCTCCGGCTCACGGCTATCGCTTTGCCCATCAACTTCGTGTTGGGCACGCTCGCCGCCCACCTCATCGGCGGCATGCTCTGGGGACCGGCGGCCGTGTTCGGCGCGATTCTGGTGGTGACCGGTCCGACCGTCATCCTGCCGCTGCTGCGCCATGCTCGCCTGGAGCGGCGCTCGGCCGCGTTCCTGAAGTGGGAGGCCATCGTCAACGATCCGGTCGGAGCCATTCTGACCGCCATCGTCATCGAGATCCTGGTCGGCTCGGGTCACCGGTCGGGCGAACAAGCCGCGACCGACCTAGCGCTGCACCTTGCCGAGGGAGCGGCGGCAGCAGCCATCCTGGGTGTCGGCTTTGCATTTCTGGTCGCCTGGGCCTTCAGACGGGATCTCGTCTCCGAGACCCTGAAGACGCCCGTGCTCCTGGCGCTCGCCCTCGTCGCCCATGCCGTGCCGAACCTCCTGATGCACGAGGCCGGGCTGATCGGCGCGACCGTGTTCGGCATCGCGCTGGCCAACCTCCACGTCCCCGGCATCGGGGAGCTGCGGCGGTTCAAGGAAGCCCTCGTCGTCCTCCTGGTCTCCTGCCTGTTCGTCGTCCTCACGGCCGACCTGAACCTCGCGGTCCTCGGCAAGTTGTCCTTGCCGATCCTGGCGTTGACGGCCGCGACGCTGTTCGTGGTGCGACCGGCGTCGATCTGGCTGGCGACCTGGCGCAGCGACCTGACGTGGCGCGAGCGCCTGTTCGTCGGCTGGATCGGCCCGCGCGGCATCGTGGCGGCGGCGGTCGCCGGACTGGCCGGCCCGAGGCTGAGCGAGGCGGGCTACGCCGGCGGCGACCTGATCCAGCCGACGGTGTTCGCCGTCATCGTCGCGACGGTGTTCGCCCACGGCTTCTCGCTTGCGCCGCTCGCGCGTCGGCTTGGGCTCTCGGTCGCGGCCGACGCGGAGCGCCTAGCCATCGTGGGCGCCTCGCCCTGGTCGAGCGACCTCGCCGTGACGCTCCACCAGGCCGGCGTTCCGGTGCTTCTTGTCGACACCTATCCCGGAGCCCTGCGCGCGGCCCGGTCCGCGGGCGTGCCGACGCTGCAGGCCGAGCTCCTCTCGCGCCACGCGGAGGAGGGCTTGGCCGATCAGCCGCCGGATTACCTGCTCGCGGCGACCCGGGACGAGCTCTACAACGCCCTGGTCTGCACCCGGCTCGGCCCCGAGCTCGGGCGGGAGCGGGTGTACCAGCTGGCGCCCTCGGCCGACCACCTCCTGCACGCCGAGACCGGCGTGAGCCGGGACCTGCGCGGCAAGGTGCTCTCGGACGGGGGTCTGGACTTCGAAACCCTAGCCGAACGGCATGGCGCCGGCTGGCGCTTCTCGGTCGCGCCCGCCGGCGCAGGGGATGTTCTGGCCAACCCGTGTCTACTGGTCATCCGGTCCGGCGGCCGCCTCGACTTCCTGTCGCCTGAGCACGAGCTCGGCGAACCGGAGCAGGGTGACAGGCTGGTCCTGCTGTCGGCGCCCTGCAGGGACACCCGGCCGGCGTCCGATGCTCGGTCCCGCGCCGATGCACTCACCGGCTAGCCGGTCCAACGCGCCCGACGTCCGCAATTCACCCGCAATCGTGCCGCATCGCCCGGGCCTGCCCACTTGGCCGCCGCGACCGAATCCCTGAAGCCACGTGCATCGGCGACGTCACCGCGGCCGTCGGTGGGCACGGCACGGACACGGTGAGCATGAGCCAATATCTCGTCAGGCGCGCCAACGTCCTCGTCCTCGTCGTCCCACTCGTCTTCCTCAGCGTGATCGGGGTTTTCAGTTGGGAGCGGCTCAACGCCTCGCGCGACGCCCGCGAATGGTCGCAGCACAGCTACGCCGTGCTCTCCACGATGAAGGACCTCGCCATCGCGCTGCGCGACGCGGAGCGCGGACAGCGCGGCTATCTCCTCACCGGCCGCGACGAGTACCTGGGCCCCTACCACGCCGCCCGCGACCGTCTCGGCCTGCTCCAAGGCGAGCTCCAGAAGCTGACCGCCGACAACCCCGCCCAGCAGGGGCGCCTGCGCGCCCTCTCGCCGGCTGTCCAGCACAAGCTGGAGGAACTCGCGCAGACCGTGCAGGCCCGCCGCGACGGCGGCCTTGAGGCCGCCTTGCGCATCGTCAACACCGACGAGGGTCGGGGCCACATGCGCGCGGCGGAAACCGTGCTCGCCGCCATGCTCACCGACGAGCAGCGATTGCTCGATGTGCGCCTCGCCCAGAATGACGCCCGCGCCGCTTGGGTCCGCTGGTTGGTCGTCGCCGGCTCGGCGCTCGCCGTCCTGACCCTGCTCTGGGCCGCCCGCCTCCTCAATCAGGCCTGGTCCCGCTCCTACGAGACCGAGGCCGAGCAGCGGGCGCTGGCGCTGCGCCTGCGCACCACCCTCGACAGCCTGAGCCAGGGCGTCGCGGTGTTCGGGCCCGACCGCACGCTCGCGAGCTGGAACGAGTGCTTCGTGGTCCTGCTTGACCTGCCCAAGGCCATGCTGCGCCCGGGCACGACCTACTCCGCCTTCGTCGAGCACACGAGCGAGCCCGACCGACCCTCCCTTGAGACCGAGGACCAGATCCGGCACGGGAGACGAAACCCGCGCGAGGCGGTCACCTACGAGCGGGAGCGCGCCGACGGGCACCACCTGGAGATCCGCCGCACGCCGATGCCGGATGGCGGCTTCGTGCTCACCATCTCGGACATGACCAAGCGCGCCCAGGCCGAGGGCGTGCTCCGGGAAGCCCAGAAGATGCAGGCCATCGGGCAGCTGACCGGGGGCATCGCGCACGACTTCAACAACCTGCTCCAGGTCATCCTCGGGAACCTGGAGTTCGTCCGCGCCAAGCTGACGGACGACGCCAGGCTGCAACAGCGGATCGAGCGCGCGGCGTGGGCGGCGCAACGCGGCGCGACCCTGACCGGGCAACTTCTCGCCTTCGCGCGCAAGCAGCCGCTGGCGCCGGCCGCCATCGACCTCGCCGCGACCATGCCGGACCTGATCCCGCTGCTCCGACGGACGCTCGGCGAGCACATCGAGGTGCGCTACGTCGAGACCGCGGGCCTGTGGCCCGCGATGGCCGACCCGGCGCAGCTGGAAGCCGCGGTCCTGAACCTGGCGCTGAACGCGCGCGACGCCATGCCGGGCGGCGGCAGGCTCACCATCGAGCTCGGCAACAAGGTGCTGGACGAGGAGTATGCGCGCGACCACGCCGAAGTCGTTCCCGGCGACTACGCCCTGGTGGCTGTCTCCGACACCGGCCACGGCATGACGCCGGAGGTCGTCGCGCGCGTCTTCGAGCCGTTCTTCACGACCAAGCCCGACGGCAAGGGCACCGGGCTCGGCCTCGCCATGGTGTTCGGCTTCGTCAAGCAATCCGGCGGGCACGTGAAGGTCTACTCGGAGCCCGGCGAGGGCACGACGGTGAAGATCTACCTGCCGCGCGCTGTCGGGGCGGTCGCCGCGGCCCCGCGCATCGGCGCGCCCGTCGAACTGCCGCGTGGCACGGGCACGGTCCTGGTCGTCGAGGACGAGGCGGCGGTGCGCGAGATCGCCTGCGCGATCCTCACCGACCTCGGCTACCGCGTGCTGGAGGCGGCCGACGGCGAGGAGGCCCTGCTGGTGTTCGGGGCGAACACGGCCTCCGTCGACCTGCTGCTCACCGACGTGGTGCTGCCGGGAAAGGTGCGGGGACGCGAACTCTCCGAACGGGTCCGCATGGTGCGCCCCGAGGTGAAGGTGCTCTTCATGTCCGGCTACACCGAGAACTCCATCGTGCACCACGGCCGCCTCGACGACGGCGTCCAGCTCATCGGAAAGCCGTTCAAGCGCGAGCAACTCGCTCGAAAGGTCGCGGAGGTCCTCGGAGCCCCAATCACCGCTCCGGAAGGCTCCGGCAAGGTGGTGGAGCTCAGGCCGAAGCGGGATACCTGAAGCGGACCGGCGCACCTGCAAGCGCGGGACGCGTCACCGGTCCGCAGGCTATGATGGCCCGATGGTCGCCGAGAAAACCGAGCTCGCAATGGTCAGGCGACACGTCCGGGAGGGCGGCATGAACGTCGCCCGGCAGAAGGCGCTGGTCGACCGCCTGAGGGCGAAGAACCTTCCCGTCGCGGAGGCCGAGGCCCTGCTCGCCACCTTCGAGGACCTCCAGCGCCAGCACGAGGCCCATTTGGCGAGGGCAGAGGCCGAACGCGGAACGTAGGGCGCTCGCCGGGCAGGCGGGGGACACGTCCGTCACGGCAACGCCCGGACGGCGTCGAGGAGCTGGGACTGCCTGTAGGGCTTGGGCAGGAAGCGCTGTCGTCGGGCAGGTCCTCGTCCCGAAGTGCGAACCGTCCCGAGGTCACGAGGAGCCGGATGTGCGGCCAGCGCTCGGCTACGCGCCCGGCGAGCGCCAGCACGTCCAGCGTGCCCGGCATGTCGATGTCGGTAAACAGCAGGTCGACTTGCGGCTCGCGCTCAAGCATCCCCCAAGCCTCGTCGGCCGTGTGCGCCTCCATGACGTCGAAGCCGGCCTCCTCCAGCATGTCGACCGCGACCATGCGGATGATCGGTTCATCTTCCACGACGAGTACGGCAGGGCGTGCGGTGGTCGTTCGGTGTCACATCCGGAAATGGCCAGGGTGAGATGGGGCGCTCCGTGACGGGCGGGTCGGGCGGTGTGTTTCAGCTTGGCGGCAGATTGCGTAACCGCGACCGTTTACGGCTTCAGCCCTCGTCCTGGAAATTGCGCAGGGGTGCCTCGACCGCGCAGGTGACCCCTGTCGGCGCGTAATCCAGCGACAGGACGCCGCCGACCTGGCCGGTCAGGCCGCGCTCGATCAGGCGCGTCCCGAAGCCCTTGCGGACCGGCGGCTCGACTGGGGGACCGCCGCGCTCGCGCCAAGTAAACCTCAGGGCCGGGCCGGTGTCAGCCTCAGAGACGGACCAGGACAGGTCGACCTGCCCGTCCGGGACGGAAAGTGCGCCGTACTTCACGGCGTTGGTGGTCATCTCGTGCAGCATCAGCGCGAGCGAGAGCGCCGCCTTCGCGCCGACCTCGATTTCGGGGCCGTCGACCCGCACACGCTGCGACGCCCCCTCCAGAACGCCGATGCCCTCCCGGACGACCGCCGCGAGCGAGGCGCGTTCGGCCACGCCGCCGAGCAGGATGTCGTGCGCCTTGCCGAGCGCGATCAGGCGTCGGGAGAGCACCTCGCGCGCGTCGTCCACGTCGGTGGCGCCCCGTAGGGTCTGGGTCACGACGGCCTGCACCATGGAGAACAGGTTTTTCATGCGGTGCGAGAGCTCGTGGTTAAGCAGGCGCTGCCGCTCCTCGGCCCGCAGCCGGGCGACGCCGACCTCGACGCGGTCCGCCACCGCTCGCATGAATTCCAGCTCCTGCGCGGTCCATGTCCGGGGCACGCGGTCGTGCACGAAGAACAGCGCCACGGTCCTCCCGCGCTCGCGCAGCGGGGTATCGACGAAGGCCGCTAGGTCGATTTCCTGCAGCGCTGGCACGAACGAGGCGGTGCGCGGATCGGTTGCCACGTCGTGCACCACCAGGGGCTCGCCCCGCATGAGGTCATGGTGGAAATCGCCGTAATCGGCGAAGCGGTGGAGGCCGGCGATGCTCGCCTGACCCGGCGCCGTCCAGTCCGGCTCGATGGTGACGTGCTCGCCCGTCGGGTCGAGGCCGCCAAAGCCGGCGCGACTTGCGCCCAACGCGGTGCCGGCGACCTCGGCCGCCAACCGCGTCACCTCGGCAACCCCGGTCAGGTCGCGCAGTCGGTCCCCGAGCTCCAGCAGAACGCCCTTGTACCGCTCGCTTTCGGCCAACGCGTCCCGGTCTGCCCTCTGCCCGGTGATGTCGCGGGCCACGCCGACGAAGCGGATCGGTCGGCCGGCCTCATCGTATTCGAGCTCGCCCTTGCGGGCGATCCAGCGCAGTTCCCCCGTGTCGGGCCGGCGGATGCGGTACTCCACATCGCACGGCGCCTGCCCGCTCCGCCGCGTTTCCGCCGTCGAGATGAGGTGCGCATCCTCGGGGATGATGAGGTGCTCGAAGGCCGTGGAGGGGTAGCTGTCGCGCGGAGGCAGGCCGTAGAGGCGGCAGAACTCGGGCGTGGCGTGCAGGATGCCGTCCAGCCCGATGGCGAACACGCCGACGCCGCCAGCCTCTTGCGCCCGGCGCAGCCGGGTCTCGGCCTCGCGCCGGGCAGCGGCCTCGCCGATCTCGGCGAGGCCGGCCGACACGGTGCCGGCGAGAACCTGGGCCAGCTTGAGGTCCATGGCGGTGAAGGCGCTGCGCCGGCTTGATTGTAGCTTCAGCACCCCGACTGCCTCACCGGCTCGCCTGACCGGCACCAGCGCGCAGGAGCGCAGGCGAAGGGAGGCGACGAGATCCCGCTTGACCCGGGGGTCCTCCAGCACGTCGGGCACCAAAATGGGCTCGCCGGAGAGCAGGCATGCCCCTGCGAGGCTGTTTCGCAGCGGAAGCCGCAGGCCGGCGTGGCCCACGAGCACGCCCTTGGTGGCACGGTAGACCAGCTCCTCGCCGTCCAGCGTCTCGATGACGGCACCCTCGGCATGCGGCACGGCCTCCATCGCGCCCTCGACCAAGGCGTCCAGCATGGCCCCGATGTCGCCCTTGGCCACGGACATGGCGGCCTGGGTGCGGATCAACTCCTCGCTCCGTTGGAGCAGACGCCGCTGCTCGGCCAACGCGCGGCGTAGCTCCATCTGCGCCATGACCTGATCGGCCAGCGCCCGCAGGGACTCGGCCTGCCCCGCCGTCAGCCCGGACGGGCGCGAAGCGACGTCGATGACGCAGAGGCTCCCCAGCGCCTTGCCGCCCGGCGTGCGAAGGGGCGCGCCTGCGTAGAACCGGATGCGGGGCCCACCGGTGACCAGGGGGTTAGCTCGGGTGCGCGGGTCGCGGCTCAGGTCGGGGATGACGAGCAGGTCCGGCTCGACGAGTGCGTGGGCGCAGACGGACGCGTTCAGGTCCGTCCCGCACTCCGGGAAGCCGAGGCGTGCCTTGAACCACTGGCGGTCGCCGGCGACGAGGCTGACCAGGGCCACCGGAGTCTCGCAGATGTTGCGGGCGAGCAGGACGATGTCGTCGAAGCCCTTCTCCGGGGCGGTGTCGAGGATGTCGTAAGCGGCCAGGGCCGCGAGCCGGGTCGGGTCGACCAGGGTATCCAAGGCGGGTGCAGGTGCGGTCATGGAGAGGCCGGCGCTACGGGGCCCCGCGCGGAACCGACGGGCGCGGAGCGTCTGGGATATACGGCCATGCGTCGCCCATTCGCTTCGCTCAGGCAACGCTTGACCCTGTCCCGATAGCGCGAAATCGGCGCGCGGTGCAGCTTATGCGGGCGCCGGATGCCGAGAAGGCACGGGATCCCCAACCGGTCGCCCTCGCGGAGCCGTTAGGATGCCGCGATCAGGTCCTTGATGCGCGTGGCCAGCGCCTCCATCACGAATGGCTTGGTCAGCACCGCCATGCCGGGCTCAAGGTGGCCGTTGCCGACCGCCGCGTTCTCCGCGTAGCCGGTGATGAACAGCACCTTCAGGCCCGGGCGGTTCACGCGACCGGCATCGGCCATCTGCCGGCCGTTCATGCCGCCGGGGAGGCCGACATCGGTGACCAGAAGGTCGATGCGCACGTCCGACTGAAGCACCTTCAGGCCGGCGGCCGCGTCGGCCGCCTCGATGGCGGTGTAGCCGAGATCCTCCAGAACCTCGGTGACCAGCATGCGGATGCTCGGCTCGTCGTCGACGATGAGCACCGTCTCGCCCTGCTCGGCGCGCGGGGCCGAAGCGAGGTCTGGCATTCCCTCGATGTCCTCCGCGTTGCCGTAGTGGCGCGGCAGGTAGATGCACATGGTCGTGCCCTGGCCGACCTCCGAGTAGATCCGCACCTGCCCGCCCGACTGCCGGGCGAACCCGTAGATCATGGACAGGCCCAGGCCGGTGCCCTCTCCGATAGGCTTGGTCGTGAAGAAGGGGTCGAAGGCGCGCGCGACGACCTCCGGGGTCATGCCGGTGCCGGTGTCGGTGACGCACAGGGACAGGTACTGGCCCGGCGGCAGGTCGCGCTCTCGCGCCGCACGGTCGTCGAGCCACTTGTTGGCGGTCTCAATAGTGACGCGACCCCCCTCCGGCATGGCGTCGCGCGCGTTGATGCACAGGTTCAGCAGCGCGTTCTCAAGCTGCGGTGGGTCAACGAGCGCCGGCCAGAGGCCCGCCGCCCCAACCACCTCAATGTGGATGGCGGGCCCGACGGTCCGGCGGATCAGCTCCTCCATGCCGTGGACGAGGGCGTTCACGCTGGTCGGCTTAGGGTCGAGCGTCTGCCGCCGCGAGAACGCCAGCAGCCGGTGGGTGAGTGCGGCCGCGCGCTTGGCCGCACCTTGGGCCGCCGTCATGTAGCGGTCGAGGTCGGTCAGGCGGCCCTGGCTCATGCGGGTCTGCATCAGCTCCAGTGAGCCGGAGATGCCGGTAAGCAGGTTGTTGAAGTCGTGGGCGATGCCGCCTGTGAGCTGGCCCACCGCCTCCATCTTCTGCGATTGCCGCAGAGCCTCCTCGGTCCTGGCGAGCGCCTCGGCGGCCTCCTTCTCGGCCTGCACGTCGCGACCGACCGCGTGGATGAAGCTCTCGTCCGGCACCGCCGTCCAGGACAGCCAGCGGTAGCTGCCGTCCTTATGCCGGTAGCGGTTCTCGAAGCGCGGGATGACAGAGCCGACGGAGAGGTCGCCGGCCGCAGCCGCGGTGGCGGCCGCATCGTCTGGATGGACCAAATCCATGAAGGAGCGCCCGATGAGTTCGGCTTCGCTCCAGCCGAACAGCACGGTCCAAGCCGGGTTCACCGCGACGATGGTCCCGTCGAAGCGGGCCACCAGCATGACGTCGGTCGAGAGGCGCCACATCCGGTCGCGGTCGCGCGTGCGTTCCTCGACCTGCTCCTCCAGCGTGGCCGCCAAGTGCTCCAACTCGGCGGTGGCCCGCTTCCGGTCGTCGATGTCGGTGTTGGTGCCGACCCAGCGCAGGATCCGGCCGGCATCGTCGCGCACCGGCTCACCCCGGACCAGGAACCAGCGGTAGGCGCCGTCGGCGCGGCGCACCCGGTACTCGGCCTCGTAGACGGTCTCGTTCGCACGGGCTTTGTCCCAGGCGACCGTGACCGGTCCCACGTCGTCCGGGTGGACGATGCCGGCCCAGGCATCGGGGCCGAGCAGGCTGCCCTTCGGCTCGCCGCAATAGGCGTAGAACTGGTCGTTGAACCAGTACAGCGACCCGTCCGGGTATGCGGCCCAGACCTGATTCGGAATAGCCTGGGCGAAGACCCGGAACTGCTCCTCGCTCTCGCGCCGGCGCGCCTCGGCGCGGAAGCGCTCGATGGCGGCGCGGGTGCGCTCGGCGACGTCGCGGACGAAGGCGAGCTTGTCGGTGCGCCAGTCGCGGACCTGCCGGTCGTGCAGGAAGAACACCGCCACGATGCGCCCACGCTCCATCACGGGCACGTTGATCAGGGCCCGGGCGCCGATGGCGAGAAGGGGACCCGGGTTGCCGGCGGTCCGCGGGTCGGCGGTGACGTCCCGGATTACGACCTCCTGTCCTAGTTCCAGGCCCGCGCGGACATCGCCGTAATCGGCGAAACGGTGGCGACCGGCGACGCTCGGAACGCCCGGCGCCGTCCAGTCGCGCTCGATCTCGACGTGCTCCAGCGTCTCGTCGACCGTGCCGTATCCGGCGCGGTCGAGACCCAGCGTGCGCGCCATGATCTCGGCCCCGGCCGCTGCCATCTCGGCGGTGTCCCGGCATCCCTGGAGGCGGTCGCCTATGGCGATGAGGGCCGTACGGAAGGATTCCTGCCTGCGGCGCTCCGTCAGGTCGCGCGTGACGGTGCCGTAGCCGGTGACGGTGCCCGCCGCGTCACGGACAGGAAAGATGGTGTAGTGGACCGGGACGGCGGCGCCGGTCGAGAAGTTGCGGAACGAAAGGTCGCCTTCCCAGAAGCCGGCCTCGCGCACGGCGGGCAGGACCTCGTCCGCCACCGTCGGCCTGTCCCCGGGCTCGAAGTAGTCCTCTATGGCATAGCGGCGCACCTCCTCCAGGCTCGCCAACCCCACGAGCCTGCGACCGGCCTCGTTCAGGAACTCGGCCTTCCCTCCGAGGTCCGCTATGCCGATGAAGTCGCTCGATTGCTCGACGAGGGCGGCAAGCTGGCGTGCCTGCGCCTCGGCAGCCCGGGCCTCGGTGATGTCGAGCACGGTTCCGACGAAGCGAACGGGCGCGCCATCCCGGAAGACGGTGTTGCCCCGTGCGGCCAGGGTGCGTTCCACGCCGCCGCGCCGGCCGACGACGCGGTACTCGATGTCGAAACCCTCGGGCGAGCCGATGGCGGCCTGGACGGCTCGATCGGTCCTCTTTCGGTCGTCCGGATGAACCCCGGGCAGGAAGGCGCTCTCGTAGGAGACCGGGTCGTCGTCCGAGAGCCCGAACAGGGCGCGGGTACGCGCGTCCCAGGTCAGCGTGCCGGTGACGAGGTCGTAATCGTAGATGCCGGTGCCAGACGCCTCCAGGGCGAGCCGGAGCCGGTCCTCCGCCACCTGCAGGTCGGCCCTTGCGCGGTGGCGCTCGGCGATGTCGGTGACCATGACGAATATGCCGTCGAGGACCCCATCCGCGGTCCGGCGCGGGATGTAGCGGATCTCCGATTGGCGGGTGGCGCCGTCCCGGTACGGCATCAGCGCGTCGAAGGTGACCTCCTCCCCGGCCAGAGCCCGTGCCATGAAGGGCAGCCGCGCCCGGTAGATCTCCTCACCGACGACGTCGCGCAAGTGCCGGTCGAGGATCTCGCCGGCCGGGAGACCGAACCAAGTCTCATAGTGACGGTTCACGAAACGGTAGACGTGGTCCTTGTCGATGAAGGAGATCAGCACCGGCAGCGCGTCGGTCACGACCTGAAGTTCGTCGCGGCTCCGCCGCGTCGCCCCCTCCGTGTCTGTGGCCTCGGTGCGGTCGCGCAGGATCTTGAGGAAGCCCAGGTCGCCCCCGGCCGGCGAACGCAGGGGCATCATCTCGCCGTTGGCCCAAACGTGCGAGCCGTCCTTGCGCACGTGCCAGCGCTCGTCGGCCACGCGCCCCCTCTGCAAGGCGCATCGGCATCTCGGTAGCGGGCCGATCCGCTGCCTGGTCCTCGGGGGTGAAGAAGCTCGCCGCCGGCTGCCCGACCATCTCTTCGGACGACCAGCCCAGGATGCGCTCGGCGCCCGGGTTCCAGGCGGTGACGCGCCCTTCGTGGTCGGTGGTGATGATGGCGAGGTCGACGGCGCTGTCGAAGATCGCCTGGCATATGGCCGGGGTCGGCTCGCCGCGCATGGGTCGAGAGGAAGTGTTCAAGGCAAGGTTACGCGGAGTGTTCGAGGAGAAGGCGGGCGACCGGCGAAGGTGGAAGCCGCTTGCCTGTCATTTGAGGCGAGGCGTAGGCCAACCCATCCGGCTACGCAGTTGCCATGGGCCGGACCGCCTCCCGGGCTGACGTCCGCAGTCATGCCGACGCAGCGACGGTATCCGCCATGCGGGCCTGCCGCGCACCGAGAGGCTTCCCGCCGCCGACCGTGGTGTCGTGGGCTGTCTGATGCTCCATCTCGGCGTTGAGTTCGGCCCCGAGCAGCACCACCGTCGTGGACAGCCAGATCCAGGTCATGAAGCCAATGGCGGCGCCCAGCGAGCCGTAGGTCTCATTGTAGCTGCCGAAGTTCGCCACATACCAGGAGAACAGCCCCGACGCGACCAGCCACAGCGTGCCCGCCACTGCGCTGCCCCAGGTCACCCAGCGCCACTTCGGCTTCCGGCGGCTCGGACCGAAGCGGTACAGAACGGCCAGGCTGCCGACCACGAGGAGCAGCAAGGCCGGGAAGCGCAGCAGCGCGATGTACCACGCCTTCTCGTCGAGCCCGAGCACCTGCAACGCGGCCGGCACGACCACGATGCCGGTCAAAGCCAGCACGACGAACAGCAGGGCGCCGACGGTGAAGGCGAGCGACTGCAGGTTCAGCATGACGAACGAGCGCTTCTCCTCCTCCTCGTAGGCGATGTTGAGCGCGTCGAAGACCGCCTTCATCCCGCCGTTGGCACTCCACAGCGAGATCAGGATGCTGACGATGGCGGTCAGGCCCAGCGCCGTGTCGCCCTTGTCGACCAACCGCTTCACCTGCCCCCCGACGATGTCGATCGCCCCGTCCGGCAGGATGCCGCGCAACTCGTTCAGGTGCGCGTTGATCGTGCTGGGGTCTGACACCGCGCCGTAGATGGAGACGAGCGCCGCGATGGCCGGGAACAGGGCCAGGATGGCGTAGAAGGTCACCCCGGCCGCGACCAGCAGGATGCGGTCGTTGGAGAACTCCCGGTAGAGGCGCAGGGCGATGTCCTTCCAGCCCTTGGCCGGGATCTCGGACGGCGTGTCCGCCTTGCGGCCGCGTTCCGGCTCACGCTCGGCCACGTGGTCGGCCGCCGCGCCCTCGTGCGAGACGGGTTCGTCCTTAAAGCCAAGTTTGCGGTCGCCCTTTCCGGATCCGCTCGCGATGCGAGAGGAGCTTCCGCGTCGCCTCGGGAGGGCGACCAGGCCGACAAGCGCAACGCCCAGGAAGGCAGTCCACAAGGTCGGGGAGGTCGGCGTTGTGGCTGCAGGGGAAGGAGGTGGAGCGGGCTGGTCCGTCATGGCTCATCGAGACGCAGGGCACGCGGGCGGCCCTGGGGCATCGTCACAACGGGAATGGACACGCTTTGGTGCCAGACGGTCGCCGAAATTCCGCTTCCCGATGCGGCCTCCGGGGAAGCGGTCGTTCGCAGGGGGCCGCAATATACAGGGCCCGGACCGTTCAGCCGCGGCAGGCCAGGGGCCCGGCCGCCCCGACGGCTGCGCCTGCGCGATGGACGACCTGACCTCACGCATCCGGCACATGATGGAGGCATGACGCAGGCAGGCCCGTGCACGGGGCGTTGCGATGACCGGGCGGGAACGCGGCCGCCACCACCCGTGAACTTGGCCGCGCGACGGACGTTGCCGAACACCGAGGGAGGACGGTCGACACATGCAGCAGCGATGGCCGAGCCGGTTGTGGATCGTGCGCCATGGCGAGAGCGCCGGCAACGTCGCCGCTGACGCAGCGCACGGCGCCGGCTTGGACCGCATCGACATCGCGGAACGGGACGTGGACGTACCGCTCAGCGCCCGCGGCGAACTGCAGGCCGACGCCGTCGGACGCTGGTTCGCGCGCATGCCGGTTGAGGAACGCCCCGAGACGGCGCTGACCTCGCCCTACCTTCGGGCCAGGCAGACCTCCGAGCGCATCCGCGCCGCGGGCGGCCTGACGGAAGGCGCGCCGGACTCGCTCGTCGACGAGCGGTTGCGCGAGAAGGAACTCGGCATCCTCGACAGGCTGACCCGAATGGGCGTCGAACAACTGTATCCCGAGCAGGCCGAGATGCGCCGGCGCCTGGGCAAGTTCTACCACCGCCCCCCGTCCGGGGAGAGCTGGTGCGACGTGATCCTGCGCCTGCGGAGCGCGCTGGACACGGTCTCGCTGCACCAGGAAGGGCGGCGGGTCCTCATCGTCGCGCACCAGGTGGTGGTGCTGTGCCTGCGCTACCTGATCGAGGAGATGGCCGAGGCGGAGATCCTGGCCATCGACGCCGCGGGCGACGTCGCGAATTGCTCGGTGACGGAGTACGTCTTCCAGCCGCGCGAGGGCAGCACCGGCAAGCTGGCGCTGGTGCGCTACAACTTCGTGGCGCCCGTCGCCGAGGCCGGGGCACCGGTCACCTCAGAACCCGACGCGAACGTGGCTGCCCGATGACGCACGAGATCCTCACCGCGGAGAGCCTCAAGGCGTTCCCGCTTCCCCTGCCGCACGAGGGCAGCAAGGACGAGCGCGGCAGCGCGCTGGTGCTTGGGGGCTCCCGGTCGGTCCCGGGTGCGGCCTTGCTGGCCGGCACCGCTGCCCTGCGGGCGGGCGCGGGCAAGCTGAAGATCGCCACGGTCGACAGTGCGGCTTCGAGCATGGGACTGGCCGTACCTGAGGCGATGGTCATCGGCCTTCCCGAGACACCGGAGGGCGGCGTCGACGGCGCGCGCGCCTCGGAGTGCCTGCTCAAGATGACGAAGGGCTGTGACGCGCTCTTGGTCGGCCCCGGGCTGGTCGAGGACGAACCGACCACGAAGCTGGCCTTGGACCTGCTGGAGGCGCTGCCGGATGCGTCCTTCATCCTCGACGCCGCCGCGGTCTGTGGCCTGGGCGCTTATGCTGAAGCCGTCCGCCGGCACGAGGGCCGTGTGGTGATCACGCCGCATGCCGGCGAGATGGCGCAACTGCTGGGCCGCGGTCGGGAGGAGGTCGAGGCGGACCCACTCGACGCTGCGTTGAAGGCGGCCGACCTGCTGGGAGCCGTGGTGGTGATGAAGGGCGCCAAGACCTGGATCGTGGACCCGCAGGGCGCGCGTTGGCTCTATGAGGGCGGCGGCGTCGGCCTCGCGACGTCCGGTTCGGGAGACGCCCTGGCCGGCATCGTCGTCGGGATGCTCGCGCGCGGTCTGGAGCCGTTGGCCGCGGCGCTGTGGGGCGTGTTCCTCCACGGGGAGGCTGGCAGGCGCCTGGCAGCCTCCGTCGGCCCGGTCGGGTTCCTCGCCCGGGAGCTCCCCGGCGAGGTGCCGCACCTGCTCCGCGAGACGGCGGCCTAGCGGCCCGAATCCGATCCCTGGTACCCACTCGTGGAGGCCGTTCAGGGTGGCAAGCGGTTTTGGGGCTGTCGCCCCAAAGCCGACCTCGGGTTGCGCATCGGCGCAGCGCCATGCTCACTCGACGGATGGATGAGCGTACGACCATCGCCGATCTCGAACGTCGTCTCACGGAGAGCGAGACGCGGCACCGCCTCCTGATCGAGAGCTGGGTGCAGGCAGTGTGGGAGACGGATGCCCAGGGCGTCGTCGTCGCCGACAGCCCGAGCTGGCGGGCCTATACAGGGCAGGCTCTGGAGGAGTGGCTCGGCTACGGCTGGTTGGACGCGATCCATCCGGACGACCGCGCCTACGCCGAGCGGCAATGGCGGACGGCGGTCGCCGCGCATGGCCTAGTCAACGCCGAGTTCCGCCTTCGCGCGCCCGACGGAGGGTGGCGCTGGACCAATGTCCGCGCCGCTCCCGTGTTCGACGCGGGAGGAAACATCGACAAGTGGGCCGGCATAAACATCGACATCGACGCCAGTAAGGGCGCCGAGGCGCGGTTGCGCGAGAGCGAGGAGCGCTACCGAACGGTATTCGAAGTGATCGACGAGGGCTTCTGCGTCGTCGAGCCGATCCATGACGCGGACGGAAACGCGACGGACTACCGCATCATCGAGGTGAACCCGGCGTTCGAGCGGCAGACGGGCCTCACGGACGTGACGGGCCGGCTCGACTCGGAAATCGCAGGAACCGAGCCGCGGTGGATCGAACTCTATGCTGAGGTCGCCCGAACTGGCGAGAGCAGGCGGCTTCAGGATTATCACGAGCCTACGGGCCGTTGGTACGACGTCCACGTCGGTCGACTGGGCGACACGACCAAACCGCGCGTCTCGATTGTCTTCACCGACATCACCGCACGCAAGAAGGCCGAGACGGCGCTGCGCGAGAGTGAGGAGCGGCAGGCGTTCCTGCTCAAGCTGAGCGACGCCATCCGGCCGCTCGCGGATGCGGTCGAGATCCAGTCCACCACGACCCGGCTGCTCGGCACGCAGCTTAACCTCGACCGGGCGATGTACGCCGAGGTCGATGGCGAACCCGGCAACGAGTCCGGAACGATCCGCGGTCAGTACGTGCGGCCTGCGAATGGCGGCCTGCCGTCGGTCACCCCGTTCCCGGAGCGGTTCGCCTATCGCCCCTACGGCGAGCGCACGATGCCGGGGCGCTATCGCGGTGACCTCCTGGTGGTTGCCGACATCGACGCCGTCCCTGGCTTTGACGTGTGCGAGCGGGCTGCTTGGGCTGCGGCCAACGTGCGGGCCGCCATCGTTGCGCCGCTCGTCAAGGGCGGGCGACTGGTGGCCGAGTTCGGCGTGCACAGCGCGATGCCGCGTGCGTGGACCGACCATGAGCTATCGCTTGTTCGAGAGGTGGCCGAACGCACCTGGGCAGCGGCGGAGCGTGCCCGCGCCGAAGCGGCGATGCGTGCGGGCGAGGAGCGGCTGCGAATATTCGGTGATGCCTCGTCCGACGTCCTCTGGATCCGCGATGCCGAGACCCTGCGGTGGATCTACCTGACGCCAGCCTTCGAGACGATCTACGGCCTCGACCGAGAAACGGCGCTGCGCGGCGACAACATAACGGGCTGGCTCGACCTGATCGTACCCGAGGACCGTCAGACCGCTCTCGATGCCATCGAAAGCGTGCGCATGGGGCAGCGCGTTGCCTTCGAGTACCGCATCCGCCGCCCAGGCGACGGCGCAGTCCGCTGGGTGCGCAACACCGACTTCCCGATGCGCGATGCGGCCGGGCGGGTGTGCTGGCTCGGCGGCGTCGGGCGCGACATCACTGAGGAGAAAGGGTCCGCCCAGCGTCAGGAAGTGCTGGTCAACGAGCTGCAGCACCGTGCTCGCAACCTGCTCGGCGTGGTCAGTGCCGTGGCGAGCCGCACGATGAAGCAGGGCGGCGCAGTCGAGGCGTTCGAGGAGCGTCTGCAGGCGCTCAGCCGGGCTCAAGGCCTGCTCAGCCAGCAGGGCAGCGACACCGTCGATGTCGGAGCCCTCGTCCGCGCCGAGCTCGCCGCGCATGCACAGGAAGGATCGGTGCGGGTACGCGTCGGTGGTCCGGAGGTGAAGCTCACGGCGCGGCAGGTGCAGAACTTCGCCCTGGCCCTGCATGAGCTGACCACCAACGCCGTGAAGTACGGGGCGCTCAAGGACGACCACGGCTGGCTCTCGGTCACTTGGGATGAGGTGCAGGACAGGCGTGGGCGGCCGCGCCTGACGCTGAGCTGGACTGAGAGCGGGGTGGCCGTGGGGCCGCAGGCGGTGACGCGGCGCGGCTACGGCACCGAGCTGATCCAGGAGGCGCTCGCTTACGCGCTAGAGGCTGATGTCGAGTACGAACTGAGCTCAGACGGCGTGCGCTGCCGGATCGAGATGCCGGTCGGCCAACCTGAGTGAACGCGGATCTGTGCAGCTCGGTTGGCCTCAGGGAGATGCCTGCGCGAGGAGTGTTTACGCCCGACCCTCCCCTGCCGCTCGATGGCCGTCGCGTCCTAATCGTCGAGGACGAATACCTCATCGCCATGGAGGTGAAGCGCTGGCTGCAACGAGCAGGCGCCAATCCTGGGCGCTTGGGACGACTACCACCGCCAGCCGACGTTCTCGGGCGGTGCTTGGCGCTTCGCGGCGGTGCAGCTCGGCGGCATCGAGGCGGTGTTCGACGCATGGCGGGGGCATCTCGCCGAGACCGGCCGAGGCAGTGACCCGCACCAGCTCGCACGCCTCGGCGAGGGTGCCATCGCGGTCGAGAGCGCGCGAGGCTGGGTCGAGCGTGCGGCCCGGACCGTTACCGAGGACGAACTCACCCCCGAGCGCATTGTCGCCTTGGTCAACTTGGCCAGGTTGGCCATCGATCGAGCTGGCATCGAAGTTCTGCGACTCGCCCACCGCTCCGTCGGCTTGCAGGGCTTCCTGCGCGAGCACCCCCTGGAGCGGCTCTCGCGCGACCTCGCCACCTACCTGCGCCAGCCCGCGCCGGACCGGGCGCTCACGACGGCGGCCGCCGAGATCCTGGAAGCCCGCGGCGCTGCGGGAGATCTGTTCGAGGCGGGAGCCGCGCGACGACCCGGTACGTCCATTCCCTGCCGGCGAGCTACTTCGACGAGCGGTACGCCAAAAACCCGGACCCCTGGGAGTTCGAGACCAGCGACTACGAGCGGGCGAAGTACGTGGCCACTCTCGCCGCGCTGCCACAGGCCCGGTACGCTTCCGCGCTGGAGGTCGGCTGCTCCATCGGCGTACTGACCGAGGCGTCTGGCGAGCGGTGCGATGCCCTCGTGAGCCTCGACCTGGCCGAGCGCGCCCTGTCGCGGGCGCGCGAGCGGTGCCGGGACTTGCCCCACGTCCGTTTCGAGCTCGCGCAGGTGCCCGGACAATGGCCGGGGAACTCGTTCGACCTGATCCTGCTGTCGGAGGTCGTCTACTACCTCGATGCAGGGGACCTAACGCGCTTGGTGGACCGTGTCCAAGGCTGTCTTCGGCCAGGCGGTGACGTGGTGTTGGTTCATCGGACGGGTGAAACGCATTATCCGCTCACCGGAGACGAGGCCGCTGAACGCGCCATCGATGGCACGCGAGCGTTCCTGCGTGTCTTCGGCCAGTCCAGGACGGACAAGTACCGGCTCGATGTGCTGGCTCGCCACGAAGACGCGCGGCCCTAGGCTTCAGCTTGACGGCGGGACGCTCGGAACAGGTCTTGAGTGCGACCGGTCAATGTAGGAGGCCAGATGCATCCCTCTGGGCTTCCTGACGCGCAATCTCGCGCCCGACGTCGAACAGGGCATCATCGATCTGGGGCAGGAGCCATTCGGCGGCATCGACGGCCGACGAGCGGGCTATCAACAGGTGGTCCGCGAGCAGGTCGAGCTTCGACATGGGCGCGAACTCGCCTGTCGGTTGCACCGCCCGGTAATGGCGCAGCTCCGCGCCCGCTGTGAGGTCCTGCCCGCTCTCCAGCCTGCTGACGATGCCGAGAAAGCCGATGAACGCCGCGCCTTTCGGGGCGAACGAAGGGGGCGGCCGCACCTGTCTCCCACATGTGGTCGCCGGTGTATCGCCGCAGCCGGTAGCGCAGCGTGAAGGTGCATCGGTGCTCGAAGGCTTGCAGGAACGCGCCACATATCATGTCCCGCTCTTCGGGACGCACCGCCTTCGACCATCCGAGGTCTAAGCTTTCCGATGGCGGCTGGCCCGTGACGGCGGACCATTCCTCGCAAATGTAAGTGACGTATCTATCGAGTTCCGCGGCCCAGATCATGGCGACGTCTCCCTTACGGAGGCAGAATTAGCCTGTCCGAGGAGGCTGTCCATCCCCGAAGCCACTCGTGCGGTGTGCCTCAGATTGCCCGCATTCAGAGAATTTTCTTTTACAAATGGACCCTCGGCAGGTTTGGGCTGATGACTTCGCGTCCGCTATCCGGCACCGAAACCGGTCGCCTTCTACTGGAGCGGATCGCGGCTGCGCTCGATCTCCCGGTGGGCATGTTCCTCGACGTCAAGCCCGAGGGGGAGCCGACGGAGCAAGCCGGCAGCACGCTCGCCGAGCAGCTCCTGGTCTTGGCCGACCTCTTCAAAAGGATCGACGACCCGAAGGTACGAGGCGAATGCCTCGATTTCGTGCGGAAACGAGTGGAGCGATGATGAGACTCCAGTGACGGGAATCATTGCGGCGCAAACCATGAATGCCGATGAACGATTCCAGGTGTCCCGGCGTTGATCGATTTAGAACGCTTTATATCCTGGAGAAATGCCCATGTTGACGCGGACACTCAGCCTCGCAACGCTGTTTTCGCTTGCTCTTTCAGGGTCTGTCCTTGCGCAGACGCCCGCCGGCGGCGGTCGTACGGAAGGCAATATGAACAATCCCGGCAGCGTGAAGAGCAATTCGGAGAAGGCCGCGGAACGGACGGGCTCGACGGGTTCGGGAATGGCTCCGGGCACCAGCGGCGGCCCTCGCGTCAGCACGCCCGGCGCCCCGGCCGGCAGCAGCATGGGGAACGGGGCGACCGGCAGTGGCGCGGCGCCGAGCGGCAAGTAGCCTAAAGCGCCCTGCATTATGACGATGGCGGGGCGTCCGCCTTTGACGTCGCCCGTCCAAGGCGGCACTCTGAACCGTCCTCACGAGGGACACCCGCCGGCCCGGTCCGAGCAGACCCCCGGCCTAATGGGTCGGGCCGGTGGGCCTTGTTGACGCCTGGCTGTTCTGGACCTCCCCGGCCCACGCAAGGCGGTTCGGATTGGCGGCTTCGCCGGGGAGTGCAGGGGACAACCGGGAGTTGGTTGAGTAAGATTTCGAGGGTAGCGGGTGCCGCGTAGCGTTCCCCGGAACGCGTTACGTGTCCGTAGCAGGACGCAGAGGCCTCGGCGCCGCCGGGCGGCGCTGCGTGGCGGGCTACGGGCGGTCTTTCCGTGATCCGCCGGCATGCGGGCCCATGCGGCGTCGGTCGTGCTCGATGGCGAACACGTGGGCGTATAGGTTGGCCAACCAGCCGCGCCCCTCGACCGTCAGGTCTAAGAAGCAGGCCGCGTCCCTGATGACCGGCTCGACCTTCGCCCAGAAGAACGCCGGGTAACGCTCTGCCAGGTCGGCCGGGCTGCCGTATCGCAGCTGGCGGTCGAGGCCGACTTCGGCGAACTCGTGGAACGAGGCGTTCAGCTTGCGCGGGTAGAGCGGGTCGCCGAGTTGCCCGATCAGGTCCGCGGCTCGCAGCCGGCCCGCTTCCGTGCTTGTTTCGCGGTGCTCGTCGTCCTCCGGCACGGGAAAGCGGGTCAGCTCGATGGCCCGGATCACCCGTCCCGCGTCGACGAGGTCGTGCGTGCCGAAGCGTTCCCGCACCGCCAGCTTCGAACGTTCGATGTGGTAGGGCGCCAACGCCGCGTCCGAGGCGCCGCGCGGCAGGCTCACGGTCGTGCCCTGGGCGTCGATGACGAACGCGTCGGCCCGGTCGCCCGAGCAGACCCCGCGCACGTAGCCGATGTCGTGGTAGAGGGCGGCCACGATCATGTGCAGCCAGTCCTCCGGCGTGACGCCCTGCTGCAGGAAGCGCCCGCGCAGTATATCCTGGGCGACGAGGGTGACGAGGGTCGTATGGTCGCCGTCGTGGTAGAGCGCGTCGCTGCCGACGATGCGTTCGATCATGAGGCGCGCGGAAGCCTCGATGATTTCGGCGTAGCGCGGGTCACGGCTGCCGAAGGTGTGCCGGTAGGTGAGCGCGAGGTGCTCGCCCAGGGCGTTGGCCACGACCTTCGTCATATCGGACATGACCGGCACTTGGCGTCGGGGCGGGACGCCGGCGTGCGGTGGTGCACCTGCCGGCTCGGAGTGACTTATGTGGGCCTGTGAGTAAACCGCACCCTCGCCGCCGGTATGCGCCACCCTCCCGCAGGAAACAGGGGCAACGCTCCTGATGAAGGTACCGATTCGTTCGTCAGGAGGCCACCGGGCGAGTCGACCGGGTTTCCCCCTGAGTTTGGCAAGCCTAGCCCCGATGCGGGTCCTGCCAAGCCTGCAAATCCAACGGCCGGTAAGCCCCCCTTGCTAGGGAGCGCCCGATCCGCGGCGGAGCAGTCGAGCGCTAAACCGTTCCCTTGGCCAAGTGAGGAAGGGTCCCCACTCGCAACATATGGGGGCAATCTGCCTCCGATTATGGGGGTCATGCGCAAGTTATGGGTATTTGCACATCCGCCAGGGACTCCAGGTCGCCGCGCAATTCCTGCGGGCACGCCGGATCGATGCTCATGACATAGCGGTCGTAGAACCTGGCGGCCACGGTTCAGGCCGACGGCAGGGAACTCGGCGGCGCCATCGATAGGCCGGCGCCGCAGAGGAGGACGAGGCGCCCGGCTTTCATGGAGGCGAGCAATCGCGCACGAACCGCCGCGTCCAAACCGCCCCCCCGTCTGCCGGACCTTCGCCAAGGCGATAGACCGGAGGCACGCCTAAGATAAAGCAAAGTGATCCGGCTTCCCGTTGCCCGCCCCTAGGGTTCACCGGTGCGTCGCACCCTGGAAGTCTCGCCGGCATAGGTGCGCGTGACCGCCGGGGCGATGGGAAGGTTCGAGGCGTCTCTTCCAGGGCCAGCATACGAACACGTGCTGGTGCATCCTGCCTGACCTGGAGGCCCGCTAGACCAACGTCGGGAAGATCCGGCTGCGGTTTCCTTACGGCAGCGTGAGTTGCACCGCGTGCGGAGCTTTGGCGGGTAGACCGTATAACTCGCCCATCCGAGCGACGAACTCGGTTTGTCCTCCGTAGCTGGGGTGCCGGACCCGCTCGGCCGCCATACCCAAGTCCGCCAACGCTGCCTCGGCATCCCTGCCGATGGCGACCAGGACCCGGGGCCGCAGTTCCGAGACCAGCCATTCGAGGAGATGTCGGGACGCCTGCCGCTCCCGACGGGTGTGGCAGCGATTGGACAGCGGGTCGCCCGACGCGTGCGGATGGAGCGGGAAGACGTTCCAGAGGAAGATCGGACGCCGCAGGTCCCGGAGAACCTGCCAGATCACCGTCGCCGTGCGCTCGGTCATCGCGGGGCCGCGGGTGGCGCGCGCGAGCGGCAGCTGTCCGTAGAGACCGGCATGGGCGGAGAGGTGTGCCTCGTCCGTGAGCGCCAGGCCCGTGCGCCGCCCGCCACGGTACCCGAGGTCGCGCGCGATCCAGATCGAGTCGACACCTCCGGCGAGTGCCGCCTCCAGGACGAGGCGCAGGTTCTCACGCCGGACCTGAGGCGCATCGACGCCGTCGTGGTCCGGGCAGGCCTCGGCGTAAGGGTTGAAGGTGTCGCTGAAGCGAAGCGCCGCGAGGGCCTCGATGAAGGCGCCAGGTGTCATGTCGGCAGGTCCTCGACCAGCATCTTCCGCCCGACCAGATCGAGCCGAAGGCGCCCGCGGCGCTTCTCCCGCAAGAAACGAAACGCTTCGTTACCGGCGAGGATGGCCTCTTCCCAAAGCCAGAGCGGGCAGGCCTCGACCTCGTAGCCGCGCACGAATTGTCTCACCGATTTCAGGAAGGCGAAGCCCAGGTCGCCCGGGCGCTGCCCTTCGAAGAAGCCGAGCTGCTTCGCCTCACCGAAGACGAAGGTCGCCACGCCCTCCTCGATCAGGATCGCGCGCGCTCCATCCTGCCCCTCGTCGACGCGGGCCTCGCTTTTCCTCTTCAGGCGGAACAGCGCGCGCGTCACCGGCGACCAGCCGAGGACGGCGGCGTAGGCATAGTGGAAGGCGTCGTGGAACCGGTAATCGTCCGGCTTCATGATGTTGTCGGTCAGGCGGTCGCCGATGAAGATGCCGTTGCATCGCTGCACGACGTACCGCCTGTCGTTGCCGCCGGTGCGCTCGAAGATGTCGATGGTCAACGCGCGGGGCAGGCGCTCCTCGTCCGGGAACGCCTCGTCGAACAGCGGCGGGGCCGCGCGCGTCGCCGGCCAACGGTCCTCGGCCTTCGCGAGGTTGCGCATGGCGGCCTGCTCAAGGGTGACGCCGGCCTCGTTCGCGGCCGCGACGAGAAGGCCGAACACTGCGGAGAGACGCTCCGGCAGGTCCGGGCTTCCCGCGAGGTCGCCCCGCGCCCCCAGCGCGGCAAGCCGGCCGACGGCCCCGGCCAGCTGTAGCAGGGTGTGCTCGAAGGCGACGGTCGGGACGTGCAAAGGCAAGGCACGCTGCGGCTGCACGTCCGCGAAGGTCGGCTCGGATCCCCCGGCGAGGTCCCGGCCGGCGAGATCCCCCAAGCGCAGCCCGGCGTGATCGGCGATCACCGCCAGGTACCAGAGCGCGTCTCCCATCTCCTCGACGACGCTCGCCTCGTAGCCGAGATAGGACCGCGCGTCGCGCTGCTTCTTCTTGGTCTCGCTCAGCAGGCTGCCCGTCTCGCCGAAGAGGCCGAGCACGGCCAGGTCGAGGCCGGTGCCCTTCCCGCGCGTCCGGTCCGTCCGGATCGCCCCGGCTTGATAACCGTTCAGGCTAAGCGGCGCCGTATCCATGTCCCCTCCCCGCTCCGGGTTGGCATATCCTCAGGTTGCCATCGTCGGACCTTTTCGGCGCTCAGTCCAGGGTGCCGGTGCCGACACACGCCGCGGCGGAACCACCCTTGCCATACCGACCGCGGCTGACCACCTAAGCTTTACTGAGCCAGGCTCCCGGGCGGAATGCGCGACGGAAGGACCTGGGCACCGGGGAGAAGCCGCACATGCCGAAGGTTCGCGTGCTCGGTCCTGTCGATGACGAGGAACGCACGGCCCTGCTCAAGCTCTTGGCCGAGGCGGGCTGCGAGGTCGTGGACGACGAGGTCGCCGTCGTCGAGCCGGACGAAGGGGAGGACGACGAAGGGGAAGACGGCGAGCACGTCGAGGATCCCGTTGCGCCGGAAGACGGCGAGCCCGCGCCCGCGGATGACGAGGCCCCGGCCGGTCGCGCCGAGACGCCGGACGAGGACTTGGGGGTGATCGTGCTGTCTCCCGATTGCCTCGCGGACGAGGAGCTGGGGCGCGTGATGCAGCGGGCCGCCGCCCAGGGTCGTCGCGTCATCGGGATCTGGCCTCCTAGAACCCAGGACGAGACGCTGCCGCGCGCGTTCGAGGATTACGGCGGGGATACCGTCCCCTGGGATGCGGGCAGCCTGCGGGGCGCCCTACCGCCGAGGAACGCGAAGCCCGAGTGGTTGAAGCCCGACGCCCAGCCGCGGGCGGAGCGCCAGACCAAGCGGAACAAGTGCTGAGGCCGGCGTGCGCGTCCACTCCTACGTGATCGACCACGACCTCGGGTTCGCGCCCAATCCGTTTCACCGGGTTTGCACGCTGAGCGCGTGCAAACCGCTGATCCGGCAGCACGCGAGCGTGGGGGACTTCGTGGTCGGGACCGGTTCGATCCCGAACGGGATCAAGGACCGTGTCGTCTACTGGATGCGGGTCGACGAGATCCTCACCTTCGACCGGTACTGGGACGACGCGCGCTTCGGCGCCAAGCGACCCGTGATGTCCGGCAGCCGCATGCAGATCTACGGCGACAACATCTATCGCCGCTCGGCCGACGGCACCTTCGTCCAGGCCGATTCCTTCCATAGCGAGCCCGGGGGCGTCACCAGCCTGCCGAACCTGGTGCGCGACACCGGGCGGACCGACAGGGTGCTTCTCGGGCGCGAATACGCCTACTGGGGCGGGTCGGGCCCGCTGGTCCCCCAGGAACTGCGCGACCTCGTGCACAGCACGCAGGGCCATCGAAACCAGTTCCCGCCCGAGCGGGTGAGCGCCTTCGTGACATGGCTCCGCGGCATGCCGGGCCGCGGCTTCCTGGGTCGCCCGGCGAACTGGCCAGCCTGAGAGCCGAGCGCCCCGGCGGCCCCACCGCCGGCGAGGACGGCTGGCGGACCCGGCCACGAAGCCATGGGCGTGACCCGCGGCGAGGTGACCTCGCCCCGGTCCTACGGCGACATCGACGCCGCGCGCCGGCTGCCCCCGGGCGGGCGGCTCGGAAGGCGCGGCGCCTGCCGGAATGAGCCTGGCTCAGAACCCTCTACCGCCGGCGTGTCCCGTGCGATGCCCAGGGGCTTTCGAGTGAGGGCGGCGGGCGGCGACCTTTCATCCGGGCCGGTCGGAAGTCCGGGCGGACAGCCGCTCGTGGCCCTCGATCTGGCCTCGATCCGTCGAGACGCGGTGGCGGTACGCGATCGAAGACAGGGCGTTCCCAAATGCGTTGAACACGGCGGCACGCATCGGGTTACGCCGTCCCGCCGCGTGGGCGCCGTCTCACTCGGTCCGGGGCAGCCTCGGTGATGCCGATCCATGCGCGCGGCTGCGCAGGACACGCTCTCATGAAAGCTTGTCCCGTTTTCGGCTCAGCGACAGCGACGCTCTCAACACAGCTTGTCCCGATTTGCCCGGAACCTTGTCCCGCCGTGATGCGGTCGGCCTGATCCGACCGCTCGCGAGGCCGTCCGGCTAAGGTGTTCGTGGGTCGGTCCACGCCACGACATGGCCTCGTGGAGCGGACGGGAAGGACGCCTTGGCCTTGCCGAACCGGACGTAAAGCGCCGGAAGGACCAGCAGCGTCAGGACGGTCGCGCTGGCCAAGCCGCCGATGACGACGGTCGCCAGCGGCCGCTGCACCTCCGCACCCGTGCCCGTCGCCAGGGCCATCGGGACGAAGCCAAGGGCGGCGACCAAGGCCGTCATCGCCACCGGCCGCAGCCGGGTCAGGGCGCCCTCGCGGACGGCATCCGGAATCGCCGTTCCCTCCGCCACGAGCGCGCGGATGTGGTTCAGCAGCACCAAGCCGTTCAGGACCGCGACGCCCGAGAGCGCGATGAACCCGACCGCCGCCGAGACCGAGAAGGGCATGTCGCGCAGCCACAGGGCCGCCACGCCGCCGGTCAGGGCCATCGGCACGGCGCTGAACACGATCAGCGCGTCGCGCCCGGACCCGAGCGCCCCGAGGAGCAGGAGGAAGATCAGCGCGAAGCAGGCCGGCACGACCACCGCCAAGCGCTGGCGAGCGGCCGTCAGGTTCTCGAACTGCCCGCCCCACTTCACCTCGTAACCGGGCGGCAGCCGCACCTCGGCGGCGATGCGCGCCTGCGCCTCGGCCACCAGCGAGCCGATGTCGCGCCCGCGCACGTTCGCGGTGACCACGACGCGGCGGCGGCCGTTCTCGCGGCTCACCTGGTTCGGCCCCTCGCCGAAGGCGAACGAGGCGAGCTGCCGCAGCGGCACGCTCGTCCCGCCGGCCGGACCGGGAGCGGCCGGGACCCCGGTGCCCGCCCGCGCGGGCGCGGCCTGCGCGGGCGGTAGCGGCACCGGCAGGTTCCTCAGTGCCTCGACATCGCCCCGGACGTCGTCGGCCAACCGGACCACGATGGCGAAGCGACGGTCGCCCTCGAACACCAGCCCGGCGTCCTTGCCGCCGACCGCCGTGCCGATGACGTCCTGCACGTCCGCCATGCTCAAGCCGCGCCGGGCGATCTCGCGCCGGTCGACCTTGATCTCCAGGAACGGCAGCCCGACCGCCTCCTCGACCTTCACGTCTGCGGCGCCCTCCAGGCCGCGCAGGATGCCGGCGATCTTGCGGGCGCCGTCGACCATCGGGCCGAACTCCTCGCCGAACACCTTCACCGCGAGGTCGTCGCGAACGCCCGCGATCAGCTCGTTGAAGCGCATCTGGATGGGCTGCGAGAACCCGAGCAGCGTGCCCGGGATCAGCTTCGCCTCGGCGTCCATGCGGGCGATCAACGATTCCTTCGTCTCGGACGGGTCCGGCCACTCCGCTTGGGGCCTCAGGATCAGGTAGGTGTCACAGGCGTTCGGCGGCATCGGGTCGGCGGCGATGTCGGGCGTGCCGCAGCGCGAGTAGACGAAGGCCACCTCCGGGAACTTGCTCATGGCGTCCTCGACGCCGAGCTGCATGGCCTGCGACTGCGAGATGGCCGTCGAGGGGATGCGCCGCGCCTCCATGACGATGTTCTTCTCGTCGAGCGTCGGGGTGAACTCCTGGCCGAGCCGCGTCGCCAGGGCCCCGGCCAGCCCGAGGACGACAACCGCGCCGCCTATGAAAACCAAGGGCGTCCGGACCGCCCCGCCCAGCACCGGTCGATAGGCCGCCTTCAGTCCTCGGATCAGCAGGTTGTCGCCCTCGCCGACCCGCCCGGTGATGAAGGCCGCGACCATCGCCGGGACGAAGGTCAGGGACAGCACGAAGGCCGCCACGAGCGCGATCAGCACCGTCAGCGCCATGGGTGCGAAGGTCTTGCCCTCCACGCCGGTGAAGGTCAGCAGCGGCACGTAGACCAGGATGATGATGGCCTGCCCGTAGACGCTCGGCTTGATCATCTCCTCGGCCGAGACGCGCACGGTCTCCAGCCGCTCGTCCAGGCTCAGCTTCCGTCCCAGCGCGTGCTGCCGCTCCGCCAGGTGCCGCAGGCTGTTCTCGGCGATGATCACCGCGCCGTCGACGATGAGCCCGAAGTCGAGCGCGCCGAGGCTCATCAGGTTGGCGCTGATGCGGCCCGCCAGCATGCCGGTCGCCGTCAGCATCATGGCGACGGGGATGACCAGGGCCGTGATGATGGCCGCGCGGATGTTGCCGAGCGCCAGGAACAGCACCGCGACGACCAGCAGCGCGCCCTCGGCCAGGTTCCTGGACACCGTCCGGACCGTGGCGTCGACGAGGTCGGTCCGGCTCAGCAGCGTCCGGGCCTGGATACCCGGCGGGAGGAGCTTGTTGATCTCCTTGATCTTGGCGTCCGCGGCCGCCGAGACCGTTCGGCTGTTCTCGCCGATGAGCATGAGGGCGGTGCCCAGCACGACCTCGCGGCCGTTCTCGCTGGCCGAGCCGGTCCGGAGCTCGCGACCGATCCCGACCTCGGCGACGTCCCTCACCAGGATCGGTATCCCGGCCCGGGTCGCCACGACGACGTCGCGGATCTGGTCGACGGTCTCGATCAGCCCTCCGGCCCGGACGACATAGCCCTCGCCGTTGCGCTCGACGTAGTTGGCGCCCCGGGTCACGTTGTTGGCGCCGATGGCCCGGGTCAGGTCGGCGAAGCCCAGGCCGTAGCCGACGAGCTTCATCGGGTCGGGCTTGACCTGGTACTCCTTGACGAAGCCGCCGATGGCGTCGGCGCCCGCCACGCCCAGTACGCTCTTCATCTGTGGCCGGATGATCCAATCCTGGACCGTGCGCAGGTAGACCGTGCGCTCGAAGTCGGATCTCAGCCGCTCGCCCTCGGGCGTCAGGTAGCTGCCGTCCGACTGCCAGCCCGGCAGGCCGTCGCGGACGGGGGCGCCGTCGCCGGCGGCCTGGTACTCGACCGCCCACCAGTAGATCTCGCCGAGGCCGGTCGAGATCGGCCCGAGCCTGACCTCGACCCCGGGTGGCAGGGTGTTGCGCACCTCCCCCAGGCGCTCGTTCACCTGTTGCCTGGCGAAGTAGACGTCGACCTTGTCGCTGAACACGGCCGTGAGCTGGGCGAAGCCGTTGCGGGAGAAGGAGCGCAAGCTCTCCAGGCCCGGGGTGCCGGCGAGCGCCCGCTCGACCAGGACCGTGACCTGCTTCTCGATCTCGACCGGCGTCAGCGCCGGCGCGATGGCGTTGACCTGGACCTGGTTGTTGGTGACGTCCGGCACCGCGTCGATGGGCAGCCGCGCGAGCGACCAGGCCCCGAAGGCGGTGGCGATGAGCGTCACCAGGATGACCGCGTAGCGATTGGCGACGGAGAAGGCGAGGATCGAACGGATCACGGTTCAGTCCTCCGCCGCGGCCTTGCCGAGCTCGGACTTCAGCGTGAAGGTGTTGGCCACCGCCACGGCCTCGCCGGGCTCCAGCCCCTCCGTCACTTCCACGGCGGCGTCGTCCGACCGCCCGAGCGTCACCGGCCGCGCCTCGAAGCCCGCGGCCACCCGCACGAAGACGTTCGGTCTGCCCTCCAAGGTCTGGATGGCCGAGGCCGGGATGAGCACCCGCACCGGCTTGTCGGAGATCACGATCTCGGCACCCACGAAAGACCCGGGCCGCCAGGTCTCGTCCGGGTTGGCCAGTTCCGCGACGACCCGCGCCGCGCGCGTGGCCTGGTCGAGGACGGGCACGATGATGACGATGCGACCGCGCGCGGCCTCGCCGGTCGCCTCGGCCCTCAAGGCCACCGTCTGGCCCTCGCGGACCAGCGGCAGGTCGCCGGGGCTCACTGCGAGATCGACCCAGACCGTCGATAGGTCGACGACGCTGTAGAGCTCGGTCTCCAGGTTGTCCCGGCCGACGGCCGCCCCGAGGTCGACGCGCCGCTCCACGACCTTGCCACCGAGCGGCGAGCGGATCTCCTGGCGCTCGAACTGCGCCTCCGGCTGGTTCGGCAACGCCTGGATCTCGGCTTGGCTGAGGCCGAGGAAGGTCAGCTTGCGGCGCGCCGCGTCCTCCTTGACCTTCAGATCCTGGTAGCTCGCCTGCGAGCGCAGGTACTGCTGCTCGGACGAGATGCGCTTGTCCCAGAGTTCCTTGTCGCGCTCGTACAGGGTCTTCTGGAGCGCGGCCGTCACCCGAGCCGCCAAGTATTCTCCCTTGGCGTCGGCGATCTCGCGGCTGTCGAGAAGCGCCACGACCTCGCCCTTGGCGACCTTGTCGCCGAGCCCCTTGCGCAGCTCCACCACCGTGCCGGTGGTCTTCACCGCGATCCGGGCGGTCAGGTTGGCGTTCGGGACGATGGTGCCCGGCACGTGCAGGTGGCGCGAGAGGTTCCCGCCACCGACCTCGTCCGCGCGGATGCCGGCCTTGCCGACTTGGTCGTCCGTCAGCTTGACGAGGCCGGATCTCTCCGGCTCCGAACCGGCCGCCGCGTGCGGTTCGGGCTTGGCGGGCGCGGCGGCCCCTCTGGCGCCCGCCAGCATGGCGCGGACCGCATCGGGAGCGCCAGGCCACCAGGTCGCGATCAAGACGCCGGCGGCGAGGGCCAGCAGAACGGGGATGAGACGTCTGGACATGTCGGTGCCATGGACGGGCGGCCGCACGCGCACGGCGCCGTCGTTCGAGGATGGGGAGAGGCGGAAAGCCTCAGGCCCTCGGAGGCTCGAACGGTCCCTGCGCCCCGCCCCCGGCTCGGAAGACGTCGTCCAGGCGGGCGAACGACCGCGCCGCTGACGGGACCATGCTCGCGGGAGCCTTGGCGGCGACGGGCATCACGCCCTGCGCGTGCGATTGCGCGTGGTGGACCAGGTCATCGGCATCCTGGTGGGCGTCGGCATGGTCCTGCCCCGCAACCGACGGCATGGCGAGCGCGACGGGACCGGAGGCCGCGTGCCGGGCCTCGGCGAGCAACGGCATCACCGTCACGGCCGCCAGGAGCAACGCGACGGCCACCGTCATGAGACGCCGTCCGAATGACACCCGACACCCTCTTCCCGGCAAGCGCCGTCCATCCCGGCGCGACGAACACCCTTCCCTTATCCCCTCCGGGGGGATAGCATGTCAATATGGATCACGTGCACGCCTCCCATCCGGAGATCATCAAGCGGCTGAAGCGCGCCCACGGCCATCTCGCCGGCGTCATCGCGATGATCGAGGAGGGCCGCTCCTGCGTGGACCTCGCCCAGCAGTTGCAGGCGGTCGAGAGCGCCATCGCCAACGCGAAGCGCACGCTGATCGAGGATCACATGGAGCACTGCATCGGCGACGGGGTCGCGGACGGCGGGAAGTCCGCCAAGGCGGCGCTGGCCGAGTTCAAGGCGCTCGCCAGGTACCTATGAGGCCCCGATGCTGAGCGTCCTCGCGAACCGCACCTACCGGCACCTGTTCGCCGCGCAGGTCATCGCCCTGATCGGCACCGGCTTGCTGACGGTGGCCCTCGGCCTGCTCGCCTACCGGTTGGCCGGGGCCGAGGCCGGGGCGGTGCTGGGCACGGCGCTCGCCATCAAGATGGTCGCCTACGTGCTGGTGGCGCCCATCGCGAACGCCTTCACGGGGCAGTTGCCCCGCCGCGCCTTCCTGGTGGCGACCGACCTCGTCCGAGCCGGCGTCGCCCTGATACTGCCCTTCGTCGACCAGGTCTGGCAGGTCTACCTGCTGGTCTTCGTGCTGCAAGCGTGCTCGGCGGCCTTCACGCCGACCTTCCAGGCGACCATCCCCGACATCCTCCCGGAGGAGCGTGACTACACCCGGGCGCTGTCGCTCTCGCGCCTCGCCTACGACCTGGAGAACCTTCTCAGTCCGACGCTGGCCGCCCTGCTGCTGACGGTCATCGACTTCCACTGGCTGTTCGGCGGCACGGTCGTCGGATTCCTGTGTTCGGCCGCCCTGGTCGTCTCGGTGGCGCTCCCGTCCCCGACGCCGCCCGAGCGCCGCGCGGGGGTCTACGAGCGCACCACGCGGGGTCTGCGGATCTACCTCGCCACGCCGCGACTGCGCGGGCTTCTCGCCCTGAACCTTGCGGTGGCGGCGGCCGGCTCCATGGTCATCGTCAACACGGTGGTGATCGTGCAGGCCCTCCTGCACCGGCCCCAGAACGACGTCGCGGTGGCGCTCGGGCTGTTCGGGGGCGGCTCGATGCTGGCGGCCCTGCTGCTGCCGCGGGTGCTCGACCGGCTTCCCGACCGCACGGTCATGCTCCCGGCGGCGTCGTTCCTCGGCATCGTGCTGCTCGGCTTCGCCGCCTCGACCTGGGGCGGCGTCATCGGCTGGCCTATGCTGCTGGCCGCCTGGCTGGCGCTCGGGATCGGCTACTCCGCCGCGCAGACTCCCACCGGACGGCTGCTCCGGCGCTCCGCGACGCCCGGCGACCGCCCGGCCGTCTTCGCCGCCCAGTTTGCGCTCTCGCACGTAGCCTGGCTTCTGACCTACCCGCTGGCCGGCTGGCTCGGCGCGAAGGCCGGCATGCCGGTCACGCTGGCGGTGCTGGGCGCGCTGACCTTGGTCGCCATCGCCGCGGCGGCGGCGCTCTGGCCGGCCTCGGACCCGGACGTCGTCGAGCACGCGCACCCCGACCTCGAATCGGGCCATCCGCACCTGGAAGGCGTCGGGACGCGCCGGCATGCCCACGCCTTCGTCATCGACGACCTGCATCAACGCTGGCCCGCGGCCCGGCCGGGTTGAACCGAGCCGGATGTTCGTCGGGCGCTTCGGTCCGGAGGCCGTGGATGCCACGCGCCGCGGCTTGGACCGAATGGCGAAGGGCGGGGCGATGCGCCGCCGGAACCCCGCCATGCGGGTCTTCGCGGTTGCAGCCCGGTAAGTCCGTCGGCTTGCCCCACGCGTCAGGAGGCTCGACCGGTTCGCTCCGAGCGGGCAGCCGCGTCCATCTCGCCTACCTCTGCCGGTCTACCTGCGCTTCGACGGCCGTGGGCTTTCGCGGCGAGGACCGGCGGGGCGACCAAGCCCGTCGGGACCGCGCTCACGATGGACTGACCGACGGGACGATCCCGACCGCGTGCGCCGCGGGATCGTGATGGATGCCCTGCCAGCCAAGCCAGCCGGTGTAGAGGCCGACGAGCACGATCAGGGCTGCCGAGGCGTAGGGCGCCCGACGGGCGAAGGCACCGAACCCGGACCACCGCGACGCGACGTGCTTGACGCTGAGGGCGGCCAGCACCCCGGCCGAGACCATCGTGACCGCGAGCCCGATGCTGAAGCAGACGACCAGCGCGAAGCCGAGGCTGAACTGCTTGAGCTGAATGCACAGGAGCAGGACGGTGATGGCGGCCGGGCACGGGATCAGGCCGCCGGTCAGCCCGAACAGCACGATCTGTCCGGTCTTCACCTGCCGCCCGGCGAAGCGCCGCCGGATGTCCTCCGCATGCGCCCTGGCATGGGCGTCGTCCTCGTCGCCCAGGTTCATGTGACCGTGGTCGTGATCGTGCTCCTCGAACGCGACCTCGTGGGTTTCCGCACCCGCGGGCCCATCAAGGCGCAGTCGCGCCGTGAAGGCGTGCGGCTCGGGGATCTCCTCCAGGCTCTCCAGGAAGTCGCCCCCATCGGCGAAGGCGAACGTCTGCCGCCCGCCGTCCGGACGGACCGTCTCGACGGTGACCGCACCCGGCGCGGGCAGCGGACCCGTCCCGGCCCGGAGGCGCCAGCGCGGCGGCACGCCGTCCTCGAACACCTCCAGCGTCAGCAGGCCGTCGCCGGTCACGACGTGCCGGTGCTCGCCATGGTGATGATGGTGACCGTGGTGCTGTTCGCGCCAGGTCCGCCAAGCCATCCAGAGCGCGATGCCGACAATGACGACCGCGGAGGCGAGCTGGAAGTACGGCTCGCTCGCCTCGCCGCCCCATTCCTGGCCGAGGTACTGACCGCCCAGCGCGATCACCCAGACGACCGCGGTGTGCGAGAGCGTCGCCGCCAGCCCGAGCAGGGCCGCCTGCGTGACCGTGCCCCGGACCGCGATGATGAAGGCGGCCATCATCGTCTTCGAATGGCCGGGCTCCAGGCCGTGCAGGGCGCCGAGCAGGATGGCGCTAGGCACGAACAGCCAGGCATGCGCGGTCCCCTGCTGCAGCAGGTCGGCGAACGGGGTCATGGGCCGGCTCTCGTCATTTGAGGTAGGTCCGCACCACCTCGATCAGCTCGGCGGCACCCCGGGCGCGCTCGGCGTCCGGCTCGGCGTCCGGGTTCACGACGTGGTGGCGGATGTGGTCTTCCATCAGCTCGGCGGTCAGCCCGTTGATGGCCCCGCGCATCGAGGCGACCAGCATCAGCACGTCGGCGCAGCCGTGCTCGGCCTCCAGGGCCCGCTCGACCGCCTCCGCCTGTCCCTTGATCCGGCGCACCCGCGCCAGCAGCTTAGTCCTGTCCTTGATCGTGTGGGCCATGAATGGCGTCCTCATCCTCGCAATACATAGGGGGGTACCCTATTTAAGTCCAGCGACCGATGCGTCGCGTGGCGGGGAGGCCTTAGCATGAGGAAGGACGACCCCTGCATCGGGGTTTGCCAGTGGGACGGGCGGACCGGCTGGTGCCTCGGTTGCGGCCGCACGGTCCCGGAAATACGTGCGTGGCGGAAGATGACGCCTTACAGGAAGGCCGCCCTCGCTCGCGAACTGCCACGGCGCGTTCGGCAGGTCGCCGTCGCGCAGGTCGAAGCCGAGCCCGGCGGGACCCCGAGCCGCTCCTAGATCGCAGGATCCGCAGGGCGGAACGGCGGCCCCGGTCAGGTCGTCCCCGACATGAGTTTCGTCCAGCCGGCGCGGACGCCCCGTCAAGCCACGCCGGTGTAGCCGAGCCGGTATCGAGAGGCGTCGTGACCGGTGACCGTCACCGCCGCGATTGCGTCCGGCACCTCAAGCGGCATGCTTCGGAGGATGCGCCCCATCCCGCAGCAGCAAGCCCGGCGGACGAGGACGGCGAGCCCCGATCCGCTTCCGGCGGTCGCGGTCGCCGCCCCCTCGCGCCGGGACACGCCGGGCCAGACCACGAGGCTCACCAGCCCCGCCGCTGCCGATGCCCGAGGCGCGAACCGAGCCCGCCGGCGTCGATGGGCAGGTGCAAGCCTGACCGCGAGGGTGGACGTCGGCGCCGTGTCGGCCTCGCAGGCCGGAGGCGACCTCATAAGCGCGTCGGAGGCCGAACCCGAGCAGCGGCAGGACGGAGATCCGATCCAGCTAATGCCGGGCGATCCGGCAGGTCGCCGCCCGCAGCGCCGCCAGCACGGCGACGCCGGTCGCACCGAGGACGGATCCGCGCGCGAGGCCGCGCCAGCCGAACCGATGGGCCGCCGCCGCGATCACGGTCGCGGCGATGATCCATTCCGTTCGCGTCCCCTGGAAGGTGACGGGTTCCCCGAACCACGACGGCGTCACATCGTTCCTCGGTCGACGCCCCTCGCAGATCCTCATCGCCCCGCTCATGGCTTTGCGCCGACGGCGCTCGCGCGGCACGGCGGTCGCGGCGTGCTCCTAGGGTCGCGGCGCGTGGGTCCTGGCGATGCGGCGCCGAAGGTCCGTCGGGACATCCATCCGGCGCCATACCGTCGTGGTCTTCCGGCCCGTAATCGCGAAGGCCGGCCCGACGCCGGCCCGATCCAAGGCTTCCCTCACCCACCGCGCGCCGGATCCAATCTCCCTGGCGAGCGCACCCGTGGTGGCGTACCCGGTCTCGAAAGCCGCGAGCGCATCGTCCCGCACGAGGATTTCCCCGCTCGGTGTCGCCGTCCCGGCCATGAGGCCTGCCCGGACGATCAGGCCGACGCTGTCCGTCGGGACCGTGAGCCGCCGGCCGACCTCTTCGAGGGTGAGGCCCCCACCCTCGCGCGAACGCCGCGCGACCCTGATGTCCTCCGGGTCGACCAGGAAGCCCGCGAGGCCGGGTACGTCCCGCAGGACCGCCCTGACCCGAAGCTGGCCGGCCAGGATCATGTCGCAGGTGCCGCGCACGCCGTCGACCTTGCCGTGCTGGCTGGCTCGCGCGAGCGGAAGGAGGCCGGCGGGCATGGCCCCGACGGTCGGCGCCGAGCCACGGATCCGGGATAGCACGGCGGCCACGGCATCCCGGTCGAAGACGTCGGCCTTGATGCCGGCGCGCGCGTGGATCTCGGCGGGCGGGACGATCCGCGCCGCGACCAACATCCGCGTCTGGCGCTTCGCCAGCCCGAGCGCCGCCGGCAGATCCTCCGCGCGGAGCGCGCGGTCGAGGATAGTCCGGATCTGGGCGGCGGTCTCGCGGGCGATGCCGATGGGCGTACCCCTCCTCGTCCGTTCCGGCCAGGCGCCCAAGGCCTTGACGTAGCCGGCGATGAGCTCCGGCCTTCGGCCGCATTCCGCGGCGATGTCGGCGAGGCTGACCAACGGGACGTCGGCATGCCGGATCACCACCGAGGTCTTGTGAACCGGGCCCCGGCCGGCGTGATGCGCGTAGAGGGCCGCCCGAACCGCATCCCCGCTCGCTCCCGCCGGCAGCCGCTTCGCCCAGAGATACAGGTAGCCGTAGACCTGTTCGGCCCCCCAGGCGCCGAGGCCGACATGGTCGGCTCGGGCCATCCCGTCGAGCAGGGCGTCGAAGGCGTGCGGCCAGTCCCGGGCGGTGGCGAGACCGGCCGAGAACACCTCCGGATGGCGCTCCGCCGGAAACTTCGAGAGGGCCCCGTCGGCGCCCCCGAGCAGGGCGACGCCGAACCGCTCCATGGCGTCGCAGGCCTCGGCGAGCGTCAGGCCGTCGAGGAGGGGCACGCTGGTCCGGGCCATGCCGCCGAGGCGGCCGACCACGTAGGCGTCCGCCAGCGTCGTCGCGGGCGGGACCCTGGCGCCTTCGCAGGCGAGAAGGGAATGGCCGTTCCTGCAACGGGTCAGCGAGCCGGCTTCCCAGGTGACGCCCGTCCGGCAAATCGGGCATGACGCCTCCAGGCGGACTTGATGGAGGGGACAGGTGCCGACGGCGGCCACGTCCCACCAGAAGCGCCGGTGGATGTTCCAGTGCGCGTGTCGTCCCGACGGCGTCCTGCGAAGGTCGTCCCGCCAACAGCAGGGGCACCACCGCCGAACGTTCGTCGTCCAGTCGTCCCGGTGGATCACCTCGTCCGCGATCACGACCTTTTTCTTGGTGATCTCGGTGGGCGTCCGACCCCGGAACGCGTCCTCGCCACGGCCGAGCCGATCCGCGAGGGGGCCGGCGGCGCGGCCCTGCAGGATGTCGCTCATGGAATAACCCGCGGTCCTGAGGCGTTCGCGGCTCCACGGCTCGCCGTTGACGTCGAAGGCGCGCAGCAGGTGCGCCGCGGCGGATTCCCCGTCGATGACGGGCGGGATGATGGTCAGCCGCATCGGTTTCCCCCTACGCGTCGTCGGCTTGCGTCTCGACCCCGGCCTCGGCGGTCCCCGTCAGGCGCGTGAGCCTCTCGAACTCGATCTCCTTCATCTTCGGCAGGGTCGAGATATCGACCACTAGGAACGGGTTCCTGCGCGGACCGAGCTCGAAGATCTCCTCGAAGACGAAGCCGAGGTGGTCGACCTGCCCGATGCTCGGCTTGCCCGACTGGATGGCGCGGAAGGCCGCCTTCTTGACGAGGTGCATCATGCGACCGGTGTAGCCGTTCGAAGCCTTGAGCATGCGCTGCACCATGTCGTGCTCCGATAGGCCGCACGCGGCCGGGAAGCCGAGCCTTGCCTCGACCAGCGACAGGAATTTCGTGGCCTTCTTCACGCAGGCTTCCGAATGACCCAGCGGCTTGATCGGCTTGAAGACGCAGCGCCGTAGGAGCTGGAAATCCTCCTTCAGCACCTTCTTGAGCCAGGGCATGCCCGAGAGCACGAGGGAGACGGGGCGCAACTCCGCGCCGGGCGGCCGAAGCGGATCGTCCGGATCCGGGATGACGAGGTTCTTCAGCGTCTCGACCAGGGTGCGCCGCTCGTCACCGGTGCGTCCGCGGAAGGCATGGTGGAATTCGTCGATCATGATGATGGAGACGAGTTGGGCGTGCATCTGGTGGCGCACCCGGGTCCAGATGTCGTGCTCCTTCAGGTTGGCGCTAAGCTCCTTCTCCGTCATGGCGAGGTACAGCGCGAGACCCAGCGTCTTCAGCGTGCAGGGGCTCGGCGCCTTGATGTAGACCAGCGGCCGCACGGGGCCGAACTCGTCGCGGAACGGCACGAGCGCCGGGCGGAGCTGCAACCGGGCGAGCAGATGCGACTTCCCGGCCCCGGAAGCGGCCGGGATGACGAGGCACTGCCCCTCGACATCGTCGCCGAGGTCCTTGAGCATCTCGTCGAAGCGCGCGACGGTCTTGATCACGACGTCGGTGTTGACGTGGATGGTGTCGACGCGTCGCTTCCAGGCCCGCCGTTCGAGGTCCTGCGGGCTCAAGCGGATCGCGAACCGCTCACGGCGGACCGGCGCGGCCTGGGGGCCGGGAAGGATGGTGACGTCGGGGCGGAAGATCTCCCCGTCCTGGCTTTGCGGCATGCGATGGCCCTCACTCGGCAGTCCAGTTGTCGGGATCGTCGGGGTCGAACTCGGCGCCGACGTCCGCCGTCACGCTCCGCGGATCGGCCCCGGCGGCGACGGGCCTCGGACCGGCCGGCCGGGCCGCCGGCGGGGCGTCCTGCGGGGTGTCCTGCGGGGCGCTGGCCGGGCGCGGGGCGGACTTGCGGCCACCCTGCCCGACCCGGGGCGCGGGTGCCGCGTCGGCCGCGGACGGCGGCGCGGCCTTCCGCGGGCGTCGGGTCCGCAGCCGCTCTTCCTCGTGGGCGCCCTCGTCCGCGACGTCCCAGGCGACCTCGAACATCGGGTCGTCGGCGTGGTCGCGGAACCAGTCGACGTCGGCGCTGGCCAGGCGCTTCGGCTTGACGCCGGCCTTGCGGCATTCGGCGCGCAGCAGCTCCATCGCGCGGACGAGCGTCGCGCGAGCGACGCGCTGGCCTTCCTGCGTCATCCGACGCGCCGTGCGGACCACGTCTCGCCAGTCCGCCAGGGACGTCCCGTCGGCCAACCCGTCCTCGCAGGGAACCTTGATCCAACCGGCCTCCTCGTCCACCAGGACGAGGAGGTGGCCGAGATCGGACGCCTCGGCCTTGACGAGGAATTCGTCGCCGAAGTGGAAGCCCTTCCTGCGCCGGACGCCCTTCAGTTCGTCGGACTGGTAGGTGAGGCCGAGGAAGGTGATCCCGTTCCGCTGGATGGTCCGCGGGACCACCAGGGCGATGAGCGGATCGAGGTCGTCGGCCGACGGCGGCAGGCGCGTGCCGTAGCCCGCCAGGTCCTGCCAGCGCAGCAGGGGCGTTCGCCCGAGCAGCCCGCCGTGCTTGCGGTTGTGGTAGATGTCGACGACCCAGATCGTGAAGAACTCGACGAGTTGGGCCAGGGTCAGGGCGGCCTGCCCGACGCTGTCGTAGTCGCCGCGCTCGCGCACGTCGCGGAAGGTCCGGCCGGGAAGGTAGGCGCAGAAGTCGCGCGCGATGGTGCCGAGGGCGCGCTCGACCTTCCCCTTCAGGTGGGGCTTGCGCCGGGGCATGTAGCGGAGCTCGAACCGCAGTTGCCCGGCGGCGGCCTTCATCGACCGGGAGTGGAATTCCTTCCCGTTATCGAGCTTGACCACCTCCGGCACGCCGAACACGGGCCAGGCCGTGTCGACCCGGATGCCGGTCAGGTCCTTCGGCAGCACCGCCATGCGCAGGCAGTGCATCACCGAAGTCCAGGAGGGACGCTCGTCGCTGAGGTGGAATCCCACGATCATGCGGGTCGCGGCGCAGATCGCGACCGTGAGCCAGACCCGCCTCGTGCGCTTGTCCTTGCGGCGCCGGTCGCGCGCCGGCGTGCCGTCGCCCTCCAGGACCAAGACGTCGAGGGGCGTGTGGTCGACCTCGACGATTTCGAGCGGCCGCGTCGCCTGCGGGGCCTTCTTGACGTGCCGGAAGGCCTGCTCCGCCGCCGCGGGGCCCTCGCGATGGAAGATCACGTCGAACTGGCTGACGTTCGCCTTCACCCACCGCCGGATCGTCATCCCGTCGGGCACGTCGAAGGGCACGGTGCGCGTCTTGTTCTCGCGCTCGATCCTGCCCTGGATGAAGACGATGACATGGCTCAGCGGCGGTCCGTTCCGGGTGAGCCAGTCCTCGCGCACGCGCTCCGCGATGACCATCTCGACCTCGGGATCGAGGCGGAAACCCGCCCGTCCCTTCAGGTCGTCCAGCGGGATCAGCGCCACGATGGACTTGCCGCCCTTGCGCCAGCGCCCGTACCAGCCCTTCAGCGAGGAGCCGCTCACCCGTTCGAGCGGCACGTCGTCGGGATGGGAGCCCTCGTTCTCGATGGCCCGCTGCCGGCGCTCGACCGCTACGAGCCTCGCGATGTCGGCGTAACCCTTCGGGACCTTCCTGTGGGTCCGCTCGGCGAAGCACCGGTCGCAGGCCTGCACGTAGTCGAGGCGCATCAGCGCCGCGTCCTGCTGGCGAACGTCGAAGGTGTCGATGTTGCGCAGGAGGTTGTCCCTGACGCCTTGGGGGAGCCCGGCGGCGGTGTCCTCCACCAGTTGGAGCCGCCTGGGCTCGCCGAAGTAGAGGTCGGCCAACTCGGCATGGGTCTTCGTGACCGTGACCGGCCTCGCCCCGAGGGTGCGCAGCGTGACGCCGGCCTCGTCGCGCGAGAGCACCTTGTGGTAGACGCCCTCGACGATGACGAGCGCGTCCGCTTGGAGACGGATCTGGCACGCGCCCATGGTCAGCGCCGCCCCCCGCATGCGCCGGGTCTTGCCATGCGCACCCTCCCGCCGTGGTGGAGGTCCACCAGGACGGCGTCGCTCAGGACGACGGTCTCGGAACCGCCCGCGAGCCTGCGCAGGGCGAGGCCCGCCCGCCCACGGGCGACGGACGCGTAGGGGACGCCGTCGACGACGACGACCGCGCCGATGGTAAGGCGGAACTGCTGGTCGAGCCTGTTCAAGGTGCACTCCTGGGGTTCGCGGGACGGCGGATCACTGCGTGGTCGTCGAAGGGCCGGCCGGGGTCGGCCAGCTCGGCCTCGCCCCGCGCGACCAGGGCCACGACGGCCCGGAAGGCGCGGTCCTGGAGCCCCGACGCCGCCCGGAGTTCCCGGACGAGACCCCGGCCGCCGAAGCGGTCGAGGACGACGCGCATGGTGTGCTGCTCCGCCTCGTCGGCCACGAAGGTGCGCTCGCTCGCGACGAGCGCGGCGTTCGCGACGCGGAGCGCGCCGATCTCGACCTCGGTCCAGAGCTCGAAGCCGTCGTAGCCGGCGGCCCTGGCGCCGGCCTCGATGCGGGGCCGGATCCCGTCCCAGCCAAGCCTGATCACCCGCTTCCGCGGCTTGACCTCGACGGCGACGCGCCGCCCGTCGTCGATCTCCACGGCGAAGTCGGCCGTGTAGCTGCGCCACCGGACGCCGTCGTGCCACCGGAAGGGAGCGGGCTCCTCCTGATAGCGCAGGACGGCATCGTCCTGCTCCAGGATCAGGATGAAGTCCCGTGCGAGGAGGCCCTCGTAGGCCACCATGCGGTAGCCCATCCCCGCCTTGCCGGAGGGGACCTCGCCCGTGATGCAGTCCCGTCGGCCGGTGACGACCGGGCGCGACGGGCTCGGCTTGCCGACATGGCGGCTTCGCAGGGTCGCCGGCATCAGGACCTCCGCCGGGCGTCAGGGCCGTCGGGCCCCTCGGCCGCGTCGGCGCCACCCGATTCCTCGCCGGTCGGGATTGCGGGAGCGGCCCCGGGCGACAGCCGGATCGGATAGCGCGCGACCCCCTCCTGCCAGCGGTCCAGCGGGGTCGACCGGTCCGGTCCGGAGCGGCCGACGTCGAGATCGGCGAGCCAGGCGTGCGCGGCCGCCATCAAGCCTCCTGTGTCCTCGACCACCTCGCCCCGGGCCGTCAGCCAGCGCTGCAGTCCCGCCACCCGGCAGGGAGCGCCCGGATGATCGACCGCGGCGAAGTGCAGCCGGATGCCGAGCGCCGCCGCGGAATGCCGGAACGTGGCGCAGTGGAAGGCGGGATCCCGGTCCAGCACGAGCACCTCCGGCAGCCCCATGCACAGGCGGGCGGCGCCGAGCGGCTCCGGGGCCGCCGTCGCGGTCCGCACCCCGAACAGGCCGATCAGGTCCTCCCCGTTCGGCGGCGCGGTGCCCAGCGCCGCCGCCACGATCACGCCGCTGTAGATGTCGCGTGCGGTGACCAGGTGAACGCGGTCGGCGCCGAGTTCCGGGATGGCGAGCCGCAGGGCTTCCCGGGCGACGACGACCTCGGCGAGGGGACGCCCGCACGAGAGGTGCCGGACCCGGTACGCCTGCTGCAGGGGACGCAGACGGTCGCCGACCATCCGCACGAGGGTGCGGAAAGCGGGAACGTCGGCGGCCGCGCCTTCCCGCGCATGCGACGCTTCCAGGCACCTCGCCTGTGCGAGGCGGGCCATGGCAGTCAGCGTGACGCCCCGGCGCGGGTCGGCCTCGGCCACGACCTGGTCGACAAGCTCGCCGATCCACGGGGCCCAGTGGGTCTGCTGCCGGGGCGACCGCGCCATCCGCCGGTCGGCGAGGCCGGCCGGGTTGCCGTCGGCCTCCTGGAGCCGCGCTTCCCATGCCCTGACCTGGCGCGGCGTGGGCGGATCGACGTCGTCGATCAGCTCGCAGACGGCGCGGATCGCGGCCCGCAGGTGGCGGTCGCCCCGCCGTCCCGGCGGGAGGTCCTCGACCGCCCGCACGTAACGGTAACGGCGCAGCGCGGCGGCGCGCTCGCGCTCCGTCATCTCGTTGAGGGCCTGGATCTCGGCCCGGAGCCGGTCGGTGTCGGCGGTCGTCGCGGGAAAGAGTTCGAGCTGCTTCATGATCGCGCGGGTCCTCGAAAGGCGGACGGAGCCAGCCTTGGTGGTGGGATGGGCGGTGACCCCGGCCCGGAGGCCGGGGCTTCGGCGGCGGCTCAGAACTCGGTGGGCTCGACGGCCTCGGTCTCCGGCTCGAACGTCCCCCGCGGGACGCCGAGCAGCGCGGCGACGTCCCCGTCCCAGGCATCGAAGGCCCGGTCGATCAGGGGGGCGAGGGGCGGCTGGAAGTCGGCCGTGAGGGGCTCGACGCGGTACGGCTCGTTCATGGTGCTCTCCTCGGATGGGGTCGCGCGGGGCCGGTCCGGATCCGTCGCGGGGACGGTCCGGGCGCGGCCGGCTTGGGCCGGCGGATCCCGAGGAGGCGGAGCGCAGCCCGCTTGCTTTCGCAGGCGAGAGCTGGCATACGTCATCGGTCTCGAATGTCGGCCTTGATCCCGGTGGTTGGCCGGTCTGGTATGCGGCGGTCGTGATCACGAGGTCCGGCGGTGACATGGTCGAGAGGGCTCAAGCTCTCGTCCGACGGGCCGGACCTTACCCGCTACAGCCTTCCGGCTGCGTAGCGGGCAAGCTCAAAGCGTGCGGCCCGGATCGGGCCGTGCGCTTTTATTTTGCCTCGACGATCACTCCCTGGCCCGGTGGGTCGCGGGAGCGCGCGCGGAGGGCTGCGCGATATCGGTTGCGCATCGGCATTCTCCTCGATGATTGATGAGTTGTTGGATCTAGACTGATCTTATGACGCTGAGGCCTTCGTTGGATCTTTCAGATACCAATGTTGTGCCTTCCGATCATGGTAGACGAGGTTTTTATTCTTAAGACGGGTCTTATTTTTCTCCGAGGCATCGAGCGTGTAGCCGGCGTCCCGGACCGCGTCGTTGACTTCAGTCCCCGACAATCCCTTGGCGCCGGCCTTCGCGAGAGCGTCGACGATGACCTGGGCGACCAGGCCGGAGACTTTCGGCGCCGGCATCCGTTCGGCCTCGTCCGGTACCGGCTCGTCGTCCGGCGCCGGCCGGGCCTCCGCTTCCGTCTCGGCCTGGTCGGCCGCCTGGGCCGGTTCCGGGGCGTATGCCGCCCCTTGCTGCAGGGTCGCTATCATTTGGTCGAGGCGGGCCGCCTTGGCGGTCTCCGCCGCGATGGCGCTCACGTGTTCCAACATGAGCTCCTGAAGCTGCCGCGTCCTGTCCGCGGCGGCTTGCCGGGCCCGGTCGCGCTCCTGGCACATCTGGGTGATCACATCCATTCGGCACCCCCGACCAGGTCCAGGTCCGCATCCAGGTCCGGAGGAGCTCCGCGACCTGATGATCGGACCATAGACCGGGTGACCGCCAAGCCGCAAGTTCTTTCGCCCAGGTCCACCGGACGTGGTAAACGGAAGGTGACCCGGTCGACCCGGTTGAATGGGTGGGTGAAACCGGGTCGCGCACCCGGCCAACCTTGTCCGTCCGGTCCCCGGGTCATCCTCCGGCCGCGTGTCGCGTGTATCCAACGGCGGGCGGCCGTCGACGTACCCTAGGACACCCGCAAACGCGACGTCCGCGTTCGTGGATCTTCAAATCAATGAAGCATTCATTCGAGCACAGGCCGCCGTACCAAATGTCGGTCTCCATATTCTGATCAGCATCGGCGCCGAGACGAAGGCGTATGCCGCATTTCATCGAGCTGGCCCTCGCGGGTCGGCGGGTAGCGCGACCCTCGTATTGGCCGAGCGGCATTGCCGTCGACAGGGCCCCCGATCCGGTCGGCGACCCGGCCGAGACGTCCCGGACCTGGTCGTCACGGGCCTGGCCGACCGGTGGGTTGAACCGGGGCGCGGATCAGGCATCGACCGGCCGGCCCGTCGTGCCACTCGAAGCCGATCTCGACCAGGCCGGACGCCAGCACGAGGTCGCGGACCGGGTCGAACCTGACGGCGCTTCCCTCCTCGTCGGCGGTGCGGACAAGCTCCTCCAGCAGCCCGGCATCCAACGCGTGAACGGCCTCCGGAGCGACCTGGAGCTCGCCGGTCCCGTTGACGTGCATGTGAAGGACGGGCGCGCCGTCCAGCCGCGAGAGGCGGCGCATCGCGCGATGTGCGGGCGTGTCGAGCGCGTCGGGGATGGACGCATCGAGGAGCGCATCGGCGTCTTCGGGCGCGAGCGTCGTCGGCGCGCCGTCCGACGAGACGACCGCGGAGGATTGCTCGAACCGCCCGGTGGCGACGTCGAAGCGGACCGTCAGGAGCAGCCTGACGCTGGCGCGGGCCAGGGCGAGGTCCAGCCGGCCTCCGTGTCCCCCGTCGCGGGCATAGCGGGCGTCCCCGATCTCCAGGCCGGCATGCCGGCGCAGCAGTCGACCTGCGGCCGGCGCGAGCGCCTCGTCGATCAGGTCGCGCGAGAGCGCGCCGGCGAGGCTCCGGCGCCATTGCGGACCGCCCCGGTCCGATGTCCGGGCGCCGCGCGCGGGCGGCGCGAGGAGCGCGGCGGCCGTCCAGCGCAGCGCGGGGACGTCGGCCGCGGCCGGGGGGCCGCGGTGAACCAGGTCGGCCAGGTCGCCGATCAAGGATGGAAGGCCCGGCGACAGCGCCGCCTTGAGCCGGCGCTGGACCAGCGCGGTGGCGTCGGCGAGGGCCGCGGAACCGGGTCCGGATGCGGGGCGGCCCGTTCGTGCGGCGCCCGGCGCGAGGCCTTCGAGATCGGCGAGGGCCTGCAGGATGAGCGGCAGCATCCGCAGGTACTCGAAGGCCCGCCCGAGGTGCGCCCGCGTGCCGTCGGCATCCTCGGGCACCCGACGGGCGATCCGTTCCAGGGCGGCCAGCACCTCGGCGTGGGCCCTCAGGGCGAAATCCTTCGGGATCGCGTCGAGGACGGCGCGGTCGGCCGGATGGCGCGACCGGGCGAGGGGGGCGACGATGCCGTCCATCCAGGCCTGCCTGACGTGTTTGCGGATGGCGCTCTGCAGCCCGGGGATCTTGGAGACCTGGAGACCGCCCCCGGAGAGCGCCGCATGCAGGGTGCCCATGGCCGTGTCGACGATGGGCCGCGTGTCGGGATGGGCCAGGGCGGAGATGGCCTGCCGCGCCCGTGCGAGCTCGCGCACGTCCGCCCGCACCGGGGGGACGCCGGCGGGGAAAACCGGGAATTCTGGGTCGGGATGCATGGCCGGACGGTGCCCCAGGCGCGCGGGCGTCCGGTCGAGGCGCACGGCCGGGCCTCGCACCGGGACTGTGCGCGGAAGCCGGGCCGGGGCGGTCCTGTCCTTGGACGGCGCCCGGGAATCGGGCGCACAGCCCATTGTGCGAGGCGCGCGGCAAGGCACAAACGCCCTCCCCGACCCTACCGGGACGTGCCGCCGCGCCGCCGTCGGCCGCGACGTTCCCGACGGCGAGCCCGATGAAGTTCCGCTCGCGCGTTCCGCCATGTCCCGCCTCGACATCCAGGGGTTCTCGGGGACCGGGCCGCCTCAGGCGGCACGGCGCGAACGCAGGGGGCGCCGGTCCGCGGCGCGCCGTTTCGGCATCCGTCGCACGACGGCGCTCGCCGTGGGTGTCACCGGTCCGGGCGCGGGCGCCGCCGGCCGGTCCGGTGTGCCGGCGACGCCGCGCGGCCCGGGCCCGAGACGCGGCGATCCGGACCGGGGCCCCGAGCCCGATCCGGGTGCCGCGCCCCGCAACCGTGGGAGACGGGGCCGGAACCCGAGGGCGAGGGTCATCCGCCCCGGCGGTCCCTGTCGACGACGAACGCCGGCCGCGTGTCGGACAGGCGTCGCCAGGCGTCGAGGTAGGCGCCGAGATGCGGTCTGCGGGTCCGCTCCAGCTCCAGGTAATCCTGGAGGCCCGCGATCGCCCTGTCGTGGGCCGCGGCGTCGGTCCGGCCGGCGAGATACGCATGGCGGACGTAGATGCCGAAGGTGGTCATCGTGTCGGTCTCGCAATACGCCCGGACGCGCTCGATCTGGCCGGCGGCGACCATGTCGGCCACCAGCGACCCGTGCTCGCCGAGTTTGCCCGGCATGCCGATCAGCGCGGCGGCCTCCTCCAGGGTGAGCCGGCTGGCGCACCCGAACCCGGACATCTCGTCCATGACGTCGACGTGGGCGCCGCCGTACCGGTTGCCGTAGCCCGACCAGCGCGTGCCGCGCCGGAACCAGGCTTCCGCCGAGATGCCGTGGAGCATCGTGCGGTGAAGCAGCGTCGGCATGTCGAAGCCGCGGCCGTTCCAGGTGACGAGCCGGAACCTGCCGGAGGCGAAGTGCCGCCAGAAGCCGCGCAGGATGCGGGCCTCGTCCCAGCCCGCCTCGCCGCCGCTCCTGCAGGCGGTGACCCGATATTCCTCCAGTCCCGTGTCGCCGTCGCGCAGGATCTCCGCCTGCACGAAGCTGACGGCGACCACGGCGTGCCACGCGCATTTCGGAAATTTGTCCCGGGCCCACACCTCGGGCGGCGGCATCAGCGTTTCGTCCGGCACGGTCTCGATATCGACGACGAGGAGCGCGTCCGCATCGGCGCCGGGTTCCGCCGCCGGCCGACGGACTTGGCGGACGGCGGGGCGCGCGCCGTCCGCGGGTGCGCTCGCGTCGGACAGGGAGGGGAGCCGAAGCCGGGGCGTCGGGGAGCGGGTCTCGTGCATGGGGCGGTTCTCCGGGGCGGCTGTCAGACCAGGATCGTGCGGCTGGCGTCGTACCCGTTCGTCGGATCGTCCGGGTCGTAGGGGTTGCTCACGACGCGCGTGCGCCCGAGCCGCAGGTCGCAGGCCTGCGGCACGTTCCCGTGGATCCAGACGGCCGGGGCGCCCCAACCCTCCATCACGGGGTCCAGGGCCGAGGCGTGCCAGCAGACCCGCCACGGGTCGAGCACGGGCCTGGCCAGGGTGGGCGGCAGGCAGGACCGGGACGGGGCGAAGCCGGTGACGACCGCGGCCCGGTCGCCCGGGCCGATGTCGCGCAGGACCGGATTCGGCATATGGCCGTACGGGCCCGCACCGACGGCGACGGCGTTTAGGGCGTCCTCGATGAAGGCCCGCGAGCGGGCGTGCGCGCCGGCCGCGTCGTGCGGGAAGAAGGGCACCCCGGGCGCGCTCGCCGCCCTGTCCGTCACCGTCCAGCGGCTCCGGGCGTGGGCGCGGGCGGTCCGGGCGTTCTCGACGCCGTCGAGGGCGAAGTCCGTCCAGAGCGTCGCCCCCAGGATGACCAACCCGGGCCGCCGCGGATCGCCGAGGCGAACGGCGCCGTCGTGGAGCACGGTGATGCCCAGCGCCGCCCCGAGCGGCACGGCCTCGGCGAGCGCCGCGCCCACGGGTTCGCCGTCGAGGTACTCCGCCGGTCCCGGGACGAGGACGACCGGCCGCCGACCCTGGCGGCCGCCGAGCGCGTCCGCAAGCCAGCGCACCGACCGGCACAGGCCGGGCGCGATCCCGCCCGGGACGAGCAAGGCGTCGAAGTCCGGCAGCGGGTCCGGCAGCACGTGCGGCGCTCGGTCAATCCTCAGGTCGGACAGGGTCCACAGACGGAACGGGACGGGCTCCGACGGGGCGGTCCGCGCCCCGGGGGCGGCCGGCACGGCGGACGGGCCTTTCGTCGGTGCCGGTGCATGCACCTCGGCCCGGGCCACCGGATCGGGAACGTGGAGCGTCACGGCTGTCCTCCGTCCTGCGCGGCGCGGTGTCGGTCCGCCTCGGCGATCAGCGCCCGGAGCGCGTCGCCCGAGACCAGGCGCCGCGCGATCAGCAGCTCGGCGACGGCCGCCACGGCGGTGCGGTTCGCCTCCATGACGGCCAAGGCCTCGCCGCTCAGCCGGTCGAGGTCTCGCTCGACCGCCCCGAGAAGGGCGGGGTCGAGCGACAGCGCGACCGCGACCTCGTGGGGGGCGCCGCGATACGCCAACCGGTCGCCGAGGCCGAGCGAGGCGTGGTTGCCGGCGAGCAGGGTCGTCACGCGCGCGAGGTCCGACCGGCTATCGCCGCCCGCCCCGGCGCTCGGCTCCCCGAGGAACAGGATCTCGGCGGCCCGTCCGCACAGGAGCGCGACCGCGAGGCCCTCGATCTCCGCGCGGGTCGGCGACTGGCCGAGGCGGGTCGCCACGGAGGTCGCGCCGAGCGAATCCCGGCGCGGGACCAGGTCGACCTGGGCGACGCGGGCGCCGATTCGCTCGAACGCCACGGCGTGCCCCGCCTCGTGGTACGCGCTCCGACGTCGGTCCGCCGGGCTCCCTTGATCCGGCGGCGCGACGCGGCCGAGCAGGTCCTCCGGGCGCATCGGCCGCCCGGCGGCGCGCGCGGCGGCACGGGCCTCGGACACCCACCCGGCGACCTGGGCGCCGCTGGCGCCGAGCGCGAGCGCGCCGAGCGGCGCGAGGTCCATGTCGGGCACCTCGCCGTCGTCGAGGTGGTGCCGGAAGATGACCGCCAGGTCGGCGGCCGAGGGCGGCTTGATCTCGATCACCCGACCGAGCCGTCCGGGCCTGACCAGGGCGGGATCGAGCCTGTCGCCGTGGTTCGTCGCCGCGATGATGCACACCTCGGGGGCGCCGGGCGCGTTGAGCGCATCGAAACCGAGCAAAATGCTCGTGCACAAGGGGGTCCACCACTCGCGCGCGTGGTTGTCCATCGTGGCTCTGTTAGGAATGCTGTCCGCTTCGTCTAGGAACAAAATACTAGGTGCGAGCGCGCACGCCTGCGTGTACGCGGCATCCCAGGCGCGGAGCACGCCACCCAGGTGTCCGTCGGATCCGGTGAACCAGGCGCCGACCGAGGTCGCGACCAGCGGCAGGCCAGCGGCCTTCGCGAGGGAGCGGACGAAAGATGATTTTCCTAGTCCCGGGGCGGAGCTGAGGGCGACGTGCCTGTCGAGCCGCTGGAACGCGGGCGCGCCGCCGGAGGCGCGCCAGGTCGCGATCTCGTCGATGAGGCGCGTACCCCAGGCATGGGCATCGCCGAAGCCGACCAGGGTCGCGAAATCGGGCGCCGACCCGACGGCGGGATCCGCGGTGGCCTTCGAGCGCGCCGCCGCGGCGAGGCGCGCGACGCAGGCCCGCGCCGTCGTCCCGCGCACCGCGGCGGCGATCTCGAAGAAGTCCAGCCCGCGCGCGATCCCGGGCGGCAGGGTCGGACGCCGCCCCGTGGCGGCCCGGACGACCCGCGCGATCACGGCGTCGGTCGCGCCCGGGAGCCGCACGTGCAGGTCCGCCGCGGCGACGAGCGCCGAAGGCAGGTAGCGCGCGGGCGATTGCGAGACGCCGAGCACCCGGTCGCCGCGGGCGAGCCGGTCCGCCACCCGATCATTGCCGCGGTCCGCACGGTCCTCGCTTCTCGAAGCGCCGGTGCGCGCCGCCACGTAACCCCACGCCGCCAGGCGCCCGCACGCCTCGCGGACCGGCTCGACCCAGTCGGCGGCCGGCACCTGGACGACGAGGGCGAAGGCGGGGTCGGCGGCGATGCGGCGGCGCTGGGCGGGCGAGAGCGCCGCTTCGAGCGCGAAGGCCGCGAGCGTCTCGGTCGCGGGACGGCGCTCGTCGGCGGCGACGTCCCCGGTCTCCGCCTCGTTCAGGTCGTCGCGCAGGAATGTCAGGTGGGGCATGGTCGCCTTGCTCCGAGGGTGGTCGAGGTCCGGGGCCGGGTCACGGCGGGCCCGGGTCGCGGCACGCATCCGCCGGCGACGGCCTACGACGGCACCTCGACGACGCAGGCCGGGTCGAAGGCGGGGTTCTCGCCGTCGTAGCCGAGGGGGTTGCACAGGATCCGGGTCGGACCGATCCGGTGGTCGCGGCGGGCGTGGACGTGGCCGTGAAGCCAGAGGTCCGGGCGGCCGGCGGCGATGAGGCCGCCGAGGTCGCTCGCGAAGGCCGGGTTCAGCACGCTGCCGGCGAAGCCCGGGTCTAGCGAGGCGCGGGCGGGGGCGTGGTGCGTGACCACGACGTGCGGTCGCGCCCGCGCGCCCGGCGGGTCGACCTCCAGCAGCGCGCGTTCCAGGAAGGCGCGGCCGGCGGCGTGCAGGGCCGCCGCATCCCCCGGCCGGAAGGTGCGCCAGCCCGGGTTGCGGGTCGTCGCGATGCAACGGTGATCGTTGAGGCCGGCCTGCGCGGCCGCCATGGCCCGCCGGCGGTCGCCGTCGAGGCCGTAGTCGGTCCAGAGCGTGCCGCCGGAGAAGGCGACGCCGCCGATCTCGACGGTGTCGTCGTCGAGCAGGGTCACGCCGTGCCGTTCCGCGGCCCGGCGTCCGAGCGCGCGCTCCTCGTCCACGGCCGAGCCGTAGAACTCATGGTTTCCCGGCACGACCACGACCGGCATGATCGGTCGGATGGCCTGGCCCAGCCAGAGGATGGTGTCCGCCAGGCCCTGCCCGACGTCGCCCGCGACGACGGCGACGTCGGCGTCGGGGATGTGCCCGGGCGTCCACGGCACCCGCGACAGGTCGCGGTGCAAGTCGCTGAAGGTCCAGATCCGCACGTGATCGACTCCTGGGTTCTCGGGATCGTCCCGCTGGTCGGGATGCGGCGTTCACCGCCGCGGCGGGGGGCGGCGCCCGGGCCGCCGCCTTCCGGGTCGGCCCGGATGGCCGCCGCGCAGGTCCGGCGGCAGGCCGGCGAGGACGTGGGCGAGGACGGTGCGAGCCGCCGCATCGCCCCGCCAGGCGGCGACGAGCACCGTCGAGAGCGCGAGGTCCACGACGGCGGGGTCCGGTTCGGCGCGCCGCGCGAGGTCGAGCGCGACGGCGATGGCGGCCGCGGCCTCGCCCCTCCGGGCCGCGGGCCAGGCCCGATGATGCAGGCAGACGCCGCCGGCGAGGGCTCGGCGGACCTCCCGGATCGCGGAGAGCTCGATGTCCGGAAGCCGTTCCGTGCGCCAGAGCGCGAGCGGATGGCTTCCCGCGGGCGGCTCACGGCGCGGGAGGGTCCGGTCGCGGGGATGGGAATCGTCGCTCGCGCGCATGCGTCCTCCGGGCTCGTGGCGGGCAAGACGGACCCGCTCCCGCGCGCCGAGGCGCGCGGGCGGGATTCGTTCGGACGGGATGGCGGTGGCTAGTGCCGGTCGAGGCGCTCGGCGCCCGTGTCGGGCTGGCCCAGGACGAAGTACCTCGACAGGGTGCGCGCCCAGCGCCGGCCATCGGACGCGTACAGATCGCTCGTGGTGATGCGGCGGCCGTCGGGGAAGTTCGGATGCCCGTGGACCTCGCCGGTGAGCACCCTCACGGACCGGGTGGAGGCCCGCCACCGCTCAAGGCGCGGGGCGCCGTGCAGGTCCTCCCGCGTCGGCTTGACCTGGTCGCGGATCCCCTGGAGCTCGTCGGCGAGGTCGCGCAGCCGGTCGCCGGCCTCGCGCTCGTCCGGCGCCCGAGCCTGTTCGACGTCGACACCGAGGTTCGCGGCGAACGCGGCGGGGTCGACCTCGGCGGCGTGCGGGTTCGCGGCGGCGGCGCGCAGGGCGGCGAGCAGCGTGACGGAGGCCCCGAGGCTGCGGCTCGTGCGATCCCCTTCGGCGATGCGCTGTGCCTCCCCGCGGCCGAACGCCGGCACGACCGTCGGCAGGGTCCGGACACGGCCTCGACCCGGCACGAGCGCCTCGTGCCCGCGCATGACGCGGCCGAACGCGTCGGCGGCGGCGGCGCCGCCGCTGCGCCCGCACCCGAGGAGCCAGGGCGGCGAGACCACGTCCAGACCGAAATCCTCCGACGGGTTCATGCCCGCGAGCGCCGACGCCGCGGCATGCTCCTCGAAGGGGGTCGGGCCCACCGGCAGCACCGGCGCGTCGATGCGCGCCCTCAGCCCGAGGTTGCCCAGGCACGCCGCGGGCAGGTCGAGGACGAGATCATCGTCCCGCCCCACGGCCTCGGCCGCGATCTCGCCCGCCTCCCGTGCGTCGCGCGCCTCGCGTTCGCTGACGGTGAGGCCCTCCTCCGTGACCGTCCGGCCCGGCAACGGGGCGTCCTCGGGGAACTTGACGCGCAGGAACGTGACGGGGCGGCCGAGAACGCCATAGGCGTCGGCGAGGAGGAGCGCGGCGTAGGCGGCATGGGTCCGGCCAGCGGAACCGAAGAAGGCAGAGATCAAGGGCAATCTCCATGACGGAATCCGGACGCCGGCGCGCCCGGTGGAATGGCCACCAGGCACGCGACGTCGGACACGTTGTGATTGATCCGTGAATCTTAAGGCAAAAGAGCGGAAATGAACAGCATATTCTGCCTGTCATCAAGAGCCATATTTTCGGGATGGTTAACGGCGTCGTGGCGTACAGTCTTGGGCGCCTCGGATTACTTACGCATACGCGCGAGGTGGACCGGCGTGACGGTGCCGGAGGTCCGCTCTCCGCGACCGGCACGGGGCCCCGTGTGACACGTCCGGACCGCGCCCGGCGACCCGAGCGGCGACCTGCGGTCGAAGCCGGCCGGTGCTTGGATCCCCACGCCCCATGCCGTCGTCGCGCAGATGACCCGCTGCGCCCCTGAGAGCCGGCCTTGACCGACCGCCGTGACCGCCGGTTCGGCGCGACGGTCGCCCGGTCAGCACCGATGCCGGGACGAGCCGGCGGCCGGGTCGCCAGGGGGGACCACGCCTCAGTCCGTTCAGGGATTGACGGGTGCGGATGTCGCGGGCGCTGACGGACGCGACAAGGCGCCGTGCCCACGACCCGGCCCCCGAGGAGGGCGGGACGCCGACGGCGGTCGGCACGAGCGCGGGACCGCGCGAGGCGCGATGGACAGTGCGCTTTGGGCGGCCAGGGATCCGATAACCAGTAATTTCGATACTTCTGGATTTATGGAAATAACGGTGGCAGGATTCCCTCGATGCATCGGCCCAAAGGAGGACGCCGTGATCGCGACCATCCATTCCAACGACCGCACCGGCCTCCTGGCCGCAGCGCTGGTGGCCGGCGGCCTGACCGACGCCGGCACCCGTCCGACCGTCGTCGCCGTCGGCGCCAACGGCGCCCAGGCCTGTGGCCTGGCACGCCTCTCGGGTTCGTTCGACCTGCTCCGCCCCGATCCCCGCGACGCGGCGGCCATCCTCTCGGGCCTGGCGGCGCGGTCGGAACGCGACGTGATCGCCGTCCTGCCGACGGACCTGCTTCGCGAGGGCGGTCCGGGCGAACCCGGACACCTGCGCGTCGTGGCCACGGCGTGCCGGCTGACCGCGGCCCAGGCCCTGCACGCGACCGCGTCGGGGGCGTGGCACCTTCGCTGCGACAGCGAGCTCGGCCAGCCGGCCTGGCGGATCGCCCCGCGCGTCCTGCCGCTCCGGCTGCCGAGGCTCTCGCCGCTGGAACAGATGCGGCTGCTCGCGGGCGATCTCGGCGAGGGCATGCGGTACGCGGCGGTCGCGCTCGCCGCCACCCTCCTCGCCGTGTCGGCGGATCCGGACGCCGAGCGCTTCGAGGCGGGTGACCTGACCGCGCTCATGTCGCCGCTCTCCCCGGCCCGGGACCGAGCCCTGCACGAGCGGCTCCTCGACTGTGCCGCCGCCCTGGGCGACCCGGCCTTTCATGGCGCGGCCGTCGGGACCGCCGCGGCCGCCGGCGGACGCCTCCGCAAAGCCCACCCGACGCCGGTGGCGACCGCTCGCCTCCGCGCAATGCAACCCGCCCGCCTCCGCGCCTGACGGAAAGGACCAGAGCAATGATCAACCGCACGAAGCCGAACCGCGTCTCGTTGGCTCCCCGGCCGCGCGTCGCCTCGCCCGGGACCGCTCGTCCCGGTCGCTCCGGAAGCGCTCGCCGAGTGCGCGCCGGGGCGGGCTCCTCGCGCGCCCGGATCGGTCAGGGCCTCTCCCGCGACCGGGCGCCGACGACGGCCCCGCGCTGGGACGCGAACCCCTACGAGGCGTTCTACGCCTTGTCGGCGGACGGGGTGGGCCTGCTCGATCCCGGGTTCGACGACTGGGACTTGGACCCGTGCGTCCTCGTCGGCCTGGCGCCGAACGGTGGCGACGAGCGGGACGACACGTGACCGTTCTTCCGAGCGGCCCGTGCGACCGGCGTCCGGACGACGCGGGCCGGGACAGGCCGGCTTCCGCTTCGCCGCGGGAGCCGCGGCCCGGCGAAGGATCAGCCTTTCGGGTTCCGGAATCCGTATGGCACCTGTGACGGGTATCGCTACGCATAATCCGTTACGGGTTGCGATTTCCGGGCATGATCCGAGAGCCGGAGAATGGGAAATTGGCCGCGAGCGGAGAGCGCTCGGTCGTGTGCGGCCCGAGCCGTCCCCATGAGGGCACCTCGGGGTCGCCGCGTCGGGATTGCCGCTTTGCCGCCAATGACCGAATGAGACGGTGGAGCCGGCGACGGTTCGGGCCCGCCCGGCGTGCCGGAGTATGGAGCCGGGCGGCGTGGTCACACGTCGGCTCGCGGCCGATCTCGGCGCCGATGTCGGTGGATCCGATACCCTCACGACGTCGCGCCGAGCTGATGGGGCGAGACTTCCGAACGCGAAGCAGCCCCGCCGCGGTCGCGAAGGATCGCACCCTCCGGCATCGACGCGCCTCGCCGAATGCCGATAGCGGTGCGGTCGTGCTCGACGCATCGAGTAAGGGGTTGCGCGGTCCGTTACGCTTCTTCATGCTAATTCCATGGAGATCGAATTAGCGGCACGACAATTGGAGGCGCTCGGCAATCTGACCCGCCTAAAGGTGTACCGTACGCTCGTCCGGGCGGGCCATGACGGTCTGCCGGTCGGTGCCCTCCAGCAGCGCGTCGACGTGCCGGCCTCGACGCTCTCCCATCATCTGCGCCGTCTGATCCATACCGGGCTGGTCGTCCAGGAGCGCCGAGCCACGACCCTGATCTGCCGGGCGGCCTATCCGGCGATGACCGATCTGGTCGGCTTCCTCGGCGAGGGAGGGCACGGCGGGGGATCGGCCGGATCCGCTTCGTGAGGACGTGATAATTACGAGACGACGACGGGGCATGGAAGCGTCGTTCGAACGGCGCTGTTCGACCGCGGTGGCCCGTCGTCGCCGGGGCACTTGCGCGCGCTGGCGGGCGGCCCGGACCTTGCCCGGCGCGGGATGCTCGCAGCGGGGGTCGCAAATCCCGAGGCCGAAGCGGTCCGCGCCCAGATCGAGCACGCCGGCCGTCGTGGGGCCCATAGCCATGACGAAGCATACCCCGCCCTTCTCCCTTCAGGTTCGCGAGCGGACCGTCCGGCTGGTGCGGGAGTACGGGAGCGAGCACGGCTCGCGATGGTCCGCGATCCAGACGATTGCCGCCAAGATCGGCTGCACAGGTGAGACGCTGCGCAATTGGATCCGGCAAGCCGAGCGGGACCAAGGCGGGCCGGTCCCGCGAGCGAAGAGCGCGAGCGGATCAAGGTGCTGGAGCGGGAGGTGCGTGAACTCCGGCAAGCTAAGGAGATCATGAGGAGGGCATCGGCGTATTTTGCCCATTCGAAGCTCAACCGCCAGTCCAAGCGATGATCGCCTTCATCGACGGTCACAGCGCGCCCTACGGGGTCGAGCCGATCTGCTGGGCGCTGCCGTTCGCCCCGTCGACGTACCACGCCCACGCCGCGCGGCGGGCCGATCCCGGCAGGCTGCCGGCTCGGGTCAAGCGGGACGCGACGCTCGTGGTCGTGGTCCGGCGTGTGCACGCGGTCAACTTCGGCGTCTACGGGGTTTATGGCGCGCCGTCTGTTCCGGAGGGGCGCCTCTCCGTACGCTGGAGGATGGTGCGGATCGAGGGCGCGCCGCACCTGCTGATCGAGTTGGCCGAGAACAGCGGCCCGCCCGTCACGCCGCCGACACGAGGGGGGTCGGCTCGCGGCTGGTACAGCGTGGCCTCGCGCAGGAACTCGGGGGCGAGATCAAGCTCAACTTCGCAGCCGCCGGCCTGTTCTGCGTCATCACCTTCCCGGTCGGCGGGACGGCCGTGCCGGAAGCCGGGGGCGCCGCCATCCCCGCGGCGCCGTGTCCGTGATGCCCGGCCGGTTGCCGACCTGAACGGCGGCCTCAGTCTCCGTTCAACGACGCGTTGCCAGAAGGTCTCGGCTCGATTGCCGGCTCCGAGAAAGGCCGGCAGGCGTCAGGAGAGGGCTCTTCGATGCGTTCCGGGAAACGCTGTCACCGGCCCGTCGCGGGCGAAGTCGGCGCGTCTGCGAGGTCGGCTCGCAGTTTGCCTGCGTCGGTGCGCGACCACATCGGCGCCGAGTTGCGGGCAGCCTACGCCGGCTTCGAAGCGGGCGACCTCCCGGGCCGCGTGCTCGACCTGCTTTCCCGTCTGGACGGCGCCCTCTCGCGCGAGGCGGCGGCTGCCGGAGCCGCCTTCCGGGACGGGCTCATGAACGCCGTTCCGGGCTTGCGGGCCTTCGCACTATCGCTCGGGGTCGACGCGACGCAGGCGGAGGACCTCGTGCAGGAGACGCTGATGAAGGCGTGGGCCAACCAGCACCGGTTCCAGTCCGGCACGAACCTGATGGCTTGGCTGTGCACCATCTTGCGCAACCAATTCTACACGGAGTGCCGCAAGCGCAGGCGCGAGGTCGAGGATGCCGACGGTGCCCTGGCGGCGAAGCTGACGGCGCCAGCCGCCCAGGAGCACGGCTCCGACCTCAGGGCTGTCTGGAAGCACTTCGGCGGGTTGCCCCCGTTGCAGCGTGAGGCTCTGATGCTGGTCGCGGCCCGGGGCATGACCTACGAGGCCGCGGCCGAGGTGATGGGGTGCCAGGTCGGCACCATGAAGAGCCGGGTCAGCCGTGCCCGCTCGTTCCTCGTCGAGTCCCTCGGCTTGGCGGAGACGTCCGCCGCGTAGGCCTTGGACGCAGCATCGGGCCAGGTTCGCCCGCGGTCAGAGTTCCCCCCACCGGGCCGGGCATCTGGCCGCACAGGCTTGCCGGGTGGCCCCGCTGCGGTCCGCGACGTCGATGCCTATCTGCCACCGGCCGCCAGCCGGCCCTTTCCCTCAACCCGTGTTATGCGCATGACCGAGAATGCGGACGACGAGATCACGTGGCTGGTGCTGACCCTGGCCGAAGAGGCAGACGTCTCCGGGGCAGCCGTAGGCCTGATGGTGGAGCGGCTGCGCCGCATGGAGGACGAGGCCCGCCTGGGGGGGGCCGACAGCCAAACGTTACAGCGGATCATGTCCGGTCGCCGCGTTCTGGGTGACAGGGTGGATTTCGGGCTGGCTCCGCGGGTGCCGGGCAACCGACAGGGGGTCGCCACAGGGCGGCGTGGATCCTGAACCGGCCTCAAGGCACGGGAGGTAACGAGTCGTCGACACCCGAAAAGCCGACTGCTCGACGTCAAGCGAAGGGGTAGAAAACCGGACCGTAGTCATAGCCCACCGGGCGATGCCCGAACCGTGGTGGCCCATGATAACCGCTACGCTCTTCCACAACCTCGCGGTCCACTGGACCAGGCCGGTAGTTGGCCCGGGTCGCCTCCAGGGGCTACGTGGGGTGCCGGCTGGTCAGCATCAGGCAGGCCACCCCTTCCGCCACCGGCAGCGGTAACCCGGCCGCCTTCGAATAGCTTCAGGGTGTAAGCGCTGAAGAAGGTTTGGTTTACAATCGGAAACAAGCCATTGCATGCTAGTACGAACAATGGGTTCAAGCTCCAGCGCAGGGCGATCAGTCTTGCCAAGACGGTGTTGATCGTCATCATCAGCGACATCGCAATGCCGTAGACGCCCGAACCTGCAGGGCCCGATCAGCCGGAAGAACAAGCATGATCCTCGGAGACGGCAGCCGTGAAGTGGTTGCGGTACTTCTCCATCTGGAAGCGAAGATTTTGTGGATCGTCTCACAGAGATCGCCATCGGTGCGGGCCGCCGCGCTGCGCAGGAGCGCTTCCGGTTTCGCGCGTGTACATTCAATCGGTTTGAACTCAGGCGAGTATGGCGGGAGTACAGGAGCCAGGCCTTGGCTGCCTCGATGGCCTCGCGCACGCCCGCGACCTTGTGAGCGCCGAGGTTGTCCAGGATGAGCGTGTCACCGGGCCTCAGGGCCGGAACCAGTGTCTCTGACACGTAGGCGCCGAAGCGCTTGCCCGTCACGGGCCCGTCCGGTGACGAAACCGCCCTTGGCCCACTCGCGCGCAGCCAGCCGATGGCAGTGGCGGTTCCAAGTACCCGGCTGGCGCCGCGATCCGGCAGTGTTCGCAGCGCGAAGCCCAGTCGTAACGGCGAACCATGCCGGTCAGCGGTCGGATAGCTCCAAAATCCGTCCTGAGCGACGCCGTGGCTTTCGTTCCATCGCTGCGTTGGTGCACCACGGTTTGACGACCATTCGCCCAGCCGCTCGCCGCCCGCCGACGAACAAGCGCGGCCGGAGACTTACCCGTTCCGGCAGGTGATCAAGGCGAGATCCCGAACACGGGCCGGAATCGGGACGGCGGTCGCGGGCGGCCTCCAGGCCGGATCGGCGCGAGGATCCGAAAGGCCAGGTAAAAGGCACGGGTCCGGGCCGTTCGGCCGATGCGCCCAGGATTACGTTAAGATTTCGCTCCGATCGTCGTGTCGCGATGGCGGGTGCCGCCAAGGATGATCCAGCGGGAGCGGCAACCATGCCCTGCAGAGAAGCGACAACACGAGATCCGCTCGACACGCCCCAAGCGTGGCGGAAGGTAGGGACGTGGGCCGCGCTGGTTGCGGCCTGCTTGATCCTCGCCGCCGCCGACCGAGTCGTCCCGGAGGCGGGGATGGCGGCGCTCTTCATCCCGCTCATTACCCTCGCGGGCTGGCGGCTCGGTCCGCGCGAGGCCTGCAGCGTTGCGCTCGCCGCGGCGCTGGTGAACGTGTCCACGCCGCATGCCGGCGACGCGGGGCTACCGCCGGTCCTTGCGGTCCTCCGGATCATCCTGCGCCTGGGCACGAACGCGTTCGTCGTCTGGGCCGTCTGCACCCTGCGCTCGGCATACGACCGCGAGCGGACCGCGGCCCGGCACGACGGACTGACGGGTGTGCTGAACAGGGCGGCCTTCGAGGAGCATGCGCGGGCGATCCTGGAGGCCGAGCCGTGCGATCAACGCGTCACCGTACTGGCGCTCGCTGACATCGACGACTTCAAGGTCGTCAACGACACGGGCGGGCATGCCGCGGGCGACGCGGTGCTGAGAGCGTTCGCTGAAATCGCCGCAGCGTCACTCGACGGCCGAGAACGGCTTGGGCGGCTGGGTGGCGACGAGTTCGTGCTGCTGCTGGAAGCCGATACGGTGGAGGCCGCGCGGTCCCGGATTGAGGCCGTGCACCGGCGATTGACGGATGACCTCTGGTCCGCGACCGTTCCTGCGACGGCCAGCATCGGTGCGCTGGTCCTGCAACCGGAACGTCGTCACGATTGGGTCTTTGCGCTAAAGGCAGCCGACCATGTCATGTACGCGGTGAAGGCGTCGGGCAAGAATGCGTTGCGGGTCGAGATCTCCGGCATGGTTGCCGCCTCCCCAAATATGTCGCGCCTACCGGCCCGGGCCTTCGCGGTCGCTTGATCGTCGGGTCCGAGCGAACGTGTCGCCCAGCGGCGTTGGGCTGGCATAAGGTAGGCTGTAACATCATTCATCCGCACTCCGGCCTGTGCATGCTCTTGTCCGCGAGATGCTCAGCCGGAGTGCATGAATCCACCCCACCGTCAGACCGGTCAAACAGGGTGCACATCAGTCACGTGCTGTGTTCTTCGTGAGCAAGCACGGCGGAGCTTGAGCGCATTCCGGAGCAGACTGGAGGCGTTCTAATCGTGATGCGCCGCAGGCCTCTGGCCATCTGCGTGCGTCATCTGCCCCCTCGGACGGACTGGTAGCACCCATGTGAAAAGCGGCTCGCCATCAGGGCGAGCGTGATTTTCAGACAGTAAAGTTTTGCGAAAGTTGTGCTTCGAAGTCGGAGATCGTGCGGAGTTGCGCAAGTTTAGGGGAATAGTTGAAAGACCAGCGTTGATCAGAGCGCGCGACCTGCTTTCCTCGCAGGCCATCGATGAAGGTGTTGAAGCGCTCTCGTTCGATTGCCATCAAGCGCAGGGTTGTAGAGCGTGTGAAATCTGCCGGAATGGCGCGCGCCTTCATCGCAGCCACGCCTTCTTGGACTGCCCGAGGATTGTCATCCACGATCAAGGTCGTGTCCGGGTGAAAGAATGTATCGCGTCCGCCTTTGCTGCGGGTTGAAACGACAGGCAATCCGGCCAAAAGATACTCGATGCTCGCGTACATGGCGCCCTCTAGCTTCGAAAGACATAAGCCAACGTGAGCCGACGCCATTGCTTCATTTACTTGAACGTGATCCATGAACACGACATTGTCGGCCTCGATTCTGTTGATGATTACGTGGCCTCGGGGCAGCCCGTGGAGGAATTTGTGGAGCTGTGCCTTCTTCAGATGTGGAGACCAGCGACCGAACAGTTTTGTCACATAAGCGCAGCTTGGCACAAGCCGCGCCAATTCATGCCGCTTTATCGGGACGAGCTGCGCATTATAGATTGCATCGTACGTCCGCGGTCGGTCGACGATCGGGTGGAACATGGTCTCGTCAACGAACATGTTCTGCGGCGCAAGGTATACGTCGACGCCGAACCTGCGCAGCAATTCTTCTTCCCCCGGCGTGTTCGCCATGACGATCAGGCGCGCTCGGCGATGGGCTTTGCGAAAACGTCTGTATTGTTGAGCGACTGATAAGGCGAAGGTCGGCCGCTCCAGGCTGTGGGTGACCGCATGCAGGAAAACGAATGGCGCCTCGGGAAAGCGCGCGGCGAGGTAGCTTGCAGCCCCGAACGGCCTCGGTTGCGGTTGGGCGCAGAAGATTGGGGGATCGAGAGACAAGAACAGGCCCGCGACTTGTAGGTCCCTGGACCATGTGCGCGGTTCTCGAACGAAGCAATCGACCAGGCCGACTGCTTCTGACAGGACCGGTGTTCCAAAAAGATATGGATTGCGGAGGGCGTGCAAATTGAGCATGCGCGGAACTCGATCCAAATATCCGAGCAGAGCTAAGACCGCATGAGTCGGCGGCTGACGCTCGCACAAGCTTGAAAAGGACGGTCGAAAGGCAGTCCTGCCTACGTAGGCGCTCGTGAGATCGATGCTACTAAAAACTTGTTCACGCTTTATCTGTGGCAGGACTGGCGTTATCGCGAAGCTAAATCTGTTGTTGCTTCGGACCGTACCGCCTTGAGGTGAGCGTTGATGTGCTAACCGGCCTGACTTATTGGCGCCGCGATAAGCACCACTTCGCTCGTCGTGGCCGCTCAATGCTCAGTCGATAGTCTTGCCCCGTCACGCCGTGGGCAACTCGAACGTTTCAGATCCACCATACGATGCGCGGTTACTCAAACCTGACCAGGCGTGAGCTAGCGTTGGCTGTCGCCAACGAGGAGGAGGACGGTCGAGGCTACGATGACTTCGCTCGCGACCTGCAAAACGAACAGCTCGACGGTGCCCGCATGTTCGGCGACATGGCTGAGGAGGAGACCGAATACTGCCAGCAGCTCATCGATCTGTTGTCGAGCGCTTTAACCCGCACACTCCGTCGGCGCAGCGGCAGGAGACGCGCCTACACCTTCGCGCAACTTCGTCAGGCGTGTTCTTCGGCGCGGATCGGGCCGAGGCCGACGGCACATGACCCTGGTCGTGCGGACGAGTTCGGCGGGATAGCCGGCGACCTTTAGCGGACGCTGGACGGCCGCTCGGTGCTGGTGACCTCGAATAAGGAGGCGCCGTTCGAATCCAATCGCGTCGACGGCCACTCCGTGGCGGAGGTCGCCCGGCTTCGCTCGGCGTGAACCGCGCCCGTGAGACTTCCCGATGACAGCGGCAACCGTGGCTTGGATGGTATGCTCCGGACCGAAGTCGGATTTCGGGAATGCTGCGCCGATGCGCCTGATAGATGACACCGGGGCGGAACGCGCCCCCTTGGACGAAGCCTGGATCGGCAATCTGATCCGGCATTGGCGCGAGGACCCCGGCGCCTCCTATCGGACCTGGTTCCTGTGGGAGGAGCGCATCAAGAACTTCCGCTCCATCCGGCGCGGCCTCCAGGCGGTGATCGACGAGATCCGGGCCGACACGTTCGGCAACGCCTATCGCGGTTCGTCGCTGGAGACGGTGGTCCACTCCATCGCGGAGCAGCGCCAGGTCTTCAAGGGCGCCGACCACGCCTTCCTCTGGAAGCCGAAGCTGCGCATCCCCGACATCTACGAGGACCGCACGAACCAGGTCGCGTTCGGGCGGTTCCTCGACGCCTGCCTGTGCTGCAGCGCCGAGGACGGGGTGCTGTCCGCCATCCACGCGCTCGACCGGCACCGCATCAAGGGGCTAGGCCCGGCCGCGGCGAACCTGCTGTACTTCCTGCACCCCACCCTCGTGCCCCCGTTCAACACGGCCATCGTGAAGGGCTACAACGCCGTCGCCGGCGCCAACGTGAAGCTCGGCAAGTGGGACGAGTACCTCGCCATGCGCCGGGGCATCGTCGCCCTCAACGCCGGCCACCGCGGCCTGCTCTCCAACGATTACGGCGCCATCGCGGGCTTCCTATTCGACGTCGGGTCCGGGCGATACCCGCTGCCGGAGCGCGACGGGGCCGCCGCGCTCGCCCGCTGGCGCGAGGACCTCGACCGCGTCCGGGCGGAGGCCGCCGCCACGGCCTCCAAGGCGGCGCTGGCCGCGCGCGAGGCGGACCATACCCACACCGAGGTCCAGGGCTGGCTGCGCGACCTCGGCCTCGCCCTCGGCTTCGACGTCTGGATCGCGTCGAACGACGGCAACCGCCCCTACGGCTCGGGCCGCCTGTCCGACGGCTGCCTCGACCGCCTGCCCGGGCGCGTGACGGCGAACGGCTCGGCCGAGACGGTCCGGCTCATCGACGTGATCTGGCTGGACAAGGCGGGCGGCGACGTGGCGGCCGCCTTCGAGGTCGAGCATACGACGAGCATCTACTCGGGCATCGTGCGGATGCTCGACCTGGCGCTCGGGGTCGAGGGCGGGGCGGCCCGCAACTTCTTCCTGGTGGCGCCCGACAACCGCGAGGATGACGTGCGCGCGCAGTTCGCCCGGCCCGCCTTCTCGCGGGTGGCCGAGCTCGACCTGCGCTACCTGCCCTACAGCGAGCTGCGCGGGCACCGGGAGACGATCGCCCGTTTCGGGAGCGGCCTGAAGGGCGTGCTCGCCATCGCCAAGCCCGTCGGGCGTCCGCGCTGAGCCCGGGGAGCGGCGCGACGGAGCCGGCCGGAGGGATTCGGTCGTCATTCCAGCGGCCGGCCGCGAGCGTCCGGAGGTCGCGCAACCGCATCGGCCACCATCGCGCCGTCCCCGACGAGGGACCGACCAACCATCACGCCGACGCCGTGGACCCGACCCGCTGGTGCCGTCCGACCATCGCGCGATGGGCGAGCACCGTGTCACGGGTGGCCGCCGTCGTCATCGGGCGTCCGGCCGCGGGCGCGAATTCCGAGGACGCCGGACCGCACGCGCAGATCCCGACGGTCGCCGAAGTCGTTCGCGGCGCGGCCGATGCACCGCCGCCGGCCGGGATGCCGGTGGACCCACGACAACGAACCCCGCTGTGCGGCCGGACCCCGCGTCGTAGCCTCCGGGCGGGCGTCAAATAAGTCGGCTGCCGCGCCGCGGTGACCCCGCTCGCCGCGGGCCTCGGCCGCGGGCGTCATCCGGCCCTCGCCGCCGGGACCCCGGCCGGGCTCTCGCCGTCCCAGGGAGCCTCGCCCATGAGGGCGGCGAAGCGCCCGTCCGGGAGTTCCTCGAACGGCCTCCGCTCCGCTATGCGCTGGCGCAGCTTCCACCGGAGCAGCCGGGGCGTGATTCTCTGGAAGCGCCCCGTCGCCGCGACCAACTCAGGGTCCAGGCCGCCGAGGATCCCCTCCGCCGTCTGCGCCCCGCCCCTGGCGAGAAGGGCGTGGACCTCCCGCATGAACAAGCGCCAGAACGGCCGCTTCCCCATCGCCGCGACCGCCTCGGCGAGTGGCGGCTCGGGCGTCGCCGCGACGTCCGGCTCGGGATCGGGATCGGCCAGCCCGAACCGATGGCCGACGAGGGTCAGCCCGTTGCCGTCCTGCACCAGGCGCAGGAGATGATAGCGCAGCCACGCCTCGGTGAGCGGGAAACCCGCCCGCTCGCCCTCCTCCTTGAGCCGGGTCGGGAGCGCTCTTAGGAGCGGGTGGACCGCCATGGGGCCGCATTGGCGCACCGCCGCTTCGACCGCGTCCCGCACCTGCCCCCAAAAGTCGTTCGCCTCTCGCGCCAGCTTCAGCCCGTGCGCGGTATCGACGAACCCGGGCCCGGCGCGACCCTGCGCGAGGGAGCCCGCCTCACCCGCGGCGGAAACGGGCGGCGCGGCCCCGCCGGCCTGAGTGCCGGCGGCCCGCACCCGGTCCAGCTCGGCCTGCAACGCCGCGACCCGCTCCTCCAGGAGGTCGACCCGGTCCAGCGCCTCGTCGAGCAGATCCCTCGCCACGGCCCTGCGGTCCTCCGCTCCGACAAAGTCCGCCAGACCCGCCCGGGCCGCTTCGACCCGGGCCATCTCAAGCAGCTCCCGCCCGATCACCGTGAGCCGCCTCTCGAACGCCTCCGGCAGGTCCGCCCGCTCGATGGCCGGCCGGTAGTCCTCCCTGTCCTTCCACTTCCTGAGCTCGCGGGCGATGTCGCCGAACGACCCGCCGCCGAGTTCCCTCCGGACCGTGCGGACCGAGACCCGCTCCTTGGTGCCGCCGGGCGGTGCCGGCCTGGCCCGTATCCGATCCGCGGCTGTCCAGACCCCGTTCTCCGTCACCATGCCCGCCATCCCAAGCCATTACCGGTATCATCGCCGCGAGCAGTGAAGAAACGGTCGCGGCCCGCTTGCAGGCTCGGTGTGGGCGCGAGCGCGAGCCGGTCCCGAGGGCGACCGGACAGATAGGCCGCGGGAGGCCTTCGGATTGATGAACGCCCGCTCGGTGAACGCCCCGCATCGTGTAACGCGTACGCATAACGTTACCCGTTATGCGTACGCCTCGGAGTCGCGTACCAACCGCCGGCGGCAGCCGCCATCCCGCCTTGAGCCTGCGGAAGCCTCGCTACCCCCGAAGACGTACTTCGTCGGCCTGTCCCGCCGCACTACGAAGGTATTCAGGACCGTCGCGGCCAGCCAGTGGGTGATCCTGTCGGCCCTTACGCAGGGGCATCACCGAAGCGCGGCGGCACGCGAAGTCTCGGGACGGGACGGCAGGGGGCGCCCATGTTCTTATCCAAGTGCGGTTGCTGCGGCCGGACGGTTCGCGCCGACGCGACGAGGTGCCCAAGCTGTCGCGCCGCCACCGGGACGGGCATGCGCGCTGCCCCGAGTGAGGCGGGGTACCGGATCTGCATGCTCGCGACCGCGTGCGCCGTCCTCTTCTGGCTCCTCGTGATCCGCCGTTAGGCGAAAACCGGCCTACATCCGCTCCTTGATGCCGGAGCCGACGAGCCACCAGTTCACCGGGTAGCTGGTCAGGAATCCCGCGACCATCGCGACCTGCATCGCGAACCAGAACTCGACCGAGTTCACCGCCGCGCGCTGGCCGGCCAAGTGCGGGAACAGGTAGAACTGGGCGAAAGCCATGAAGCCGTACATGCCGACCTGCCAGGCGATCAGCGAGACGGTATCCGCCTTCACGGCCGCCACAAGACCCTGGCCGGGGGAGAGCCCGCGCATCGGCACGATGGCGTAATACTGGAACGCGATCCCGAGGGCGTAGGCGAAGACGAAGTCCAGCACCCAAACCGCGTACATCTTCTCCTCGAACAGGGAGTGCCAGCCGAACCAGACGGCGACGCCCGGCACCAGGAAGGCGAGCCACTCGGCGGCGACGTCGCCCAGCATGCAGCCGCTGCCGCAGTGGAGCGCGCCCTTGCCCACCATGACCGGGAACGGGGTCTGCGTCATGTTCGGCGGCTTCTCGCCGCGCTACTTGGCGCGATGGTGCGCCTCCATCGTGGCTAGCCGTCCATAGCGGTAATACGCCCAGACGACGACGAGCGTCCCGAACAGCGCGCTCACAGGCCAGACGACGTTCATGACCGTCATGTGCTGCGGGTGCCGGATCACCTGCACCGACAGCAGCAGCGAGCACGCCGCGCCCAGCAGCAGGGCGCAGACGGACAGGATGTGGAACCACTCCGGGAACATGCGGCACCCCTAACGGAAATTCCGGTGCAACATACCCCCTACGGGTAAGGTTCCCCGACGCGGCGCAACCCTCCCATGCCGGCGGTGGGCGGATCAGCGCGGCGGGTCCCACGAATACGGGAAGCTCAGGGAGTGCTGCAGGCCGGCCGTGACCCGGAAGTCCTGCCGGCGGTCGCCGCCGAAGCCGACGCCGACCGCCCCGACCAGCACCGTCTGCGGCGTCGCCATGTAGCGCGCGCCGATCTCGGCCAGGTTGACCGCCCGGCCGCGCTCCCGGTCGGTCTCGCGGTAGACGTCGGCCACCAGCACGACGGAGTTCGAGACCGGCTGGCTGTAGGCGACGCCGACCCGGTAGCGGTCGCGCCGCTCGGCCTCCCGGCCGGTCGTCGGGTCGTAGTTGTGGAACCACGACGCGTTGAAGTGAACCTGGCGCGGGACGTAGGAATACGGCGACAATCCCTCCGGATCGGGGGTGCCGAGCGACTTGGTCGCCAGGAACTTGAGCTCGGTCTCCGTGCCGCCGGCCATCCGGCCGTAGGGCGTGTTCACCCCGAGCGCGACCGCCATGGCGGGCAGGACCAGCCCTTCCTGGTTGAAGTTGTAGAACCCCTGCGCCCGGAACTCGCCCTGGTCGGTGTCGCTCGCGTCGCCGAGCCGGTACGGGGCCTCGACCGAGAGCTGGAAGTTCTTGAACGCGCCCCATTCCAGGCGCGGCACCGCCATCAGGCTGCTGGCGCCGCGCGGGTCGTTCCGGATGCGGTCGTACTGGAAGTAGGACTGAACTTCGAGGCCGTTCTCCTTGATCGGGTAGGCGTCCTCGATGGTGATGGGCAGCCCCTCCTCCAGGTTGGTGTGGTCGGCGGCGAGCGCCGGGCCGGCCGTGAGGGCGAGGAAGGCCGCGAGGGCGGCGCGCGTGCTCGTCGACATCGGGCGTCTCCTCAACGGGCGGCGACGCGGGCCGGGCCGAGGCTCGGCTCGACGGTCATGTCGATGGGGGCGACGTCGGGCATGCGGGCGGCCTTGGCCTTCCAGGCCTGGACCATGCGCTCGACCATCATGGCCGGGACCTCGCCCGGCTCGGTCGACCCGGGCATCGCCATCATGCCGGGCGCGGCCTGCATCAGGGCGTCGTGGAGCGATCCGGGCACCTCGCCGGGCTCGATGCCGAGACGCCCGTTCATCATCATCTGCCGCATGACGGCGGCCCGCTGCGCCTTGGACAGGCCGCCCGGGAACATCATCGGCAGCATCTCCATGAGCATGTCCATCATGATCATGCCCATGGCGCCCTGGGGCGAGCGCACCCAGGCGGGATAGGTCCTCGGGTCGAAGCCGGGATGGGGCTCGCGGAACTTGCGGGCGTAGGCCTCGTCGCCGGGCTGGTGGCCCATGGCCTCGATGACCCGGTACATCTCGGCCCGCTTCTCCTCGACCGACCAGCCCTTGTAGGCGAGGATAGAGTAGGCGATCCCGTGCAGCATATGCAGGTTGTCGAAGATGTTCGCGCTCTCGGGACTCATCCGGGCGTAGCGCGGCATGATCTCGCGCGAGAGCAGCATGCGGCCGGGCCGGTCCGCCATCACCTCGCGGTACATGAGGTCGATGGTCTGGGCCATCGCGACCTCCTGGTCGCCGTTGCCCGAGATCATCTGCGTCTCGTACGCGGCCGGGTGCCACCAGTGGGCGACGTAGAACAGGCTCTGGTCGAGCGGGTAGAAGTTCCGGAAGTAGTTGAAGTAGGGCTTCATCATGATGCCCGCCCGCCGCATGGTCAGCTCCAGCGGGGCGACGCTGCGAGGCACGCCCGGCGTCTGCATCGTGAGGTAGTATTTGACCGCGCGGTCGGTCCACGCCTTCTTCTCGGCCCACGGGATCTCGCGGAACGCCATCACGTCGTAGGTCTGCTCGTGATGCATGTGCGTCCAGTCGATGGTCCGGAACAGCGTGTGCATCGCCCGGTCGACGTAGTTGGAGTAGTACGGCATCTCCGGCTCGATGGCCGGCGGATCGCGCAGCCACTCCTGCGCCTCCTTGTCGAAGCGGGCATCGACCCCGGCGCGGTCCTCGAACCGGGTGAGCTGCGGCAGGTCGTGCTGCTTCGAGTGGAAGAAGTGCATCCCGGCGCCGATGCGGTAGGCCTTGTTGAGCCGGTAGTAGAAGGCGAGGTTGTAGGGCCCCCTGAGGAAGCTGACCTCGTCGCGCCGCTCGATGCCGTCCAGGGCCCGCGCGGCGGTCCCTGCAAAGGGGGCCGAGGCCGCCGACGCCAGGGCGCCGGTGAGGAATGTCCGCCGTCCGATCATGCCAGCCTCCGACTCGATACCCCTTAGGGGTATTTTGGTCGGGCGGATATGGGAAGGGTCGGTCGGGTGAATGCACGCCTTGGACAGGCTTTCCGCCGCTGGTGTTGCGGAAGCGCTACTGACGCGCTTCCCAAGCCCCGTCCCATCCAAGCCGACTGCGACTGCGGATACCGGACGCAAGATCTACATCCATCCCCGAAGACCTCGGGCCGTCGCTCGCCGCATCAACCCGGTGGAACGGCGGCGTCATCCCGCGAGGAGGGCTTGCATCGCCTCCGACGACTTCCGCCGAACGCTGGCCGCACACCGCTCGGCCGAGCTCGTCGACCGAACCCTCGGCTTTGTCGACCGACACCGCTCCCGCGACCCTGCGGGCCGGGATCAGGATACCAGCCAAGACATCCCGGGACCCCCGACAACGGCGTCGCGGCGAGGCTGGCCGCCCCTCCCGGAGGCTCGCCAGCGCAACGTCGACTTGGCGTCGGCGCCTGAGCCGCGCCATCTCCGGGACGATGCGGAATCGGAAGTCCTTCGGTACGGTCCCGGAAAGCCACGGTCCTCCGGCACCGCCCGCCGGGTCTGTGCGCACCGTTCCCTCGACCCGAGCGTCACGCCAGTCGCGCGAGCACCTTGGATGGCTCGTCGCAGGCCGCGAGCATGCCGTTGTACCAGATGGCGAGGGGCGTCGCGGGGTCCACGCAGGTCTCGAATTCCCGGGCGGCCCTGAGATCCGCGACCGTTTGCGGGGCGGCGTAGCCGAGGGCGCGCATGGTCCTCGGCTCGGTCAGGAACGTCCGGGCCATCTCGTCGACCATGGCGTTGGGGCCTCCGAGATCGGCGCCGCCCATCGTCATGGCGTCGTCCCGAGCGAAGTCGATGATGGCGACCGGGCGGTTCCGTGCATCTCGGAAGCCCTCGAAGGCCACCGTCAGATGCTCGTCGCCGAACCCGTACCCGGCGAAGAGCACGGCGTCGCAGCTGGCCACGAGGCGGTCGAGTTCGGAGTAGTAGGTGCGGAACGGCCGTTTCAGGATCTGGGTCGTCTTGCCGTATCCCGCGACGATGACCGAGGTCGGGAAATCAATGCCCTCGACGTGGGAGCGCGTGCTGCGGCCACCGGCGTTCTGATGGAAGCGGCCGCGGATATCCGGCTGCCAGCGGATCTCGTGCATGTCCCCGGTCGGGCCGGGCTGCATGTCGAAATGGACGGACCCGTGGAGGTGCAGCATGCATGCCCAGCCGGACCGCCGGAGGATGCGCTCCTGGTCGAACATGCCGGTCGCCGGGTCGAAGCCGGTCTCGATCCCGGGAAAGGCGCGGTACATCACGTCGTCGTAGTTCAGGGTGACCACCGCGACGTCGAACTCGGCCTGCAGCGCGGCGACCAGCACTTGAAGCCTCGCGAACTCGGACGCCTTGTCCGCCTCGCCGGCGGCGCAGCGCTCGCGGAACGCCTCCACGACCGCATCAACCGACGCGCGGCCGAGATCGCGCAGGGTGTCGGGCCCGACCGGCGTGGCGTGCCGTCCGAAAAGCGAGACGTCGGGCATCCCCTTGGCTGTCACGACCGCGCCCAACGCCGAGGTCGCGGCGCCGGCGGGGTAAGCCGCGGCGACGGCGAAGATGGCGTACAGCAAGTCCTCGTAGTGCGGCTCGCGGCGCAGGAACGCGGGGACCGTCCGTTGCCAGTGGGTCCTGACCAAGCCCTCGACATGCTCGTACAGGTTCGTCGCGGGCTCGGCGAGCAACGGGTAGCGAACCTGGATGGCGTCGTTGATCATGGCCCGAACCCCTGCGACCGGGGGCATGCCGAATTCGAGGGACGCACCGGCGCCGACGACAAGCAAAAGTTTTCTTTTCGGCACGGCGCTCCTCCCCCTTCAGACCACCTTGGCGATCAAGCGGCTCATCTCGTCGGCGAGGCGACCCCGCTCCTCCGCGGGCAGGTTCCCGGTTAGCGTGGCCTGTACCAGCGCCTGCAGGTGGTCGCGCAGCATGTCGGACTGCACCCGCCGAAGGGCCGCGATGACGGCGTCGGCCTGGTGGGCGACGTCGACGCAGTAGCGCCCGTTCTCGATCATCTGCTGCAGGCCGCGGACCTGCCCCTCGATGCGGCGAAGCCGGGCGATCTGGCGGGTATGGTCCACGGCCACGCCGCCGTGCCTGTCGTCCGGTTCGCTCATCTCGGGCCCGTGTTGCGACTGTCAAGATAGGCGCTCGGGCGCGCCGCCGGAACCCCGGGGCGTGCATTCAGGGCAGTGACAGCCCGTCCTCCGCCGCCGCCTCGACGAAGGCGAGCGCATGCCTGCGGCGTTCGCCCTCGTCCAGGTACAAAGCCGGCCCGTCGGGCGTGCGGCGCAGGCGCAGCGCCTCGTCGATGATCCGCCGCCACCGTTCGTCGAGAGCGATCAGGCCGTAAAGACCGGCCTCGGACTTCGAGGGTATGCGCCGGAGCGCGAGCAGGTAGTGCAGCCGGCAGGCGCCCAGCACGGCCTCGTCGACCTCGACCGTCCCGGCCGAATCCCGCAGGGCACCGAACGCCTCGGCCGCCCACCCGTCGATGCCGGGCACGTCCAGCCAGCCCGGCGGCGGACCCCGGAGGGTCACCCCGTGCTCGGCGAGGGCGAGCCTGTCCACCGGGCGGCGCCTGTGCCCGGACAGCGGCTCGAAGCGGCCGACCCGGACCGCCGGGCCCTCGTCCTCGGGTCCTTGCCGGTCCGCCGCGGCGACGTAGATCCCGTCGAGGGCGGGGCCGCCCATCGCGCCGAGGCCCTCGTGCAGGTCCGCGAGCCGTTCCAGCGCGTCGGCCCCCGGGGGCCGGGCGACGACGGCGACGAAGTCGAGGTCGCACCGTCCCGGAACGAAGTCGTCCAGCGCCGCGGAACCGACCACGTGGAAGCCCGAGACGAGGCCCGGCAGCGCCGCGTCGACCGCCGTCAGGTACCGCTCCGCCGCCGCCGCGGCGAGCGGGTGCATCACGGCCGTCGCGTCCACGAGCTCGGTCACGCGGCCCGTCTCACAACCGGACGGCCCGCAGGCGCAGGGCGTTGCCGATCACGCTCACCGACGACAAGGCCATGGCGGCCGCCGCGATGACGGGCGAGAGCAGGATGCCGAGGAACGGGTAGAGGATGCCCGCCGCCACCGGAACGCCGGCCGCGTTGTAGACGAAGGCGAAGAACAGGTTCTGGCGGATGTTGCCCATCACCGCCCGCGACAGACGCCGCGCCCGCACGATGCCGAGGAGGTCGCCCTTGAGCAGCGTCAGGCCCGCGCTCTCGATGGCCACGTCCGTGCCGGTGCCCATCGCGATGCCCACGTCGGCCGCGGCGAGCGCGGGGGCGTCGTTCACGCCGTCCCCGGCCATCGCGACCACCTGCCCGGCCGCCTTGTGGCGCTCGACAACCGCGGCCTTCTGGTCGGGCAACACCTCCGCCTCGACCTCCTCGATGCCGAGCCGACGCGCCACCGCCTCCGCGGTCGTGCGGTTGTCGCCGGTCAGCATCACCACCCGGATGCCCTCCGCCCGGAGCGCCGCCAGCGCCTCGGCCGTCGTCGCCTTGACCGGGTCGGCGATGGCGAGGACGCCGGCGACCCGTCCGTCGACGCCGGCGAAGATCGCCGTGGCGCCGTCGCGCCGGAGCTCGTCGGCTTCGGCGTCATGGGTCGACACGTCGACCCCTTGCTCGCGAAAGAAGGCGGCGTTGCCCAGCGCCACGCGGCGGCCCTCGACCGTTCCGAGCGCGCCCTTTCCGGTCGGGCTGTCGAAATCCGTGACGGGGGCGGTCGCGATCCCCCGCTTCCCGGCCGCCGCCACGATGGCCAGGGCGAGCGGGTGCTCGCTCGCGCGCTCGACGCTCGCCGCGAGCCGCAGGAGCGTGTCCTCGTCGAAGCCGGCCGCCGCCACGATCCGGGTCACGGCCGGCTTGCCCTCGGTCAGGGTGCCGGTCTTGTCGACGACCAAGGTCGTGACCCGCTCCATCCGCTCCAGCGCCTCGGCGTTCTTGACGAGCACCCCGGCCCCGGCGCCGCGGCCGACGCCGACCATGATCGACATCGGCGTGGCGAGGCCGAGCGCGCACGGGCAGGCGATGATCAGCACCGCGACCGCGGCCAACAGCGCGAAGGTGAAGCGGGGCTCCGGCCCGAAGGCCATCCAGGCGGCGAAGGCGAGAACCGCCACGCCGATGACCGTCGGCACGAACCAGCCCGCGACCCGGTCGGCGAGGCGCTGGATCGGGGCCCGGCTCCGCTGGGCCTCGGCCACCATCTGGACGATGCGGGCCAGCATGGTGTCGCGCCCGACCTTGGTCGCCTCGACGACCAGCGAGCCGGACTGGTTGAGGCTGCCGCCGATGACGGGGGCGCCGGCCTCCTTGGCGACCGGCATCGATTCCCCCGTCACGAGGCTCTCGTCCACGGAGCCGCGGCCCTCCACCACCGCCCCGTCGACCGGGACCTTCTCGCCGGGGCGCACGCGCAGGCGGTCGCCGACCGCGATGGCATCGAGTTGCACTTCCTCGTCCTCGCCGTCCGGCCGGATGCGGCGGGCGGTCTTCGGCGCGAGGTCGAGGAGCGCCCGCAGCGCGCCGCCGGTGCTCTCGCGGGCGCGCAGCTCCAGGACCTGCCCGAGCAGCACCAGCACGGTGATCACCGCCGCCGCCTCGAAGTAGGCCGGCACCGCCCCGCCGTGCCCGCGTAGCGCCTCCGGGAACAGCCCGGGGGCGAGCGTCGCGACCACGCTGTAGAGGTAGGCCGTGCCCGTCCCGAGGGCGACCAGGGTGAACATGTTCAGGTTCCGGGACAGGACGGAGTGCCAGGCCCGGACGAAGAAGGGCCAGCCGGCCCAGAGCACGACCGGGGTGGCGAGCGCGAACTGGATCCAGTTCGAGGTCTGCTGGCCGAGGCGGTCGGTCAACCCGAGCAGGTGGCCGCCCATCTCAAGCACGAACACCGGAACGGTCAGCACCAGCCCGGCCCAGAACCGGCGCGTCATGTCGACGAGCTCCTCGCTCGGACCGTCGTCCGCACCGACCATCGCGGGCTCCAGGGCCATCCCGCAGATCGGACAAGCCCCTGGCCCGACCTGGCGCACCTCCGGGTGCATCGGGCAGGTGTAGATCGAGCCCTCCGGCACCGGCTCGGACTTCGCCGCGGCGGAGGCGGGGTCGACGTAGCGGACGGGGTCGGCCTCGAACTTGGTCCGGCAGCCGTTCGAACAGAAATAGTACGGACGCCCGTCGTGCTCGGCCCGGCGCTTCGTCGCGTGCGGGTCCACCTTCATCCCGCAGACCGGGTCCTTCGCGCGGAAGGCGCCATCGGACGAGGCCGGTGCGGCATGGCTGTGCGCGCGGTGGTCGTGCCCGTGGCCGTGCGCGCGTGCGGAATGGTCGTGGCCGCCGGCACCGGCGTGGCCTCCCGCAGCTTGAGGATGTCCCTGCGACGCGTCGCTCATCACCGCTCCTTCCGTATGGCCGAGGGCCTGGCCGCCGGACCGCGAACGGTCCGGCGGCGCGCGGCGCCTTACCGGTTGCCTTCCTTCTTCGCGTTCTTGTCGAGCCAGGCGACGAGCTCCTGGATGCTCTTCTCCTGCTCGCCGATGGTCTTCTCGGCGAGGCGCTTGCTCTCGGCGTTGTCGGCGCCCTTCAGCGCCGCTCGGGCCATGTCGATGGCGCCCTGGTGGTGGGGGATCATCGCGCAGACCCACGCGACGTCGGGATCGCCCGCCATCATCCCCTGCATCATCGGGCCGTTCATCGACATCATCGCCCGCTGCAGGCCCTTCTGGGTCTCGGTCATCTGACCGCCCATGCCCTGCATGGTCTGGGTCATGTGCGCCTGCATGTCCTTCGCCATCGCCTCCTTGCCCGCCGAGGCCGCCTTGCACGCTTCCGGCAGCCTCACGGCGGATTGCATCGAGCCGTGGTCGTGATCGTGGTCATGGTCGGCCGCGACGGCCGCTCCGGCGCCGGCGAACGCCATGGCCGCGGCAAGGACGAGGTTACGAAAGAGCATGGTTGCCTCCTCTCATCTGGTGGAAGCGGCAGCCGTCGCCGGCCGCCCCGATTGGCTCAGGCGGCCATCTTGCGGCAGCTCTCGGCGCATCGCCGGCACTGCTCGACGCAGTCCTGCATGTCGCCGACCTGCTCGCAGCTCCTGGCGCAGGCCTCGCACACCTCGGCGCAGGCGCGGCAGGTATGCTTGTGCTCGGGGGTGCCGATCAGCATCAAGTGAGCCGAGGTCCGGCACGTCTCCGCACAGGCTAACATCAGCCGGAAATGCGCCGGCTCAACGTGCTTGCCGCCGGCCGGAAGGCAGTGGTTCGAGGCCATGCCGATGCAGGTCTGATAGCAGCGCAGACACTCATCGATGCAGGACTGCATCTCGTTCGACATCGTATGCATTTTTAATCTCCATCAAGGCGGTTTATACTGTTCGGTAAACTGAGCTTTACGCTAAGAAGCGATTTTATTGCTCAGCACAGCGCAGTCATAAAGATAGTGAACTGACATCTTGTTCAACGCGAGAGACGAAAATCTTTCGCGGTGACGTTCACGTTTGGAACGACGGTCCCGCGGCCATCGTGGACCGGTCCCGGCGCGGGGACCGCCCGACCACGAACGACCCGATGGGATGCCGCCCTTCCGACCTCGCGGTTCGGCGCGTCCCGCGGGGCGACCCGAAGCGACGCCGCCGCTCTTGAGGCGGCGATTGGACAGATCGACGGGGGGGGCGGTCTCGACGGCGAGGAAACGGGCGCAGGCCGTGGCCGCGGGCGCACCTCAGGCGTTGCGCGCCTCAGGCGCGCATCACCTCACGCGACGGTTCGTGGCGGCTTGCGAAGCGCCTCGGGGCCTGCGCCCTCGTGCCCCGCGACGTCGTCCGGGACCATCACGACGGCCTTGAAGAGGGGGGCCGACAAGGATGTCGGGGCGGCGGGAATACCGAGGGTGCCACAAACGGCCGTCCCGCAGCGGCAGCGCTTGCAGGCGCCGGGGCAGCAACCCTCGTCGGCATCGGCGGCTTTGAGCGAGGCCGTCGCCCGAACCGGCAGCGTCCCGAGACGTGGCGCACCGCGAAGCCTTCCCGTGAGCCCTGGGACGTGCAGCGAGGTTGCCAGCGCTGGCCCAGCAAGCGGTGCCTTCGCATCGACCATTGCCGCCGCGCGCCGATTGTGACCGCAGTGGACATGGCCATCGTGGGCCTCGACGGCGTACGGCGCGACGTAGGCGATGATCGCGAGGATCATCGCCGCTATCGAGCGCACCACATGCCGCTTGAAAGCCATCCCGGCCGCTAACCCCGATCTCGAATGCCGCGACGAAGTCTCACTTGGGACGAGAATGCCTGCATCCGCATTTGGTTGCCGGCGCGTCCCATCACGCGGTCGCGCGTACCTGCTCGGCCGGGTAGCCGGCGGCGGCGACGGCCCGTGCGATGCGGTCTGCCGGCCCGACGGCGCCGGACACGGTCACGAGCTTGGCCCCGAGGTCCACCGCGACCTGGGCGTCCGGCTCGATGTCGATGATGGCCCGGGTCACGGACTTGACGCAACCTCCGCAGCCCATCTTGTCGACCTTGAAACGATGCATGACGCTCTCCCTATGACGCGTCACCTTCAGATGGGGCTTCCCATGGTGGGAAGGTCAAGGGTCGGGGAGCGCTGCGCATCGGGCTGGAGCGCGTTCGCCGCAGGCGGCATGGCCGTCGTGACGCTGAAGCCGGTCGATCCTCGACATCATCGACCGGTGCGGCGACGCTTGGCGTGGTGCCATCGCTCGACCCTGAAGCATCATGTCCATCGGCCTGCGCGCGTGCGCTTGGACCCTTGGTCGACGGGCATCGCGGTGAGCCGGGACCTGGCCCGAGCGATCACTCCCGGCCAACCTCTTGGTAGTGCGCCTTGAGAAAGCGATTGCTTTTGGTGAAAGATGCCACGACGCTCTGCTCAAGCTCGTAATACCATATCTCCTCCCGTGCATGCTCGATGCGGTCGACATTGAGCGTCAGGATGTACTGCTGGTTCTCGTCGAGTCGTGCCCGAGTGAGGATGAACTCCAAGCTCTTTCGCAGGGTGTCGTCGTCGACGTCGAAGATATTATCGTGAACCAGCAACCCGGGGTGGCGGGATTTCGTGTACTCGTTGAGCAGCAGCGCGATGTCGTAGATGAAGACCTTTTCCCTCTCCACGCTATGACTGCCGTCATCGTCGATCCGCAGGACGATATCGACGACGTGCTTCCTGGGGGTGGTTCGCACCTCGAAGGAAGCCTTGCGGTTGCCCTGGATGAACTGATGAATGGCAAGGATCGTCCGCTCGAAGGACCGCAGCCGGTCCCCGGCGGCAGAGATGCTGGCCTGCAATGCCAGCCTTTCGGCCTCGATCTCGGACTTCTTGGTCTGACGTTCGATTAGCAGTTGGTCGTAACGGCTGAAGAAGCCCTTGAGCTGTCCAAGTTCATCGCTCTTTGCCTGGAAGGAGGCATAGGTCTGGCGTAGGTTGCGCAGCTGCCCTTTCTGGTCGAGAACCGCCACCAGCTTTGCATACCGCCTATCGAGTTCGGCGAGCTGCTTGTTGAGGTTCCGGATCTCGACGTCCACCACCCTCGACTTCTCGTCCAGCAGGTGGCGCTGGAACTGCTCGATCTTGGACTTGAAAGTAATCACCTCCGCGAGTTCGCGGACGATGCTGGTTCCCAGGCCGGCACGAAGCTGGTCGTAGAAGTCGCGGATCTCGCCGCTGTCTATGCCGGGCTCCAGGGCAATCGGCGCCAGATTCGCAGCGCGCTGGACCAGCACGTCCTTGCTGCGGCGCAGGTCCGACATCCGGTCTTCGATATCGAGGATCTCGCCCTTCACGATGTCGTAGGCCGGGGCGTTCTCCAGGGCATCGATGCCTTGCCGGATCGTCTCGACCTCCTCGTCGAGGGCGTTGAGGTCGGACCGGGCGTCATCCAGATCCTTCTGGCGGACGAGCCTGACGCTGTCCTTGATGCGAGCCTCCTCAATGGCGATGGCGTCGAGTTCCTTCTGTATGCCCTTGATGGCACGGTAGATGCCGAGGTCGATGCCGAGGAGCATGAGGTGCGGCGCGTAGTTGTCCGGTATCCGGGCCTTGGTGTCGAAGCAGCCCACAATCGACTTGAACTCGGATCGCTCGTCCCGGATCAGCGGCCCCAGGATCTCCCGGAACCCGACCTGCTCATCCTGGTCGGGGAACAGCCTTCCCGTCAGGAAATCGGTCGCATCCTTGAGCTTGGCGTAGACCGTCTCGCGCCCGTCGACGATGATCCGCGGGTGCTCCGCCTCTTCGAGCGATCTCTTGATGGTGTAGCCGATCCCGTGCAGCCGGAAGTCGACGCAGATGAGGGTGCGCGGATCGAAGCTCTCCTTCGGGATCCTCGCCACGCGACTTTCCGTTTTGCGTTTGAGCAAGGCGAAGTTCAAGAATTCGATGGAGAGCGACTTGCCGACGCCGTTGTTCTTGGAGCTGGTCACGTCGCTCTCACCCAGGATCACATTGACCCCTGCCGTGAAGACGATGGGATCGATGGTCGCGGGCTCGGTGTAGAGACGCTCAATCAACATCACGGACGATCAGGTATGGTTCTTCGAAATCGATCAGGCCAACGGCGTATAGGAAGGTGATGCCATAAAAGAACGAGTTCCACGCGAACCAACTCTCGCGTTTGAAGCGCTCCACCACGTCGAAGATACTGACGCGACCCTTGCCCGACTGCCTGATGTACCGCGCGATCTCGAAGCCGACGATGGCCGGAGACTTGTCGAGTGCCTCGTCCTTGAGGAAGATGCTAGGCATCGAGCGCGCGCTTGTTCGGGAACACGTTGCAGGCAATCAGCTGATCGACAAGGTAATATCGAATGGCGCAATCGTCGAACGCGACGGCGCTGGTGCCCATCATCCGAAGGACCTTTTCGGTCAGCGCATCGAGGGCGGCTTTGGGATCGCCTCCATTTTCCGTCAGGACGCGGTCGCTCCAATTCATGAGGTAGACCTGGAGCTTGCGCACACGCACGTGCCCGAGGTCGGTATGCCTGTTCACTTCCGCGAGCGCCCGTCCATATATCTCGTGCAAGTCGACGTACTGCTGTTCGAGGAAGGCGGCGTGATCCGCGAATCGGTCGCGGATCTTCCTGTCGGGATCGGGGTCCTCCCGGTTGTCGCCGACCGAGATCCCTTCCTCGGCGGCGCTGAGAACCTCGATCAGGCGGATCAGGGTACCAACCTCGTTGGACTGCCGGGGCTCGGGGATCTTCAACTCGTCGCGCAGGAACTCGCAGCAGCGCTCAAGCCTGTCCAAGCGAAGGTCGCCGACCTTCCTCAGGAGCTCGGGAATGTCCCAGACGTCCTCCGCCAGGGACATGCTGAACACGCCGTCGCCGCCTAGGGACGGCTCCCGGTACCTGCGCTTCTCTCCGATGATGAGAACGACCAGGCGGTCGTATTTGCCGTCGAGGCCGCTCGCCACGAAGCCCTTATGGGTGTGCTTGATCTTGTCCAACTCCGACGTCGACGTCACCTGGATGGCGATCCGTTCGTCCTCGTCGCCCAAATCGATAGCTCGCGCGTTCCTTTCTACTATGTTTATGTTCTTCAGCTTATATTCAAACACCAAGTTCAGAAAATCTCGAAAGAACGCTTCCGCATGGACGTTGACGTCTTGTAGGTTGAGACTATTGCGGTGCCCGACCGACATCCTCAGTTGCGTCAAATAGTGCAAAGCGACCCCGATGAGGCTTGCGCGATTCATGGTTGTGACGAAACTCTCTCGGATCCCCTGAGTCCTAGCGTTGCGGCGCCCCCTTCGCCACTCCGATCTTCATGCCGTCGGGACGAGGCTGTGAACCGGGTTCCCGCCCACGCCAGGCCCGCCTTCGGGGGATGTCCGGGCACGAGGCGGGGCGTCGGCTCTTGCGCGGCGGCGCGACAACCGTTCACAAACGTGGACGGCGACGGCGACCGCCCGCACGTCGGCCGCGCTCAGGCCGGTTCGCCGCCACGATAACGGGCGAAGGTGTCTCGCCCCTCGGGTCCGAACAGGATCACCGCGTAGGTGCCGGGATCCCTGCCCTCGACCTCCATGCCGGGCGAGCCGGCCGGCATGCCCGGAACGGCCAGGCCGGTTCCGTTCGGGCGCTCGGCCAACAATCGCTTGATGGCGTCGGCCGGGACGTGTCCCTCGACCACGTAGCCATCGACGAGGGCGGTGTGGCAGGAGGCGAGGTCCCGCGGCACGCCGAGACGCGCCTTGACCGCGGTCACGGGCCCCTCGGTCACCGTCACCATGAAGCCGGCCTGGCGCAGGTGGTCCACCCACTTCGCGCAGCACCCGCAACTCGGGTCCTTCGTCACGGCGACGGTCGGCAGGCCCTGTGCCGTTCCGGATCGACCGACGGTCAGGCCCGCCGCCAGGCCCACGAGCACGGCTCGCCGGGATGGCATCGTGTCAGACTTCATCATCCGCTCCCGTTGTTCGCTCATTCGGCCGCCAGGGGCATCCGGGCACCTTCTCCGGCCGCCTCGACGGCCTGCGGCAACCCGCGCCCTTTCACCCATGCATAGACGGCCGGGATCACGACGAGGGTCAGCACGGTCGAGGAGACCATGCCGCCGATCATCGGCACGGCGATGCGCTGCATGACCTCGGAGCCCGAGCCGGTGCTCCAGAGGATGGGCAGGAGCCCCGCCATGATGGCGACCACCGTCATCATCTTCGGCCGCACCCGCTCGACCGCGCCGATCATGATGGCCCGCCTCAGATCCTCGCCCGTGAGCGGGCGTCCCTCGCGGGCGCGCCCGGCCCGGACCTCGTCCCAGGCATGGTCGAGGTAGACCAGCATGATCACGCCGGTCTCCGCCGCGACCCCTGCCAGGGCGATGAAGCCGACCGCCACGGCCACCGACATGTTGAAGCCCATCCACCACATCAGCCAGACGCCACCGACGAGCGCGAACGGCAGCGACAGCATGACGATCAGCGTCTCGGTCAGGCGCCGGAAGTTGAGGTAGAGCAGAAGGAACACGACCAGCAGCGTCAGCGGCACGACGATCCTGAGACGCGCCGCGGCGCGCTCCAAATACTCGTACTGCCCGCTCCACTGCAGCGTCGTGCCCGGAGGCAGCGTGACCTCGCCGTCGACCGCGGCCCGCGCGTCGGCCACGTAGCCGCCGAGGTCGCGCCCCGTGAGGTCGACGAAGATGTAGACCGCGAGCTGCCCGTTCTCGGTGCGGATCGAGGTCGGCCCCCGGGTGAGCTCGACCTTCGCCACCTCGCGCAGGGGGACCGTCCCCCCCGCCGGAAGGGGCACCTGCACCTCGTCGGCGATGGCCCTCGGGTCCGAGCGGAAGGCGCGCGGGTAGCGCACGTTGACGGTGTAGCGCTCGCGCCCCTCGACCGTGGTCGTCACGGCCTGGCCGCCGAGCGCGGTCGCGACGACGTCCTGCACGTCCCCGACCGTCAGTCCGTAGCGCCCGAGCGCCTCGCGGTCCGGCGCGATGTCGAGGAAGTAGCCGCCGACGACCCGCTCGGCGTAGGCGCTCGACGTGCCCGGCACGTCGCGCACCACCGCCTCGACCTGGCGGGCGACCTTCTCCATGGTGCCGAAATCGGTCCCGAGCACCTTGATGCCGACCGGCGTCCGGATGCCGGTCGAGAGCATGTCGATCCGGGCGCGGATCGGCTGCGTCCAGGCGTTTGACACGCCCGGGAACTGCAGCGCCCGGTCCATCTCGGCCTTGAGGCTGGCCAAGGTCACGCCCGGGCGCCACTCCGCCTTCGGCTTGAGGCTGATGATGGTCTCGGCCATCTCCATCGGCGCCGGGTCGGTCGCCGTGTTGGCGCGGCCCGCCTTGCCGTAGACCGAGGCGACCTCCGGGAAGGACTTGATGATCCGGTCCTGGGTCGCCAGCAGCTCTGCGGCCTTGGTCACCGAGATGCCCGGCAACGTCGTCGGCATGTACATCAGCGTGCCCTCGTCGAGTTCCGGCATGAACTCCGATCCGAGCTGGCGCGCCGGCCAGACCGTCGCCGCCAGGACACCCAGGGCGAGCAGGATCGTGAGGATGCGCGCCCGCAGCACGCCGGCGATGAGCGGCCGGTACAGCCAGATCAGGAGCCGGTTCACGGGGTTGCGATGCTCCGGCACGATGCGCCCGCGCACGAACAGCACCATGAGCGCCGGCACCAGGGTCACCGACAGGATCGCGGCCGCCGCCATGGCGAAGGTCTTGGTGACGGCGAGCGGCCCGAACAGGCGCCCCTCCTCGCCCTCCAGGGTGAAGATCGGCAGGAAGCTCACGGTGACGATGAGGAGCGAGAAGAACAGCGACGGCCCGACCTCGGCGGCGGCCTCGACCAGGATCTCGACCCGGGGCCTGTCCGGCGGCGCCCGCTCCAGGTGCTTGTGGGCGTTCTCGATCATGACGATGGCGGCGTCGATCATGGCGCCGACCGCGATGGCGATGCCGCCCAGCGACATGATGTTGGCGCCGATCCCGAGCGCCTTCATCCCCGCGAAGGCCATCAGGATGCCGACCGGCAGCATCAGGATGGCCACCAGCGCGCTCCGCACGTGGAGCAGGAACACGACGCACACGAGGGAGACGACGACGCTCTCCTCGACCAGCGTGCCCCGCAGCGTCTCGATGGCCGCCTCGATGAGCCGCGAGCGGTCGTAGACCGGCAGGATCTCCGTGCCGGCCGGCAGGCTCTTGACGACCTCCGCGAGCTTCGCCTTCGCGTTCTCGATGACGGTCAGGGCGTTCGCGCCGAAGCGTTGGAGGACGATGCCGCCGGCGACCTCGCCCTCGCCGTTCAGCTCGGCGAGACCGCGGCGCTCGTCGGGGCCGAGTTCGACCCGGGCGACGTCCCGGACCCGCAGCGGCGTGCCGCCGGAGGTCTTCAGCACGACGTCCTCGATGTCGGCGACGCCCCTGAGGTAGCCGCGGCCGCGCACCATGAACTCGAATTCGGAGAGCTCGACCGTGCGGCCCCCGACGTCGGCGTTGCTCGCCCGGATGGCGTCCCGGAGCTTGTTCAGGCTGATGCCCTGCGCGCGCAGGCGGTTCGGGTCGGCCACGACGTTGTACTGCTTCACGAAGCCGCCGACGCCCGCGACCTCGGCCACGCCCTCGGCGCGCGAGGCGCCGAAGCGGACGACCCAGTCCTGCAGCGAGCGGAGCTCGGCGAGCGTGCGCTCACGCGCCACCACCACGTACTGGTAGACCCAGCCCACGCCGGTCGCGTCGGGGCCCAGCGTCGGCGTCACCCCCGCGGGAAGCCGGTTCGCCGCCCCGTTGAGGTATTCCAGCACCCGGGAGCGGCCCCAGTACGGGTCGGTGCCGTCCTCGAAGATGACGTAGACGAAGCTGACCCCGAAGAACGAGAAGCCGCGCACCACCTTCGCCTTCGGCACCGTCAGCATGGCGGTGGTCAGCGGGTAGGTGACCTGGTCCTCCACCACCTGCGGCGCCTGCCCCGGATACTCGGTGTAGACGATGGCCTGCACGTCCGAGAGGTCGGGGATGGCGTCGAGCGGCAGCGTCCTGAGCGCCATGACGCCGGTCGCGACCGCGAACACGGTCCCGACCAACACCAGCACGAGGTTGCGGGCCGACCAGCCGATCAGGCGCGCGATCATGGCTTGCCCTCCACATTCGCCGCCTGCCGGTCATCCGCCTTCGGGGACGCCATGGACTTCAGCGCCGCCTTCAGGTTGCTCTCGGCGTCGATCAGGAAGTTCGCCGCCGTGACCACCCGGTCGCCGGCGGCGACGCCGTCGCGGATCTCGACGAAGCCGGTGCCGCGAACCCCGACCTTGACCTCGCGCGGCTCGAAGCGGCCTGCGCCCCTGTCGAGTAGCACCACTTGCCATGCGCCGGTGTCGATGACCGCGTCGTCGGGCACCGCCACGACGGGCTTGCCCGTTCCCGAGGCGATCTCGACGTCGGCGTACATGTCCGGCAGCAGCGCGCCGTCCGGGTTCGGCAGCTCGATGCGGACCCGCGTGGTGCGGGTGTCCGGGTTCACCTGCGGGTAGATGACGCCGACCTTGCCCGAGAAGGTCCGTCCCGGCGCCGAGCGGAGGCGCACGGTCACGGCCTGCCCCACGCGCACCCCGGCGAGGTCGCGCTCGGGCACGTCGGCCAGCACCCATACGGCCGAGATGTCGCCGATCCGGAACAGGGTGTCGCCGGCCGCGGCCTTCATGCCCTCGACGGCCGAGCGCTGCAGCACCACGCCGTCCCTGGCGGACGACCAGGTGATGGCCATCGGCACCTTCCGGGTGCGCTCCATCTCGTCGATGACCGCCTCGGAGACGTTGAGGTTCTGCAGGCGTCGCCGGGCTCCGTCGAAGCCGGGATTGGCGATGAGCTGCGCGGCCGCCGCGTTGATCTCGGGCGAGTAGACGTGGACCAGCGGCTGGCCCTTGCGGACGCGGTCGCCGGTGGTGACGTCCTCGACATGGTCGACGTACGCGTCCGACCGGGTCGCGATGACCGTGACGCGGCGCTCGTCGAGGGCGACGGTGCCCGGCACCCGCACGGGTTCGGCGACGACCCGCCGCTCCGCGGTCTCGGTCCGGACGCCGGTCCGCTGGACCTTGCCGGGGGAGACGGTCACGACGTCGCCGCCCTCGTCCTCGCCCGCGTAGACGGGGATGTAGTCCATCCCCATCGAATCCTTCTTCGGGGTCGTCGAGGTGTCCGGCAGGCCCATCGGGTTGCGGTAGTAGAGCACCTTGCGCGTGCCCCCGTCGGGCTTCCCGGCCGCCGCCGTCCCATGCGCCGCCATGCCGTGCCCGGTCACGTCGTGGCCGGCCATGTCGGGGGATGTCGTCTCGCTCTCTCGTGCCTGGTCGAAGCGCACGTCCTCGCTGGCCCGAACCGCCCGGAAGTCGTGCCCCGCCGCAGTCGTTCTCGGCGACGCGGAGTAGACCGGCTTCCCATCCGGATCCTGGTAGTAGACCACCGGACCCGTGACCTTCGCCGGCGCCGGTGCCCGCGGACCCGGCATGCCGGTCGGAAGCCAATGGGCGAATTCGGTCCGTGCGCGCTCGACGAGGACCGGAACGGGGCTGCCATCACGCCCCGCCCAGAACCCGGTGCCCCCCGCCGCCGACGCGGCGAGGATCCCGGCGAGCCATGCCGAGCGGCTCACTTGACCGCCCGGAAGACGAGCCTGTCCTCGACGGTGCCGGTTTCGCCCTGGACCTTCGCCCCCAGCGAGAGCCGCCAGCCCCCGGCCATCGTGAGCTTCGCCTTGAAGCGGTAGAGGCCAGGCTCCGTCGATGGGACCTGCTCGATCGTCGAGGTCATCTCGTCCATGCTGTCGGGCGCCATGTCGATGCGCTTGGCGAAGATCACCGCGTCCGGAACGGGCTTGCCGGTGCGCTTGTCCATGAGGTGAACCGAGAGGACGGTCTCGCCGACCTTCGCCTCCGTCCGGGTCAGCTCGAAGGCGTAGTCCTCGATGCCGGCGAGCGCCGGCCGGGCCGGGACCGACAGGGCGGCACCGAGCAGCGCGGCACCAAGAGCGCGCGCGAAGGGGTACTTGGTCACGGGTTTCGTCTCCTGAACGCGATGGATGGCCACGCGCGGACGCGCGGCGTCGTGCCGGCGCTCACGCCGGCGGCATCGGGCTCAGGCTCGGGGGGGCTCGGGTAACGGGCGGCCGGATACGCTGGCGAAGGACGCCGCATCAGGCCACACCCGGCTCGTTCGCGTCGCCACCGGGGCCGGGACGGACGCCGCGCTCGGCGGGAGGGAGACGACGCTGGCGAGGCAGAGCGCCAGCAGCGGACAACCGGCCTTGGCGCAGTCGGGTTGCGCCGTCTTTCCGGGCGGGCAGCACGGCATGTCGGCCATGTCCGCGTCGCCCGCGTCCATACCCTCCGTCCCGGCATGGGCGATGGCCGCGGTCGTCCCAGGCGCGGCTTGCGCCATCGTGAACGCACGCATCCCTGCGGCGGCCGCGGGAGCGGCCACCGGCGTCAGGGCGAGACTGAGCACCGCCAGGAGCGGCAACAGTCGCCGAAGGGCGATCAAGAACGTCACTCCGGAACGATGCCAGCTTTTCGATCCGGGCGGAAGGCCAGTGTGAAGGGAGACGGCGCGTCCCACGTCTGGAAGGTCAAGGTTCCGTTTGGTCGGGCGGCCGATCCGCCGACCGACCTCGCCGGGTGGGCGTCTCGGGGACCCGTTCCCCGTCGGGCCCGCCGGACCGTGCGATGGCGCGGTCCGCCTCGCGTGCCATGGCGTCGCCGACCGGCGGCGAGAGGCCGGATCGAGGCCGCCATGGAAGCCGCGTCGACGCCTTCGGTCCCCTGGTACCCTCTCGGGACGGTGGAGCGGCCCTCTTCCGAGCGCGCCATGTGGAAGGCGGCCGATGGAGGGAGCGGTCGCGTGCGTCGCCGGCGTGAGCCGGTCGTCATCCTCGGGCTGTCGCGCTGGCCGCCCATCGCCAGGGCGCAGGGTCCCGCCCCCCGGCCTCCGCGCGCGCGCTGTCCGGGCATCTGGGAAACCCACCGCATTCTTGGCCCTGTGCGCGGTGGGCGGAGTTGGGCGGTGCGCCAAACCCCACCCCGCACGACCCCGATCGGCCGGTCCGGCGGTTCGGACCGCGCGGGAGGTTCAGAAGTGTCGGGCGGGGGACGCCGACCGACCGGCGGCAGGGCGGCGGGGCACCGCGATGATCGATCCGGTCGTCAGGCCGAAGTCCGGAGCTTCGACCTGAGGCGGTGCGGTCCGTTGCGATCGATGCGTCTGGGGCAAAAAACGGGGTGGGACGTTGTCCATCCACCCCGCGAGGGCGTGACCCGGCAGTCCGGCGAGCATGGCGATTCCTGCGAAGGCGGGCATGATCTTGCTTTTCACGGCGGAACCCTTTGACCTGATGAGAAGCTTGCCGCTCCTTGTCTTCAAGTCCGGATGTCTTGGACGTACCGTTACAGCGCGCTGCGAACCTTCGTAGGGTTAGGTCGGGGTCGCCCGGCGTGGCGCCTCGCTCACCCGGAGGGACGATCCTGCAAGCCATTGCGGGATGCGCGGCGCCCGGTTTGCCTCGCGCGGCCGGGCGGGGGGTCATGCCCGTCGTCTTTCCGGATCCCATCCACGGCGATACCGCGGCGGGGCCCGCGTCATGAAGCGTCGGCCGGCGACAGGCGCCGAAACAGTCGCGTCGCCCCTCGAACCCCGCGAGGCGATCCGGAGGTTGTTCCGAACCGGCTCGCTACCAGCGAAGGAGGCGTGGCCCCAGGAGCGCTCCGACGAGCGTGCACATCGCGATCGTCCCCCCGTACCAGACGGCGACGAACGGTACGGTGTCGTCCATGCAGTGCAGCGAATAGCCGAGCGCGCTCACGGCTCCCGCGGAGAGGCCGACCAGGGCACCCGCCCGCACGAGATCCGTCGGCGCGCCGAACCGTCGAACCGCCCACGTGACGACGGCGAACGGCACGACGGCGATCACGGGAATCGAGATGAGGCATTCGAGCCAGGTGTGACCGGATACCACGCCGTGCCAATGTTCGGTCGGCGTCATCAAGAGGCTCACGCACGCCAGCGCCGCGACCACGAGGAACGGCAAGGCGGCGACCCCGAGATGGACGCGGCTCTCACCGCCGGGCCTGGCCGCCCTGAGGAGATACCGGAGCGCGAGACCCCCGACCGCGGCCGCGAACGAGAACTTGAAGGCGAGGAACAGGAGCGGCCGGACCTCGGTCAGGCCGGGACGCAGGCCCAGAAACGCCAGCGCCAGGCACAGCGCGGCCGTCGCGCCGACCGCGACCGCCAGCGCGAGCCGGCGGGTCATCCAGGGGGCGCCGACCGGTTCGCGCTCTAAGCTGGCGCCCAGCAGGCCGATCAGCTCGTCGGTCTTCATCTGGCCTTGCCTCCCACGAGATTGGCCAGGGTCTTCAGGCCGCGGTGGACGCTCACCTTGATCGCGGTCTCGGACATCCCGGCGCGTTCGGCCGCCTCGGCGGCGCTCAGGCCCTCGACCTTCGTCGACAGGATCGCGTTCCTCATCTTGGGCGGCAGGTGCGCCAGGAGGCGCTCGACGTCGAGCGAACTCTCCGCCGCGACATGATCGTCGCGAGCCACCAGCACGCCGGCATCCTCGACCGGGACGTCGGCCGCGGCCGCACGCGTACGCCGAAGATGGTCGATGAGCTTGTAGCGGGCGATGGCGTGGATCCACGGCGTCACCGGCTGCGTGACGTCATAGGTGTGCCGCCGGACGTGGATCACCATCAGCGTCTCCTGGACGAGATCCTCCGCCTCGGTGTCGGGACGGCCGGAGCGGGTTAGCTTGCCCTTGTAATACGCGCGCAGGTGCGACCCGAGCCGCCCCAGGAAGCGTCGGTAGTCGGCCGCGCTGCCCGCAAGGCTGGCGATGAGCAGCCCGCGCAGTTCCTCCTCCGCCTGCAGCACCGGGACTAGGCGGGCCGGTTCGTAGCCGCTGAGCGGATGCCGGTGATACGTCGCATGGTCCGCCACCCCGCCGTGTCCCCAAGACCGCAGCACCATCCTGCAGGAGCGTGTCCTACGGCGATCCGAGCCCTGCGGCTCGTCGGCCGAAGGTGACGCATGATCGGCCGCGCCGCTCGGAGAACAATCCGCAGACGGCCGCCGAAAGGTTACAGCGCTCGCGGCATGCCCGGGAGCGCAGGCATGTGCCGGGCATAATTGCCAAGCCTATGCCCCGATCTTAGACCTCGCCGGGCCCTACGCCACGGGCCGGGCGGGACGCCTCCGGAGCCTCGCCGCCCGCGCTGTCCCTTCGCATGGACAGGTCTGCCAAGAGCGCCGCCGAGATGGCGGTCTCCGAACCTGGGACGACGGCGAGCTCGTCCCGGTGCGGCGTTCGGCGCCATCGCTTTTCCCCCACCGGGGGCGGTCCGGGCCAGAAGCCGGCCCGGACCGCCTTCGACGTCTTCCCAGGAGTACGATCATGATCGAGGTGATCCCGAACTGGCATCCGGTCGCGGTCCATTTCACGGTCGCCCTACTCATCACGGCCAGCGTCCTCTTTGCCGCGGCGACCCTGTTCAGGACAGCGGCATCGGGGGGCGCGCTCACGGCCGCCGCCCGATGGAACCTCGCGATCGGCGCGGCCGTCACGGTCGCGACCCTCGCCACGGGTTGGTCGGCGTACAACACGGTCGCCCACGACGCGGCCTCGCACGCGAACATGACCGTCCACCTTCGCTGGGCCATCGCCACCGCGCTCGTGTTCCTCGCCGCCGCCGGCGTCGCCTGGCTGGAGCGCCGGAAGGTCGCCGGCGCGGGCGTCGTGCTGCTGGCGCTCCTCGCCGGAGGTTCCGGGGCCCTCGCGGTCACGGGCTGGCTCGGCGGCGAGAACGTCTACCGCTACGGCCTGGGCGTCATGGCGCTCCCGAGATCGGGCGACCACGTCCACCCCGCAAGCGGCGGCCATCCCCACGACCATGGCCACGACCATGGCGACGACCACGAGACCGCGGACGCCCCGACCACGCCCGATGCCGCCGCGGGCAAGGTAGAGACGCGCCCGGCGCCGGACGCTCCCTCCGCACCGCACGAACACGCTCATTGACGGACGTGCCGCGGCGATACCCGGCCCGGGTAGCGCCAACGCCCCTCGCATGAACGCCACGGAGCTTCCGGAACCGGCGTTGCGGTCAATCCCCGGCGTGCGACTTCGCCGTCGACACCGGCATGTGGCGAACTTCCAACACGCTGAGTTTGTGGGACATCGGTTCAGCGCCACGGATTGCAGCTTCCACCCAGGCGTGAGAATGTCCGCGAAGATTAGGCAGGGGCCCTGATCAGTGAATGTCGTGCGCGCATTGCTGCTTGCCGTACTCGCGTTGGCCTTGGCCATCGCGCCGGCGGCGCCGTGCACGATGGGCCGGCAGTCGATGGCTCACCGCCACATGGCCGCCGCCGCGGCGACGCCCCTCGCGCACGTCGCCGGTGCCTTGGGAAGCCGGAACGAGCCGGACGAGGCTGGGATACGCGGGATTTCCCTCGCCGTGCCGGCGGCGGCCGCCGACGAAGGGTGCCCCGGCCATCGGCATCGCCCCGAGCATCCTCCCTGCCCGGCGACATGCTGCCCGCTCGCGTGCCAAGCCGCGCTTCCCACCCTGCCATGGGCAAGCATCGCCCTGGAATCTCATGCGTCGGAGCGGGTCCTGATCGTCCAGGTGGACGGAGCCGTCGACGCGCATCCGCTACGGATCGAGCGGCCGCCGAGGCGCCAAGCGTGACGCGCGGGCGGATCTAGCGCCCGCCCTTGGCCGCTCAGACGGGACGGCCTCGCACACCTCCAACGAGCCGACGCCTTCGCCGGGCGCGACGCCGTCGCCGCCGGACCCGCGGCCCGTGCCGCGCCTGGGCTTGCCTTCGGCCGTCCGCCTCAATTCGGGAATTCCAAGATGTTCAAGTTGCCGAGACCGGTCGCGCTCGCGGCGGTCCTGCCGCTCGCCGGCTGCTTGCCCGCCGCCGTTCCCGCCGGGCTGGTCCTACCCTCGGAGCCGGACATCCCGGTGCGGCCGTCCCGCTACGCCAAGGTCACGCAGGGCGTGAAGGACTTCGGCGTCGTCGACCCGAAGGATTGGCGCGAGCTCAATCGTCAGGTCGCGCCGAGGGCCGGGTCCGGCGGGATGGGGGGCATGCCGGGCATGGACGGGATGCCCGGCATGGGCGGCAAGCGCGATTCGGGGGGGCGGTGATGGCCCGTCGCTGTAACGAAACGGGCGGCGGCGCCGGACTACCGGACATGAGTGGCACGACGACCGCGCCGGGACACGCCGGTACGACCGCGCGTCCGCCGGACGAGGCCGTCCGGGGGCGGTTCGTGCGCGTGGCCGCGAGCGTCACCGGCCTCGGCCTCGCCTTGGCAGGCTGCGCGAGCTTCTCGCCGGACGCGGGCCTCTCCGTGGCCGGCGGCTACGCGGCGCTCGCACTGCGCAAGGACATCGTGAAGGCGGACGACCAGGGCGTCGCGCCGAGCGCGGACGCGCGCGTGGACGCGTTGCTGCGCCGTCCCCTGACCGCCGATGGCGCGGTGCAGGTCGCGCTCCTGAGAAACCGGGGCTTGCAGGCCGCCTTCAACGACCTCGGCGTCTCCGAGGCGCAGTACGTGCAGGCCACGCTGCCGCCCTCGCCGCGCCTCTCGATCACGCAGTGGGGATTGGGTTTCAACACGGAGATCGAGCGCGCCGTCGCCGCCAGCGTGCTGGAGTTGGCGACGCTCCCGGTGCGCGCCGAGATCGCGCGGCAGCGGTTCACGGCCGACCAGTACAACGCGGCGGAGCAGGTCCTGCGGCTCGGGGGCGAGGCGCGCCGGCAATTCTACCGGACCGTCGCGGCCAACCAGGCGACCGCCTTCCTCGAACAGGCGCTGGCCGGCGCGGAATCCGCCTCGACGCTGGCCAAGCAGCTGGGCGAGACGGGCGCGCTGAACAAGCTGGAACAGGCGCGCGAGCACGCCTTCTACAGCGAGTTGGGCGCGCAGCTCGCCAAGGCGCGGGTGCAGCAACGCGCCGAACGGGAGCGGCTGACCCGACTGCTCGGTCTCTGGGGGCGGGACATCGATTTCCGCCTGCCCAACGGCCTGCCGCCCCTGCCCGGGAGGCTCGTCGACGGGCGCGCCATCGAGGCTGAGGCGATGAGCAAGCGGGCCGACGTGCAGGCCGCCCGCTTCGAGCTGCAATCGCTCGTGGGGCAGTTCGGGCTGAACCAGGCCAGCGGCTTCGTCAGCGTCTTCGACGCGGGCTTCGCGAACCGGTTCTCGCGGTCGAGGACCGCCGGGGGCGAGGGCGGTGCCCCGAAGGTCGACAAGGCCAGCCTGAACGGGTTCTCGGCGGATCTCGTCATCCCGATCTACGACTTCGGGGCCACCGCCGTGCGGGGCGCGCAGGAAAGCTACCTCGCCAGCGCCAACCGCCTCGCGGAGCGGGCAGTCAACGCCCGCTCCGAGGTGCGCGAGGCGTTCCAGCGCTATCGCGGCCAGTACGACATCACGCGGCATTACCAGACCAGCGTCCTGCCCCTGCGGCGGACGATCCAGGACCAAGCCCTGCTCCAGTACAGCGGCATGCTGCTGGACGTCACGACGCTGATCGTCGACGCCCGGGCCAGGATCCTGAGCAACATCCAGGCGATCGAGGCGCAGCGCGACTTCTGGATCGCGGCGACCGACCTCAAGGCGGCGACCGTCGGCGGCGGGTTCTCGGGGGGCAATTTCGGCGGCGAGGCCGCCGGAGGCACCCCGGGCACGAGCCTAGCCGTCGCGACGCCCGGCGGCTGAGGTCCGGGACCCCGGCCGCCCATGACATTCGGAGAGACACCATGACCGACATCTCGCGCAGAGGGATCCTGGGAGCGGGCGGCCTCGTGCTCGCCGGCACGTCGATGATCAGCGGACGCGTCCAGGCCGCGGGCCTGCCCGAGGCCCCGATCATGGACAAGGCGACCATGCAGCCGCCGCTCTATCCGACGAGCGGGCCGGACTACCAACCGGTGGTGACGCTCAACGGCTGGACGCTGCCCTGGCGCATGCGCGGCGACTGGAAGGAGTTCCACCTCATCGCCGAGCCGGTCGTGCGCGAGATGGCGCCCGGCATGGACGCGCGGCTCTGGGGCTACAACGGGCAATCGCCCGGTCCGACCATCGAGGCGGTCGAGGGCGACAAGGTCCGCATCTTCGTCACCAACCGGCTTCCGGAGGCGACCGCCGTGCACTGGCACGGGCAGACGCTGCCCAACGGCATGGACGGGGTCGCCGGCCTGACCCAACCCGGCATCCCGCCGGGCAAGACCTTCGTCTACGAGTTCATCCTCCGGCGCTCCGGCACCTTCATGTACCACCCGCACTCGGACGAGATGGTCCAGATGGCGATGGGCATGATGGGCTTCTTCGTCGTGCATCCGCGCGATCCGGCCGAGCGGCGGGTCGACCGCGACTTCGTCTGGCTGCTGAACGCCTACGACATCGAGGCCGGGTCGTACGTGCCCAAGGTCAACACGATGCTCAACATGAACATGTGGTGCTTCAACAGCCGGGTGTGGCCGGGCATCGACCCGATGGTCGCCCGGCAGGGCGACAAGGTCCGGATGCGCTTCGGCAACCTGACCATGACCAACCACCCGATCCACGTCCACGGGGTCGACTTCCATGTCACCGGCACGGACGGCGGCTGGATCAACGAGGGCTACCAGTTGCCGGAGGTGTCGGTCGACGTCGCCGTCGGGCAGATGCGCGCCATCGAGTTCAACGCCGACAACCCGGGCGACTGGGCGATCCACTGCCACAAGTCGCACCACACCATGAACGCCATGGGCCACAACGTGCGGACCTACATCGGCGTGAACCTGAAGAGCACGGCCAAGCAGATCCAGAAGATCGCCCCCGGGTACATGCCGATGGGGTCCACCGGCGGCGGCATGATGACCGAGATGGAGATGCCGCTGCCCGAGAACACGCTGCCGATGATGACCGGCACGGGCCCGTTCGGGTCCGTGGAAATGGGCGGGATGTTCACGGTCCTGAAGGTCCGCCCGGGGCTGGCGGCCGGCGACTACCGCGACCCCGGTTGGTACAAGCACCCGGAAGGCACTCTCGCCTACGAGTGGACCGGCGAGCCGATGCCGGAGCCGGCCCGGGCGCCGAACACCCCGAAGGACCGCCGCGCCCGCCAGACCGACCTGCAGGTCGTCGATCCGCGGACGCGCCGTACGGCCGCGAACTCGGGCGGTCACGAGCACTAGGCGGAAGCCTGCAACGCGCCAGACGGCCTGCCGGAGCGCCAGGGGCGCGGCAGGCGAACCCGTTCGGAACGGGAGCGATCCCGTCCGAAGTCCGCCGCGCCGGTCGCCGAGTCCCCTCAACGGCGCCGGCGTGGCGGTTCAATCGACCTGAGGAGAAGAAGCCATGAGAAGCAAGTTCCCGCTCGCCGTCCTTTCGGCGGCCTTCCTCGCGGTCGCGGCGCCTGCATGGGCGCAGTCCGTGAAGGGGACGGTGACGAAGGTCGACCCGGCGGCGGGCAAGGTGACGCTCGACCACGCGGCGATCCCGAAGCTCGACATGGACGCAATGACGATGGCGTACCCCGTCAAGGATCCCGCGATGCTCAAGGATCTCAAGGCCGGGGACAAGGTCGACTTCGACGTCGACGGGACCGGCGGCGCCTACACCGTCACGAAGATCCAGAAGGCGAGGTAGCGCCCTGGAGGGAAGCCCTGGCGCGGCTTCCGCCCGGTCCCGCGCGAGGGCTTCGGAGCCCTGAGATGGAGCAACCATGCGACGCCTGATCCTGACCACCGCGCTCGTGGCCGCGCTCGTCGGCCCGACCCCGCAGCATGCCGGCGCGCAGCCGGCCAAGGGCGCGCCCGCAGCGCTGGAGCGGGCGCGCGAAACGATGGCGAACCGTTTCCGGGGCACGAAGCTGACCGGCGACCCGGACCGAGACTTCGCCGAACTGCTCATCGCCAGCTACGAGGAGACGCTGTTCCTGGCCAAGACGCAGCTCGACTACGGCGGTGACCGGCAGCTGCGCGAGATCGCGCAGAAGATCCAGGACGAGCAGCAGGCGAAGATCGACGCCCTGAAGCAGTGGCAGGTCCGCAGCCGCGAGGCCGGCTACCGGCCGCAGCCGAACCAGACGCCGTCGGGCGAGGGACCGTTGGACCGTCAAGCGAAGGGCGACCCGCCCCAGGGTCAGCCGGAAACGCCCCCCGCGGAGAAGGCGGCCCCGCAGCCCGCTCCGCAGGCGGCGCCGTCGAACGCCCCGCTGGTCGCCGGAACCGTCAAGAAGGTCGACGACGCCGCGGGCAAGGTGACCCTCGACCACGAGACCATCCCGAACATCGGGATGGACGCGATGACGATGGCCTACAAGGTCCAGGACCCGGCCATGCTCAAGGGCCTGAGGCCCGGCGAGCGGGTGCGGTTCTCGGCCGACCGCGTGAACGGTTCGATCGCCGTCACCCGCATCCAGAAAGCCAAGTAGTGGCATTCGGCCGGAACCGCCCACGCCCGGCCGCGGTGCCTCGCGCCCTGGGCGTCCTCCTCGGCCTCGCCGCGGTTGCCGGCGCCGGGCCGGCCGCCGCGGAGGGGACGGAGGGCACCGCGGGACCATCCGCGACGGCCATGGCCCCCGGGAACGCCACGGCCCGCTGTCGCACCGCCTATGGCGAACTCCTGTTGCGGGAGGCGACGGCACGCGGGGTCCCGCCCGCACTCGCCGAGGCGGTCGCGTTCGTCGAGAGCGGCTACGACGCCGGGGCGGTCGGAACGGTCGGCGAACTCGGGCTGATGCAGGTCCGGCCGGCCACGGCGGCAATGCTCGGTCATCGCGGGCCGGCTGCGGAACTTCTCGACCCGGCCACGAACATCCGCTTCGGCGTCGCCTACCTCGCACGGGCCTGGAGCCTCGCGGGCGGCGACGTCTGCCGTGCCCTCGCCAAGTATCGCGCTGGCCACGGCGAGGAGCGCATGACGCCGCGCTCCGTCGATTACTGCCGGCGCGCCCGCGACCGGCTGGCCGCCATGGGGTCGCCGCTCGCGGCGGTCGCGGCGACGGCCGGTCCCGGCATCCCGCGGACATCCGCATCGAAACCCCGCGCGGCGCCGATGGCCGTCACGCTCCTCGCGAACCGGTTCTGGGCCGCGCACGTCGCGCGCGTCCGGGCCGTCGAGATCCGGACCGCCCGGATCATGGGGGGCGGCTGATGCGGCCCGAATGGGCGGCGCTCCCGCCGCTCCCCTGGGTGCTCCGGAGCGCACCGGTCATCCGTGCGCGTCGACGCATGGCCACCCCGGCGCGCCGCCCGCGAAACGAGGGAGGCTCGGCATGACGTTCAAGCCCTACCCGCACGCGCGCGGCGACGGCTCGCTCGGCGATGGATTGGCGATGCTGCGCGCCAGGGTGGCCCGGCGCGTCGCCCTGGGCCCCTACTCCAGGCGGGTCTCGATAGGTTTTTGGCGGGACCTGTCGGTCGCCATCGAACCGCCTGTCGCCAAAATCCCGGTGCGATTGCGCGACTTCCGGCCGGACGACCTCGCGGCCCTCTTCCCCTCCGGCGGCGACGAGGCGGCGAAGCGCGAACGCGATGACGTCGAGTGGCGATTGCGTGCCGCCGCGCACGGCGTCCTGCCGAGCCGCTGCTACGTGCTCGACGACGTCGGGTCGGGCCGCCCGTGCCACGTCCAATGGCTCACCGACCCGGGTTACGGCGACGCGGTCCGGCGGTCCGGCGCCCTGCCGGTTCTGGCGGCCGATGAGGCCATGCTGGAGAATGCCTTCACGCCGAAGGGCTTCCGCGGCCTGGGCGTCATGGCCGCCGCCGTGCACCTGATCGCCGAACGCGCCCGGTCACTGGGCAAGGGACGCTTGGTGGCCTTCGTCGACGCCGACAACGCCGCCTCCCTCAAGGCGGTCGAACGGGCGGGCTTCAGACCCTGTTCGATCCGCACGAGACGCCAGTTCGCCTTCGGGACGTTCCGAACTGTCCGATTCGAACCGAGGGCGGGGGCCGTGGGTCGCGGCGCGCGCGCAACGCCGGGGGACGAGGGCTACGGCGCTCACCCGGGGGACGGCATCCCCTCGGAGGTGGACGCACGAGGGGCGGGGCCGCCGGATGCCGCTGAGCCCATCAAGAACGCCGGGCCGCGAAGCGCGCCCTCCCCTCCCGGAAATTCGGACCGATCCGCCCCGTGACGGCAATCGAAGCCATCCACGCCCTCGCCCACAGGCTCACGGGCCTCGACTACCCACACGGCCACTGGTGGATCGTCGCCGATGCCGTCCTCGTCTTCGTCGTGGCGCCCGTGTGGACCGCGTGGCTCGTCGGCCGCGCCGCGCTGCGCCGCCGTCGGCGGACGGCGGATGCTGTCGCCGCGGCGGGAGCCACCGATGCCATGCGGGACGCCCCGTCCCGTGGCCGTCGGCATCGCGGCTTCGCGCTCCGGCCGGGACGGCGCCTGGAGGCATACGTCCTGGGTGCCACGGCGGGCATCCAGGTCCGCCTGGTCTTCCTGTCTCTCGCCACGCTGCCGGCCGCCTGGCTGACCCTTGAGATACCCAAGCACATCGTCAACCACACGCTCGACGACGCGCGGGGCGACGGGCATCCCGGCATGACGTTCCTGGGACTCCCCCTCGGCCGCACGGAACTCCTGTTCGCCCTGTGCGCCGGCTACCTCACCGTCCTCACCGTGAACGGCCTCCTGAAGTACGCGGCGAACCGGGTCCGCGGACGCGTCAACGAGCGCGTCGTGCGACGCCTGCGCCTGGCCGTCCTGCGGCGCGTGCGGACGGAGCGCTCGGTCGAACGCCGCACGACGCTCTCCGCCGTGGCGGTCCAGGAGGTCGAGCCCATCGGCTACTTCGGCGGCAGCCTCGTCGCGGTCCCCATCGTGCAGGGGGGCGTGCTGGTCACGAGCGTCGCCTTCCTCCTGCTCCAGGACGTCGCCCTTGCCTTCGCCGCGCTGATCATGCTGCCGGTTCAGCTCACGGTCCTGCCGCGCCTCCAAAGGCGCCTGAACGCGAAGGTCCGGCAGCGCGTCCTCGCCACGCGGATGCTGGGCGCCCTCGTCACCACGCCCGAGGTCGCCGGGCGCTCGGGCCTCGCCCCTTCCGCGGCGGAGCGCGATCCACCCGCCTCGTCGTTGCGGCGCCACATGGCGCACGTCGAGGAGCTTGAGCGGCTCCGCGTCGCCATCAACGACATGAAGGGCGGCATCAAGAGCCTGTACAACTACACGTCCAACCTCACGCCGTTCTTCTTCTTCCTGATCGGCGGCTATCTCGTCGTGCAAGGCCGCCTCACCCTCGGCGCCCTGGTGGCGGCGCTCGCGGCCTACAAGGAAATCGCGCCGGCCCTCAGGGAGCTGTTCGATTTCGCCCAGGATTGGTCGGACGCGACCGCGCGCTTCGCCGAGGTCACGCGGGCCGTCGACATTCCGGCCGCCGTTCAGCCAGGTATCGCGAGGCCGGCGTCGGCACGGGAGGCGGCCTAGCCGATGCGCGCTCACGCCATGCGTTTCCCCGAACGCGGACGCTCCTCTTCCGCCGCCCGGGGGCCCGCGCCGGACGAGGCTCGGCTGCGGCCGTCTTGGGTCGCGAAGCCGCTCGCGGGAGACGAGGTGCCGCCTTCGGTGCTTCCAGCCGCGACGACCCTGCGGGGCCTGCGCCCGCCCGGCCCCATTCGACCGCCCACGATGCGACCGTACCGCGGAATTCCCCGGCATCCGCCGACGCGGGACGGTCGCGAGGTCGGATCGGTCGCGGCGTTCAAGCTCGGCCGCGAGCGCCGTTGGGACCCGGTGCGACGGGAGGTGGGGCGATGAGGATCGGGGAGGCGGCACGCGCCTGCGGGATCTCGCCCAAGATGATCCGCTACTACGAGCGCACCGGTCTGATCCCATCGCCGACCCGGTCGGTCTCGGGCCATCGCGTCTACGCCGAGGACGAGGTGCGGACGCTGCGGTTCGTGCACCGCGCCCGCCTCCTCGGCTTCTCGGTCGCCGACACCGCCACCCTTCTGCGCCTGTGGCGCGATGAGGCGCGTGCCAGCGCCGGGGTGAAGGACCTGGCCCTTCGGCGCGCGACCGACCTGGAAAGACGCGCCGCCGCGCTGGCGGACGCCGCGGCCTCGTTGCGGGGGCTCGCCGGGATATGCCCCGGCGATGACCGTCCGGAATGCCCGCTGCTCGACGCCCTCGCCCGCGAGCCCGCCCGGGCGGGCGGAGGACCCACCTCAGCCCGGCCCGCGCGGATCGAGGCCGGTCCGACCGAATGACGGGCGCGTTACGGGTCGGAGACGATCCGGGGCACGGGTGCGCTCACCCCGCGCGCATGATCGACGTCCGCGGGACGCGGGTCAGCGCCGTTGCGCCGTGTTGCCCGGTTGGGTTCGGAGGGAACGCCGGAGCTGACCGCATCGCGCGGCCAGCAAGGCCGGGGTCTCGCCCGGCGCAAGGACGGCCTCGCCGCGGTCGGCGGCGGCGCAGCGGCCCAACATCTCGGTGAGCGTCCTCCCGTCCACCGCCCTGATCCCGTAGCCCTTCATACCCGGCTCCGTGACGGCCTGCGCTTGAGCGGATCCGAGGCCGGCCAGGAGCGCGAGCGCGGCGAGGCGTGGTCGAGAGGTGTAAGGCACGGCCGATCTCCACGGTTCGGCGAAGGAAGGCACCGCCACGGACATGTCAGGAGGCGGGCCCTCTACCTCCGCGTGGCAATGGATAGGGGATCGGCCGGCCCGGGTCCCTCTCAGTACCAGAGTCGCAGGCCGGCCAGCGCCCGCAAGTCGCCGGTGCCCTCGCCGGACCGGCGCCGGTAATTCGCCGTGCCGCCCAGGAACTGCTGGTAGGAAAGGCCGACGTAGGGTGCGATCTCGCGGGTGAACTCGTAGCGCAGGCGCAGGCCCGTATCGATGTCCGATACCCCCGAACCGAGCTCCCGGCCGCGGTCGGCCTTCGAGTAGGCGTTCATCTCGATCTGCGGCTGCAGGATCAGGCGCTGCGTCAGGTAGAGGTCATAGGAGGCGTTTCCCCGGAACGCGAAGCGGCCGTTGTCGCTGGCGTAGCCGGTCAGTTCGAGGTTCCAGAACCCGATGGCCAGCCCCTGGACGCCGAAGGCCGCCCAGGTGCGGTTGCGCAGGCTGTCGATGTCCGAGCGCACGCCGACCTGCATGTCGAAATAGGTCGAGATCGGCCGGGTGTAGAGGGCCTCATGGTCGCCGTCCGAGAAACGTCCACGATTGCCGGCGTTGTAGCGACCCTCCGATTTCAGCCACAGCTTGTTGTAGTCGTCCCCGATCCATGCCTGTCCGTCGTAACGGAAGTAGCTCCCGTCCCCGAAGCGACCCTCGAACTGGTTGAGGAAGGCATGGGCGTACACCCGGTCGTCGAGGATCGGGTTGCCGTAGGGCGCGGCGCCCTGCAGCGTATCCGGCCCGAGGCGCGTGCCGCCGTTGAGCAGCCCGGTCACGCTCTGCGCCAGGACGCCGGAGGGCGCGAGGACGATGAGCGGGACGACGAGCGCGAGAGTGGCGGGCGCGCGCATCACGCCCCCCTCGGCAGCACGCGCAGGGTACGGAACATGCCGGCCTCGAAATGATACAGGATGTGGCAGTGCAGCGGCCACTGCCCGGTCGCCACGGGGGTGACCAGCATCGACAGCTTCTCCGCCGGAGCGACGCTGACCGTGTGCAGGTAGGGCCGGTGCCGCCCGTGCCCGTTCTCCAGCTCCATCCACATGCCATGCAGGTGGATCGGGTGGCTCATCATCGTCTCGTTGATCATCACGAGCCGGAATCGTTCCCCTACGGTCACGTCGATCGGTCCGACCTCGGTGAACTTCTTGCCGTCGAAACCCCAGATCATGCGCTGCATGTTGCCGCTGAGCCTGAGCACGATCTCGCGGGTCGGCTGGCGGTCGTCGACGCCGGGGTTGATCGAGCGCAGGTCCGAGTAGGTGAGCACGCGGCGCTTCAGCTGGTTCAGGCCGTCACCGGGGATGCGGGTGCGGTCGCTCAGCATCTTCGGCTTCATCTGGACCTCGACGCCGGTCTCGTCGAGCTCGACGCCGGGCGGCGGCTTCGCCATGGGCTGGTGGCCCGCGAGGCGACGCTCGTCCGGCACGATCTCGCGGGCATGCTCGCCGAGGATGCCCCCGATGCGCGAGCCGTCGGGATGGGACGCGCCGATCTGGTCGCGGCCCATCATGCCCTGCATGCCCATGTCGGTCATGGTCCGCAGCGGCCGCGGGTCGAAGGGCGGGATCTCCGCCTCCATCCCCGGCCGGGGCGCGAGCGTTCCGCGGGCGTATCCGGAGCGGCCGAGGTCCTGCGCGAAGATGGTGTAGGCCCGCGCCTCGCGCGGGCGCACGATCACGTCGTAGGTCTCGGCCACGCCGATGCGGAACTGGTCGACCGGCACCGGGACGACGTCGTTGCCGTGGACGTTGACCACGCTCATCGTCAGGCCGGGGATGCGCACGTCGTAGTAGGTCGCCGCCGAGGCGTTGATGATGCGCAGCCGGACCCGCTCGCCGGGCCGGAACAGGGCCGTCCAGTTCGCCCCGGGCGGCTGCCCGTTCATCAGGTAGGTGTAGGTCTCGCCGGACGGTGCCTCCAGGCCGGACGGGTCCATGCGCGACTCGGACTCGTGCCAGCGCTCCTTGATCGTGTCGGCGAGCCCGCTGCGCTCGGCGTCGGCAAAGAACGTCCTGACAGTGCGCTTGCCGAAATTGTAGTAGTCGGCCTGGTACTTCAGCTTGTTCTGGATGCGCTCGGGGTCCTCGTCGGTCCAATCGCTGAGGAGCACGACGTAGTCGCGGTCCGCCTGGACCAGGTCGCGGCCGCGCGGCTCGATGATCAGCGCGCCGTAGACGCCCTTCTGCTCCTGGTAGCCCATGTGGCTGTGGTACCAGTAGGTGCCGCTCTGCAGCACCGGGAAGCGGTAGGTGAAGGACTCGCCCGGCTGGATGCCCGGAAACTCCAGGCCGGGCACGCCGTCCATGTCGTTGGGCAGGATGATGCCGTGCCAGTGCATGCCCGTCATCTCGGGCAATTCGTTGCGGACGTTGATGGTGACGACGTCACCCTCGCGCCAGCGCAGCACCGGTCCCGGCACGCCGCCGTTGATGGTATTCGCCCAGGTCGGGGCGCCGGTCTTGTTGACCGTGCCGCGGGCCAGTGTGAGGTCGTAGCTCGCGGCGCGAGGCACGGTGGCCTCGCCGGGGCTCGCCAGGGCGAACGCGGAGCGGCTGCGCGCCGCGAGACCCGCGGCGGCACAGGCGCCGAGGCCGGAGATGAACCGGCGGCGCGTCTGCGCCGGACCGTCCCACAGGAGCGGTGCCACCATGCGATTCTTCCTGGGCCGCGGCGGAGAGCCGGGCTAGAGGCCAAGATCTCGCGAAGTTGCGGCCTTCCCACGTGGGAGGATCAAGCTCGGCGCCCCTCCGGCGACGCGCTTCCCGATCCGGTGTGGCGCACCGGCAACAAGGCGGCCGCCATCGCGGCGCCTTACGGCGACCCGGAACGATTCGCTTCATTCCTTGCTCCAGAGGCGGTCCGATGCGGACCGCAGGTCGGCCCCGACCGACCGCCGGGCCGCCGGCGGCCCGGACAGCCGGTCGCGAGGCGCCTTGACGGCGGAAGCGGTCACGTCGATGACGTGCGCCCCGATGTCCTGGCCCCCGGACGTCGATTTTCCGCCCGGTGCGTGTCTCCCAGCCGTCCCCTCGCGCACGGCTGTCCGTGCTGGTGCCCCGGCAGCAAGGTCCCTCATGCAGAGCCTGACCCGGTCGGCGTGGCTCGCCAAGATCGCCGACGTCACCGCGAACTTGTCGATTGACCCTGACGACGTGGAGACCTGGCGGCTCGCCCTCGTGCGCGTCTGGACCCTGCTGCCGCTCGCGCCGGTGACGGCGCAGGGCACCTACGGGACGCTCCCGGAAGCCGATCTCGTGGCTGCCGGTGACGCGGCCTACGCCCTCGCGGGTCTCGCGCCCGAGGCGTTGAACCTGCCGGGAAGGGACAGCGACGCGGTCCGCCTGACGAAGTTGGGGGGCTGGCTGCGGGCCGCCGAGCGCAAGATCGCCGACATGGACACCGGCCGGCCCGTCCGGGACCCGAACGACGATTGGTACCACGCGGTCGATGGGCAGGGCTTCTTTCTCGTTCCGTTGCCGCGCAGCGCCTGGCGCTCCCCCTACCTGCCGGGAGCCCTGCCGCGGCCGTACACGCGTCGCGCCCTGCTGCTGTCCCGCATCGTTCCGGCGGTGATCCGAGGCCTCCCGGTCCGCTTCACCGTCCACCCGCGGACCGGCCTCGACGGCTCGGCCCTGACCTTCGGGGCGTCGCTGTTCCCCGGCTTCGATGTGCTGCCCGAGGACGAGGACGACGAGCGATACTTCCTGGCGCGGGCGGCGGTCGGGCCGACGCCGGAGGCCGTCAGGTCCGACGTCGCCGAGGCCGCGCGCCGTTCCTGCTTCGCGCACGTGTTCCCGGAGCTGACGCTGATGCCGGACCTGCGCGAACTCGTGCCCGGGACGCTCGCGCGCGCGGAATGGAACGGCGTTGGCGAGACCCGGCTCGGTCCCGACCTCGTCGTCGCCGGCTCATGGCACGTGCGCGACGGCGAGAGCGCCTGGAACGAGGCCGTGGTCTACGACGGCGCCGGCCGGGAACTCCTGCGCTTCCGCAAGCTCTTCCCGTACAGGGACAAGGATGGCCGCTTCGAACAGATCGAACTGGGGGAGGCGCTGGAAGTGCTCGTGACGCGGCGCGGCCTGTTCGGCTTCGGCGTCTGCCTCGACTTCTGCCAGAGGGTGACACCCGTCCTGACCGAACTCGACGTCGATTGGATGATCATCCCGTCCTGCGGCGACTGGCGGACCATGAGGGATCACCTCGGCGCCGCGCACCAGCTTCAGGTCAGCTTCGACACGCGAAGCTTCGTCGTCCAGCAGGTCTACCCGGAGCGGGAGGACGGCGGCGTCGGCTACGTCCTCGCCGCGCCGGAGCGGGTGGGCGACCTCCGCGAGGCCGACCTACTCGTTTCACAATCTTTCACCGTTTATGCGGTCCTGCCGTAAACGCCGCGTTGACTTGCGGCCTCCACACTCCAATGTGAACCTTTGTGAAACGTCGCTCCGGAGATGGCCATGCGCGGTGACCCGAGACAGCGTCGCCTCGACGAGATCGCCCTCGGCGAGGTCGGCCCGGTCGATGCCTTCACCCTGCTGAGGGACCTGTTGTCCGAGGACGCGCCGAAGTTCGCCAGGGGCGTCTATCTGGCCCTCCAGGAGGTTGTCTGGCGTCTCGTCGCGAACCGGGTGGCCGGTCCCGAGACGGCGCAGTGGCTCGACACCTGTGGTCGGGCGAGCGTCCTGATGCGCCAAGGCGGGGCGGAGGCCACCGCGCACCAGGTCGCGGCGCTCGCCGACATCGTCGAGCGCAACGCCCGCTTCTTCGAGGCCCAGCCGGTCGGCGAGGTCCTGGGTAAGCGGCACGTCCTGGACGTTCTCCGGCTGCTGGCCGGGAGCGCGGGCCGGATGAGCCGCGCGGCCGTCCTCGAAGCGACGGGCCTCGGCCAGTCCAACCTCTCGCGCATGCTCACGATGCTGGAGGGGCACGGACTGGTCCGGCGCGATAGGTCGGGGCGCGAAGCCGAGCTGGCCCTCACGGCGTCGGGCAGGGCCGCCGTTGCGCGGCCGGGGACCGAGGCTGCCCCGGTGCGACCCGAGACCGTCTGGCAGGCGCGCGGGATCGGCATCTGCGTCTCCACGGGCGATGGCACGGTCCTGTCGGCAAATCGCGAGTTCGAGCGGGTGGTCGGCACTTCGGCCGAGGTGGCGCTCGCCGCCGTCTCGGCCGGGACGGGCGTCGAGGATGTCGGAACGGCGGAGAACCGCTGGGCCCGCCGGATCGAGGCCGGGGAGGCCGAGGGCGGGATGACGTCCGTCTGGGTCGACGTCAGCGACCTTCGCCTCGCCTTGGCCGAGGCGGAGATGCGGGCGTCGGCCGCCGAGGCGAAGGTCGCCGGCTTGAGGGAGGCTCTCGCCAAGGCACAGGCGAACGCGGCGGCGGCGGAGCGACGCCTTCACCGCCAGCACCTCTCGGTCGAGATGGTTCGGGAACGTGCGGTCGGACGTCTCGGAAGCATGGCCAGCCTCGTCCATGAGCGTTTCCCCAAGACGATCTCCGCCGCACGGCAGGGCGAGGAGATACCTTACCTGCAGATCGTGGCCATCAAGGAGGCATTGAGCAACCTGCTGGATGTCCAGGCACATTCGCCGCGCCCGTATGAGGCTGCACGCAAGAGCGGCCTTACGCTTATCAGGGAGGTCGTCAACTCGGCCTATGCGCTGACGAATTCGAAGGTGGTGGTGGATTATCCGGACTGGCTGCGAACCCAGAAGGCCGACTACATGGCCCTGGTCGAGCCGCTCAGCCATTTCCTCCTGACGACATGCGGCGACGTGAAGATGAGCATCGACCGGGACGACCGGAACGTGTTCGTTCACGGCGTCGGACATCCATTCCAGGAATGCCGAGGGCCCCGGGCCTTCGTGTCCATGGACGCCAAGGCGATGGATGCCTTCGCGGAGACCTGGGCCGGACCGGGGGTCGACGTCCGGATCACCGGCAGCCCGTCGCGCGACCACGGCATCGGATTTCGCATGAGTGTCCCTCGCGGCGTGGACCGTAGCCGCGAAACGACGGCGTAGGACCCCAGACCCATGCTCGTGGTCCCGCGGGTACCCGACAGCGACGTTCCTGTGCTTGGCATACGCGCCGCCGGCGCCCAGGGCCCGGGCGACGTCGGCGGAGTTCGACGTCGTCGGCTGGCTGACGGCCCCGGCGGAGGATGGGTTTGGATCCCTTGGGACCGGATTCGGGCCGGCCCTGCCGCGGCGGACGCTTCCCGCTATCGCGGCTCCTGATCGACCGGCAGCTCCCCGCGGGGGCGTCAGGCCCGACGAGGAGCCTGGGACGCTTCCTGCCTCCGATACGTGCCGAAGCGCGACCGCATCGGCAGGAACACACCGACGGTCGCGAGAGCCGCTTCGTCGCCGCCCCGGTCATTCGCCTCGCGCCCCATGGGCCATCGACCGCGCAACGGGGACGTGCCCGGTCCGAAAAGCGTTCCTACGGCCTTCCCCGTCGCGGCGTTATCGACTTGGCGAGGGCGAGCACGCCCTTCAGGCCACTGCCCAAGCGGGTGCTGGTGTCACGGCGGCACCGTAGCTCGCCCCGTAGAAGCGATAGGGAAAGCCAGCTCGGCGGCCCGGGAGAACGCGGGCCGCGCGGACCGCGCACGGACATCGTCCTCTCGGTCGTCGGGGGCGACCAGTGAGGAGTTGCGGGCGACGGCCTCCTCGACGCCGAGCGCAAGGTCGAGCATGCGCACGATGCCGGAGTAGATGCCGGTCGCATGCTCGACGTCGACGGCCGCCGCCACGTCGCGGCTCGCCTTGTCGAGGCGGATCACGGCGGTCAGCCGCACCGTCTCGGTCGAGCCTTTGGCGACCGCAGGCGATCCGGCAGGCAGCCGTGCGACAGCTTGCCCGACGCATCGGAGCGGTCGCCGTCGTTCGAGGCGATCCAGACGTCGTAGCCGAGCGCGAGCCCAGGTGGCGCGGCTTCCGCGCGGAGGCGGTCGAGATCCTCGCGCCGGCGGGCCAACGCTCCGTCCGCACCGCGGTCCGGCAGCGAACGCCGCGCCGATCCGAGGTCGAACGGGAATGCGGTTAGGGCCAGAACCCGCTCGACGGCAGCGCCCTACGGGTGCCGTTCAGACCCACGATGCCGCGCCGCATGGCCAGGTACCCCTCCTGCCGCGATCCAGGAATTTCCGTCTCGCCGTCGCGATCCTGGCCGCGCTCGGAGCCGCTGGCATCGCCATGCGACAGGACGCCGTCGCAGGTGCAGGTTCTGTCCCTCGCGGAGACAGGGTTACCTCGCGTGTTCGCCGATGACCCGAACAGCGGTTTTGCCGACCGCCCCCGCATCGCGCGGCCCTTCCTGTCCCCTCGCCTCTCCCAGAGGACATAGGACCGCGAAGCGGGCGCCGCCATCGGGCGAATCCCGCACTTCCACCGTGAACCCGTGCAGCTTTGCGATCGCGGCGACGAGGCCGAGCCCGAGTCCGTTGCCCGGCGTCTGGCGAGCGCGTTCCGCCCGATAGAAACGCTGGAACACGTGGTCGCGCTCGGCCGGGGAGATGCCGGGTCCGGTGTCCTCGACGAGGATGACGACGCCCTTCACCTCTCGCGCCAAGCCGATCCTAACGCGGCCGCCGGGCGGTGCGAACTTCACGGCGTTGTCGACAAGGTTCGACACGGCCTCGAAGAGAAGGTCGCGGTCACCGTCGACTGGCGGGATTCCCGCTTCCACGGCGACATCGAGGGAAACGGCCTTGTCCTCGGCGACCGGCGCGAAGAACTCCGCCGTCTCGCGGACGACCGCGGCGAGGTCGACCGGCGCGAAGCCCGCGTAGCGCCGACCGTGCTCGATCTCGCCGATGCGCAGTACGGCCGTCACCATCGCGAGCGTCTGGTCGATCCAGGCAAGCCCCTGGTCCACCGCCTCGCGGAACTCCGCGACGCTGCTGGCCTGTTCACGGGTTCGCTCCAGCCGCGCCCGCAGCCGGGTCAGCGGCGTCCGCAGGTCGTGCGCGACCGCGTCGCCGACGCTGCTGACCTCACCCAGCAGGCGCTCGATCTCGTCGAGCATCCGGTTGACGTTGCCCGCCAGCCGGTCGAACTCGTCGTTGCCGCCGCCGACCGGCAGACGCTTACGCAGATCCCCACGCATCACCTGGGCCACCGCGGCCTCCGTCGCCGCCAGGCGCCGTCGCGCCCGGCCCGCGAGCAGCAATCCCCCGAGCCCCGAGAGCGCGAGCGTCGGCATCAGGCCGAGGCCGAGCGCGCGTAGGGTGGTGGCCTGCACCCGGTCGATCTCGTCGGTGTCGTGTGCGATGACCACCGTCCTTCCGTCAGGAAGCGAGAGCGCGGCCGCCCAGATCTCGTCGCGCAGCGCGCGGCCCGCGATGTCGAGGTCGGCGCTGACGCGGTGGGCGTCTCCGTCGCGCGCCAAGCCATCCGGTACGGCGTCGAGATTGCCGGAGCGACGTTTGCCGTCGGGTCCGAAAAGGCCGCCGAAATGCGTGGCGTGCAGGTCCATGGCAATCCAGGTCTCCGCGCGCATCGCGGTCGCGGCCGGATCCGCCGCTGCCGCCCGGACCTCCAGCCGGAGCGTCTCGGCCAGTTCCTCCCGCAGATAGGCGGCCGTCTGCCAGTAGACGAAGGAGAACGTCGCCAACACGAGCAGGACGGACCAGATCGCGATGCCCAGCGCCCAACGGAAGGTTGTGGAGCGCAGCAGGTCAGTCATCGGGCGCGAGCGTGAAGCCGATGCCGCGCACGTTGTGGATGAGGGGCGGCTCGCCGACCGCCTCCAGCTTGCGGCGCAGGCGCCCGACATGGACGTCGATGAGGTTCGACTTCGGCGTGAACCGGTAGTTCCAGACCTCCTCGAACAACAGCGTCCGGGTCACGACCTGACCCGGACGGCGCATCAGGTATGCGAGGAGCTTGAGCTCGCGCGGCAGAAGGTCGAGGTCGCGGGCCCCGCGCCGGCCCGTGCCGCCGATCAGGTCGATCTCCAGGCTGCCGACCCGCAGGATCGTCTCGCGGACGTCGACGGGACGGCGCAGGAGCGCCTCGATGCGCGCCGCGAGCTCCGCGAGAACGAAGGGTTTGGCAAGGTAGTCGTCGCCACCCGCCCGCAGGCCGCGGATGCGCTCGTCGACGTCGCCGAGCGTGCTGAGGACCAGGGCCGGCGTCCGGTTCCCTGCGCGCCTCAGGTCCTGCAGCACGCTGAGCCCGTCGAGCCCCGGCAGCATGCGGTCGAGGATGATCGCGTTCCAGGCCTCGTCGCGCGCGTAGGCCGCGCCCTCCGGTCCGGTCGAAGCCCAGCCGACGACGTGGCCGCGCCCGCCTAGGTCGCCAAGCACCTCGCGTGCCGTCTCGGCATCGTCCTCGATCAGCAGAAGTCTCGCCACGTCCTTCAGCCTGCCTGAAACGCCCTTTCGGCCAACATACGATCCATTGTCGCAACGTGCCGCCGCCGTCTCGGCGAAACTTGAGACTGAACGCGAATTTAGTGGCGACGGGCAGCATTCAACGTAGGTGTTGGAAAGGCTCTAATCTAGCGGGACGAATGCGGGCGTGCTCTTGACCGTCGAGACAGTTTCGCGCCTCGCCGACGAAGGTGACCCCGTCTCCGAGCCGTTCGACGCGGGGGCCCGGGTCGAGCCGGACCCACCGACGCGGGATCCGATGGGAAAGCCGCCGGCCCGTGGCTGGGTTCTGCTGGTCGCGGCGGTGGCGCTCGCCTCCGTGGGCTGGTGGCAACGCGGGGTCACGGAAGCCTATCTCAGACCTGCGCTCACCTGGCTCGGCGTCGAAGCCCCTTTCTCCGGTCAGGCCAAGCGGGCGGAGCGGGCCGACGCGCCTCCACAGGCGGATCCAGACCTCGTGGTGCTCGACGCGGCCGGGCAGAAGCGCCTGGGCCTGGCGTTCGGGCAAGCGCAGGCCCGCAGGATCGTCCTGCCGGTCCGGTCACCTGGCACGGTCACCTTCGACGAGCGGCGTGTCACTCGCCTCAAGCCGCGCACGCAAGGGCGCGTCCTCAGTCTGGCGGTCCAGCCGGGCGATCCCGTGCGCGCCGGGCAGACGCTCGCGACCCTAGACGCGGCCGGCGTGCTCGACGCCCGCAACGGCCTCGCCGAAGCGAAGGCGAGCCTCGTCGAGGCGCAAGCGACGGAGAAGGTCGCCGAGACGAACCTGAAGCGCGGCCAGGACCTCCTCAAGGTCTCGGGTGTCGCCCAGGCCGACGTCGACCGGCGCCAGGTCGACCTTGCCAAGGCGCACGCGTCCACGCTCTCCGCCCAGGCCAAGGTCGAACTCTTCACGGCGCAGTACGAGCGCCTCGCGCCCGAGCCCGGCGCGCCTGTCGGCACCAGCGCCATCGTCTCGCCCATCGACGGCGTCGTGACGAGCGCGAACATCACGCTTGGCGAGGTCGTCGATAGCAACCGCGACGCGTTCACGGTGGCCGATCCCTCTCGCATCCTCGTCCTCGCCAACCTCTACGGGCGCGACATCGGCAGGGTGAAAGCGGGTGACCCGGCCGAGGTCCGGGCGCCGGTGCCGGACCACCCCGCATTCGAGGGCCGCGTGCGCTCGGTGAATGCCGCGCTCGATCCCGCCAGCAACACCGCCCCGGCGCGCATCGAGATCGCCAACCCGGGCGGATTGCTCCGCGCCAACATGTTCGTCTGGGTCGAGATCGCCGCCGACCTCGGACGGGAGGGCGTGACCGTCCCGGCCACCGCCGTGCAGCAGACCGAGGGCGGCCCCGTCGCTTTCGTGCGCATGGCGGAGAACCGCTTCGAGAAGCGCGTGCTGAAGCTCGGGGTGCAGCGGTCCGACTGGGTCGAGGTCACGGAAGGCGTGGCGGCCGGCGAGACGGTGGTGACCGACGGCAGCTTCGGCCTCAAGGCCATCCTGCTGCGCGCCCTGCTCGGCTCGACGGATTGACCCGATGAAGGCTTGGTTCGCCCTCCTGATCCGCCGTCGTTGGCTCGTCCTCGTGATCGCGCTCGCAGGGACCGCCGGCGGCATAGTCAACCTCGAAGGGCTATCCATCGACGCGGTGCCCGACATCTCGCCCAAGCAGGTGATGATCCTGACGCTCTCGCCCGGCCTCGGCCCGCAGGAGGTGGAGCGCCTCGTCAGCTTCCCCGTGGAGAGCGCGATGGCGGGCGCTCCGGGCCTCACCGGCATCCGCTCGGTCTCCCGCTTCGGCGTCTCGGCGGTCTACGTCACCTTCGAGGACGGCATGGCCGTCACGGAGGCGCGGGCCCAGGTCTTCCAGCGCCTGCCCCAGGCTAAGGCGATGATGCCGGCCGGCGTCGGCGACCCGCAGATGGGGCCGATGGCGACCGGGCTGGGCGAGATCTACCAGTTCGAGCTGCGCGGGCCGGCCTATTCGCCGATGGAGCTGAAGCGCATCCTGCAATGGACCATCGCCCCGCGGCTGAAGCTGACGCCCGGCATCGCGGACGTGAACATCTACGGCGGCCAGCTCCCGACCTACGAGGTGCGCGTCTCGGCCGAGGCGCTGCACCGCTACGGCGTGACCCTCGGCCAGGTCTACGCGGCGCTCGCCCAGAACAACATGGCGCGCGGCGGCGCCTACATCGAGCACAACGACCAGCAGGAGGTGATCCGCGGCCTCGGCCTGGCCAAGGGTCCCGCGGACATCGCCAACATCGTGGTGGCCACGAACGCGGGCGGCCTGCCCGTCGCCGTCGGCACCCTGGGCGAGGTGGTGGAGGCGCCCAAGGTCCGCCTCGGCGCGGTGAGCCGCGACGCGGCCGGGGAGACCGTCGTCGGCATCGCCATGATGCAGCAGGGCGAGAACGCGAGCGCCATCGTGGAGCGGGTCAAGGCCGCCATTACGGACCTGCGCCCGCAATTGCCGCCCGGCATCGAGGTCGTGCCCTACTACGACCGCTCGGCCCTGGTGGAACGCACGATCCGCACAGTCGAGCACAACCTGCTGGAGGGAGCGGCGCTCGTCGTGGTCGTGCTGCTCCTCCTGCTCGGCAACCTGCGCGCCGGCCTCGTCGTCGCGGTCGCGATCCCGCTCTCCATGCTGATGGCGTTCGCGGGCATGCGGCTCATCGGCCTGTCCGGCAACCTGATGAGCCTCGGCGCCATCGATTTCGGCCTGATCGTCGACGGCGCCGTGGTGATGGTCGAGAACGTGCTGCGCGCCCGGGGCGGGCAGCCCGGGCGGCCGGCCCTCGACGTCATCCGCGACGCCACCGCCGAGGTCGCCAAGCCCATCCTGTTCGCGGTGGCGATCATCATCCTCGTCTACCTGCCGGTGCTGGCGCTCGAAGGGGTGGCGGGCAAGATGTTTCGGCCGATGGCCTTGACCGTCATCCTGGCGCTCGCAGGGTCGCTGATCCTGACCATGACCCTGATGCCCGCGCTCGCGGCCCTCGCGCTCGCGGGCCGGGGCGTCGGCGAGCGCGAGACGCGCCTCGTCCACGGGGTTCGGGCGCTTTACACGCCGGTGCTGCGGCTCGCCGAACGCCGGGCGGGTGCCACGGTGCTCGTCACCATCGCCCTGTTCGCGAGCAGTTGCCTCATCGCCACCCGGCTCGGCGGCGAGTTCCTGCCCAAGCTCTCGGAGGGCTCGGTCGTCGTCACCTCGGAGAAGCTGCCGGGGATCAACCTCGACGCCTCGCTCAAGGCCGTCCACCGGATCGAGACGGTCCTGAAATCCTTTCCCGAGGTCAAGCGGGTCGTCTCGCTGACCGGCAGCGCCGAGATCCCCACCGACCCGATGGGCGTCGAATCGACCGACAGCTTCATCACGCTGGCCGACCCCGCCACCTGGACGACCACCGACACGCAGGACGGTCTCGTCGCGGCCTTCGACAGGCGGCTGAGCGAGGAGGTGCCGGGCGTCGCCTACTCCTTCTCGCAGCCGATCCAGATGCGCATGGACGACCTGCTGGAGGGCGTGCGCGGCGACGTGGCGATCAGCCTCTACGGCGACGACCTCGCCGTGCTGAAGGAGAAGGCCGACGCCATCGTGCGCGCCGTCTCGGACGTGCCTGGCGCGGCGGACGTGAAGGCCGAGGCGCAGGCCGGGATGCCGACCCTGTCGATCCAGGTCGACCGTGCGGCGGCCGCCCGCTACGGCATCAACGTCAGCGACGTCCTCGACACCGTCGAGGCCATCGGCGGCCGCCCTGCAGGCATGGTCTACCGCGACGACAACGCCATCACCGACATCGTGGTGCGGCTCGCCGCCGCCGACCGCGGCGACGTCGAACGCATCCGTGCGCTGCCGGTCGGACGCAACGGCAAGGCCCTCGTCCCGCTCTCACTCGTCGCGTCGGTCGACGTCGCCACCGGTCCGGCCCAGATCAGCCGCGAGCGCCTGCAGCGGCGGATCTCGGTCCAGGCCAACGTGCGCGGGCGCGACGTGCAGAGCTTCGTGTCGGAGGCGCGGGCGACGGTGAAGGCCGAGGTCAGCCTGCCGCCGCGCTACGCCCTCCGGTGGAGCGGACAGTTCCAGAACCTGCAGGAGGCGACGAGCCGGCTTTCCGTGGTGGTGCCGGCCGCCATGGCGGCGATCCTGGTGCTGCTCGTGGTGATGTTCGGCGACATCCGCCTCGCCGGGCTGATCTTCCTCAACGTGCCGGTGGCGGCCACCGGCGGGATTCTGGCGCTGTACTTGCGCGGACTGCCGTTCTCGGTCTCGGCCGCCATCGGCTTCATCGCCACCTTCGGCATCGCCGTGCTGAACGGCGTCGTGCTGACGAGCTACATCAGGGACTTGGAGCGCAAGGGCCTCGACGCGGTCCAGGCGGCGACCGAGGCCGCGGAGATGCGGCTGCGCCCGGTGTTGACGACCGCCCTCGTCGCGACGTTGGGCTTCCTGCCGATGGCGCTCTCGACCAGCGCCGGCGCCGAGGTGCAACGTCCGCTCGCCACCGTGGTGATCGGCGGCCTGATCACGGCGACGCTCCTCACGCTCGTCGTGCTGCCGGCCGTCTACCCCTACGTCTCCGGGCTGCGGCTGCCGTTCGGAGGCAGCGATCCGCACCGTGACGTCCGTCCCCCAAACGCCAAGCGCCGGGTCGGGTCCGATGCCTAGGAGGGCGGTATCGTACCCACTCGCCCTCACCGTGGTCGCCGTTTGTGGCGCCGCTGCACCTGCAGCCGTCGCTGCTCCCTTCGCGTGCTCGGACTTCTTACGGATGCATGGGTTGCTCCGGCGTGCCGCGGCGATCTGCGGCTACTCCGCCTACAACCCCGCCATCGTCGAGCGTGCGAGGAGTTGCTTCGAGGCGGTCGGGTCCCGGGAGGGCGCCCGCCAGATGTACGCCGGCGCGTCGGAGTACGACCGGATGGCGGCCGTGCGCAATCGGGACGCGCTCTGCCTCAGCCTGGCCAGCAAGTTCCCGATGGTGGTGCGCCCGTGAGGAAAGCGTCCGAGGCGTCCGGGAGGTGGCTCCGAGGGGGCAGCTCGCCACAGCCGCCTGCTCTACGGCATCTCAGTCGAAAATGGGGGCGGCATCGAACTACGAGGTCGACGCAGGCCTATGCACCGAAGTGGCGCAAGATAGAATCTTTATCGTTCATAGTTCTCCCAGTTCATGCTCAAGATAAAAATGCAGACTGATGACTTTTCCACCGATGAGGATTCGGGATATGCCAGACTTTCAGCTCCCTGAGACGGAAATTCGCGCGAATCTGACCATCAGCATAGTTTGCGCCTATGTGCGAAACAATGCCGCCGCACCACGCGAGTTGCCTCACCTGATCGCGTCCGTCCACTCGGCCTTGACGGGCTTGTCGGAACCCGCCGCCGCGGCGTGCGAACGGCCGCCCAGACGCTCGCCGGCGGAGGTGAGAAGTTCGATCACGCCCGACGCGCTCGTCAGCTTCATCAACGGCAAGGCCTACGCGCTCCTCAAGCGGCATTTGGCTAGCCATGGATTGACCCCCCGCGCGTACCGGGAACGCTACGGCTTGCCCGACGACTACCCGATGGTGGCACCCCGGTATTCGAAACGTCGGTCGACCTTGGCAAGGGCGACCATGTTGGGTCATAGGTGACCCCACGCGGGAAACCCTTCTCCGCCGCATTCTCGGCGCCGGCCTCTCCGACGGTGCGAATCCGGGTCGGGCCATGCCGCCCGCCCTGACCGGTGACGGCACGGGGCGAAAGGCGTGTCGGCGGTCACGGGATTCCGGTGCGCCCGCGCACCGCGACCCCGGGCAAGCCCGCAATCGTCCTCCGGTCGACCGTCGAGCGGTCTTGCCGTCGCGGCTGCCGGGCTGCAGGCTGGGCCGGTCCGTGGCGCGGATCCGTCCCTATCGCGGCTCGCCGAGCGGGGGCGGCCTGCGCGGCGCCGCGGCGGCCCCGACCTGAACGAAGCGACCCATGCGCGTGCTGCTGATCGAGGACGACCGCATGATCGGCGAAGGGCTGTCGCACGGCCTTGCCGCCGAAGGCTACTCGGTCGATTGGGTGCGCGACGGACCCACGGCCGAAACGGCGCTGCGGGTCGGCGGCCATGCCCTGGTCCTGCTGGACCTCGGCCTGCCGGGCGCCGACGGACTGCAGGTTCTCAGGTCCGCGCGGACGGCGGGCAACGACACGTCGGTGCTCATCATCACGGCGCGGGACGGACTCGACAGCCGCGTCGCGGGCCTCGACCTCGGGGCCGACGACTACCTGGTCAAGCCATTCGAGATGCGCGAGCTGCTCGCCCGGATGCGGGCCATCCTGCGGCGCCGGGCCGGGCGGGCGAGCGCCCGGCTCTTGGCCGCCGAGACCGAACTCGACACGGAGAGCCACGTCCTGTCCCACGCCGGGACCGTCGCGCTCCTGTCGGCGCGCGAATACGCCCTCGTGCACGCGCTCATGGAGCGACCGGGGCGCATCCTCTCGCGGGCGCAGATCGAGGAACGCATCTACGGGTGGGGCGAGGAGGTCGAGAGCAACGCGGTGGACGCCCTGATCCTCACGGTCCGCCGCAAGGTCGGAAAGGGCGCGATCCTCAACGTCCGCGGCGCGGGCTGGATGGTGCCCAAGCCATGAGGGCCGCCTCCGTGCGCCGCACGGCGCTCGGCTGGATGACCGCCCTGCTGGCCGGCATCGGCCTGGCCGCGATGGTCGCGGCCTACGCCCTCGCGCGGATCGAGGCGGCCGATTTCCTCGACGGGCAGCTGCGGCAGGTTGCCCTCAACGCCGGTCCCGGGCTCCCGGACGCGAATGCGGACGCGCCGCCCGCCGCCGACCAGGACCCGGAGGACCAACTCGCCGTCACCATCTGGAAAGACGGGCAGGTCCTGCGCGGCGACCGCGGTGCCGACGTCCGCCGCCCCGGGCGCACGGGATACGCGAACGCCGTCATGGGCGGCGAGCTCTGGCGTACCTACACGACCGTCAACGGCACCATGACCGTCAGGGTGGCCCAGCGCGACGTGGTGAGGGCGGAGTTCGCACGCAATGCGGCGCTCGGCGCCGTGGCCCCCCTGCTGCTCCTCGTCCCGCTGTCGTGGATCGTGGTCGGCTGGGCGATGGACCGGGCGCTCGGGCGGCTCGACGGCTTGGTGCATGACCTCGCCGGGCGCGGGGCCGCCGCCCAGGGTCCCCTGCCGACGCGCGGCGTGCCGACGGAGGTGGCGCCCCTCGTCGAGGCCATGAACGGGCTCATCCTGCGCCTGCAGGCCGCTCTGGCCGCCCAGAAGCGGTTCGTCGCCGACGCCGCGCACGAACTGCGTACGCCGCTTGCCGCGATGCAGATCCAGCTCGACGCCCTCGGCGTGCCTGCCGGTGGCGGGGGCGACGCGCGGCGAATGGCGCTCGCGGGCGGCCTCCGGCGGGCGAACCGGCTGGTGGATCAACTGCTCCGTCTCGCCCGGCTCGACGACGGTGCCGAGGCCCGTCCCGCATCCGTCGACCTCGGCCAGCTCCTGCTCGACTGCGTCGCCGACCACGTCGTGCTCGCCCAGCGCAAGGACATCGACCTGGGCGTCCACATCGAGACGCCCGCGACGCTTCACGCGTCGGAGGACGAGGTCCGCGTCCTGTTCGCCAACCTGGTCGACAACGCCCTGCGCTACACGCCGTCGGGAGGCCGGGTCGACGTCCGTCTGCTGAACCGGGACGGTGCGTGCGTCGTCACGGTTCGGGACACCGGCTGCGGGCTGCCGCCGGGAAGCGAGGGCCGCCTGTTCGACCGCTTCTTCCGGGCCGCGCCACCGGAAGTCGAAGGCACGGGGCTCGGGCTCGCCATCGCCCGCCGCATCGCGGAGCGCAACGACCTCGGCCTGACGGTCGAAAACCGACGGGACGGACGGGGGACCCTCGCAACGGTCAGACTGCCGGCCTGAGGCCGAGCCCGCGGCTCCGCCGGACGAAGCTCATTCCGCCCTCATTCTGGCTCGCTATCACCGTGCCCGACCATGACGGACGGGAGACGGGGATGAGCGAGATCCAGCGCCAGGTCTTGAACAAGGTACCGGAGGTCACCGCGGCCTTCTGGGTCATCAAGATCCTCTCCACGACCGTCGGTGAGACCGGCGCGGACTACCTCGCGGTGAACGTCGGCCTGGGTGCCGCCGTCACCGCCTCCCTCACGGCCGGCCTCCTCGCGGCCGTCCTCGCCCTGCAGGTGCGCGAGCGGCGCTACGTGCCCTGGACCTATTGGTCGACCGTCGTCCTCGTCAGCGTGGTCGGCACGCAGGTCACCGACATCCTGACCGACAAGCTCGGCGTGAGCCTCTTCGTCAGCACCGGCGTGTTCGCGGCCGCCCTCGCCGCCGTGTTCGCCCTCTGGTACGCGACCGAGCGGACGCTCTCGATCCACGCCATCGTGACCCGGCGCCGCGAGGCGTTCTACTGGCTCGCCATCCTCCTGACCTTCGCGCTCGGCACGGCCGCGGGCGACCTGGCCACGGAGGCGCTGGGGCTCGGCTTCAATCTCGGCGTCGCCGTCTTCGGCACGATCCTGGCCGCCCTCGCCCTCGCCTGGCGCCTCGGCGCGAACCCGGTGACGACCTTCTGGCTCGCCTACATCGTCACGCGCCCCCTCGGCGCATCGCTGGGCGATCTGCTGTCGCAGGCACAGGAATACGGCGGCCTCGGGTTCGGCACGGCCTCCACCAGCCTCGTCTTCTTCGCCGTCATCGTCGCCCTGGTGACGTCCCTGAGCCTTGTCTCCGGACGCCCGGACGAGCCGGCCGGACAGCGGCGGTCCTGACCGTCCGCCGCCTCCCGCATCCCATCCTCCAGTCCTTACAACGCCGCACGACACGGAGCGAACGACCATGCGAAACGTCCTCCTCGCCGCCATCGCCGCGACGGTCATCGGCGCCACGGCCGCCCCCCTGGGCCTGCTGGCGATGCAGGACGCCGCCGTCGGAGCGACGCCCGCCGCGATGGCGGCGTCGAGGCTCGGCGACCTCTCCAAGTTCCGGGCCATCGTCGTCGACGTGAAGGCACTGGCCGACCGGGGCGACCTCGCCGCCGCCAAGACGCGCATCAAGGACCTGGAATTGTCCTGGGACGCGTCCGAGGCCGGCCTGAAGCCGCGAGCCGCCGCCGACTGGCACGTCGTGGACAAGGCCATCGACCGCGCCCTCGACGCGCTGCGGGCGTCGAACCCCGATCCGGCCGCCTGCCGTCGCGCGGTCGACGACCTGCTCGCCATCATCGACCGGACCCACACCGCCTGAGCCGGCCCTCGCTTTCCCACGGCAGCCCGATGACACCGAGCGAGCGACCCGGACACGTCGAACCCGCCAAGGTGCCAGAAGCCACCGCCGGGTTCTGGGCCATCAAGATCGTGGCCACGACCCTGGGCGAGGTCGGCGGCAACGCCGTCACGCTGACGCTCGGCCTCGGCTATCTCGCCGGCACGGCGATCTTCGGGGCCGCCCTGGCGGTGCTGCTCGTGGCACAGGTCAGGGCGGACCGCTTCCATCCGCTCCTGTACTGGGCCGTGGTCACGGCGACGACGCTCGCCGGCACGACCCTCGCCGACTTCTGCGACAGGTCCCTCGGCATCGGCTACGCGGGCGGGTCCCTGGTGCTGCTCGGATCGGTCGTCGCGACCCTGTTCCTTTGGAAGCGCACGCTCGGCACCGTCGCCGTGGAGACGGTGCGATCCCCGCGCGCCGAAGGTTTCTACTGGGCCACGGTCATGTTCTCCCAGACGCTCGGCACCGCGTTGGGCGACTGGATGGCCGACGGCAGCGGGCTCGGGTACGACGGGAGCGCGCTCCTCATCCTCGTCGCGCTGGCCGCGGTCACGGCCCTCCACCTGCGAACGCGCGCTTCCAGGCCGATGCTGTTCTGGACCGCGTTCGTCCTGACGCGGCCGCTCGGCGCCACCCTCGCGAACTCGCTCGACAAGCCGGTCGCTTCCGGCGGCCTGGGCATCGACGACATCACGATCTCCGGCGTGCTCGCGCTCGTCATGGCCGCGCTCGTCCTCCTCATCCCGCAGCGTGCCGACCGCCGGGCGGCCTGCGCCGACGCGCCGTGAGGTTTCCCCTCGAAGAAGGAGCAGGTCCGATGGACGACCGTTACGAACGCGCCCTGAGCAAGGTACCCGAGGTCACGCTGGGCTTCTGGATCATCAAGATCCTGGCCACGACGCTCGGGGAGACCGGCGGCGACACCGTCACCATGACCCTCAAATGGGGCTACCTCGCCGGCACCGCCCTGTTCGCCGTGCTGCTGGTCGCGCTCGTGGTCGCCCAGGTCATGTCGAGGCGGTTCCACCCGGTCCTGTACTGGTCCACCATCGTCGCTTCGACCACCTTCGGCACGACGATGGCGGATTTCGCCGACCGCTCGCTCGGCATCGGGTACACCGGCGGGTCGGCCCTGCTCCTCGCCTGCCTCGCGGCCGTGCTCGGGCTCTGGTACGCGACCGAGGGCACCGTGTCGGTGGACACGGTTTCGACCCCCCGGGTCGAGGCGTTCTATTGGGGGGCGATCACCTTCTCGCAGACGCTCGGCACTGCGCTCGGCGACTGGCTCGCGGACACCGGCGGCCTCGGCTACGAGGGCGGCGCCCTCGTCTTCGCGGCGGCGCTCGCGGTGGTCGTCGCCCTGTATTATCGGACCTCCGTCTCACGGGTCACGCTCTTCTGGGCGGCGTTCATCCTGACCCGCCCGCTCGGGGCCACGGTGGGCGATTTCCTCGACAAGCCGGTCGCCGACGGCGGGCTGAACCTGAGCCGGCCGCTCGCTTCCGTCGTGATCGCGGCCTTCATCGTCGCGCTCATCGTCCTGCTCCCGCAAAGGGCCGGTCGGCATCCGGCAGAGGGAGCACAGGCGTCGCGGTGACCCGGACGTTCCCGTGCGGGCGCCGAACGGCCATGGGTCGCTCCGCCCGCCGGCGCGCCCGTGAGGCCGATTCCGCGCAGCGCATCCGCGATCCCGCGCGGACCGGCCGTCCGGGGAGGCGGAACATGCTCCAAACCGGCTGGGCGGTGGGAGACGACCCTGGATAGCCACTTCACAGGCCTGTGCCGCCGTGGCATCTCCGCGGCGTTCCAGCTTTGCTGCCGTGACCACGGCATTCCAAGAGTCGACCCCCAATGGCCGATGCAGCGACGACCGGACGTTTGCCGACCGCGGCCGGCCCGCGCCCGGGCGAGACGAGCCAGAGCCTGCTCCGGAACCTCCGCGCGAACGAGCTTTTCATCGCGGTCGTCGGACCGGGCGGTTCAGGGGCGGGCCGGGCAGCCCAGATCGTCAAGGAGTTCCTCGAAACGCAGTCGGTCGAGGACGGCGGATACGAGGTCCGCATCGTCAAGGCGAGCGCGGAGATCAAGGCCTGGGCCCGGAACAACGGGCGCGACCTCGGCCCGGCCGGCGGTCGCAAGACGCTCGCCGGCGTCGTGCACATGCAGGATCTCGGCGACGCGATGCGGCTGGCTTTCGACGACAATGCGGCAGTCGCCCGCGCCGTCATCGCGCGCATCCGCGCCCTGCGCGCGGAGGCGAGCGGCAGGCCGGAGGGCGAGGTCGACGGGAAGCCGCGTGCCTACATCATCGACTCCCTGCGCCATCCTGCGGAGGCGCACCTTCTCCGCCGGATCTACCAGGACGCCTTCACGCTCGTCGGCGTCGTGTGCGACGACGATGCCCGCCACGGCCGGCTGACCCGGGAGCTGTTCGACTTCAACGACCGGGGCCGCCAGGAGACGCGCCGGGCCGTCACGGCCTTCATGGATCGCGACGGCGACGCGCCGGAGAGGCACGGCCAGCACGTCGTCGACACCTTCCACGAGGCGGATTTCTTCGTCGACAATTCGAAGGATGCCGGCGACGACCCGAAGAACACCGGGATGAACGAGCCGCTGCGGCGCCTGGTGCGGATCCTCACGGCGTCGGACGTCATCAGACTGAACGTCGCCGAGACGGCGATGCATCAAGCCCATTCGGCCCAACTGAGGAGCGCGTGCCTGTCGCGACAGGTCGGCGCGGCGCTCGTGGACGCGAAGGGGAACATCGTCGCGACCGGCACCAACGACGTGCCCAGGGCGGGCGGAGGGCTCTACGGGACCGATCTCGACGGGGAAGCCCCCGACCATCGCTGCGCGTTCCGGCCGGACAAGTTCTGCAGCAGCAACCGCGAGCAGAACGAGATTATCGGTGAGCTCATCGACAAATACCCCGCCCTGGCCGAAGGAAGGGAGAAGGGACAGGCGGTGGCCGAGCTTCGGCGCACGAAGATCGGCGGCCTGATCGAGTTCAGCCGGGCGGTCCACGCGGAGATGGACGCGATCCTGACCGCCGCCCGGACCGGCACCTCGCCGAGGGGATGCCGGCTCTATGTCAGCACGTTCCCCTGCCATTACTGCGCCCGCCACATCGTCGCCGCCGGGATCGACGAGGTGCAGTACATCGAGCCCTATCCGAAAAGCCGGGCGATCGGCCTCCATTGCGACGCCATCACGACGGGTGTGGACGGCTGGGAACCGCCCTCGGGCGTACAGGGTTCGGGAACTGTCGGCTCCGCACGGCCCGGTGTCCCGGCCGCCCGGGCCAACGCCAAGGTCCTGTTCCACCCGTTCGTCGGGGTCGCACCGAGGATGTATGCCCGGGCGTTCCTGAAGGACCGAGACTACAAGGACAAGCTGACCGGGGATTACCGGGTCGGCGAACCGGTTTGGGGTGGTCACTCGGAAGTGCTGCGGGTACATTATCTGGATCTCGAATCGGGCCTGGGAGCGCTGCAAGCGTGAGCAAACCACTCCTCCGCCTCGTCGAGACAACACCCTGGGAAACCGAGGGTTTTCCAGGGCCTTCGGCGCCGGTTCGACAGCTCTCGCTCTTCGACCATCGTCCCGTTCGCCGCGTCTCGTGCCTTCCCATGGCCGACGTCCACGGCGTGACGTTCACGCGCGCGGTCTCCATGAGCCGGCACGCGCTGGTGGTCGACGCCCGGCTCTACCCGTACTTCGATCTTCCCGGGCTGAGCAGGCCGTCCGTCTTCCGCCTGTTCGACGATCTGTCGTGCCGTTACTTGCACGCGCCGATCGACCTGCGTCCGCCCAGGGACCAGTCGGCCCGGTGGCAGCGGCGACAATGCGTGCGGGAGGCGATGGCGCGTGTCGTCGGACAGGACGGCGTTCCGGGTCGGTCGTCGACCATCGTGTTGGTCAACCGCATCCCCGAGGTCGATGTCCTCGACGAGACCCTGCGCGGCGTGTTCGGCGACGGGGAACATGTCTGGAAGGTTCAGCCACACGACGCGCTCGTCCTCACCGGAAACGGCGGATGAGCTGACCGAGGAGCTCCGAAGCGCGCCGGACGGGCCGTCGGGGCGTTTCCGGCCGGCGTGCCCGAAACGCCGGATCGAGCCCCCGAGGCCGGCGTCGCCGTTGGCGCGGGGATAGCCATCGCATCCCGGGGCGGGATGGGCCCATGACTCCACGCGATGCCGGAGCCGTTGCCCTATCGGGCGACTTTCGACGGCCCCGTGTCGATGACGGCGGGAAGCCGGGCCGGAACTTGCACTCACCTGCGCGCACGGCGGGTACGGAACCGGGCGTTGCGGTCGGGGCCCGTGGGCCAGCATGTTCCGACCGACCGACGACGCGGTCGCCGCCCCAGGTATTCGGTCAGGCGCATCCAAGTTGCGCCCCGGCCGAGGGGCATTCCCTCGAAGCGGTCGCGCGACGTGCCGAAGGTCGACCTACGAGGTCTTTCGGCTTTGATCGCTCCAAGGTTTTTAACGGCATAGGGTGTGGACGGCCGCGCCTTGGGACGGTTACGCCTCGTCTAGAGGTGGCTACCGCGTATAGTGCGGCATGGCTTTCCGTCCCGGCGAAAGGGTCCGCCCGCAACTCGCCTTGAACGCGATCCGCGTCCTGACGCCTCCGGGTACGATCCCGGCTTCGGTGGTCCCGTTCGACCGTGCGCTGCTCCACGCCTACCTCGACCGGTCGGGGAACGACGTGTTCGCGACCCGGCACGACGGGACGGACATGGCGGTCGTGCCCCTCACCGCCGGGGCGAACCTTCCGACGGACACGATGGAACTGCCCGCGGCCGAGCACCTTCGGCTCGTGTCGGCGTTGACCCGCGAGGCGGTCTTCCGGCTGCTCGCGGCCTCCCCGGAGGCCGGCCTCCTGATCCGCAGGAGGCCGCCGACCGTCGCCGGAAAGCGGCAGAACGTCCTCGCCGAGGACGTCGGCCTGCCCGATTGGCTGAGGAAGCGGCTGGTCCTGGAGTTCGACACGCGCATCCTGCGGCCGACCCGGGGCGACGCTTACGTCGTCCTGACCTGCGCCAAGCGGCTGCGCACGATCATCGACGCATCGTGCCGGACGCTCCTCGAACTCGGCGTGCCGCTGACCGGCGCCGCGGTCTCGTCCTGGCGCGAGGATCCCGACCCGAAGGTGTCGCGGCGGCTCGCCTACGCGGGCCGCGTCGTCGAGGTCGGGCGGGACACGCTGACCCTGGACGATCACGGCGCCGGCCCCTCCGTCGTGTCGAGTGGGGAGGTCTTCCTCGAACCCACGCGCGCCAACTTCAACAAGGTGGTCGAGGTCATCACGCAGGGGCAGTCCGAGCGGGCGCTCAAGGCGGTCCAGAGAGCCGAGGCGGAGTGGCATGGCGGCGCGCGGACCATCGAGATCGTGCACGGGGTGCTGACCCAGCTCGGGAACCGGGCGATGGACCTGGCCGACGGCGTCCCGCTCCGTCTGGGAGGGCTGCTCGACCAAGCCGTCGACGCAGCCTCCTTACCGCCCGCGGAGGCCGTGTGGAGGCCGAAGCTGTCGTTCGACCCGGTCCGTTCGCCCGAGACCTCGAACGGCTGGAAGCAGCAGAGCCTCGACCGCATCGGACCGTTCGACCGGCAGACGTTCGAACCGAAGAGGCCGCGCATCGCGGTCCTTCACGAGGCCGGCCGCCGCGACGAGGTCGCCGCTGCAATGCGGGATTTCCTGCACGGCAGGCCCGACATCGCGAGCGAAACGGGCCTCGTCCCCCACGGCGGCGGGCTGCTCGGCCGGTTCAGGCTGGACGAGCCCGAGATCCGTTATTTCGAGGCCGCCGGTCGCAGCGGTCCGGCCTATGCCGACGCCGCACGGGCCGCCCTCAGGGATGCGGCGACGCGCGACGAACCGTGGGACCTCGCCATGGTGCAGGTGGAGCGGGCCCTGCAGGACCGGCCGCACGCCGATAGCCCGTACTGGATGAGCAAGGCGACCTTCCTCAAGCGGGACGTGCCGGTCCAGGCGCTCTCGACCGAGATGCTGGGCCTCGACGCGTTCGGGTACGCGAACGCGCTGGCCAACATGGGCCTGGCGACCTACGCCAAGCTCGGCGGCGCTCCCTGGCTGCTCGTCGCGCGTTCGCCGACCGATCATGAACTGGTCGTCGGGCTGGGATCGCACACGGTCAAGGAGGGTCGCCGCGGCCCCGGCGAGCGGTTCGTCGGCATCGCGACGGTCTTCTCCAGCCAGGGCCACTATCTCCTCGACGCCCGGACGGGGGCGGTTCCGTTCGAGGCCTTCCCTGCCGCGTTGAGCGACAGCATCGTCGACGCCATCGGGCGCATCGGCCGGGAGGAGGCGTGGCGTCCCGGCGATGCGGTGAGGCTCGTCTTCCACGCGTTCACGCAACTCAGCCGGGAGACGGTGCAGGCCGTCGAGACGGCGGTCGCGGGGATCGGGGCGATGAACGTGAGCTTCGCGTTCCTGCACGTCGTCGAGGATCATCCGTTCACGCTGTTCGACCGCGCCTGGCCCGACGGCAAGGGCGCCTTCGCGCCGGAGCGGGGGCAGGCGGTGCGGTTGAGCGAGCGGGAGTGGCTCCTCTCGCTGACAGGACGCAAGGAGGTGAAGTCGGCCTCGCAAGGCCTGCCCGGTCCGGTGCTCCTCCGCCTCCACGACAGCTCGACCTATCGGGACATGGCGGTCCTCGTGCGTCAGGCGTCGGATTTCGCGTTCCATTCCTGGCGCACGTTCGGGCCGTCCGGCCTGCCCATCCCGCTCGTCTACGCCGACGAGATCGCCAAGCAGCTGTCGGGCCTGGAGCGGACGCCGGGCTGGGACGCGGATGCCGCCGAGGGCGGTCGCGTGATGAGGAAGCCGTGGTTCCTCTGAGCGACGGGCCCGGCGTCGCCGACATCCGGGCCGGCCTCGCGGCCGCCTCCCGTGAAGGGGACGCGGCCCCCCTCGTCCAGGCCTTTCGGGCGTGGGTCCTCGGGGTCCCGGATCCGATGGGGGATCTCGCCGCGGCTGCCGCGGTGGCTCTCGGGTCGTCGGGTGGTCGCTCCGCCGGGCACGTGGCGATCCTCGGCTACGGCGCCACCGGCCCGGAACTTGCCGAGGCGTTCGCCGATACGTTCCGCGAAGGCGTCGCGTGGCTCGGCGCGCGGAGCTGGTTCAGGCCGCATCTGCCGCCGACCCTTGAGGCCGACGGATTGTCCGCCCTCGGCCTCGCGCTGGGCGTGAACCGCCTGCTCCACCGCCGCGATGCCGCGTGGCTCGGCGCGCTGGTGGTGCGCGGCGCGACGGCCGCGGGGCTTTCGGATCTCAACCGTTCCCTGATGGTCGCGGCGGCACACATCCTCGACGCGCCCGCCCGGCGCGACCTCGCGACGATGCTGCCGGAGGCACGGGTCGCGCTCGTCGATCTCGGCATCGTCCCGGCCGACGCGGAATGCCGGCGGCCCGCTTGGCGCAACGTGTTGCGCTTCGAGACCGCCATGGGAGATCCGGCGCGGGCGGCGCTGACCCTCCGGGCCTTCGACGCCTTGTGCGAGACCAACATGCCGGCCCGCCTCGGGCGTCTCGAACCGGAGGACGTCCTGCGGGTGCTGCAGGGCGTCGAGCGGTCGCTGCGGCTCTGGACCTGGGAGGAGCGACCGCGCACGCCCAGGTCACCACTGGTCCGTTGGGACATCGAGAACGAGTACCACGTCCAGAACCTGCTCTGGGCGACCTTGGCACCGCTTTTCCCCGACCTCAACGCGGAGGAGTACACGCCGCCGGTCGGGCACAAGAACCCTCGGATGGACCTGACCGTACCGAGCCTGGGCCTGGTCATCGAGGTGAAGTTCGTCCGGGCGGGCGTATCGTTCGCCAAGATCGTCGAGGAGATCGCGGCCGACGCGGCGCTCTATCGCGTGGACCCGAAATGGCGCGTGCTGATCCCGTTCGTCTGGGACGACTCGTTCCGCACGGAGGAGCACCCGAAGCTGATCGAGGGCCTCCGTAAGCTTGAGATGGTCCACGACGCGGTGGTGATCCCGCGCCCCGGCAAAATGGGGAGGGATGCCGGAGACCACATTCGTCCCGCGCGGACCGGAACCCGTCGCGCTTCAAAGGCGGGAGCACCCGGGATCGATGACATCGCACAATGCCCGGATTCCGAAGCATCCGAGTCCACGCCCCGGCGGGGCAACCGGCACGTCGGGGTCTTAAATTCCCGGACCTAGGCGATCCGTACCCCGAAGGCCTCGGCGGCCACGGCGCTCAGCAGGTAACCGCCTTCGAAGCGTTGGATGTCTGTCTCCCAAAGCACCAACGAAAGTTCGACGTTGACAGTGAAGAGCATCTCTGAATCAATGCTCTCACAGCTTGTTCCGGCCGGCGGATACGCCACCGGGGTCAGGCTTCTCAGTAAATCGGTCCAAATAATTCGCTTCTTGGGACATGCTTTACTGAGAAATTACAATGCACGCCTCAAACGTCCAGATTCGCGACGCTCAGTGCGTTCTCCTGGATGAACTCGCGCCGCGGCTCGACGACGTCGCCCATCAGCTTCACGAACAGGTCGTCGGCGTCGGTGACGTCCTTGACCCTGACCTGCAGCAGCGAGCGCACGTCGCGGTCCAGGGTGGTCTCCCAGAGCTGCTGGGCGGTCATCTCGCCGAGGCCTTTGTAGCGCTGGAGCTGCAGGCCCTTGCGGCCGAAGGCCATGACGGCCTCGAACAGGGCCACGGGCCCGTGGAGCACGGTCTCGTCGGACTTCCGCATGAGCGTGGCCGGCTCGCCGTAGATCTCCCGGAAGGCGTCGGCTCGCTCGGAGAGGCGCCGGGCCTCCTGCGAGGTGATCAGGCCGGCGTCGAGGATCGAGACCTGGCGGACGCCCCGGAGCGTCCGGCTGAGGCGATAGCCGCCCTCGAACGACTCGCCCTGCCAGCCGCGTTCGATCTCGTCCGCGATGGCGTCGAGCCGGCGGGCGGTCATGTCGGCCAGCACCTCGGCCTCGCCCGCCCGCGACGCCGCCTCGGCATCGAAGGCCCCGGCGAGCACCGCCTGCTCGACCACGGAGCGGTCGTAGCGGGTGTGCAGGCCCTGCAGGATGCTCCGGAACGTCCGGGCCTCCTCGACGAGGCTCTTGAGCTGCGCGCCGGCGAATTCCGCGCCGGATGAGAGGCGCAGGACAGCGCCCTCGGTGCCCTGGTCGATCAGGTAATCCTCGAGGGCGCGCTCGTCCTTCAAGTAGATCGCCCGGCGGCCGCGCTCGGCTTTGTAGAGCGGCGGCTGAGCGATGTAGAGGTGGCCGCGCTCGATCAGCTCCGGCATCTGCCGGAAGAAGAAGGTCAGCAGCAGCGTGCGGATGTGCGAGCCGTCCACGTCCGCGTCCGTCATGATGATGATGCGGTGGTAGCGCAGCTTCTCCGGGTTGAAGCCCTCCCGGTCCGTGGAGGAGCGCCCGATCCCGGCGCCCAGCGCCGTGATCAGGGTGCCGATCTCGGCGGAGGACAGCATCCGGTCGGCGCGCACCCGCTCGACATTCAGGATCTTGCCGCGCAGCGGCAGCACGGCCTGGAAGGTCCGGTCGCGGCCCTGCTTGGCCGAGCCGCCGGCGGAGTCGCCCTCCACCAGCAGGATCTCGCACTTGGTCGGGTCGCGCTCCTGACAATCGGCGAGCTTGCCGGGCAGCGAGGCGATGTCGAGCGCGCCCTTCCGGGTCACGGTCTCGCGCGCCTTGCGGGCGGCCTCGCGGGCGGACGCCGCCAGCACGACCTTGCCCATCACCGACCGCGCCTGGCTCGGATTTTCCTCCAGCCACGTGGACAGGCCCTCGTTGAGGACGTTCTCCACGGCCGGGCGCACCTCGGACGAGACGAGCTTGTCCTTGGTCTGCGACGAGAATTTCGGGTCCGGCACCTGCACCGAGATCACCGCGGTGAGGCCCTCGCGGCAATCCTCGCCGGTCAGCGAGACCTTCTCCTTCTTGGCGATGCCCGAAGACTCGGCGTAGCCGGTGACCTGACGGGTCAGGGCCGCGCGGAAGCCGGCCATGTGGGTGCCGCCATCCCGCTGCGGGATGTTGTTGGTGAAGGGCAGGACCGTCTCGTTGAACGAGTCGTTCCACCAGAACGCGACCTCGACGCGGATCCCGTCGCGCTCGGAGCTGACGACCACGGGGCTGGTCATCCCGTCGATCGGCTTGCGGGAGCGGTCGAGGTACCGGACGAAGGCCTCGATGCCGCCCTCGTAGTACAGCTCCTCGCGCTTCTTCTCGGCGTGCCGGGCGTCGGTCAGGACGATGCGGACGCCGGAATTGAGGAAGGCGAGCTCGCGCAGCCGCTTCTCCAGCGTCGCGTAGTCGAACTCGATCATCGTGAAGGTCTCGGTCGAGGGCAGGAAGGTGACTTCCGTGCCGCGCCGGCCGTTCCCGGGTCCGATGACCTCCAGGGGCGCCACGGCGTCGCCGTGGCGGAACTCCATCGCGTGCTCCTTGTCGTTGCGCCAGATGCGCAGGCGCAGCCACGACGACAGGGCGTTCACCACCGAGACGCCGACGCCGTGCAGGCCGCCGGAGACCTTGTAGGAGTTCTGGTCGAACTTACCGCCGGCGTGCAGCTGGGTCATGATGACCTCGGCCGCCGAGACGCCCTCCTCCTTGTGGATGTCCACCGGGATGCCGCGCCCGTTGTCGGAGACGGTGCAGGAGCCGTCGGCATTGAGGGTCACGGTGACGAGGTCGGCGTGGCCCGCCAGCGCCTCGTCGATGGCGTTGTCCACCACCTCGTACACCATGTGGTGGAGGCCTGAGCCGTCGTCCGTGTCGCCGATATACATGCCGGGCCGCTTGCGGACGGCGTCGAGGCCCTTCAGCACGCGGATGGATTCCGCGCCGTAGACGGCGGGCTCGGTCTGGGGGGTGTCGGCCATGAACTTCCTCGGGCAGGCGGGCCTGATCGCGGCGGTGGCAGATGCGCCGTCGGGCGCCCGCGCCTGAACTCTCGCTTGGTCCGCCTGATATAGGGGTTCCGCGTTGAGATTGCACGATTTTACGGGTCCGCGGTTGGCCCGTCCCGTCGCTTTTGTGACGCCCGCCGCTTAACGCTGCGTTAGCCCTCGATGCCGCCCGCGCTCGCCGCATCCAGGCGGTCGATCGCCTCGGGCGCGAGGGTCAGCCGGACGGCGCCGAGGAGCTCGTCGAGCTGCGCCACCGAGGTGGCGCTCGCGATGGGCGCGGTGATGCCCGGGCGGGCGATGATCCAGGCGAGCGCCACCTGGGCCGGGCTGGCGCCGCAAGCCTGCGCGACCGCGTCGAGGACGTCGAGCAGCGCGAGGCCGCGCGGGTTGAGGTACTTGGCCACCCGATTCTCGCGCGCGCGCCCCGCCGCGTCCCGGGCGCTCCGGTACTTGCCGGTGAGGAAGCCGGCCGCCAGGGAGAAATAGCCGATCACGCCGATCTGCTCGGCGCGGCAGAGCGGCTCCAGCTCGGCCTCGTAGCCGCGCTGGGCGAGGCTGTAATCCGGCTGGAGGCACTCGTAGCGCGGCAGCCCCGCTGAGGCCGCGATGCCCAGCGCCTCCGCGAGCCGCGCCGCCGTGTAATTCGAGGCGCCGATGGCCCGGACCTTGCCGGCCGTGATCAGGCGCTCGTGGGCCCTGAGGGTCTCCTCCAGCGGCACCGTCGCGTCGTCGAGATGCGACTGGTAGAGGTCGATCCGGTCGACCCCGAGGCGCCGCAGCGAGGCCTCGCAGGCCCGCTCGATATGGGCCGCCGAGAGGCCCTGGCCGGCCTCACCCAGATCCATGCCGACCTTGGTCGCCAGCACGATCCGGTCGCGCGCACCCGGCCGGGCAGCGAGCCACTTGCCGATCACCGTCTCGGACTCGCCCCCGACGTGGCCGGGGGCCCAGCGCGAGTAGACGTCGGCGGTGTCGATGAAGTCGAAGCCGCTCTCGACGAACCGGTCGAGGATCGCGAAGGACGCGGCCTCGTCGGCCGTCCAGCCGAAGACGTTGCCGCCGAGGCAGAACGGCGCGACCGTCAGGTCGGAGCGGCCGATGTGGCGCCTGTCCATGCGCGTCAATCCTGCAGGAAGGGGTTGGACACGCGCTCCGCGCCGAGGGTGCTGGTCGGTCCGTGGCCGGGAATGAAGGCGACGTCGTCGCCCAGCGGCAGGACCTTCTCCTTGATGGCGTGGATGAGCTGCTCGTGGTTGCCGCCGGGCAGGTCGGTGCGGCCGACCGAGCCCTTGAACACCACGTCGCCGACGAGGGCGAAGCGCGCGTCCCGGCTCACGAACACGACGCTGCCGGGCGAGTGGCCGGGGCAGTGGAGGATGTCGAAGGCGAGCCCGCCGACCGTTACGGCATCGCCCTCGTCGAGCCACCGGTCGGGTGTGACGGGTCGGGCGGCGCCGAGGCCGTAATTGGCCGCCGTCTCGGGCAGGGAATCGAGGAGGAACTTGTCGGCCTGATGCGGACCCTCGATCGGCACGCCGAGGCGCTCGCGCAGCTCGTCGGCGCCGGCGGCGTGATCGACATGGCCGTGGGTCAGCAGGATCTTCTCAACAGTGACGCCCTGCTCGCGGATCGCCGCCTCGATCCGGTCGAGATCGCCGCCGGGATCGACCACGGCGCCGACCTTGGTCGCGTCGTCCCAGATCAGGGTGCAGTTCTGCTGGAAGGGCGTCACCGGGATGATCCCGGCGCGTGGCGTACCTGGCATGTCGTCCCGCGTGTTGGCAGCGTCGCTCCCGACGCTCTCGGCCCGAGTCTACCGCAGAACGCGGGTGGGCGGCACCCTGTGCGAGACGCTCAGGCCACGTCGCCCCTGTGGCGGCGCAGTCCGTCGTGAAGCGCCAGCGTTTCGGTCATGCCGAGCGCCCGCGAGCTCCAGCGGGTCTCCACGGCGTTGACCTGCGTGAACCGGTCGTGGGACCGTCCGCCATAGGCCCCGAACAGGGTTTTCCCCGCCTCGACGGTCCCGTCGCCGCGCGCCGTCTCGTCCGGCCGGTCGATCCGGTAAGACGGCGTCGGCGATCGGCCGGTCACGCCGATCCGCACCCAGGCGTCGCCGTAATGCTTCTGGCACATCCGCATGGTGACGAGCACCTGGCGCAGGTAGTCCTCACCGTCGGCGAGGTCCGGCAGGACGTCGGCGATCGTCGCGTCCGGGGGGTAGTGCTTCGTCCGGGCCATGTCCCACCTCTCGGAGGTGTCCTACCGTGTCGGCCGGCCGAGGGCGAGCCGGGCCCCGGTTTCCCTCACGCCGGCCGCCGCTTCAGCAGCGCGTCGAGCCCGCCGACGCGGAACCAGTGGTAGCCGTACCCTTCCATGAACAGGCAGTGGCGGCCGTCCTCACCGACCTCGCTGCGCGAGCCGGTGAGCACGTCGACGAGGATGTCGTGCTCCGGATCAGGGGATCCCGACGCCATCGCGACCTCGACGGGCTCCGGCGCGAGGTTGTGGACGCACAGGATGGCGTTGCCGCGCCATTCGTAGCGCAGTGCCAGGACCGAGGGGCGCTCCGTCTCCATCGCGACGACGTCGCCCCAGCCAATCTCCGGCGCCTCCTTGCGCTGCCGGATCATGCTCTGCATCCAGTTGAGCAGCGAGCCCTCCTCGTGGCGCTGATCGGCGACGTTCACGTGCGCGTAGCTGTAGGGCCCGTGATCGATCAGCGGCAGCACGGTCCGTTCGGCCGTCGAGAAGCCGCCCTGGTGCTCGCTCGTCCACTGCATCGGTGTGCGGGCGCAGTCGCGCTCGGGCAATGCCAGCTCGTCGCCCATCCCGATCTCGTCGCCGTAGCGCAGGACCGGCGTTCCCGGGAGGGTGAACATCAGCGAGTAGGCGAGCCGGATGCGGCGCGGGTCGCCCGCCAGCATCGGCGCGAAGCGGCGACGGATGCCGCGGTCGTAGAGTTGCATCCCCTTCTCGGGGCCGAAGGCGTCGAACACGCTCTGGCGCTGCTTGCCGGTGAGGCGCCCCAGGTCGAGCTCGTCGTGATTCCGCAGGAAGATGCCCCACTGGCAGGAGAGCGGACGGGGCTTCGTCTGCTCGATCGCCTTGACCAGGGGCCGGGCATCGTGGGCCGCCAGGGCGTAGAAGGTCGCCTGATTGACCTGGAAATTGAACATCATGTGCATGCGGTCGGCGTCGTCGCCGAAATAGTCGAGGTCCTGCTTCGGCAGGATATTGGCCTCGGCCAGGATGATGGCGTCGCCCTGGCGCCACTGGAGGAACTCGCGCAGGTCGCGGAGCATCTCGAACTGCTCGCGAGGCTTGCCGCCGACATGGGCGCCCTTCTCGGCGATGACGAAGGGCACCGCGTCCATGCGGAAGCCGGAGACGCCGAGCTGGATCCAGAAACCCATGATCTTCAGGATCTCGGCGAGCACCTCCGGATTGGCGGTGTTGAGATCCGGCTGGAAGTTGAAGAAGCGGTGGAAGTACCACGCCTTGGCCTTCGCGTCGTAGGTCCAGGTGGTCTCCTGCACGCCCGGAAAGACCATGCCCTCGTCGGCGGTCGCCGGCCGCTCCTTCGACCAGACGTACCAGTCGCGGTAGGGCGAGTCCGGGTCGGACCGCGCCGACTGGAACCACGGGTGCTGGTCGGAGGTGTGGTTGACCACGAGGTCGATGAGGACGCGCAGGCCCCGCTGCTTAGCGGCGTGCGCGAAGGCGACGAAGTCTCCGAGCGAGCCGTAATCCGGATCGACGCCGTAATAGTCGGCGATGTCGTAGCCGCCGTCCTTCTTGGGCGAGGGCTGGAACGGCATCAGCCAGACCGCGGTGGCGCCGAGTCCCTGGATGTAGTCCAGGCGTCGCTCGAGTCCGGCGAAGTCCCCGATGCCGTCGCCGTTGGCGTCCATGAAGGTGCCGACCGACAGGCAGTAGATGATCCCGTTCTTGTACCACAGGTCGTTGATCATGGGCCCCCCGGCGTCGTCGCGCCTGACGAACGTGGGAGCCGGCCAAAGCGTTGCCGTTCGGCGTCACCTTAAATCAGCCGCGTTGTGCACGCCCTGTTCAGGCGCGCTCCCGAAAGGTCCGCGCCCGCCCCGTCGCGTCCCCCGAACCCGGCCCGTATGAACGCCATCCTGATCAAGCTGTTCGCGACTGCCCTGACGCTGAGCCAGGTCACGACACGGCCGGACGCGGTCCGGACGCAGTTCGATCCCGCGACGGACGGCCCGGAGGTGGTGCGCCTGTTGCGCGACGGCTGCGCCCACATGCGCAAGGCGTTCGACATCGAGGACATCAATCTCGATGAGTTGATCACCACCGCGATGGAGGATCCGTCGACGGTCGCCGGGCCGGCCGCGCCGAAGATCCTGCACGGGCTCGATCTGAACGAGCTGAACACGAGCTACAAGCAGTTCTGCAAGGGCGAGAACCCGGCGAACTCGCCCTTCGACGCGAAGGCGGTGATCGAGTTCTACGACAACGCCACCAAGGACCTGCCCAGCGCCGAGGCCCTGCGCGACAAGGCCCTGCCGGGCATGACCCGGATCCTCGACGGCGCCGGCAAGCCCTTCGCGGAGGCGTCGGAGCCGAACGGCCGCCGCATCGTGGTGCCGATCACCGCCGTCCCGAACCTCGTGCAGAAGGCCTTCATCGCCGCCGAGGACAAGCGCTTCGAGACCCATCACGGCATCGACGAGCGCGGTGTGATCCGCGCCTTCATCGCCAACCTCGCCTCGCCGGGGCGGCCTGCGGGCGGCTCGACCATCACCCAGCAGGTGGTCAAGAACCTCTCGGTCGGCGACGACGTCACCTACGAGCGCAAGATCCGCGAGATGATCGTTGCGTCGCGTCTGGAGCGCATCCTCACGAAGCCGCAGATTCTCGGGCTCTACCTCAACGGCATCTATCTCGGCCGCGGCGCCTACGGCATCGAGATGGCGGCGCAGAGCTATTTCGGGAAGCCGGTGGGACAGCTGACCCTGCCGGAGGCGGCGCTCCTCGCCGGCATGCCCAAGGGGCCGAACTTTTACAGTCCCGACAAGTATCCCGACCGGGCGCGGGAGCGGCGCGCCTACGTGCTCGCTCGCCTCAAGGAAGAGGGCACGATCACCGAGGCCGAGATGAACGCGGCGATCAAGGCCGATCTCGGCCTGAAGCCGATCGAGACCGCGCGGCGCGATTCCGGCTTCTACGTGGTGGACTTCCTCAACCGGGAGGCCCGCACCTTCGCGGGGGTGGATTCGCTGACTTCCGGCTCCCTGACCGTCCGCTCCACGATCAACGCGGGCCTGCAGCGCGCCGTCGAGGAGGCCCTGCAGGACGGCCTCGCCAACTACGAGCGCGGCACCGGCCGGCAGGTCTTCACGGGGCCCGAACTCAACCTCGCCGACAGCGTCCGCCGAATCCAGGCCGCGACCCCGGCACCGGAGGCCTCCGCCTCGGCCGCGCCGGCCGTCACCGGCGCGCGGCCGGAGGCCGCGAAACTCGACGCCAAGCCGGACGCGAAACCGCGCCGCGGTGAGAGGGTCGCGGCCGTGCCGCAGAAGAAGCCGGCGTGGCTGCTGGCGCTGGAGAGCGCCCGCCCGGTGCTCTACGACGTCCACTGGCCGCTGGCGGTGGTACTGGAGACCGGCCGCGGCGGCACGAAGGTCGGCCTGGCCGACGGCCGCACCGCCTTCCTCGACCCCGGCATCGCCCGCGGAAAGCTGCAACTCTACGACGTGGTCCGGGTGAAGATCAGTGCCGGCAAGGGCGGCCCGCGCGCGCAGCTTCGCGTCCGGCCGACCGTCCAGGGCGCGGCCCTGGTGATGGAGAACCGGACCGGCCGGATCCTCGCGATGGCCGGCGGTTTCTCCTATCCGCTGAGCCAGCTCAACCGGGTCACCCAGACGGTGCGCCAGCCCGGCTCGACCCTGAAGCCGCTGACCTATCTCGCCGCGCTCAACGGCGGGCTGCAGCCGAACACCCTGGTGATGGATTCCGCCGTGACCCTGCCGCCGATCGGTGGGACCGGCGATTCCTGGTCGCCGAAGAACTACGAGGGCGGCGGCTCGGGGCCCACGACCCTCCGGCGCGGCCTCGAATTCTCCAAGAACCTCGTCACCGCCCGGCTCCTCCAGGGCGGGATCGCCCCGAAGGCGCCGGCGAGCCTGAAGCGGGTCTGCGATATCGCCCTCGAGGCGCAGATATACGCCGAGTGCGAGCCCTACTATCCGTTCGTGCTCGGCGCACAGCCGGTGCGGATGCTCGACCTCGCGGGCTTCTACGCGGCGGTGGCCAACGAGGGCGCGCGTCCGGCCCCCTACGCGCTCGAGTCGGTCGAGCGGGACGGCAAGCCCCTCTACACGCACGCGACCAAGGAGCCGGTGCGTATCGCGTCGGCGGACCGCGTGGCCTTCTACCAGCTCAAGACCATGCTGCAGGGCGTGACCCAGCACGGCACCGCCGCGGCGCTCGCGAAGGTCTCGGCCTACGTCGCGGGCAAGACCGGCACCTCCGAGAACGAGAACGACGCGTGGTTCGCCGGGCTGACCAACGAGATCAGCGTCGTGGTCTGGGTCGGCTACGACAACGCCGACGGCACCCGCAAGACGCTCGGCCGCGGCCAGACCGGCGGCCACGTCTCGGTGCCGATCGCCTCGGCGATCCTGCAGGCGGCCTGGGCGAACGGCGTCGCCAAGACGCCGCTGCGAGGCCCCTCCCCCGAGGCGCGCCCGTTCATCGCCGACCTGCCGATCGACCCGCGCAGCGGCGTGCGGGTCGCGGGCGGCGGCTTCCTCGAGCATTTCCGCACCAGCGGCGACGGGCAGATGGCGGACACGCAGTACCGCCTCGTGCCCCGCGAGACGCTCTACGCCATGCGGCCCGACGCGCAGGACGGCGATCTCGCGGGCGCCGACGACGGCGCGAGCGTCGCCGGCGACTACTACGGCAACATGACCGGCGAGCGGCCGCGATCCGACTTCCTGGATCCGTTCGGCGAGCGTCCCGCGCCGCGCAGCCGCCGCGCGCAGGGCGATGTGGATCTCTACGGGCAGGATCCCTACAAGCCGTGGCCGGGGCAGACGAGTCGCTCGCCTTTCGGCGGGGATGACGACGTGCGCCGCCCGCGCCGCCGCGATCCCGACTACCTGTTCGGCGAAGACCCCGGTTACTGACAGCCCTCCCCGACAGACGAGAATCCCGTTGCGCCAGCAGCTTCCCGCGGCCCTGGCGGCCGCCCTCACGGTCGCGCTCCCGGCCACCTCGGCCCGCGCTCAGACGCCCGCCGCCAACACCGCCCCGGCGCCCGGGCCGGAGCGGATCAAGGAGGTGCCCTCCGTCACCGCCGTCGATCCGGCAGCGATCAAGCCGGGCCAGATCCTGTTCACCGACCACCGCGACAACCCGTCGGCGCCGGAGAACGGCCTGATCCCGTATCTCGACTGGCTGAAGGCGCGGCCGGCCGAGGCGGCGGCGCTCGCCCCCTATCCCGGCTACAAGGAGCCGGACTACACCGTGACGGTGAACGGCGTGACGAAGCCGCGGCACGAGACCCTGAAGGTCTACGTCGCCGAGGGACGCTTCGTCGTCCCGCGACCGCCCGAGGCGATCGACCTCCAGGCCTTCGCCAACCTCGCCTTCGTCCAGAAAATGGATCCGGCGATCAAGCACCACACCCTGGCGGTCGCCGACGTGACGCCCAACAAGGATCCGGCCGCCGCCTTCGCCAAGCGGCCCGACCGTGCGTGGTGCGAGGGCGCGGGCGCCTGCATCGAGTCGCGCTACGACCTGGAGGGCAAGCTGCCGCTCGGCGTGAAACTCGCCAACAAGCTGGAGGAGGGCTCGGCCAAGAAGATCGCCGAGTTCGTCTCGTTCCAGAGCGAGCTGCGGGTGCTCGGGCCGGACCAGGGCGACCGGCTCAGGGCGCTCACGAAGATCGATACCGCGGTGACCGGCGGCCTGGAGCAGACGATCTTCTGGGTCAACCAGATCCTGCGCTTCGGCAAGTTCCTGGCCGTGCTCCAGCCGATGCCGAACGACCCGACCAAGACGGTGGTCACCGCCTACATGGCGCTGGCGATCAAGGGCGACGTGCTCGACCGCAAGGCAGAGTACGCCCGCGTGCCCGTGCTCAAGAACCTGCTCCCGGCGCAGGTGCTGATGGGTAATTCCAGCTTCAACACCGGCAATTCCATCAGCGCCGGCCTGCCGGTCTACGCCCGCAACCGGATCGCCACATTCGCGGACGCGCTCACCAAGCGGTGACGCGCCGCGCGCCTCACATTCCGCGGTTGCCGATCGTCGGCAGCGTCGGCTGGGTGTAGGCGCGGTTCACGTCGCGGCGGGTCTGCGTGCCGTTGGTGTTCCGGGACGCCCGGTAGTTGTCGAGGTTGAAGGTCTCGGCGAGGCCGCTGCGGGTATCCGGGCCCTCGCTGGTGGTGCAGGCGCAGAGGCCGCCGAGGGTCAGCGCGGAGAGGGCGAGAAGGGTCAAGCGCATCGTCGATCCTGAATGCGGGCCGTGGCCGGGCCGTACCCGGCGAGGGCCGGACCGAACCCTCACGGGGCGTCTGGCGGCATGGTCAGCGCGGCGGAGCGTCCGTCAAGGTCGCGCGCAAGATGTAAATCGGTTCTGCCGTCTCCGATGCGCAGCGGCCACGGAAAATGCACCACACGTCGGGATTGCGGCGGATAGGGGCGGTCATTCGTGTTGAGTCCGGTCCTCGCCCCCTGGCGAATCCCGGTCGTTTCGGGCGACAACCCACGCGATGAGCAACGTCTTGCCCTTCCGTCCGCGCCCGACCGTCACGCGTCTCGCTCGCTGCGAAGTTGTGACCGTGGCCGGTGATCTCCTCGCCCTGCTGGAGCAGCTCGAGGATGTGAGCGCCCGCGCCGCCGCGATGGGGCGTCCGGCGATCGAGGTCGAGCGCACCGTGCAGCACCTCCTGGATGCGGTGAGCGCCGTCGAGCGCGCGCTCGACTGCATCGGCGAGGGCGAGCAGTCGGCGCCGGGCTAGCCCGCGTTCTCCGTGCCCAAACGCGCCGCGATGGCGTCGTCGGAAGCGTCGAATCCTGCACCATCGGGCCACTGCCCGTCGTTCCTGAGCAGACTCTAAATCATCCGGAACCCTCCAGTACGCCTTGCGGTTGAGGGTCGGATGCTCACGTCGGGCGTCGGTTCCGGAGGGTGCTATGAGGCTTCGCACGAGCAGCTTGCTGGCCGTCATGGCGGCCGGCGGTCTCCTCGCCGGAACGGCGATGCGCGCCCAGGCCGCGGAGGTCGGCTTCCTCGAGATGCTGTTCGGCGCCCGGCCGCCCGCCCAGCAGGCCCAGCCGGCCCCTGCCCCGGCGCCCGCCTTCGAGGGCCGCGCCTTCGGCCGCCACGCCACCCCGCGGCTCGGGGCGGCGCGCCGACGCTTCCAGACCCGCTACGCGGCGCTCCCGCTCAAGATCCGCGTGAAGGAGCGGGAGATCAGCGAGCGCCAGACGCCTATCGACATGAAGGCCGGCGCGACGGCGGCGCTCCTCAAGGATGAGACGCTGCGGCCCGGTGACATCGTGGTTCTGAATACCGGTGCCCGGGTCTTCACCGGGAATCCCGAGAAGCGCCACGCGATCCGAGACTTCGAGCCGGTTCAGAACTCGCGCTTCGTGAGCCGGGGCACGCGGAAGGTCCTGGCGGGCCTGTTCACGCCGGTCGGTGCGGTGCCCGCGCAGGAGGCGCGCCGGATGATGGCGCGCGCGCGTCAGCCGATGCCCGAGGTGGCGACGCCGATCCCGGCGCAGAAGACCGCCATGCGGGTCATCAACCCGTGGCAGAGTGGCCAGTGACCGTCGGGGCGCCGCTCAGAAGAATCGTTCCTTGATGACGATCGTGTCGCCCGGTCGGACCGCGTAGGTCATCGGCACGATCCCGGAGATCAGCGAGCCGCCGGCATCGCGGGTCAGGACAGCGTAGTCCCGCGCGGCCCGGGGGCCGAAGCCGGCCGCGATCGCGACCGCCGTCTCGACGGTCATGCCGTTCACGAACGGGTACTGGCCGGATGTCGTGACCTCCCCGAGGATGTAGAACGGCCGGTAGGCGTCCACCTCCACGGTGACGTGCGGCTCGCGCACGTATCCGGCGGCCAGCTTCGTCTCGATCGCCTTGGCGGCCTGCGCGGTGGTCTGGCCGCCGACCTGCACGGTCCCGATCAGCGGCATGGCGATGCGCCCGGCGCCGTCGACCGCGTAGATGTTGGACAGGTTGTCCTGGCCGAACACGATCACCCGCAGCTTGTCGCCGGCCGCCAGCGTGTACCGCGCCGCGATCGAGCCCGTGCCGGTGGCATCGAGCTGATCGGTGCGGAAGCTCGGTCGCAGGCAACCGCCGAGCGCCAGAGTCGAGCCGAGTGCGAGGAGCAGAGCGCGCCGGTTCATCACCATCGCCGTCATGGATGCAGTTGCGGGATGATCTAGGCCGTTAAGGTTAATGAACCTTGATCGCCGTTCGGCCGGCATTGCCCCGCCACCGGTCCCCGCGCGCCTTAACTCTTGAGCAACCTTAACATCCACTAATGGCGGCGGGACGGCAGTAATGCCTGTTCGGTTTGTCTCCGCGTTCAGAGCGTCCGCATGTCCACGATCCGTCAGCGCTCGATCTATGCCGTACCCGGACCCCAGCCGCGCGCCGAGGAAGGCCTCGGCCTCGCGCAGCTGCCGCGGATCCTGCGGCGCTCGATCGGCTGGATCGTCGGGCCGACCCTGGTGGTTGCCCTGGGCGCGAGCGTCTTCGTCAACGTGGTCAGCCCCCGCTACACCGGCGAGGCGAAGGTTCTCCTCGAGAGCCGCGACCCGGCCTTCGCCCGGACCGCGCAGGAGCGCGGCGACCAGCTCGCACCGATCGACGAGCAGGCGGTGGCGAGCCAGGTGCAGGTGGCCATGTCCCGCGATCTCGCCCGCGAGGCGATCCGCCGGCTCAAGCTCGTCGGCAACGCCGAGTTCGATCCCGGTGCGGGCAGCATCGGCGCGGTTCAGCGCGTTCTGATGATGCTCGGCATCGGCGCCAATCCTCTCGACCGCCCCGCAGAGGACCGGGTGCTCGACGCCTATTTCGATCACCTGCTGGTCTATCCCGCCGGCAAGTCGCGGATCCTGACGATCGAGTTCCGCGCGAAGGATCCGAAGCTCGCGGCCGAGGCCGCCAACACCATCGCGAAGCTCTACATCGGCTCGCTCGAAGCCGATAAGGTCGACACCGCCCGGTACGCCTCCACCTGGCTCGGCGGCAACATCGACGGGCTGCGCAACCGCGTCGCCGAGGCCGAGGCCAAGGTCGAGGCGTTCCGCGCCAGGAACGGCCTCGTGGGCAGCACCGGCGTTGCCGGCCGGCCGCTCAACGCCCAGCAGCTCGGCGAATTGTCGAGTCAGCTCTCCGCGGCGCGGAGCCTGAAGGCCGACCTCGACGGCAAGGTGAAGGCCATCAAGGATCTGATCAAGGACGGGCGCGCCTTCGAGATCCCCGACGTCGCCAACAACGAGGTGATCCGCCGGATCGTCGAGAACCGGATCGCCGTGCGCGCGCAGCTCGCCCTCGAGTCTCGGACCCTCCTGCCGGCCCACCCGCGGATCAAGGAGCTGAACGCCCAGCTCGAGGACCTCGACGCGCAGATCAAGGCCTCGGCCGAGCGCGTCGTGCGCACGATGGAGAATGATGCCAAGATCGCCGGGGCCCGGGTCGAGAGCCTCCAGGCCGCCGTGGACGGCCAGCAGGACGTCGTCGTCCGCGGCAATGCCAGCGAGATCCAGCTCCGGGCGCTGGAGCGCGAGGCGAAGGCGCAGCGCGAGCAGCTCGAGTCCTATCTCGGCCGCTATCGCGAGGCGGCGGCGCGCGACGGCGAGGCCGCGACGCCCGCCGATGCCCGCATCGTTTCCCGCGCCGTGACGCCCGAGCTCCCGTCCTTCCCGAAGAAGCTGCCGATCGTCGCCTTCGCGACCCTGCTGACGCTCATGCTGTCGGTCGGCGGCGTCATCGCCAGCGCGCTGCTCGCGGAGTCCGGCCGCCCCGCCGGCGACCGCGACGGCGACCCGGCGGACGATCGCCGGCGCTGCGAGCCGGTGCTGGATCGGCCGTCCTTCACCTTCCCGGAAGCGACGCCGGCCGCGCACTGGTCCGAGCCTCCGCGGACGGCCGCCGAGACGGCGCCCGTCGCGCCGACGGCGATCCGCAGCGCCGACACGTTCGATCTCGCGCCCCTCGTCGCCCGGATCGCGGCGGCGCCCCGCGCCCCGGAGGCGCAGGCCGGTCGCCGGATCCTGATCGTCGAGACCGAGGATCGACGCGGCGTCCCGACGCTTCCCGAGGCCCTGACCCGCGCCCTGGGTCGCGAGGGTAGCCTCGTCGCCGTCGACCTGAACCTGCCGCACGACGGTACGGCAGGGCTCGGCTTCTCCGACCTCGTCGCCGGCGAAGCCGCCTTCCTCGACGTGATCCAGGCCCGCCGGGACAGCGGCTATCACCGGATCGAGGCGGGCTTGCAGGATTCCGCCGTCCTCTTCGACGAGTTGGATGCTCTGGCGCTGACCTTCGAGGCCATGGCCGAGGCCTACGACTGGGTGATCTGCCGGCTCTACGCTGCGCCGCGGGCCGTCGACCTCCTCGAGCTGGTCGCCGGTTTCATGGACAGCGTCGTCATCGCGTCGAACGCCGATGCCGAGGATCCGGCGCTGGCCGACCTCTACGCCCTGGCCGAGGAGGCCGGTGCGGGGCAGATCCTAGTGGCGCAGGATCGTGCCGCCGCATCCGAGGTCGCGGACGCCCGGGCGGAATTGCGCCTCAACGCCGCCTAGGCCGGGACGCCGGTCACGATCGGCGCAGGGTGCGGAGCTTTTTCAGGACGGCGTAGAGGCGCGGGTCGCGCTTGATCCGCCGCTTCGTGCGGTTCAGGCCGCGGCGGAGCGCGCCGTAGATCCGGCCCCGGAGGGTCACCGGAATGATGGTCTCGACGAGGCCGATCGTCTCGTCGCAGATGCTGGCTTTGTAGCGGGCCTCACCGACGCCGAGGTCGAAGCCCTGCCGGCCGCGCGCGGTCTGATCGCGCACCAGGTGCTGGAGCAGCAAGTCACCGGGGCTGTAGCGGGCGATCTCGGGGTCGCCGTCGAACGCCGTCATCATGCCGCTGAAGCGCCGCTCACTGACGGCGCCGCCGAAGGTCGCGAGGACGCGGCCGCTCTCGGCGAGGCACAGGGCGTACAGCTCCACCGCGGGCTCGGCGCCGGTCGCCGCGGCCGTCAGGAAGGCCCGGATCGCGGGGTCGGCGTAGGGGTCGGACACTCCCATGCCGGCGAAGCGGGCCGATTTCTGCGCGAAGAACGCCGCCAGCAGGCGCGCCGCCTCGTCGGCGGTCTCGGCGCGGCGGTAGGTGATCGCGCCGTGCGCCTCCACGAGGCGCTTCTCCTTGGACCGCAGCTTCTTGCGGGCATCCGCGCTGAAGGCCCGGCGTACGGTTGCCTCAGGGTCCGGCCCGAGCATGAGGCCGTAGGCGTCGCTGGCCTCCGCCTCGCCGCTGGCGGCGAGCGGGTTCGCCGCCCCGTCCCACATCCGGGGCTGATGCTTCAGGGCGAAGGCGTCGATCCCGTCAGCGCGGCCGGCGCGGATCAGGGCCGCGACGATGCTGCCGGGCGCGATGGCCGCCGCGCCGCGGGTGGCGAAGAGCGGCAAGTGATAATTGGCGTGGGTGTCGCCGACCGTCCGCGCGAGGCGCAGGCCGTGCTCCCGCTGAAGCGTGAACGGGATGAGGATGCGCGGCCGGCCGTCCGCGTCCCGCAGGACCGCGACGCGCGCGCGCTCGGCCTGCCCCGTCGCCCGCAGGTAGGCGCCGATCCAGTCGAACCGCTGGTAGGGTGTGCCGAGGCTCGCCGGATCGGCCTCGAGGCGCCGCCAGAGCGCCTCGGCCGCGGCGAGGTCCGGGATGATCTCCGCGACGAGCCCCCCGGCGATGCGCGTATCGACCATGTCCGTTCCCGTTACTTGGACACCGACCGCCATGACCTGATCTCCCGGGGACCGCTCACGGTCCCGTGGCGCCCCAACCCTGACGGGAGGCGACTGAACAGCCCGTGACTTCAATCGACGATGGTATGATCCCGGTGCCGGATGGTCCGGCAAAGATCAGTCGTGGCTAATGACAGCTTGCGATGAGCGCCGCTGCGCATGCTTTCGGGTTTGTTTACCCCGGCACGCCAAGGCTGTGCCGCGCTGGGCCTCGGGCCCGAACGGTTCAGGGCCATGCTGTCGTCGCGTGCCAAGCATCGGGTCTTCGCGTCGGGCTTCCGCGCGATCCAGGCGCTGGGGGCAGACCGCTGGCTCAGCCCCGCGGCTCGCGGCCTCGGCGTGATCCTCACGTTCCACCACGTCAGCCCCGACCCGGTGCCGGCCTTCGCGCCGAATCGGCTGCTCGGCATCACCCCGGACTTCCTCGACCTCACCCTGCGCGAGCTCGACGCCCGCGGCTTCGAGATCATCGGCCTGGATGCGGTGCCGGAGCGGCTGGCCGAGCCGGATTACGGACCGCCCTTCGCCGTCCTGACCTTCGACGACGGCTATCGCGACAACGTCGTGCACGCCCGTCCCGTGCTGGCCCGCCACGGCGCGCCGTGGACGCTGTTCGTCACCAGCGGCTTCGCCGATCAGGCCGGCCGGCTGTGGTGGGTCGAACTGGAGCGGGCGATCGCGCGGCTGGACCGGGTGCGCATCGAGATCGGTGCGCGGAGTCTCGACCTTCCGGCGCGCAGCCCGCAGGAGAAGGCGCTGGCGTTCGAAGCTCTGTACCGCGACCTGCGCCACGGCGACGAGGCGGACCTCCTCGAGCGGATCGCCGCCCTCTGCCGGCAGGCCGGCTTCCCGCCGGGGCGCCTCGCCGCCGATCTGTGTCTGTCCTGGGACGAACTGCGCGACCTCGCCGTCGACCCGGCCGTCACCGTCGGCGCGCACACGGTCAGCCACCCGATGCTGGCCAAGCACGCCGCCGCGTTCGCATCGCGCGAGATCGCCGAGGGGCGCGCGCGGATCGAGACGGAACTCGGCCGACCGGTGCGACACCTCTCCTACCCGGTCGGAGACCCATCTTCCGCCGGCCCGCGGGAATTCGCGCTGGCGCGGGAGATGGGCTTCGCGACGGCGGTGACCACGCGGCCGGGCCACCTCTTCGCCGAGCATGCCGGCCATCTCCAGGCCCTGCCCCGGGTGTCGGTGAACGGCTGCCACCAGACGCGCGCCGCCCTCGCCGGACTGCTCTCCGGCGTCCCGTTCCTGGCCTGGAATCGGGGGCGTCGCCTCAACGTCGCCTGAAGCGACGACGCGCTCGCGACGGCTTCAGCGGAACAGCGCGTCGAACAGGTTCTGCGGCTGCTGCTGCGGCGGCGGGGCCGGCGCCGGGCCCTCGTTCGACGGGAAGAACTTGCGCGAGGGCTTCTGGCGGGGCTGCACCGGCACGCCGCGCGGCGCCTCCACGTCGACCTGGCCGTTGGCGTTGAGCTGCTGGGCGGTCTTGGTCGCGTCCTTGCCGGGGCGCTTCGCCTTCTCGGGCTTGGCCGCCACGGCCGGGACGTCCTCCTGCTCCTTGGCCTCGGCGATCACGTCGCTGCCGCCCTTACAGTCGACCAGCCACACGTCGTAGATCGGGTGTTCGATCGCGTGGAGGCCGGGGCTCGACGCGAACATCCAGCCGGTGAAGATGCGGCGGTACTTGTTGTCGAGGGTGACCTCGTCGACCTCGAGGAACGCCGTGGTCTTCGCGCTCTCGGTGGGCGGGCGCGTATAGCAGACCCGCGGGGTGAGCTGCAGGGCGCCGAACTGCACGGTCTCGTCGACCGCGACCTCGAAATTGACGATCCGGCCGGTGATCTTGTCGAGCCCGGAGAACACCGCGGTCGGGTTCTTGATCTTGTCGGCAGCGGCGGGGCCGGCGCAGACGAGGAGCGCGAGGCTCGGGGCGAGCGCGCGGCGTGCGAGGGCGGTGATGCGGCTCAAGGCTCGGACCCCTAGACGAGGGTGGCCGGCCGCGCCAACGGCTGCGCGGCGGACGATCGGGATTGGCCCGTCATGAACACCGGAACGGTGGCGGCAAAAGGGCGCCCGGCCCGAGGCGGCGCGCGGACCTACTCGCCCGGCGTCCAGGACACGTAGTCGCCGGTCGCTGCCGGCCGCTGGCCCCAGGAGAGCTGCGAGCCCGCCGGCCGGTACGCGTTCGCGGTGCCGGTCTGGTTCTCGATATGCGGCTTCTGCCACGCCTTCGGCTGGTACTTCTCCTCGCTCGGCGCGACGTCGACGTTGTGGCAGAGCCAGCCCCGCCAGCCGGGGGGCACCTTCGAGGCGTCGGCGTAGCCGTTATAGACGACCCAGCGGCGCTCCGAGCCCACCGAGCGGTCGATCAGCGCACCTTCCGCCTTGTAGTACTTGTTCCCGAACTCGTCCTCGCCGACGAAGATGCCGGTGCGCGCGGTCTGGAGCGCGACGGAGACGGTCTGACCGTTCCACCACGTGAAGATGCGCAGCAAAGTGTCCTTCAGCGCCATCGCCGGTCCCGGAATCGTGCCGCGCCGCGAGGGCGCTCGTCGGCGCCGTTATGGTGACCGCGCGCGTGCGAGTCCAGCCGCATGACGGAAGTGTCGCTGCCGGGCAACGCTCGACCGCGGTTTCGGCCCCCGGGTCCGGCTGTTCGCCAGGTCCGCTCCCTAGGGTTGTGAATCTAAAATTTTCCCGATCCGATTCCCGAAAGCCGGAAGGACACTTATCCCGGTCCGGGACGATATCCACAGACTTTTGCGAGCCGGCACAACATCTAGCGGGGAACAAGCCCGCCGAACACCACTTGTTGACGTGAGAGTGAAGGCGGCGGTAATCTCCCTGCATCGGTCGCGCCCCGCGGAAGTGGTGCGTTGGGCAGGGGCGACCGTTCCTAATTTTCGTTCGCGGGACCGGGGCACGTCTCTCAGCCGGGCGTGGTCGGCCGCGAATCCCACTATCGGGCTAGACCCCGCGTCGCGCGGGGCCGGGACGTTCGCGTCCCGTCGGGAGAGGTGTGTTTCATGCGGTTCGAGCGTCGCTACACCACGGCCGGACAATCGCCCTACGCCGGGATCCCTTTCCGCAAGGCGCTGAGCGAGATCCGCAACCCGGACGGCTCGGTGGTGTTCCGCCTCGACGGCATCGACGTGCCGGAGAGCTGGAGCCAGGTCGCGAGCGACGTGCTCGCGCAGAAGTACTTCCGCAAGGCGGGCGTCCCGGCCCGTTTGCGCAAGGTCGAGGAGAACGCGGTTCCGTCCTTCCTGTGGCGCTCCGTTCCGGACGACGCCGCCCTGGCGGAACTCCCCGAGGACGAGCGCTTCGTCTCCGAATCCTCCGCCACACAGGTCTTCGACCGGCTCGCGGGTTGCTGGACCTACTGGGGCTGGAAGGGCGGCTACTTCTCCTCGGAGGAGGACGCCTCGGCCTTCATGGACGAGCTGCGTTTCATGCTGGCCCGCCAGATGGTGGCGCCCAACTCGCCGCAATGGTTCAACACCGGCCTTCACTGGGCCTACGGCATCGATGGACCGAGCCAGGGCCACTACTACTGCGACCCGCAGACCGGCGTGCTGACCAAGTCGGCGTCGGCCTACGAGCATCCGCAGCCGCATGCCTGCTTCATCCAGTCGGTCCAGGATGACCTCGTCAACGACGGCGGCATCATGGACCTGTGGGTGCGTGAGGCGCGCCTGTTCAAGTACGGCTCGGGCACCGGCTCCAACTTCTCGATGCTGCGCTCGGAGAACGAGAAGCTCGGCGGCGGCGGCAAGTCGTCGGGCCTGATGAGCTTCCTCAAGATCGGCGACCGGGCGGCGGGCGCCATCAAGTCGGGCGGGACCACGCGGCGCGCCGCCAAGATGGTGATCGTGGATATCGACCACCCGGACATCGAGGCCTTCATCGACTGGAAGGTGAAGGAGGAGCAGAAGGTCGCCGCCCTGGTGACGGGCTCGAAGGTCGTCTCCAAGCACCTGACGCTGGTGATGAAGGCCTGCACGCAGTGCGAGGCGGAAGGGGATGCCTGCTTCGATCCGGAGCGCAACCCGGCTCTCAAGCGCGAGATCAAGGCCGCCCGCCGCGCCTCCGTGCCGGATTCCTACATCAAGCGCGTGGTGCAGTTCGCGCGCCAGGGCTTCACCAAGATCGAGTTCCCCGTCTACGACACCGACTGGGATTCGGAGGCCTACCTCACGGTCGCCGGCCAGAACTCCAACAACTCGGTCTCGCTGACCGACGACTTCCTGCGCGCCGTCGAGGCGGATGCCGACTGGCAGCTCACCGCCCGCACCACCGGGAAGGTCACCAAGACCCTCAAGGCCCGTGACCTGTGGGAGCGGATCGGCGAGGCCGCCTGGGCCTCGGCGGATCCGGGCCTGCACTTCAACACGACGATGAACGACTGGCACACCTGCCCGGCGGGCGGGCGGATCCGGGCCTCGAACCCGTGCTCCGAGTACATGTTCCTCGACGACACCGCCTGCAATCTCGCCTCGGCGAACCTGCTGACGATGTACGATCGCGAGACCAAGCGCTTCGACGCCGAGGCGTTCGAGCACCTCAACCGCCTCTGGACGGTGGTGCTCGAGATCTCCGTGATGATGGCGCAGTTCCCGTCGAAGGAGATCGCGGAGCTCTCCTACCGCTACCGGACGCTCGGCCTCGGCTACGCCAATATCGGCGGCCTGCTGATGACCATGGGCCTGCCCTACGATTCCGACGCGGGTCGGGCCCTGGCCGGCGCGCTCACGGCGATCATGACGGGTGTCGCCTACGCGACCTCGGCCGAGATGGCTTCGGAGCTCGGCACCTTCCCGGCCTATGAGGAGAATGCCGACGCGATGCTGCGCGTCATCCGCAATCATCGCCGGGCCGCGCACGGCGAGGCCGAGGGCTACGAGTTCCTGAACGTCGCGCCGGTCGCCCTCGACCACGCCAACATCCCGCAGGCGGATCTGGGTGACCACGCCCGCGCCGCCTGGGACCGGGCGCTGAAGCTCGGCGAGGAGCACGGCTACCGCAACGCCCAGGCCACCGTGATCGCGCCGACCGGCACGATCGGCCTCGTGATGGATTGCGACACCACCGGCATCGAGCCGGACTTCGCCCTGGTGAAGTTCAAGAAGCTCGCCGGCGGCGGCTACTTCAAGATCATCAACCAGGCCGCGCCGGACGCCCTGCGGGCGCTCGGCTACCGCGAATCCGAGATCGCCGAGATCGAGGCCTACGCGGTCGGCCACGGCTCGATGGGTCAGGCGCCGGGCATCAACCCGACGACGCTGCGGGCCAAGGGCTTCACCGACGAGAAGATCGCCGCGGTGGAGAAGGGCCTGAAGTCGGCCTTCGATATCAAGTTCGTGTTCAACCGCTGGACGCTGGGCGACGATTTCCTGACCCAGACCCTGAAGGTCCCGGCGGAGAAGCTGTCGGACCCGACCTTCGAGCTGCTGCCGTTCCTTGGCTTCTCTAAGAAGGACATCGAGGCCGCCAACACGCACATCTGCGGAGCGATGACGCTGGAGGGCGCTCCGGGCCTGAAGCTCGAGCACTACCCGGTCTTCGACTGCGCCAATCCGTGCGGCCGGATCGGCAAGCGCTACTTGTCGGTCGAGAGCCACATCCGCATGATGGCGGCGGCGCAGCCCTTCATCTCGGGCGCGATCTCCAAGACCATCAACATGCCGAACGACGCCACGGTGGAGGATTGCAAGGCGGCCTACCTGCTGTCCTGGCGCCTCGCCCTGAAGGCGAACGCCCTCTACCGCGACGGCTCGAAGCTGTCGCAGCCGCTCAACTCGGCCCTCATCTCGGATGACGATGACGAGGCCGATGAGGGGATCGAGGCCCTGATCCAGGCGCCGGCCGCCGCCAAGGCCGCCGCCGCCGCGGAGAAGATCGTCGAACGGGTGATCGAGCGCGTCGAGCGAATCCGCTCCCGGGAGAAGCTGCCGGCCCGCCGGAAGGGCTACACCCAGAAGGCGGTGGTGGGCGGCCACAAAGTCTACCTGCGCACCGGCGAGTACGACGACGGCCGCCTCGGCGAGATCTTCATCGACATGCACAAGGAGGGCGCGACCTTCCGGAGCCTGATGAACAACTTCGCCATCGCGATCTCGCTGGGCCTCCAGTACGGCGTGCCGCTGGAGGAGTACGTGGAGGCCTTCACCTTCACGCGGTTCGAGCCGGCCGGCTTCGTCCAGGGCAACGACGCGATCAAGAACGCGACCTCGCTCCTCGACTACGTGTTCCGCGAGCTGGCAGTCTCGTATCTCGGCCGCGCCGATCTCGCCCATGTCAGCCCCGCCGAGATCGGCGGCACGGTGATCGGCGGCGGCGAGAGCGGCGATACGACCCGCGAGGGTCCGAAGCCGGCGCCGGCCTCCTCGGTCGTCTCCCGCGGCCTGCTGCGCGGCTCGGCCGACCGCCTCACCCTGATCCAGGGCGGCCCGGCCGGCGCCAGCCTCGGCGTGGGTGCGGCGAGCGCCGGACAGTCGGCTCCGGCCGGCGGTACGGTCCACGCGATCCGCGGCAGCGCGGCGCTGAAGGCGGAGCCGGCGACGGCCGGTCAGGCCGAGACGATCGCCGACACCCTCCCCTTCGCCAAGGCCGAGCGGAGCGTCGCCGACCGCCGCGCGGAGGCGAAGATGAAGGGCTACGTCGGCGAGGCCTGCCCGGAATGCGCGAACTTCACGCTGGTCCGCAACGGCACCTGCCTGAAGTGCGACACCTGCGGTTCGACGACAGGGTGCTCTTGAGCCCCTGACACTTCGAGCCTGAAGCGGCGGGCGAGCCATCGGTTGCGATGGCTCGCCCGCCGCGACTCGGTCGCTTCCGAGACCGCGAGCCTGCCGTCGCCGTCGGCGCAATCGCGGAGGGTGGCGCGAGATGCTCGGCGCAGCTGTGCCTCGCGAACGCGGCGATCGCGACCTCGACCGCGGCATCCGCGGGTGCGGCGGCGGCCTGTGTGAAGACCGCCGCAGTCCAGCCATCGAGAAGGCATCCCTCCCCTACACCGCGCGGCGCGCCGGTCGGGTCAGCGCACGTCGTTCTGGACGTAGGACGCCAAGCCGTTGCCGAAGGACCACTCGTCGCGCGCGTTCGGCGACAAGACGATGAGCACGTCTTCCGGACGCAGGCCTGGATCGGCGACGAGGTTGTCGGTGATCGCCCTTTAGAGCGCCTTCTTCTGCGCCGTGTCCCGCCAGTTCCCCGCGACGATGTTGATGATCACCACGTCGTCCGTGCGGTGTAGCCCGAGATACTCGGAATCGTAGATCAGCTCATCCGGCGCGTGCTGGTGAATGAGGTGGAAGCGGTCGTCGGCCGGTACGCCGTAGACGTCGCGCAGCCCGCGATGAACGCCGTCGGAGAGGGCGCGGATGTGCTCCGATGACTTGCCCTTTATGAGCGAGATCCGAACGAGAGGCATAGGTGACGGTCTCCAGCGACGTCTCTCGGCACGATCCGGCCGGCTTGACGCCTCCCCCGATACCTGCCCATCATCGTCCGGAATATTTGAATTTCTGAAACTAAAACTTCCGTAAAACCGAACGATGGCCGCGCGCACCAATCTCGACATGGACGTGCTCAGAACCTTCGTGACCGGGTTCGAGCTCGGCAGCTTCGCCCGCGCCGCCGAGCGGCTGGGACGGTCGCAATCCGCCGTCAGCACCCAGCTCCGGAAGCTCGAGGAGCAGGTCGGGCAGCCGCTCGTGCAGAAGGCCGGACGCGGCCTCGCGCTGACAGCCGCCGGCGAGAGCATGCTCGGCTACGCGAAGCGGCTTCTGGAGCTCAACGACGAGGCGGTCGACCGACTGCGCGGAACGGAACTCGAAGGCTGGGCGCGGCTGGGCCTCGCGCAGGATTTCGCCGAGAGCTGGCTTCCGGCGGTGCTCAAGCGGTTCTCGCGGGCCTATCCGAGGGTGCGCATCGAGGTGCAGGTCGGGCTCGGCGCGCAGCTCATCGAGAAGACCCTGAAGGACGAACTCGACGTGGCGCTGGTCTGGGGCGACGGCGGCGGCGCCCCTCACGCGCAGCGGGTTGCGGACGTGCCGATCCGCTGGATCGGCCCGCCGGACTGGCCGGGTCTCGCAGGTCTCGGGCGGGAACCCGTTCCCCTCGCGGCCTTCGCCCCGCCGTGCACCTTCAGGTCCGCGGCCGTGTCTGCCCTGGACGCTCGCGGCCTGCCCTGGCGGCTGGTCTTCACGAGCCCCAGCCTCTCGGGCCTCTGGGCCGCAGCCGAGGGTGGCCTCGGCATCACCGCGCGCACCGCGGTCGGCCTGCCGAAGACGCTGAGCGTCCTCGACCCCGCCGCGACCGGCCTGCCATCCCTCCCGAACGCCGCTCTGACGCTCCATCAGGCGGAAGCCGAGCTGTCGCCGGCCGTCGCGCGCCTGACCGACATCCTTCTCGAAACGATCGGCGCTCACGTGGCGTGAGGCGGAGACTTCCTTCGCTCAGTCCTCTCCGTGAATCACGAATGTTCCCGGGGAATCGGGAAGCGCCGTCGTGACGGGTGTCAACGGAGAGACCGACCTTCGGTGGAGGTGATCCGTCCCAGCGCTGTCGCGGACCCGGATCGCGACGACGGATCGCGTATCGATCGGTTGGAAGGGGCCCGCTCGTTCACCGGTGCACCGCTGTCAGCCCGCGTCGCGACGCTCCGGCTCGATGTCCTAGAGCGTTTTCGGTTTGGGCTGAGTCGGCTTGGTGGGGTTCACGCGGCGCTGGGAGGCTGATTCACTAGGCCGGTCGACAGCCGGAGTGATGCATGGGCCGCCCCTACAGCTTGGACCTGCGCGAGCGGGTGGTGACCGCGGCTGCGGCGACCTCGCGCCGTCAGGCGGCCGCCCGCTTCGGGGTCGGCCAAGCAACCGCGATCCGCTGGATGGCGGCGCTCGCTGCGACTGGGACGGTGGCCGCCCGGCCGCAGGGGCGTGCCCGCCGCTCCAAGCTCGACCCGTACGAGACGTTCCTGCGTACGCTGATCGACGAGAAGGTTGACATCACCCTGGAGGAGATGCGCGCCCGGTTGCAGGAAGAGCATGGCCTCACCGTCGGGCTCGGCACGCTGTGGGCCTTCCTCGACGCGCGCGACCTGACGTACAAAAAAAGACGGCCCACGCCGCAGAGCAGGATCGGCCGGACGTGAAGGCCGCCCGAGAGGCGTGGTTTGAGAGCCAGCCCGATCTCGACCCGGACCGGCTGGTGTTCCTCGACGAGACGTGGACCGCCACCAACATGGCCCGCACCCGCGGGCGCTGTCCCCGCGGCCAGCGGCTGCGCTCCCCCGTCCCACACGGTCATTGGAAGACCACGACCCTGGTGGCGGGCCTGCGCCTGTCCGGGATCGCCGCGCCGTTCGTGCTCGACGGGCCGATCAACCGCGACGCCTTCCAAGTCTACGTCGATCAGGTCCTGGTGCCCGAACTCGCACCCGGGGACATCGTGATCATGGACAATCTCGGCAGCCACAAAGGCCCGGCCGTGCGCGCGGCGATCGAGGCGGCAGGCGCGCGGCTCCTGTTCCTTCCGCCCTACTCGCCGGACTTCAATCCGATCGAGATGGCGTTCTCGAAGTTGAAGGCGGGGCTGCGCAAGGCCGTAGAGCGCACGCGCGAAGGGCTCTGGACTACAATCGGGCGGCTCGTCGATGCCGTCACGCCCGACGAGGCTGCAAACTTCTTCGTCGCGGCAGGATACGACCCCGATTAAACCGAAACCGCTCTAGCGTTCGATTTTGCCGAAGTATCTCCAGAGAAATCCCGAATTTTCCGAACTCGACCTCTCAGCTAGACCTGCGTCGCGGACCGCTCGGGCGGTCTCGAACAGCGAGAGCGGCGTCCATGCCCTTCATCAACGTCAAAATCGCGGGCCGGCCGCTGGCGCGAGACCAGATCGCGTCGATCCAGGCGGGCACCACCCGACTGATGGTCGACATCCTGCACAAGGTCGGCCCTCTCGTCGGGGTGCTGGTCGAAGAAGTACCCCTGGCGGGATGGCGCGTCGGCGGCGAGCCGGTTTCCCGCGTCGCGCAGGTGGATGCCACCGTCAGCGCCGGCACGAACACGGCCGACGAGAAATCAAGCTTCATCGCCGAGGCGAACAGGCTTCTGAAGACTGTTCTCGGGGCCGATCTGACCGAAGTGTCCTATATCGTCATCCACGAGGTGCCGAAGGACAGCTGGGGATACGATGGGCTGACCCAGGCGGAGCGAGCGCGTTCATGAGCGAGCGCCCGAAGCGTGAGACGCCTCTGAGAGTAGATCACCCCGGCCGGCGGCGCCTCCATCACGTACGCCCTCCGCGCTTAATCCGCCGTCAGCGACGACCTGCCGTAAATTTGCTCACCTGCAGCTTTTCGGTCGTCCCAGACCGACAATCTGTATTAATCGTCTGGGATCCAGCAAAATGGTAGCTTGACGGCTCGACCTGAGTCGGGAGATCAGCCTTCCAGAGTGCCACGTCGAAGGGCACACCGCGCGTGCGGAATCTTGGAGAGGAAACGATGGTCTTCGCAGGTCGCGCTGCAGCCGCGGTGCTGTTATTGACGATGGTGTCGGCCCCGGCGCGGGCCGCGGACCCGATCAAGATCGGGCTGAGCGGCCCCTTCACGGGTGGGTCGTCTTCGATGGGTGTCTCGATGCGGGACGGCGCCAAGCTCGCCGCCGCCGAGATCAACAAGGCCGGCGGCGTGCTCGGCCGGCCGATCCAGCTCGTGGAGCGCGACGACGAGGCCAAGAACGAGGTCGGCGCGCAGGTCGCTCAGGAGCTGATCAACAAGGAGAAGGTGGTCGCCACCGTCGGGTTCATCAACACCGGCGTCGCGCTGGCCGCCCAGCGCTTCTATCAGGAAGCCGAGATTCCCGTCTTCAACAACGTCGCGACCGGGACGATCATCACCAACCAGTTCAAGGAGCCGGATTACGACGCGAACTACGTCTTCCGGAACTCCGCCTACGACGTGCTCCAGGCCGGACTGATGGTCGACGAGGCGCTCGCCCAGGGCCACAAGAAGATCGCGATCCTCGCCGACTCGACCAATTACGGTCAGCTGGGCCGCGAGGACATCGAGAAGTACCTCGCGACCAAGAACGTGAAGCCCGTCGCGGTCGAGAAGTTCAACATCAAGGACGTCGACATGACGGCCCAGCTGCTGAAGGCGCAGCAGGCTGGCGCCGAGGTGATCCTCGCCTACGGCATCGGGCCGGAGCTGGCCCAGATCGCCAACGGCATGGCCAAGCTCGGCTGGAAGGTCCCGATGATCACCAGCTGGCCGTCCTCGATGCAGAGCTTCATCGACATCGCCGGCACGAACGGCAACGGCGTGATCATGCCGCAGACCTTCATCGAGGATCAGACCCTGCCGAAGCGCAAGGCGTTCCTGGAGAACTACTACAAGACCTACGGCGTGACGAAGATCCCGACACCCGTGGCCGGCGCCCAGGGTTACGACTCGATCTACCTGCTGGCCGCGGCGATCAAGCAGGCCGGCGGCACCGACGGCGCGAAGATCCGCACGGCGCTGGAGAATTTGAACGAGAAGGTCGAGGGCGTCGTCACTACCTACGACAAGCCCTTCACCGCCAAGGACCACAACGCGATCTCGCGCAACATGGTCGTGTTCGGGAAGGTGCAGGACGGCAAGATCGTCTACGCGAAGGACGAGGACGCCAAGAACGCGGGCGTGGTCCGCGTCAAGGAGAAGTCCTCGAACTGAGGCCCGGTGAGGCCGCGCCTTCCCGGGCGCGGCCGCCGCTACGCAGCACGGTTGCGCGGCCCTCGCCGCGCGACCGGACGTCCCTCCGGTGACAGCGATCCCATGGAAATCCTGCTCCAGCTCATCGCCTCCGGCGTCGCGGTCGGCATGATCTACGCCGCCATTGCCTTCGGCTATCAGCTCACCTTCGCGACTTCGAAGACGCTCAATTTCGGCCAGGGCGAGGCCTTGGCGCTCGGGGCCCTGTTCGGGCTCACCCTGGTACCGTTCGTCGGCTACTGGCTGATGATCCCGCTGGTCCTGGTCTTCGGCTTCGCCCTCGGTGCGGTGGTCGAGCGCCTCGGCGTGCGTCCCGCCGTGAAGATCAAGTCCGAGTACGGGTGGATCATGGCGACCATCGCGCTCGGCATCATCTTCAAGAACGTCGCCGAGAACATCTGGGGTCGCGACGACTTGAAGTTCCCCTCCCCGCTCCCCGACACGGCGCTGCAGGTCGGCGGCGTGCGCATCCTGCCGATGGAGCTGCTGATCGTCGCCGGCGCACTGCTGATGATGCTCGCGGTGGAGATCTTCAATCGCAAGTCGATCTGGGGAAAGGCGGTGGTCGCCACCTCCAACGACATCGACGCCGCCGGGCTGATGGGCATCAACACCCAGAAGGTAATCACCCTCTCCTACTCGATCAGCGCCATGACGGCGGCCTTCGCGGGCGTGCTGGTGGCGCCCGTCACCCTGACCGGCGCCACGATGGGCTCGGTCCTGGCCCTCAAGGCCTTCGCGGTGGCGATCATCGGCGGCCTCGAATCCGGCCTCGGCGTCATCGTCGGCGGCCTGATCCTCGGCGTCGCGGAGACGCTGACCGGCTTCTACATCTCGACCGGCTACAAGGACGTGCCGGGCCTGATCCTGCTTCTCGTCGTCCTCTCCATCCGCCCGGTCGGCCTGTTCGGCAAGGCCGTCATCAAGAAGGTCTGACCGTGACCGCCCGCGCAACCCTCACGGCAGCCTGAGCCATGGCGCAGACTCTCGCCCCCACCGACGCGCCGATCCCGGCCGCCGCCCCCAGCCTGTCGCGCCACATGGGCGTCCTCGGTGCCGTGCTGCTGGTCGTCGGCCTCGCCGTGTTCCCACACGTGGTCACGAGCTCGTACTACATCCACCTGATGGTGGTGATCGCCATCTACGCGATCCTGATCCTCGGGCTCGACATCGTGGTCGGCTATACCGGCCAGGTGAGCCTCGGCCATGCCGGACTGTTCGGTGTCGGTGCCTACTCGGCGGCGGTGCTGTTCCTGCACTTCAAGCTCGGGATCTGGTGGGGCATCCTGGCCGGGATCGGCGTGACCTCCGCCTTCGGCGTGCTGCTGGCCGTGCCGGCCCTGCGGGTGACCGGCCCGTACCTCGCCATGGTGACGCTGGCCTTCGGCACGATCGTCCAGATCTTCATCAATGAGCTGACGCCGCTGACCAACGGCCCGCTGGGCATCACCCTGCCCCCGGCCCGCGTCCTCGACTTCTCGCTCCTCGGCCTGCAGGCCCCCTGGGGCGCGGCCGGGCGCAAGCTCGAGTTCTACTATCTCGTCTGCTTGGCGCTGCTGGCCACCATCCTGGTGGTCAATCGGGTGGTGCGCTCGCCCTATGGTCGCGCCTTCGAGGCTCTGCGCGACTCGCCGATCGCCTGCGACTGCATGGGCGTGAGCGTCTACCGCTACAAGGTCTACGCCTTCGTGATCTCGGCGGCGCTGGCGGGCCTCGCTGGCGCGCTGTTCGCGTGGTCGGAGCGCTACGTGGCGCCGAACTCCTACGGGTTCGAGCTGACCGTGCTGTTCCTGCTGGCCGTGACGATGGGCGGCCGCAAGTCGCGGGCAGGGCCGATCATCGGCTCGGCAATCATCGTGATGATGCCGAACGTGCTCGCCGATATCGGCCTCGTCCGGATCATGGCGGGGATCATCGCCGCCGCGGCGCTGGTGGTGGGCGGGCTCGCCTTCCTGCGCCGCCGGGAGAACCGGTACGCCCTGTTGGTGCCGGTCGGCCTCTGCCTCGCCTTCTTCCCGGCGACGCTCGCGCTCGAATCCGTCACCGACTTCCGGCTGACCGTGTTTGGCCTGATGATCCTGTTCGTGGTCTACTACCTGCCGGACGGGATCGTGGGCTTCCTCCGCGAGAAGATCCCCGCCCTGCGCCCGGCCCACACCGCCGAGGGCAAGAGCCTCCACGCCGAGGGCGCGGCGCTCAGCGTGCAGAGCGGCGACCGGGGCGCCGACCCGCTCCTCTCCGTCGAGCAGGCCCTGATGCAGTTCGGTGGCCTCAAGGCCCTGGCGGGCGTCGACCTCACCGTGCGGCCGGGCACGATCCACGGCCTGATCGGCCCCAACGGCTCCGGCAAGAGCACGATGATGAACGTGCTCACCGGCATCTACCGGCCGACCGGCGGCAGCGTGACGCTCGCGCGCGGCCAGGGGACGAAGCGCCTCGACGGGCGCACGCCTTCCGAGATCGCCGCCGCCGGCGTCGCCCGCACCTTCCAGAACGTGCAGCTCTTCCGCGAGATGACGGCTCTGGAGAACGTGCTGGTCGGGCTTCACCACAGCTTCCGCGGCACCTTGTTGGACGCGATCCTCGGCACGCCCCGCCGGCGCCGGGAGGAGCGGGAGCAGCGCGCCCGCGCCATGGCGATCCTCGACTTCGTCGGCCTCGGCGCCCTGGCACAGGTGGAGGCGCGCAACCTGCCCTACGGCAAGCAGCGCCTCCTCGAGATCGGGCGGGCGCTCGCCCTCGACCCGGTGCTCCTTCTCCTCGACGAGCCCGCCGCGGGCCTGACCGCCCCCGACATCGCCGAGCTGACGGCGATCATCCGCAAGATCCGCGACGCCGGGATCACCGTCATCCTGATCGAGCACCACATGGATGTCGTCATGGGGCTCTGCGACCGCGTCAGCGTCCTCGATTTCGGCCACAAGATCGCCGAGGGCAGCGCCCGCGAGGTCCAGGCCGATCCGAAGGTGGTCGAGGCCTATCTCGGCAGTCCCGTCGCCGACGAGGAGATGACCCATGCTTGAGGTCACGGGTCTGTCGGCCGGCTACGGCCAGGTCGAGGTCCTGCACGGCCTCGACTTCCAGGTTCCGAAGGGTCAGGTCGTGGCGCTGATCGGCTCCAACGGCGCCGGCAAGACCACCACGATGCGCGCCCTCTCGGGCATGATCCGTCCGCGGGCGGGCTCGATCCGCCTGAACGGGCGCGAGATCGGCGGCCTCGACAGCCACGATGTCGCCCGGTTCGGCCTCGCGCACTCGCCGGAGGGCCGGCGGGTCTTCCCGACGCTCTCGGTCGAGGACAACCTGACGCTCGGCGCCTTCCCGCGGCTCACCGGCTCGCGCCCGAAGGGCGACGTCGCGGCCGACCGCGAGCGCGCCTTCGAGATGTTCCCGCGGCTGAAGGAGCGGCGCACGCAGCTCGCCGGTACCCTATCCGGCGGCGAGCAGCAGATGCTCGCCATGGGCCGGGCCCTGATGCTGCGGCCCGAGATCCTCCTGCTGGACGAGCCCTCGATGGGTCTCGCCCCGAAGCTCGTGGAGGAGGTCTTCCGGATCATCCGGCTGCTCAAGGCCGAGCAGGTGACGATGCTGCTCGTCGAGCAGTTCGCCATGGCGGCGCTCGGCGTCGCCGACCACGCCTACGTGCTGGAGAACGGGCGGATCCGCTTCCAGGGCCCGGCCCAGCAGATGCGCAACGATCCGGCCGTGCGGGCGGCGTATCTCGGCGGCAGCCACTGACACCGCAAGGGGCGGGCTCGTGCCGCGGGGCACGGGCGCCCCGAGTCTCGGCGCGCGGGGATGTACCGATCCCCGGAGCCGGCGGGCGATGCCCGGCGCACCGCCGTCTGCGAAGCTCGAAGCCGCCTCGCGACCGGCCGCATCACCCCGCTGATAGGTGCGCTCTCGATCACCTGCAGGATCGGTCTGGGCCAGAGGCAGCCCGCCGAGGTGTCCCGTGGTTCGTCGGCGACAACGCCGAGGCCGCTCGGGCCCGGAAGCCCGTAGGCCGCGCGGCCTCTCTCCTGTACAGACCGTCGGGACGCTGGCGGCACGATGGCCACAAGGGAGGTGTCGATTTTGGACGACGGTTGGGCGACTGCCTTAGGGTTGTTTGCCGTCCTCGCCCTGGTTCTGGCGAACGGCTTCTTCGTGGCAGCGGAATTCGCCCTGGTCGCGGTGCGCAGGAGCCGCGTGGCCGAACTCGTCGCCGAGCGGCGCGTGAACGCGAAGGCGCTGCTCTGGGCCACTGACCACCTCGACGCCCACCTCGCGGCGACTCAGCTCGGCATCACCATCTCGTCCCTCGCGCTGGGCTGGGTCGGCGAGCCGGCGCTGGCCCACCTGATCTTGCCCGCCTTGACGTGGCTGCCGGACATGCTCTCCACGGCGGCCGCGCACACGGTCGCGGTGGTGATCTCGTTCGTCATCATAACGGCGCTGCACATCGTGCTGGGTGAGCTGGCACCGAAGAGCCTCGCGCTCCAGCGCAGCGAGCGCACGGCCCTCGCGGTGATCCGCCCGCTCAGCGTATTCCTGTTCGTGTTCCGCCCGGCCATCCTGTTCCTGAACGGCCTCGGCAACGGCGTCCTGCGCCTCTGCGGATTGCAGCCCGGCCACGGCGAAGGTGGGCACCATTCGACGGCGGAGCTCAATCTTCTGGTCGAGGCGAGCCGCGAGGCCGGCCTCATCCGCGAGGCGCAGCAGGAAGCGGTCGAGCGCATCTTCCGATTGGGAGATCGGCGGGTCCGCGAGATCATGACGCCGCGCCACGAGGTCGAGTGGGTCGACCTCGACGGATCGCCCGAGGAGATCACGCGGGCGGTCCGCGCCTGCAGCCACGCCCATGTCTTGGTGAGCCGCGGCGGCATCGACGAGGTCGTCGGCGTGCTGCGCAAGCAGGATCTGCTCGATCAGATCCTCGACGGGCAGCCCCTCGACATCGCCGCCGCCATGCGGCCGCCGAACGTCGTCCACGAGGGCATGACGGTCCTCACGGCGCTGGAGAGCTTCCAGCGCAACCCCGTGCAGCTGGCGGTGATCGTCGACGAGTACGGCAGCCTGGAGGGGCTCGTCACGCAGACGGATCTCCTCGAGGCCATCGCGGGCGACATTCCCGAGATCGGGGAGGATCCGGCCGTGGTCGAGCGCGAGGACGGCTCGCTCCTCATCGACGGCATGATGCCGGCCGAGGACGCGTTCGAGCGCCTCGCCTTCACCGACCCGCCCGACACGGACGACTACACGACGCTGGCCGGCTACGTCATCTTCCAGCTCGGCCGCATCCCGGCGGCGGGCGACGCCCTCGTCGCGGAGGGTTGGCGCCTCGAGGTGGTCGATATGGACGGCCGTCGCATCGACAAGGTCCTGGCCACCCGATTGCCGGGGTGGGCGCTGACCGGGACGGCGTGAGCGCGGGTCGTCGGGTTGAGGAGGGTGCGACGCTCGCCCCGTTAGTCCACCCGGCCGTCGCCTGACGATCAGCCGATCATCCGCTCCAAGACGCGCATCCAGATCCCGAGCGCGGGGTTCCCAATCAGGGCCCGCCCGAATCCTCACGCGGCGAGGGCCCGGAAGGTCGCCTGCGTGCCGGCCATCGAGCGGATGGCGTTCGAGACGACGGCCCCGTCGAAGTCCGAGCCGAGGCCGGAGCGGGTCTCGCCGAAGCGCTCGACGAGCGCCCTTTGCCAGAGGGCGTGCCCGCGCGGCTCGAAGACGGCCGAAGCGACGGTGCTCGCCTCGTCCCGTCAGCGTTTTACGACGCAGCGCTGGTGTGCAATCGTCTGGTCGACGCGGCCAGGCGAGGCTGGATGCTCCGGGCAGCACCGCCGCGCGAGCGGCCCGTCGCTCAGTAACGATCGTAGCGGTAACCGCCGTAGCGTCGCCCTTCGTAGAACCGCGCATCCCGGCGGCCGTACCCGCCGAATTCGTGCTGGCGGCGATAGCCGTGAGCGGGCGCCCAGGGTGGCGGGCCGCCGTGCCGGAAGCCGCGCTCCCCGCGGGCCCAGGGCGGATCGGCCATGGCGGCCGACGAGGACCCGAGAATACCCCCGGCCAGCGCCAGTGTGCCGAGGAGGATCAACGTTGGCGTGCGGATCATGGATGGCTCCCTCGTAGCGGGGATTGCCCCGCGTCAGTCCAGATACGGCGTCCGGCACCGAACCGTTCCCGGGCGTAACGAAGGCGTGGCTAAAGCCCGGCATTCCCGCGAGCAACGCTGCAGTATTTGGCATCACGCGAGACCGAGCGCAGATCCGGACCGCGGTCTACCCGCATCGCGATGCCCGAAACGCGCGTGCTGAGCGTGGCTGCGTGCCGTCACGACATCGAAGGCGGCGCGGGTCCCTGGAACGGTCTCGGCGAAGCTGCCGTGAGTGCCTCCAGAACAGGAGATGCGCGATGCCACGCTTGCCGATTATCGTCCTCGCTACCCTGGCTCTCGGGGCCAGCGCAGGCGCTACGAAACAGGGCGCATCGTCCACGTCTCCAGGCCGCGAGATGCAGCATCGTGGGCGCTTTGCCGGAAGATCCGGCGCGTCCGGCTGCGCAGCCGGCCACGAGACGAAATTCGGCGGAACGAAGTCGACCGGCTTGACCACGCAGAGCGGCGGCGGCGGGGCTGGCAGCGTCGGAAGCGACACGACCGTCACCCGTCGCTGACAGAGACTTCGTCCCGTCCGGAGCTTTCGGCCGGCTGGGTCGGCCTGAGCAGAGACCGGTCATTCGAAGATGTCGAACACACGTGGCCGAGCTTGGGCTCGGAACCGGGGCGCGGATGAACATGAATTTCGGATGAACAACGCTGGATGATGAAAATTGCCCTCGATGGAACGCGATAAGTGCCTTCTGCATTTGTTGTTTGAAATCGCAACTAGAGGATTGATCATGAAAAAGCTCTTCATGACCTTGACTGCCGGCGCGGCGGTCCTGGGCGCCGCCTCCGCCGCTCAGGCCCACGAGTGGGGTAGCGGCTACGGCTACGAACCGGGTTACGGCCATTCCCGCGTGATCGTGCGCGAGGGCTACCGCGACGGCTATCGCGGCGTCCGCTTCGGCCACCGTGACTGGGATCGTCCGGGTGTTCGCGTGATCGAGCGTCGCGGGTACGGCTACGGCCACCACGATGGCGACTGGGACGACTGATCGGACTGGAACACAAGTGGCTCAGAGGGGCGCCCGGCCGGGCGCCCCTTCGTTTTTTATGGTCGCGATCGGTTCATCGCATGCAACGGTTTCCCGCCCCTTCGGCTTTCTGAGCGGTTCATCGACGCGAGGAACAGCATCACCATGCCGGTACGTCTGATTACGACCGCCCTGCTTCTGTCCGTGGCGGCCACGGCGGCTCTCGCCGCCCCTATGTCGGCCGACGACAAGGCGACGCTTCAGCAGCAATGCATGGGCGACTTCACGACCTTCTGCGGTGACATGCCGCCCGACGAGGGGGCCGAGACGCAGGCCTGTTTCGAGAAGAACATGGCGAAACTCTCGCCGGGCTGCCAGGGCGCTATTCAGAGCTACAAGCAGGGCAAGAAGGGCTGACCGAACCGACCGGTCGGAACTCGAAGACCGGAGCGGCTGCCCTCACCGGGGTGACCGCGCCTCCGCGCTGGGCGAACCGGCACGCCGTCGGCTCGTCTCGGTGCATTGGATCAGCCTTGAGATGGTCTGACGGGGTTCCCCCCGCGCACGGAACGTGCCGGTTCGACTACGAGGGGTGCGGGGCGGCCCGAGCCGCCCCCGCTGTCTGTCAGTAGCTGTAGGACCGGCGCGGGTAGGCCTGGGGCGCGCCGTAACCGGTGTCGCGCGGCTGGACCCGCGAGCCGTACTCGATCTCCCTGCGCCGCGCCTGCCGGTTGGCGAGGTAGCGGCCGCCGAGACAGCCGGCGACGGCGCCGACGACGCCGCGCTCGGCCAGGTAATGGCCCGCCAGACCGCCGATGATCGCGCCCTTGATGCAGCCCTTCGCCTCAGCAGCGCCGACGCTCATGAGTGTCACGAGAGCGATGACGGATGCTTGTCCAATGATGCGCATGCTGATGCTCCTCTTCGATCCGGAAGAGAATGCACCTGCGACACGACTGTTCCGGCCGTCGCCGAACCGCCAGATGATCCCCTCCAAGCATCGGAGCAGGACGAGCCTCCATCGCACGCGCCTGCCTCAACGATCGCCCCCGACCGAGGCCGCGGTGTCGCCGCGCTCCGATGAGATCGAGCACCGAACCGGGACGACGCCGACCTTGCCGAGGGCGACGGCGATCGCGCACCTCGGCGGAACACCTGTCTCGCCCCTCGCTCCGCCGGATGCGGCGGTTGCCGCGGAGCCCCAGAGCCTCGTGGAGCCTCTAGGGACGGTCGCAGAAGCCGGCCCGGCAAGCGTCCGACCTCCGCTACCGTGGCGACTCTGATAAGACGCTCCATCCGTATCCGCAGGACAAGCACGCCGCCTGGGCCTCGGAGATCGGCGATCATCCGCCGCGCTCCCCACTGGGCGCTCTCGGCGAGAACGTCGCGGCGACAGGCTGGACCGGGCGATACGTCTGTATCGGCGACATAGCCCGTGTCGGCTCCGCCCCCCCTGCAAGTCAGCCAGAGGGCGCCGGACCGTGCTGTGGGCGCCGTCGCAGCCGACGACGTGGCGGAAGCCCGCCTCCGCGACCGCTCCGCCGTCATCCTGCAGTCGCACGCGGACACCGGCATCGTCCTGCTCCAGGGCGGTCAGGCGCAGGCCGCGCTCGACCCGCAGGCCGCAGCGCTCCAGGTGGCGGGTCAGGACACGCTCGGTCTCGGACTGCGGAAGTCCGAGCGACGCGTAGGGCAGGTCCAGGGGCGGACTGAGCGCGTCGACCGGCGGCTGGCCGTAGAGAACCGTGCGCAGACCCGTGAGCCAGAGACCCGCGTCGATCATCTCGCGGGCGAGGCCCATGTCCTCCCAGACTTCGAGGGTGCGCGGGGTGACCCCGATCGCGCGGCAATAGGGCGACGGCTGCGCCGCGCCGTCGACGATCCGGCAGCGCGCCCCGTGCCGGGCGAGTTCGCAGGCGAGGGGCAGGCCGACCGGTCCGGCCCCGACGATCGGAACATCCGCCATCGCACCCTCCCCGGGTCGACGCTGCAGCGACACGGTTCTCCGTCCGGTCCCGCGTCCTCGCGATCAGACACTCGAGGCGCCGACTATAGGGGCCGTTCGCGAAATCCCATGCTGGGAGGGCCCGGAGCGATCTGAGCGAACCGGACGACGGTGTGCCGAGCCGGCGGCGATCGGCCTGGCGCCAGGTCTCGGTGTCCGGCGCGGCTGTCCATGCGCAGCACGACATCTTGTGGTTGATAGACTCTGTTGACTTCATGTCCCACAGACACTGAATTGGCGCCGCGGTCCGCGTTTCGGACGGAAAGTAAATACGTCCCGGCAAAGAATTGCCTGTATATGGAAGGAGCCAAGCAAGGGGCTATGTGCTGGTGCCTCGGGGTTGTGGGTGATGTCGGGTTTTGACGAGTCGGTCGCGCGCCAGCAGCGATTCATGGGGCCGCTCCTCGTGGCGGCGATCCTGTTCGGCCTGGTCGGGCTGCCGGTCGCGGTGTGGCTCGACCTGCGCGGCCTGTCCGAGCGCATGCTCGCCACGCAGGCGATCGAGACCGGCCGGATCATCGATCAGATGCGCAGCTTCTACGCCAGTGACGTGGTCCAGGCGGTCAACGCGGCGACGGGCCGGGTCGAGACGCGGCACGATTACAAGGGCGTACCGAACGCGATCCCGATCCCCGCGACGCTCTCCCTGGAGCTCGGCGAGCGGATCAGCGGCGGGGACGGCGCGGTGAAGTATCGCTTCGTCTCCGATCTCCCTTTCAAGGACCGCAAGCCGCACGATCTCGACGCGTTCGAGATCCAGGCGCTGGCGGACCTCCGGGCCCGTCCCCAGACCGGATTCGTCAGCGAGACGACGGGATCGATCTTCGATCGGCAGGTGCGCATCGCGGCGCCGATCCGCATGGAATCCGCCTGCGTGCGCTGCCACAACGCCCATCCCCTGAGCCCGAAGACGGACTGGAAGGTCGGCGACGTCCGCGGCATCCAGGAGATCGTCCTGCACCAGCCGATCGCCGCCAACGTCTTCGCCTTCAAGTACCTGCTCGGCTACTTCATCCTGGCGGCGCTCGCCGGCACCACCGTCCTGCTGCTGCAGGCGCGACAGTCGCGCCTCATCGACCGGATGAATCGCGAGCTGACCGAGTCCAACGGCTTTCTGGCGTCGGTCTCGGTGCAGATCGCGAAGTACATCTCGCCCCAGGTCTACAAGAGCATCTTCAGCGGCGAGCGGGACGTGTCGGTGGCGACCGAGCGCAAGAAGCTGACGATCTTCTTCTCCGACATCAAGGACTTCACCGCCACCACCGAGCGCCTGCAGCCCGAGGAGCTGACCGCACTCCTCAACGAGTACCTGACCGAGATGACCGCCATCGCGGTCAAGCACGGCGGCACGGTGGACAAGTATATCGGGGACGCGATGCTGGTCTTCTTCGGCGATCCGGAGAGCCGGGGCGTCCGCGAGGACGCGCAGGCCTGCGTCCGGATGGCGATCGAGATGCAGACGCGCCTCGGCCAGCTCAATGCCCGCTGGCGGCGGTCCGGCATCGAGCGCCCGTTCCAGGCGCGGATCGGGATCAACACGGGCTACTGCAACGTCGGCAACTTCGGCAGCGACGAGCGGATGGACTACACGATCATCGGCGCGGAAGCGAACCTCGCCGCCCGCCTCCAGGCGGCCGCGATGCCGGGCGGCATCACCCTGAGCTACGAAACCTACGCGCTGGTGAGCGATATCGTCCAGGCGAGCCCGCAGGAGCCGATCCGCATGAAGGGCATCAGCCGCGAGGTCGTCCCCTACGCCGTCGAGGGCGACCTCACCGCCGAGGCGACCGAGACGATCTTCTCCGAGCACGCCCGGGGGATCGACTTCTACGTCGACGTGGACGCGCTCGAGTTGGAGGGTGCGGCGCGGCTCCGGAAGCGCCTGCTCGATACCCTCGCCGCCGTCGACCGCCGGATGATCGGCGCGGGCGCCCCACCGGAGGCCGGCCCCCGGCCCTCCGCGGCCAGCTGACGTCCGGCCAGTGGTCACGAGCTGCCAGGTCCCCGCGAGCCTCACGAGGGAGAAGAGATCAACCGACGGTTTGGCGCCGACCACGGAGGTGTCCGGTATGTTTCTGTGGCGCAATGGAAATCGGGTCTGATCCGGATCGTCGATGTTCTGGCGCTTCGGTGGCAGCCGGAGCCCCGGGTTGATCTGGATCCCCGGATCCAGCTCCATCATGGCCTGCTCGGGATCTCGTGGACCGGTCCCGGCGCGCTCCGCGTCCGGGCGCTGCTGGACAGGGCGAGCGGGCCGCAGGCTCGCCTCTCGAAGACGACAGCGACCGCGTCGAGCGGCCGGCCCGCGAAGGTGCCGGTCTACCGGGCGCCGATCTCCAGGGAGGGCTCCCCGACGGGCCGGCCCGATGTGCCGGCCATCGCGACGCGGAGCGGCGTCAGGCCACAGATCTCCCCGGGATGCGGCCGCCACACGATCTGGTCGAACCGGGCTATGCCCGAGCGGCCGAACCGGATCATCGCCGACAGGCCGCTGAGCACCGCGGCACGCCCGGTCACAACCCGCGTCGGATCGACAGCCTGTTCGGATCGTCGAATTCGGCCGCGCAGGAGCGCCGCGCCGCCTATCTGGAGGCCATGGGGCGGCACGGTCTGGCGTTGCAGGTCCGGAGTGTCGCCCCGAACGCGGCGGCCGCGAGGGAGGAGGCAACGCGCTGGCTCGAGGAGCCCGGCCAGCCGGTGGCGCGCGTCGTCCCGAACGGGCTCATCCCGACGAGCGCCGTGCGGGCGGCCTAGGCCGTGAACCTCGTGCTCCCGCGCCACCTCGCACCTGCCGGCTTCGGCAACGAGCCCTGACCGAGCTCGCTGGGCCGGCCCTCACCGTGATCGAGCAGCCAGTCGCCGAGATCGGCACCCCGGGCGATGCGCCTGCTGTTCGAGGGGATCGAGCGGCCGGATCAGCCGGCCCGGGAGGTGTTCCTCAGCGGCAGCCACCTTGCCCGCGAGTCGAGAGCGGTGCGGTGACGGTCGTCGCTCCGGATCCCGGAGGTTCAGAGGAGCGCGAGGATGTCGTCGAAGACGGCGTCCCATTGGCCCTGGTCCAACGCCACGAGGCCGAGACTGCGCAGGAAGAAGGCGCCCTCGGCGGCGAAGAAGGCCGCGCGGGCCCTCCGCTCCGCCTCGGAGCCGGGTTCGAGGCGCGTCAGCCACGCCGCGTACCAGCCGCGCGCCTGCTCCCGATGTTTCGGCGATTGCAGCAAGCTCACGAGCATGCCGGCGATCTTGGTCTGTGTGGCCTCGTCGATCCGTGCCGACGCCGTCACGTAGCCGCGCACGTGGTCCACGCGGGTCCCGTCGGCCGGTGTGTGGCGGGCGACCTCCGCGTCGAAGCCCGCCAGCCAGCGGTCGGCCATGGCGGCGACCAGATCGTCCTTGCTGCCGAAGCAGTATTGCAGGCCACCCTTGGTGATCCCGGCCGCCCGCGCCACGGCGTCGAAGGTCAACGCCGTCGCCCCCTCCTCGCGCACGATCCGCTCGGCGATGTCGAGGACCTTGTCCCGGTCGATGCTCCGCGGCCGCCCCATCCAGACCTTTCCCCTTTTCAATCCATACGGATGGAATTAAACAGCCGGCCGCCAAGGCGCAAGCGCCGGAGCGGCGCGACACCCTCGTCGCGCCGACGCGGGCCGGATTTCAGGATTCGGCCGACCGGTGTGCCGGATCCCGCTCGGTGAGAGGAGAATTCTGGTCCATGTCGATCTCGACCGCGCGCGGCTTCCGGCGCCCGACCCTCGTCGCGCTCGTGGTGAGCGCGTCGCTGACCGGCTGCAAGCCCGCCGCCACCGACACGGCCGCGGTCGAGACGCCGACGCCGGACGTGTCGGTCGCGACCGTGACGCCGGCGACCGTGCCGCGCCTCTTCGACCTGCCGGGGCGCCTCGCCTCGACGCGGGTGGCGGAGGTCCGAGCCCAGGTCTCGGGCATCATCCGGGAGCGCGCGTTCGAGGAAGGCAGCCTCGTCGCGAAGGACGACGTCCTCTTCCGCATCGACCCGGCCGTCTACAAGGCCGAGGTCGACGCGAAGGCCGCGTCCCTCGCCCGAGCCGAGGCGTCGCGGGTGCAGGCGCTGAAGCAGTCGGAGCGGACCGAGACGCTGCTGGAGCGGCAGGCGGCCAGCACCGCCCAGCACGACGTCGCCGTCGCGACCCTGCGACAGGCCGAGGCCGACGTGGCGAGTGCCAGGGCGCAGCTTGACCGGGCCCGGATCGACCTGGACTTCGCCACCGTTCGAGCACCCATCGGCGGGCGGATCGGGCGGGCGCTCGTGACGGAGGGCGCGCTCGTCGGCCAGGGCGAGGCGACGAAGCTCGCGGTCATCCAGCAGGTCGACCCGATCTTCGCCGACTTCAACGCCTCCGCGTCCGATTACGGGTTGCTGGCGGACCGCGGTGGGGCCGGAGGCGCCGAGGTCCGGCTGGTCCACGCGGACGGCACCCTGCACGCCGATCCCGGCAAGCTCCTGTTCTCGGACGTGAGCGTCGATCCGGGCACCGGTCAGGTCAGCCTGCGCGCCGCCTTCGCAAACCCGCGTCTCTCCCTGCTGCCCGGCGCCTATGTTCGGATCCGCGTCGCGCGCGGGGTGCAGCCGGGCGCCGTCATCGTGCCCGCGCAGGCGATCCAGCGCTCCAGCGCCGGCGAGGCCCAGGCCTTCGTGGTCGGCGCGGACCGGGTGCTGGCCCTGCGGCCCCTGCGCACCGGCGCGATGACCGAGGTCGGCTGGATCGTCGAGGACGGGCTGAAGCCCGGCGAGACCGTCGTCGTCGAGGGCTTCCAGAAGATCCATCCCGGCCTGGCGGTCAATCCGGTGCCGTGGGCGGGCGGCCGCACGGCCACCGCCGCCCCGCAGCCCTGACTCCGTCACGCAGGCTCGACCCGCCATGACCCGCTTCTTCATCGAGCGCCCGATCTTCGCCTGGGCGATCTCCATCTTCATCGTGCTGGTCGGCGCGATCTCGATCGTCTTCCTGCCGATCTCGCAGTACCCGGACGTCGCCCCGGTCACGATCCAGACGACGGCCATCTACCCGGGCGCGCCGCCCGAGCGGCTCTACGACGGCGTCACCCGGATCATCGAGGAGGAGCTGAACGGCATCCCCGGGCTGATGTACTTCGAGTCCACGAGCGACACGTCGGGGCAGGCGCAGATCCTCGCGTCCTTCGCTCCTGGCTCGGACCCGTCGAGAGCCACCGTGGCGGTCCAGAACCGCATCAAGCGCGTCGAGGCGCGCCTGCCCCGGGCGGTCACCCAGCAGGGCATCATCGTCGAGGAGGCCAGCACGAGCTTCCTGCAGTTCGTCGTGGTCAGTTCCCGCGACGGATCCCTGAGTGAGAGCGATCTCGGCGACCTCGCCGCGCGGCGCATTCTGGGCGAGCTGCGGCGCGTGCCCGGCGTCGGGCGCGCGACCCTGTTCTCGTCCGAGAAGGCACTGCGGATCTGGGTCGATCCGGTGAAGCTCGTCGGGCTCGGCATGGTGCCGGGCGACGTCACGGCCGCGGTCCAGGCGCAGAACGCCCAGGTCGCCTCGGGGACCGTCGGCGCCCAGCCGGCGGCGGAGGGCCAGCGCATCGCCGCGAACGTACTGGTCAAGGGCCAGCTGACCACGGTGGCCGAGTTCGCCGAGATCGTGCTGCGCGCCAACCCGGACGGCTCGCTCGTGCGCCTGCGCGACGTGGCCGAGGTCGAGCTCGGCGGCCAGTCCTACGCGATGCAGACTCGCCAGGACGGCCGCCCGGCCGCCGGCATCGGCATCCAGCTCGCGCCCGGCGGCAACGCCCTCGCGGCCGCGACCGGCGTGAAGGCGCGGATCGCGAAGCTCCAGCGCACGCTGCCGGCCAATGTCAGCGTGACGGTGCCCTACGACACGACGCCCTTCGTCGAGGTGTCGATCCGGAAGGTGCTGATGACGCTCGCCGAGGCGATGGCGCTGGTCTTCGCGGTGATGTTCCTGTTCCTGCAGAACATCCGCTACACCCTGATCCCGACCATCGTCGTGCCGGTGGCGCTGCTCGGAACCTGCGGCGCGCTGCTCGTCGCCGGCTTCTCGATCAACGTGCTGACGATGTTCGGCATGGTGCTGGCCATTGGCATCCTCGTGGACGACGCCATCGTGGTCGTCGAGAACGTCGAGCGGATCATGGCCGAGGAGGGGTTGCCTCCGACGGCGGCGACCCGCAAGGCCATGGGCCAGATCACCGGCGCCATCGTCGGAATCACCGCGGTGCTGATCGCCGTGTTCGTGCCGCTCGCCTTCTTCCCCGGTTCGGTCGGGGTGATCTACCGCCAGTTCGCGGTCAGCATGGCGACCTCGATCGCCTTCTCGGCCTTCCTGGCGCTGTCGCTGACGCCCGCGCTCTGCGCGACGCTGCTCAGGCCCGTCGAGGCCGGCCAGGGCCACGCCGAGAGCCGCTTCTTCGGCTGGTTCAACCGCCGGTTCCAGGCTGGCACGCGGGCCTACCGGTCCGGCGTCGCCGGGATGCTGCGCCGGCCCGTGCGAGCGCTCCTCGTCTACGCGGCCCTCGTAGCGGCCCTCGGCTGGGGTTACCTGCGCATGCCCACGAGCTTCCTGCCCATCGAGGACCAGGGCTACGTCATCGTCGACGCGCAGACGCCACCGGAATCGGCCGCGGGGCGCACCCTCGACGTGGTCCGGCGGATCGAGGATCATTTCGGAGCCGAGCCGGCGGTGGCAGCGCGGACGACGCTGCTTGGCTACGGCTTCTCGGGCCAGGGCCAGAACGCCGCCATCGCCTTCGTCACCTTGAAGGACTGGGCGGAGCGCGGTCCCGGCAACGGCGCCGAGGCGGTCAGCGCCCGGGCCAACGCGGTGCTCGGCGGCCTGCCGGACGCCATCGCCATGGCGCTGTCGCCGCCGGCCATCGAGGCCCTGGGCAATTCGAGCGGCTTCGGCTTCCGCCTGCAGGACAGGGCGCAGCAGGGGCAGGCCGCACTGGCCGCCGCGCGCGACCAGCTGCTCAAGGCGGCCCAGCAGAGCCCGATCCTCCAGGGCGTCTACGTCGAGGGCCTGCCGACCGCCCCGCAGATCGAGCTGACCCTGGATCGTCAGAAGGCGAACGCGCTCGGCGTCACCTTCGCCGACATCAACGACGCGCTCTCGACGAGCCTCGGCTCGGCCTACGTGAACGACTTCCCGAACCAAGCGCGCATGCAGCGCGTGATCGTGCAGGCGGAGGCCGGGCGCCGCATGAGGGCCGAGGACCTGCTCGACCTCAACGTGCGCAACGCCAAGGGGCAGATGGTGCCGCTCCAGTCCTTCGCACGAATTGCCTGGACGATGGGGCCGTCGCAGATCGTCGGCTTCAACGGCTACCCGAGCATCAAGATCTCCGGCAGCGCCGCGCCGGGCTACGCCAGCGGCGACGCCATGGCCGAGATGGAGCGCCTCGCCGCGCAATTGCCGCCGGGCTTCGACTTCGCCTGGACCGGTCAGTCGCTGCAGGAGAAGCTCTCGGGCAGCCAAGCGACCTACCTGCTGGCCCTGGCGCTGGTCTGCGTCTTCCTCTGCCTCGCGGCGCTCTATGAGAGCTGGGCCATCCCGCTGGCGGTGCTGCTCGTGGTGCCGACGGGCGTGGTCGGGGCGATCTTCGCCATGCTCGTCCGCGACATGCCGAACGACGTCTATTTCAAGGTCGGCTTGATCACCGTGATCGGCCTGACCGCGAAGAACGCGATCCTGATCATCGAGGTGGCCAAGGACCTCGTGGCGCGGGGCCGCCCCGTCCAGGCGGCGGCGCTGGAGGCCTGCGAGCTGCGCTTCCGGCCGATCATCATGACTTCGTTCGCGTTCATCCTCGGCGTCGTGCCCCTCGCGGTCGCCAACGGCGCGAGCATGAACAGCCAGCGCGCCATCGGCACGGGCGTGCTCGGCGGCATGGTCACCGCGACCGTGCTGGCCGTGTTCGCCACGCCGCTCTTCTACGTGCTGATCGCCCGGGCCATGGGCGCCCGCACCGCCCCGAGTCCGGCGGATGGCGGCGCGCGGGCGGGCGCCCCAGGAACGCCGGAGACGTCGCGCTGAGCCGCGTTCGCGGCGACGGGCCCTCCCGGTGACCGTCCGGAAGTGGGCCGCCCCCTCCGGGCCGGCGCCCGGTGCCCTAGGTTGGCTGAAAAGGGAGCCAGCCGGTTGACGCAGGACATGAGCGAGCGAGGAGGGACGGATCCGGCCCCGCGGGAACCGTCCGTCGCCCGAGCCCTCGATCTGCTCAATCTCCTGCTCATCGACGTCAATGGGGCGATCAAGCCCTATCTGAACGTGTACCTCTTTGTGCATCGCGGCTGGGACGACGCCGCGGTCGGGCTCGTCGGCACGGTGTCGGGGATCGTCGGCATCGCGGCGCAGACGCCGATCGGGACCGCCATCGACGCCGTGGGCGACAAGCGGCGGATCCTGCTCGGGGCGCTCGTGGCCCTGTCACTCGCCACCGTGCTCGTCGCCGTGGCGCCGCACTTCTGGCCCGTCCTCGCCGCCTCCTGCGTCCTCGCCGCGGTCGGCGGGATGCTCAGCCCGACGATCGCGACGCTGACCCTCGGGCTGTTCCCGGCCGGGAAACTGCCCCGGCGCTTCGGCCGCAACGCGGCCTTAGAGCGGACAGGGAACGTGGCCATCGCGGGACTGATCGGCCTCGTGGGCTGGCTGTTCCCGGACCGCGCCGTCTTCCTGCTCGTCCCGGCCTGCGCGATCGTCTCCGCCGCAGCGCTCTACGCGATACCCCGCCGGGCGATCGACGCGCGGCGGGCCCGCGGGGGCGGCGAAGGCGGGGCGGACGCGGCGCCGACGCGCTGGCGGACGCTGCTGACCTGCCGTCCGCTGATGGTCTTCGCGGTCTGCGTGATGCTGTTCCACTTCGCCAACGCGCCGCTGCTGACGCTGGTGGCGCAGGAGATCGGCCAGACCCGGCCGGACTGGTCGTCCGTCATCGTCTCCGTCTGCATCATCGGCGCGCAGGCGGTGATGGTGCCGATGGGCCTCCTCGTCGGCCGCCTGGCCGAGCGCTGGGGCCGCAAGCCGCTGCTGGTGATCGGCTTCGCCGCCCTGCCCGCGCGGGCCCTGCTCTATCTCGTCTGGCGCGACCCGTTCTGGCTCATCGCCGTCCAATGCCTCGACGGCGTCGGCGCCGGGCTGCTGAGCGCGGTCAAACCCCTGGTGATGGCCGACATCACCCGCGGGACCGGCCGCTACAACGCCGCCCACGGACTGATCGGGACCCTACAGGGCGCGGGCGCGGCGCTGTCCTTCGTCATCGCCGGGAGCCTCGTCCAGGCGGCCGGATTCCACGCGGCCTACCTCGCCTGCGCCGCGGTGGCCGTTGCGGCGCTCGCGGTGCTGGTGCTGCTGATGCCGGAGAGCGCCCCCGACGCGCCGCGCGGCAGCCCGGGCGCGTGGCTGCGGGGTCTCGTGCCCGGCGGCGTGTCGAGAGGCGCGTAGGGAGGAATCATGAGGCGTCGAATCACCGGTGCGGAGCGCCGCGCGCGGGCTGCCTGCCTCGCCGGTCTCGTCGTGTTCGCCCTCCCAGCGGTTGCCCCGGCGGCCGCCGGCACCCTGCACAGCACCTACATCGACCCGGAGGCGCTGGCGCTGCAGCGGGTCTTGCCGCCGCCGCCCGAGGCGGACTCCGAGATGCAGCGGGCGGATCTTCGGGCTGTCGAGGCCGCCGTCGGTGCCCGCACCCCTGACGACGAGCGCCGCATCACGGCGAACCTGCCCTGCACGCTCGACCGCTTCACCGAGGTTCTTGGACCGGCCTTCACGGCACGGGCGATGCCCGTCACCGCCGCGCTGATCGAGCGCGTGTTCCAAGACGGCGAACTGGCCGTGCTCGCCGCCAAGACCGCCATCGGCCGGCCACGTCCCTACACGCTCGAGCCCGATCTCGCGACGTACGGGCACCGCTCCGACAGCACGTCCTACCCGAGCGGCCACGCGACCTTCGGCCACCTCGCGGCGACGGTGCTGGCGCAGCTCGTCCCGGCCAAGCGCCGGGCCCTGTTCGCGTTCGCGGTCGGCTACGGCGCCAACCGGATGATCGCCGGGACCCATTTCCCGTCCGATCTGGAGGCCGGGCGGATCGCCGCGGCCGTGATCGCGGAAGCACTGCTGCGCGATCCCCGTTTCCAGCAAGATCTCGGGCGCGCCAGGGCCGAGATCGCGGCGGCCGGCGCCGCCTCCGCGCGATGACGGCGAGGTTGCTTCGGCCGGATCACGAAGGCGGGAGGCGGGTTGCGAGGCCGCCCGACGCCGTTATTTCCCGCCGGTACCGCGTTTCTTCCTCGAGAGACGCGGGCCGCGCTCGCGAATTCCGGAGACAGGCCGTTCGGCAACCGAACCTCGGACAGCAGGAGTTCCCGCCATGCACTACGTCACCAAGGAGAAGGCTGCCGACGGGCACTTTATGGTCAAGGTCGCTGGCCGCGCTGTCACGGAGACGTGCGAGAAGCGGCAAGCCAAGCGCCTCGTCCGCGCGATCCGCGGTCTGCGGCGCCTGAAGAAGGCCAAGCGGCGGGCACAGGCCGTCTGACTGGCGCGGACGACCGGCTCAGAGCGGCAGTGCGGACATCGCCAGGGCTCCGTGGTGGCGAAGTGTGTTCGTGGCCGCTACCTGCCGCTCGAAGGCCGTCATCAGCTTGGCCGATACCCCCTGGCTGTCGGGCAGGCGGATCGCCATCGGATCCAGGAAGTGGCCGTTGACGCTCACCTCGTAGTGGACGTGGGGCCCCGTCGAGAGCCCGGTCGAGCCCATATAGGCAATCACCTGCCCCTGATGGACGGCGGCGCCGGCCTGAACGCCGTGCGCGAGCCGCTGCAGGTGATTGTAGGCCGTCACGTAGCCGTTGGCGTGGTGGATCTCGACGCGGTTGCCGTAGCCGCCGCGCGGACCCGCATACGCCACCGTTCCGTCGCCCGTCGCCATGATCGGCGTGCCGGCCTTGTTGGCCCAGTCGACGCCATTGTGGAAGCGGGCGTAGTGCAGGATCGGGTGAACGCGCGTGCCGAACGGCGAGGTGATCCGCCCCTCCGCGATCGGCATGCGCATGAGGAACTTGCGGAGCGAGCTGCCCGTCTCGCTGAAGTAGCTGGCCGCCCCGGCCTCGGGCGCCTCGAACCGGTAGGCGCGGTGTTTCACGCCGTCGAGCGTCAGGGCAACGTAGCGGACCTCGGGCGGTCCACCCGCCTTCTCGCTCGGACTGAACAGCACCTCTAGCCGGTCGGACGGGTTGACCCGGTGCTGCATGTCCAGGCCGAATGCGAAGATTCCGACGATGCGCTCGGCCAGGATGCCGGGCAGTCCGTTGCGCAGGACCGCCTCGTAGATGCTCCTGTAGAGGGTCGCGCCGGAGCCGTCGCCATCGTCGCCCGTACGCGCCGCCGCGAACTGCGCGGACGGCGGCGCGACCGTGACGAAGCCGCCGGAATCCCGTTCCGCGACGATCTCCTCGACGCCCCCCGCGCCGTAGAGCGTCACGCGGCTGATCTGCCGCGCGGACTGGCCGACGCGCGACCGGATGAGGAGCAGGTCCACATGCTGCCCCTCGGAGAGGCCGGTGCGGGCGTGGTCGCTGAAGGCGGCGAGGATGGCCTTCACGCGCGCGGGCTCGGCGCCGTTCGCCGCCAGCGTGTCGGCCAGGGTCTCGCCGCGCTTGAGCACGACGTCGCGGGTCTCGGTGAGGCTCAGGCCGGAGGCGGGCTCGGTCTCGGCGAGGTCCGTGATGTTCTCCGGAACGACCCGCACCTCGATCGCGTGAAACGGGTCATGGCCCGCATCCGCGCCGGCGGCCTTCGCGGCCCCGTCGTCCGGCGCGGCGACCAGGATCTGGGAGAGCTGCCTCTGCGGCGCGAACGGCACGGCGATCCGCGAACCCGCCTCCCGCGCGACCTGCGCCCGCGTCTCCACGAGAGCGGTGACATCCTCGTCGCTCAGGCCGGGCGCGTCGTCCGGGACCGGCGCTCCCGCGAGATCGGAGCGCGTGATCGTGACCATGGTGCCGGACGGATCGTCCTCCGGTTCGTCGGAAACCGCGGCGACCTGCCCGTCCTCGGCGAGCTGGCGCGTGGGATCGAAGGGCGGGATCTGCCCGTCGACCTCGTCGCCGGACGACAGGCTGGTCACGAGCCGCACGAAGGGCTGGGTCCGGATGATCTCGCGCGCGCCGACTTGGTGAGCCACCGGCGCGGAGAACTCCTCCCGGTCCGAGGCGACGAACTGGTGCCGTACGAGGCGGTCGCCGCGCCGTCCGGCCACACCCTGCCCTTCCGCCACCTGGGCGGGACCCTTGCGGAACGTCGGCGGGGCGGGCCTGAGATCGGTGTCCACGGACATGCGGAGCGCCGCCCCCATCAGGGCCGCGCCGCAAGTAGCGATCAGAGAGCTGGCGCAGAGCCAGCGCCGATTCAGGCGTCGCCGGTCGAGCGGCGTCGCGCCGTCAGCCGGCGGCGCGGCAGCGCTGCTCAGCAGGGACCGGTGCAGTATGGGCAGCTCGCCGCGCGGTGCTCGTCCGCCCTGGTTCATCCGGTCCCCTCACACTCAAGCTTGCCGCTTCGGCGGTGAGTGCGGTTTGAATGAGGCTGCGGAACGCGCCTGACGCCATCGTCCGCCGGCCATGCGCATGCCTGGGTTTCCCGGTGCTCGGGTCCACGGCGCCACGGCCTGGCCTCGCCTCCGACCGGGTTGAAGGCAGCGGATTCCGGGACGACCGCCGCGCACGCGGCCGGGGGCGCCGAGCCCCCCCGACGGGTCCAGGACCAGCCGCACGAGGTCTCGGAAGTCGCGATGCCGGACAGCCCGACGGGGCGAGCGATCGCCGCGCGTCGCGTCGACGGCACAGCGACGGCCCGTGAGCGACGAAGTCGTCGCTTCAATAGGCGACGGAACGGGGGCCCCAAGCGAATCGACCGGTGATCGCGAGCGATCTCGGGAACGGGCGGAGGCGACCGCTGTTGCCCCAGTCGCCACAAAGGGATGGGTGTTCGGCCGCCGCGGCTCCGACACCGGTCCGCGACGGATTCGGAGAGCATGGCAATGGTCGACACCGACAGGATCACGGGCGCCGCACGCGAGCTCGGCGGCAAGGTACAGGGCGCAGTCGGCGACGCGGTCGGCTCGAACCGACACTCGGTCGAGGGGCGCCTGCGCGAGGCGCAAGGCACCGCCGAGACTCTCTACGGCCAGGCCAAGGACGCCGTGCGGCACGCGGCCGACGAGGTCTCGGACCGGGCCGCCGAGGCCTACGACCGGAGCCGGCACGCCGCGTGGGAAGGCCATCAGGCATCCGTCGCGTGGCCTCACGCCTCCCTGATCTTGGCCGGTCTCGTCGGCTTCGGGCTCGGCTTCCTGGTCAGCCGTCCCTGACGCCGATCCCCGCGCGCCGCCGTCGGCTCCGCGTCGAGGGGATAGCGGCGCGCGGCCCTGTCCGAGATGGTAGCGCCGTTCGCGATCGGGTTGGGACCGAGGCCTTGGCCGAGCCCCTGCCGTCTGTGGCGCGGATGCCCCATCGCCTGCGGGGCCGGGACAGGGTGAGGGATCAATTCGTGCCGAAGGAGGATGGCCTGATCGAGCCCGCGACGGCGCGCGATCGGGAAGCGTCTTCGCTCTGACCCCAGCCCTCTCCCTCACGCATGAGGCACGGCGCGAATGCCTCGACCGGGGTCGCCGGCTTTCCATTCCGTTGCGACAGGATCGGAAGCGGCTTTAGCGGGCGCAGGCACATCTCTCCTACTCCCGGGTCGCCCCTTCGGAAGCGCCCCTCGGCGCAGGAACAGATCGGGGCTCGAGCAGACGTCGGCGTCAGCCCGCGAGAACCTCGGACCAGGTCCGAGATTGGGCCGGCCGTATCCGCGCCTGTATGAGTTCTTGTTCCGATATGGAACAAAGTTCTTGGCGCTATTCTCGCTTTTGACACCGCTCAGAGGTGTCTAATGCATCAGTTTATCGGCCTATTCGCCATCTTCGTGACACTGGCTGGAGTGCTCCACACCTGGGGCGTGCCGCGCTGGGCGATCGCCGGTCTGTGCCTGATCGGTCTCGCCGGCGCGTCCGCCACGCTCATCGGCAGTCAGCCCAGGGTGGCCCCGTCGCCGATGTCACGGGTGAACGCGCTCAACGACGCGATGCAGCCGGTTTTCGAGGGCGTCTGGGACCCGCTGAGGCCCGGCCGCCTCCTGACCACGTCGCGGTAAGGTCGCCGGTCAGCGCGGTCGCAGTAGCAGCGCGCGGGTCGCTCTCGAGAGCCCGCGCATCACCCTAGAAGGTCGAGCGCGCCTCGATGCTGGAATAGTAGCCGGAGCCCTGCACCCGATCCCGGACGTACCCGGCGGCCACCGACATCTGGACGGGTCCGAAGCGGACGCCGGTCAGATGGGCACCGATGCGGTACTGGCGGAAGAAGTCGTCGCCTAAGAACAGCGCTTCAGGCCCGATATAGACGCCGTCCGCGAGCATGTAGCCCACACGCAGGCGTGAGTAGTAGGCGTTGAATTTGGTCGAGTAGGAGCCGTAGGCCGAGATCATGGTCCGGTCGGTCGGCGTCGCGTAGAAGTTGCCAGCGACCTTGAGCCCGACGCCCGTACCGACGACCGGGTTGCCCGGGTCGGGGATGGACAGCTGATTGCTGCGGACGTTGAAGCCGATAAATCCGGCGAGAGCGGCGTCCTTCCAGACCCACTCGTAACCCGCCTGAAGGGCGCCTTCCTGCTGGTAGCCGGTCACCCGCGTCGCGACGGACCTGCCGGGATACGAGTAAGTTCCCCCGATGGCGTCGACGCGGACCCGCAGGCCGTCCCGGGTGGGGGAGCCGTTGGGTGCGGCGGTGACGGTCACGGAGCCGAAGGCCGAGCTGTTCGACGTGACGCTGGTCGATCCGTCGACCGCGACGGCCCAGCTGTCGTCGACCGCCTGCTGCGAGGCACCCGTGTACCAATCGGCGCTCGCCCCCCGGGCCGGCAGGTCGGCGGCGGTCGCGTGCGTGACCGATGCGGCGGCGCAGGCGCACGAGAGAGCGAGAGCAGTCGTGAACGGCGTGAAAGGACGTCGGGCAGTCGGTTCCGCAGTCCCGCCCATATTCGCCGGCTCCGTTCAGGTACGATTTACGCTTTAACCAACACTCGGCGACAATGGTTAACATCCGATTTTGTGGTGACTGCTTCTCGATATCGGCGGCGTCATCGAGGTCGGGCGACGCGCGCTCGCGAACCGCGCGTGGCGTGCCGGAGCGCGCCGCGGTCAGGCCGCGCGGGCGCGGCTCGCCGCGGCGTCGAGGACGACCTGCAGGTCCTCGTTGCGGAAAGGCTTGTCGATCCGCAGGAAGGCGTCGGCGGATTGCGGCAGCTGGCCGTGCGGGCTGGCGAGGATGATCCGAATCTCCGGATACCGCTCGACCACCGTGGCGGCGAGCTGGAGGCCGGCCATCACCGGCATGGATTGGTCGACGATCATCGCGTCGAAGGCGGGGTCGCGGGCGAGAATTTCCAGGGCGTGCGCGCCTGAGGCGGCCTGCACCACCGCGTGGCCGAGATCGGCGAGCACCTCGGCGACGCTGGCCCGCACGAGACCGTCGCTCTCGACGAGCAGGATCTTCAGGCCCGCCGCGCGGGCCGGCGGGAGCTTGGCGACGGCCGGGGACGCGGCGGGCAGCCAGAACTCGGCCAGGAAGGGCTCGGAGTCGGTCCCGTCGCGGATCAGGCGCCAGAGGCCCCCGCTCTCGGTCACGAGGGCGGCGGCCGACGTCAGGGTCGGTCCGGTGCCGGCCGGCAGCGGCGCGGCCTCGGGGCGGCGACCGCTACTGACGAGCACCCGCACGTAGGATGCAAACGCCGCCTCGGCGCCCGCGTCCTCGGGCGCGCCCTCGACCGCCGCGATGGCGAAGCCGGCGAGGCCGGCGTCGCGGATATGGAAGGCCAAGTTGAGGAGCAGCAGTTCCAGCACGCGCTCGCTGCACAGGACGGGCGGCAACCCGGCGGGGATGCGATTGAGGACCGGCATCTCGCCGAGGGCGTTCGCGGCCAGGAATGGCAGGTAGCCTTCGAAGGTGGTGGCGAGGTCGGTCTCGGCCAGGGTGATGCTGGTCTCGTCGCCGCGCACGAGGTGCAGCATCCGGCGGGTCAGCGCCGCGCCCCGGCGCGCGCCGGCCGTAGCCCGCGCGACGAGCCGTTCCTGCTCCGGCGCGAGGGCGTGGCGGCGCGTCAGCAGCGTGAGATTCGTCAGAACGACGGTGAGGACGTCGTTGAACTCGTGGACGATGCCGTCGGTCACCCGCCGCAGAACGAGATTGCGGCGCGGCTCGACCTGCTGCGGCAGGGGCGCCGCCTCGCCGCCCGGGAGCTTGCGCATGAGGGCGAAGAGCCGTCGGTCGCCCCGGGCATCGGCGAGGCTCAGCAGCCTCACCTGAACCTGCTGCTCCGGCCAGTCGCGCAGGTGCAGGACCACGTCGTGCGGGCCGTCGGCTCCCAGGGCGGCAGCGCGCGCCCGGTCGAGAACGGGGCGGTCGTCGGCAACGAAACAGGCGGCGAACGGGGCGGCGGACGGGTTTCCGTCGCTGCCGAGCGCGGTCCGGGCATCCAGGAGGGTCCGGCCGGTGTCGGGATCGATCTCGCAGCAGGCCCAGCCGGAGACCGCCTCGAAGGTTGTCAGCCGCGCCTTGAGCCGCGCGACCTCGGACCCGGCACCGGCCATCATCAGCCCGGCGCTCCGGCGATGACCCGCGAGGACGTCCGAGAGCGCCGCGAACTCGCCGATCCACGGCAGTGGCGCCTCGGATTCGCCCGCGGCTGTCCCGCCCTCCCCCTTCATGAGGCGGCGCAGCGGTCGCGTCAGCCGCTCCCCCGCGACGTAGCCGAGGGCCGCCGCGCAGGCCACGAGGACGAGGCCGATGCCGAGCATCCGCCAGTCCGGCGGCGCGGTCCGCGCCGCGCCGGAGGGGACGGCTTGCGCTGTCACCAGCCATCCCGGTGAGCCGATCTCGGCCGCGACGCGCATCGGCGTCGTGGCCGAGGCGCCCATTGTCCGGAACGGGCTCGGGGTCCCGGAGAGAACCCGACTGTCCGGGGTGGCGACGAGGAACGCGAGCGTCTCGGGCAGCGCCCCGGCGCGCCGCACGTCCTCCTCGACCTTGGTGAAGTAGCTCGGGTCGGCGTCGAGGCGCAGCAGGCCGTCCTGTCCGCGCTCGCCCAGCGCGACGGCCGCCCCGAACGGCGCGTCGGCCTCCGTACCGTCGCTGACCACGATGACCCCGGCCGCGCGGCCGCGCAGGAACCAGGTCTGCCGCGCGACGCTGCTGCCGATGCGGTGCTCGTCTCGGGCCGCCAGCACGGTGCCGTCGGGCGCGACGAGCACCGCGTCCCGGTAGGCCGGGTTCAGGGCGAGCCACGCGCGCAGGCGCGCGGCGCGCTGGTCGGCGGAGAGCAGGCCGTCGTCGTCGCGGAGCGTCAGAGCAGCGTTGCGCGCCTCGCCCACGGTCTGCCGCAGCCGCGCCGCGATGGCGGCGACGTAGGCGCGCGAGGCCGAGTCGACCATCTCCTGCGGGGACGAGGCGGTTCCGGGTTGGGCGGCCGGCACCACGATCAGGAGGGCGGCCGCGAACCCCGCCGCGGCGGCAATCGCCACCTGCAGCGCGTTGAGCAATCCGAGGGAGATCTTCAGCGGCTTCGCGGTCATCCGTACGCCCGGGGGTCGGTCCCGAGCGAGGCTCGATTTTCGTTAAGGGTCGATTAAGGCCCGCGGCGCACCGAGACGGCGGCACCGGGTCCAGGCCCAGCCGGCCGGCCGGAACGCCTAAATCGCAACGACTATTTGTGGCGCTCTTCCTCGCATGCGCCGGGCCATCACCGATTATCGAGAAGTTTACGAACGGATCGTTAATGTATTCAGCGTGGCGGCGCGTCTCAAGTCCGCTGCTGCAGCCAGATCCACTTCGTGACGCCGCCTCTCGACTGGGCTGGCCGCATTCCTTAGTTAACTGTAATTTTCGATCAAGTGCATCTTGCCGGATATTGCGAATGGGTTTGTTCATTGACCTTCGTCGCTGTACAAAGCCGGCCTTAGAGCCGTTGCACCTCGATCCGAGGGATTGTTGGCCCGGGAGGCTGTAGCGTGAGGCAGGCGTTGCGTTGGCTGGCCTGGGTTGGGGCGACAGTCGCCAGCCTCGCCTTGCTCAGCCAGCCCGTCGGGACGCAGGCCCAGCTCGCCATGAGCCTCGCCGCCATGGCGGTGATGATCGTGCTGTGGGCGGTGCTCGACGGGCCGCGAACGCGGTTCGTCTTCATGGCGCTCGGCAGCCTCGTGGTGCTGCGCTACATCCTGTGGAGGCTCACCAACACCCTGCCCTCGCCGGGCGACCCGGTCAGCTTCGGGTTCGGCCTGATCCTGCTGGTGGCCGAGCTCTACTGCGTCTTCATCCTGTTCGTCAGTCTGATCATCAACGCGGACCCGCTGCGGCGCGACCCGCCGCCGGCGGCCCCGGCGGCCGACCTTCCCACGGTCGACGTGTTCGTGCCGAGCTACAATGAGGACACTTCGATCCTCGCCATGACCCTGGCGGCGGCGCGGCAGCTGAACTACCCGCCCGACAAGCTCACCGTGTGGTTGCTTGATGACGGTGGCACTGACCAGAAGTGCAGCGATGCCGACCCGGCCAAGGCCGCGGCGGCGCGCGCCCGCCGGGGCGAGCTGCAAGCGCTGTGCGACGAGCTCGGCGCCCGCTACCTCACCCGCGCCCGCAACGAGCACGCGAAGGCGGGCAACCTCAACAACGGCCTCGCCCAGGCCCGGGGCGACCTCGTGGCGGTGCTCGACGCCGACCACGTCCCGTTCCGCTCGTTCCTGACCGAGACCGTCGGCTACTTCGCGCAGGACCCGCGCCTGTTCCTCGTCCAGACGCCGCACGCGTTCCTCAACCCCGACCCGGTCGAGCGCAACCTGCGAACCTTCGAGCGCATGCCCTCGGAGAACGAGATGTTCTACGCGGTCACGCAGCGCGGCCTCGACAAGTGGAACGGCTCGTTCTTCTGCGGGTCGGCGGCCCTGCTGCGGCGCACCGCTCTCGACGAAGCCGGCGGCTTCTCGGGCATCACCATCACGGAGGATTGCGAGACCGCTTTCGAGCTGCACTCGCGCAATTGGACCAGCGCCTACGTCGACAAGCCGCTGATCGCCGGCCTTCAGCCGGACACGCTGGCGGACTTCATCGGCCAGCGCTCGCGCTGGTGCCAGGGGATGTTCCAGATCCTGCTCCTGAAGAACCCGGTCTTCCAGAAGGGCCTCAAGCCCATCCAGAAGATCGCCTACCTCTCCAGCATGACCTTCTGGTTCTTCCCGATCCCGCGGCTGATCTTCATGTTCGCGCCGCTGCTGCACATCTTCTTCGACCTGAAGATCTTCGTGGCCAGCGTGGACGAGTCGATCGCCTACACGCTGACCTACATCGTCATCAACCTGATGATCCAGAACTACGTCTACGGCAAATTCCGCTGGCCGTTCGTGTCGGAGCTCTACGAGTACATTCAGGGCGTCTACCTGGCCAAGGCGATCGTCTCGGTCATCGCCTCGCCGCGCAAGCCGACCTTCAATGTCACCAACAAGGGCGCGACCCTCGACCACGACCATATCTCGTCGCTCGCCCTGCCGTTCTTCCTGATCTACCTGCTCCTGATGCTCGGCTGCGCGGTCGCGGCGTGGCGCTACCTGTACGAGCCCGGCGTGACCAACCTGATGCTGGTGGTCGGGCTCTGGAACTTCTTCAACCTGCTCACCGCGGGCGCGTCGCTCGGGGTCTGCGCCGAGCGGCGCCAGCTCGAACGCACGCCGTCGCTGGCGATCGATCGCCGCGGGGTCCTCAGCCTCTCCGGGCACAGCGTCGACGTGGCGATCGAGCGGGTCTCCGCGGACGCCTGCACCCTGCGCCTCCTCAGTGGCGCCCTCGATCCGGGTCTCACCCGCCCGCCGCTGCGGGGCGCGCTCAGCGTCGAGCCGACGGCCGGGGCACGCCGGGCCGCGCCGCTGCCGGTCCATCTGGAGCATGCGACGCGCGACGGCCCTGAGCTCGTCATGCGGGTGAATTTCGGCACGCTGGCGGTTCGCGACTACCCGGCGCTCGCGGGCCTCATGTACGGCGACGCAGAGGCGATGCGCCGTTTCCAGCTGCGGCGGCGGCGGCACAAGGACATCCCCACCGGCACGCTGCAATTCGCGTGGTGGGGTCTCGTCGAGCCGTTCCGCGCCCTGCGCTATCTCCTGGCCAGCCGGCGCCCGCGGCCCGTCGAGATCGAGGAGGCTCCGGTCTACGACGCGCCGTCGGCGGCCGTCGCCCCGACGCCGTCCGTCCCGGCCGCGGCGACGGCCGGTGCGGCGCCGACACTGCCCACGGCCGCCAAACCCACCGACGTCGAGAGCGGGGACGACTGGGTCCGCCTGATGATGGATTACGAGAACGAGCGCACCCTGGCCGAGCTTCGCGGCCGGCGCACGAGCGCGGCGTGACGGCGATGGCGACCCGGCTGCGCCTCCCCGTGCTGGGGCTGCTGGTCTGTCTCGCGAGCGGGCCGGCCTTCGGCCAAAGCTTCCTGGGCACGGGCCCCGCGGAGCGGCTGACGGTCCCGCCCAGCGGCAACGCCCTGCGCGCGCCGTCCGAGGATGGGGCAAGCCCCGCGCGCCGGCCGGACGCCGCGGCGGCGGAGCCGAAATCGACGCCGCGACCGCCCGAGCCGCCGCGGGCCGCCGCGCCGCAGACGGTGCCGCGCGCGGTGATCCAGTCGACGATCGCGCCGGCGCGGCGGCTTCCGTCCGGCCCGCGCGGCTTCCGCCTGACCGGCGAGGAGGATTCCCTGCGCTACCCGGTCTACCTCACCGACGCGCAGACGCGGGGACCGGTGAGGCTGCGCCTCTCGTATCTCTCGGCGATCTCGGTGGCGCCGGAGAGCTCCGAGCTCGCCGCCTTCGTTAACGGCGCGAAGGTCGGCTGGACCCGCATCCAGGCGCCCGGCGCCGTGAAGGTGGTGGAGTTCGCCATTCCCGACGGCGTGCTGAAGGCCGGCTTCAACGCCGTGACCTTCACCGCCAGCCAGCGCCACCGGGTCGACTGCTCGGTCGGCGCGACCTACGAATTGTGGACGCAGATCGACCCGTCGCGGTCCGGCCTCGTGGTGGGAACGGCGACCGACATGGACGTCCGGTCACTCGCTGCCGCGGAGCCCGACGAGAGCGGCGCCCTGCCGATCCAGGTCATCCTGAATGAGCGTCCGAACCTGGCCCGCCTGGAGCGCATGATCGAGGCGGCGCAGGCCCTCGCGCTCGTGGGGCGGGTCGCCCGGCCGACCGTGACCTTCGGGCCGCCCCTGCAGGGCCGCAACGGCATCAACCTCGTCGTCGGCACCGCCTCCGAGATCGCCGGCGTCGAAGGCGTCTCCGAACTCGGCCCGATCACCGGGCCCCGCCTCGCCATGCTGCCGACGCGGCCGAACACTCCGCCGACCCTGGTGGTCACCGGGGCCCGCGATGAGGACGTCCGTCAGGCCATCACCAATCTCGCCGTCCCGGCCGACACCGGGACGCCGAACGGGCTGAAGGCGGTGCAACTCTTCCGCGGCTACATGGTACAGGGCGGCGAGAACCTGACGCTCGACCGGCTCGGCGCGACGTCCCGCGAGTTCTCGGGCCGGCTGCTCCATGTCGGCTTCGCCCTTCGCTTTCCCGGTGATTTCGTCCCGGCCGATTACGGCAAGGTCATGCTGCACCTCGCTGGGGCGTACGTGGCCGGGCTCTCCTCGGACGCCCGCATCGTCATCGACATCAACGGACGCAACGCGGCCAGCGTCCCGCTCCCCGACGCGCGCGGCGAGGTGTTCGACGACAGCGCGATACCCCTGCCCTTCAGCCTGTGGCGTCCTGGGGTGAACCACGTGGAGATCTCGGCGCAGCTGCCGAACGCCGCCGACCAGGTCTGCGACACCCTGAGCCCCGCGGCCAAGCAGGCGCGCTTCCTATTCCTCGACCGCTCCCGGATCGAGATCCCGCACTTCGCCCGGGCGGCGCGCAGCCCCGACCTCGCGGCGATCAAGGGCGGCGCCGTGCCGTTCGTCGTCCCGGGACGGCGCCCGCGCCTCGTGCTGCCGACGCCCGACCGCGACAGCGCCGACGCGGCCGCGACTCTCGCGGCCCGGCTGGCCATGGCCGCCGAGCGGGTCATCGATTTCGAGGTGGTGACCCAGCAGCAGGTTGCGTCCGATACCAGCCAGCTCGTCGTCGCGCCCGCCCGTGCCCTCGACCCCGCGCTCCTCGAGGCGGTCGGTTTCGATCCGCAGCAGGTTCAGCGAGTCTGGGAAGGCCGCGCCGATATGGTCGCCACGCCGGGCCAGTTCGGCCCCGAGGGCGTGCTCACCCTCGATCGCCTGCGTCGCAACCTGCCGATGCGCTGCGCCCTGCCCACCCTGATCCCGCAGGTGCGCCCGGCTCAGCCCGCTCAGGCACCGGCGTCCCAGAGCGAGGCGAGCGCCGCGCCCGCGCCGACCTCGGCTACCGTCCCGGCCACCGCTCCAGGCTCCTCCTCGGACCGAGAGCTCATCGACCGCTGGGAGGCGTCGACGCGCGGCTCGCGCCAGATCTGGGCCGCCCTCGACTCCGTCTGGAACGAGATCACCGGGACGGCGCGCTCCCTGCGCCAGACGGTGACGGCGCAGGTGAAGCCGGACGAGACAGTGGAGGTCCCGGCCACGGCCTCGCTGCTCATCGCCGAGGGTCCGCCGGTCCAGTCGAGCAACACCGTGATCGTCACCGCGCCGAACGCGTCCCTGCTGAAGGCGTCCGTCTCCTGCCTCGTCGACCCCGTGGTCTGGGCGAGGCTCGGCGGCAGCGCCGCCTTCCTCGACGCGTCGAACGGCACGCTGGTGACGTCCCGGTCCGAGCGGATCGAGATCGTCGAGACGCAGCCGCGATCCCTGGCCAACCTGCGCCTCGTGTCCGCGGCGTGGCTGTCGATCAACACGGAATACTACGTCGGCATGACCCTCGCGATGGCACTCTGCCTCGGCCTCGCGACCACGAGCCTCGTGCGCAACGTCGGCAGGAAGAACTCATGAGCCGCCGCGACCGCGCCCCTCTCGCCGCGGCCTTCCTCGTCGCGGCGATGCTGCCCGCGGCGGCGGCCTCGACGCAGGACGAGCCTGCCGTGCCACCGAGTACCGCGCAACCGGGCACGCAGCCCGCTCAAACCGCCAGGGCGGCGAGCCCCGGCCTCGCCGGCAAGCTCGGCAATGACGCCGCATGGCGCGCCTACCGCTCCCGGTTCATCACCGATCAGGGTCGCGTGGTGGACACCGCCAACGGTCTGATCAGCCACAGCGAGGGCCAGGGCTACGGCATGCTGCTCGCCGTGGCGGCGGGCGACCGGGTCAGCTTCGAGCGGATCTGGGGCTGGACCCGCGCCAACCTGATGGTCCGCGGCGACGAATTGCTGGCGTGGCGCTGGTCGCCCGACAAGCGGCCGGCGGTGAGCGACATGAACAACGCCACCGACGGGGACATCCTCGTCGCCTGGGCCCTCACCGAGGCGGCCGAGGCCTGGAACGAGCCGAGCTACCGCACCGCGGCCCGTCGGGTCGCCATCGAGTTCGGGCGCAAGACCATCCTGTTCCGTGACCCGCACGGGGCGCTGCTGCTCCCCGCGGTCTCGGGCTTCTCGGCCCGCGAGCGCCCGGACGGCCCGCTGGTCAACCTCTCCTACTGGATCTTCCCGGCCTTCCCGCGCCTCGCCCTGGTGGCGCCGGAATACGACTGGGCGGCCCTGACGCGCAGCGGCCTCTCCCTGCTGCGGCAGTCCCGCTTCGGTCCGAGCAACCTGCCCACCGAGTGGATCTCCGCCAAGGACGCTCCGCACCCCGCAACCGGCTTCCCGCCCCTGTTCTCCTACAACGCCATCCGCGTCCCGCTCTATCTCGCCTGGGCGGGGCTGGTGCGGCCCGACGACCTCGCGCCGTTCCAGGCCCTGTGGTCGAGTTCTGACCGGGAGCGGCTGCCGATCGTCGACACCGGCGACGGGCGGAAGGTCGAGTGGCTCACCGAGGCCGGCTACATGGGGATCCCCGCCCTGGTGGCCTGCGCCCTCGACGGCACGCCCTTTCCGGAGGATGCCCGGGGCGACATCGGCAACCAGAACTATTATCCGGCGACCCTAAGCCTCCTCGCCCTGACCGCGGCCCGCATGCGCTACCCGTCATGCCTGAAGTCCTGAAGGGCCCTCCGCCGGCCCGGGTGCGAGCGGCCGCCCCCTGCCTCCTACTCCTCGCGCTCGCCGCCTCGCCGGCCGCGGCGCAGGTCGACGCGCGTTCCGGACAACCGCCGCAGCCCTCCGCCGCGCCGACGCGGACCGAGCCCCGGATCGTCTACGGCGACGGCCCGCGCGCGCCGGCGATCCTGGCCGACCCGGCCACGTCCCGCACGACCAACATGGTCGACGAGAGCGCGCTCCGCTACTACGCGGCCCAGAAGCAGACGGCGCGGATGAAGGCCGAGATCGCCCGCCTGAAGCGTCTCTATCCGGGCTGGAACGAGCCGCCGGACCTCGACGCGCTGCAGCCGAGCCCGCCCGAGGAGGCGCCCCTGTGGGATCTCTTCACCGCGGGGCGGTTCGACGACCTCCGCACGGCGATCGCCGCACGCCGCTCGATCGATCCCGCGTGGCAGCCCTCCGAGGAGCTGGCGCGCAAGCTTCGCCGGGCCGAATTCCGCTCCCGGATCACGGCGCTCACCGGCAAGGAGGCCGACGCGATCATCCACCTCTACCGGGCCGATCCCGGCGCCCTCGACCCCCTCGACGTCCAGAGCATCTGGACGGTCGCGGACGCCCTGGGCGATTCCGGCTCGGGCGACGAGGCGTTCGAGCTCTATAAGTCGATCCTCGACGGCAGCGCCGATTCCGGGGTGCGCCTCGCCACCATCCAGAAGGCGATGGCGCATCTGCGCATGGCGCAAGCGGAGCGCCTGATCGAGATGGGTCACCGCGGCGCGAACGGGGCCTCGGAGTTCGACGCGATCCGCCTCGACATCACCCGCGCGCGGATCGCCGCCTTCCTGCACGAGGAGAGCGCCGAGACCCCGTCCCCGGCCGATCTCGCGGCTTTCCAGGCCGTCGCGCGCAAGAGCGGAGATCCGAGCCAGACCAGCCTGCTCGGCTGGTACGCCTACAAGCGCCGCCAATTCCGGGAGGCGCTCGAGTGGTTCAAGCAGGCGATCGCCCGGGGCGGTGACGCCATGGTCGCCCACGGTCTCGCCCTGACCCTGCGCCAGCTCGACATGCCGCGCGAGGCCGAGGAGGTCGCTTACGCCTGGCGCGACCGGTTCGTTGGCAACGAGCTGCTCTACATCGACATCCTGGAGCAGAAGCTGACGCTGCCTCGCCCGCCCGCGATCGAGCCGGCGCGCATCGCGCGCTACGCCCAGGTCGTGACGGCCTCCACCTCGGGCGAAGGCGCCCAGGGGCTCGCGTGGTACGCCTACAATTCCTGCCAGTTCGACACGGCGCTGGAATGGTTCCAGCGGGCCGTCGCCTGGATGCCCAGCGAGGGAACCGTTTTCGGCTACGCCCTCACGCTGCAGCGGCTGAAGCGGCAGCGGCCCTTTTTAGAGGTCGTGAACCGCTACGACGGCCTCTTCCCGAAGGTGGTCGACCTGCTGTTCCGCGAGACGACAGGCGGGTCGCCGCTGCCCTGCGAGCCCGCGTCCTCGACCGCCGCGGGCGCGCCCGGGCGGCACGCGGCTCCCGCGACGCGTGCCGAGACGCCGACGGCCAACCGGGTGCCGCGGCCGGACCTGCCTTCGGTCGCGGCGGACACCAAACCGCTCGCCGTCCAGCGCGGCGAATTTCCCCTGGCGGTCTCCTTGGAGAACGCGCTCCGCTACCCGCCGCCGGGGCTCGTGCGCGCCCTGGCCGAGCCCGTCCCCGCGGGGACCTACGTCCGTGAGCCCGCGACCCAGGCGCCGCCCCTCGTGGCCCGGCGCGTACCCGGCGCGGGGCCGATGCCCTACGAGCGGTTCGGCTACGCCCTGCTGCCCGACTATCGTGGCATCGATAAACCGGAATTCCTGTCGCCGCCTGCCGCCGGGACCCTGTGGCAGGACCAGCAGGCCGAGCGCGGGCGGTCCGAGAACTCGGAAGGGAAGCGGTTCCAGATGCCCGGCCGCTCGGCCTACGACACATCCGCCACGACCGAGCGGACCACCCCTTGAGGCGCGCGGCGATCCGCTCGGTCCGGCTCTGTGCCGTGGCGTGGCTCCTGCTGCTTGCCGGCGCGCGGGCGCAGACGGTGCCGGTCCTGACGCTGCCCGGCGCCGGGGCGCTGACCGCGGTGATCGAGACCCGCGAGCGCGACGGGTTCGACCAGCGGTTGCGCTACGCCGGCGGCGACGGTCGCAACCACGCCGAGATCGCCCTGCGGCGGGAGACGGCGGACCTGCTGCTCGCCTTCCCGCCGCGGCTGGCCAAGCCCAGCGAGTTCGGGATCGCGGGTGAGATCGCCGTCCGGTTCCCCGGGCAGGCGATGACGGTGCGGCCGCCGCTCCGGAACGCCTACGGCCCGGTGGGCATCGCGCTGGGTGCCGACTGCCTCTACGCGTGGCAGTGGATCGAGGGCGGCCGCGGCGCCGCTGTCGCCGGCGGGCAACCGCCCGCTCTGTTCCAGGCGGAGCCGACCGCGCGCCGCGCAATCTCCCTGCGGATCCGGCTGTGCCGCACCGCCGACGCGAGCCTCGGCGACCTCGTGCGGTCGGTGGAGAGCCTCCGGATCACCTTGCCGGGCACCCGCCCGCCGCCGGCCGTCGTGCGCGAGCGGCCGCGCCGGGCCGCGCCCCGAACCGTCGTCCGGCGCCCGAGCCGACCGGCCGCGGCGCGGAAGGACGAAGCCCCGCCGCCCCGGGCGCCCGCCGCGCCACCGCCGCAGACGCCGGTAGCGCCGCCCGTCGCGCCACCCGTCGCACCCCCTCCCAGCGCCGCGACGCCGGATCAGAAGCGGTACATCGTACCGCCGACCCCCCAGGCCCCCGCGGCGGTGCTGCCGGAGCCCGGCGGCCAGCGCTACATCACGGAGGGGAGCGGCAGCGGGATCGCGCCCAAGCCTGCCCCGGGGCAAGCCCCCGGCGAGACGTTCTTCCGCGACCTGCCGCCGGAGGCCTATCGGCCGCCCAATTGAGCGTGCGGATGCGGTGAATTCCTGCCGGACTGCGTCATCAGAGCACGAAACGCCCCAGCTCGTTGGCCGGGAAGGTGCGGAAGCGCCGGTATCCGCTCTGCACGGCCTGGGCGACGGCCGCGATGCCCTCGAGATCGCCCCGGTCGGCCCGACGGGAATCCTCTTCGGTGAGGACGAGGCCCACCGTGATCGAGACCGCGCCGATCGCGACCGGCACGGCGAGAACGTGGCGGCCGGTCTGGCCGTCGGAAGCGGCCACGTCGACCGCGTAGAGGCTGAGCCGGTAGGCGCGCTCCGCGATCAGCGTCCGTGCCGCCGCCAGGACGTAGCGCGGCTCCGCGCCCGGAAGCCGACGGTATCGGGACATGTCCGGTGCTATCACTCCACCGCGAGACCTGACTTTGCTGGGCGGGACGCGGGGCTCGGAAGCCCCCGTGCGGCCGGCGCCGCGACGATCAGGCGGCGATGCGCTCCGGCTTGTCCGCGCTCGCGTCGGGCTCCGGCTCCGCGCGGCCTTGGCTGGCGCGGAAATGATCGAGGAGGCTGTCGCCGAGGCCGTCGAGCACGAGGTCGGTCGCGGCCTGGACCTCCGGGTCCAACTCCTCCGGGCGATACCAGGCCAGGATCTGTTCGGGCAGCGCGTCGAGGATCACGCCGACCGGGTTGACCGGCTCGACCTCGGGCAGGACGTCCGCGGTTTCGGGGACCGCGACGACGAGCGGGGTTTCCGTATCGGCCTCCTTCGCGAAGGCGGTCCGGCGCTGGCTCTCCAGGGCGGCGCGCCACGCGGCGTCGGCGGCCTCGGCCTCCCGGCGGGCCGTCTCGCGCGCCAGCGCCTGGGCGGCGATGGCGCGCGCCACCTCGCGGGCCTCGTCGCGCGCCGCCTCGGCCTCGTAGCGGTTGAGCAGCGCGATCACCGGATGCATGTCCGGATCCGACAGGTCACCGCAGGCCGCGATGGCGGACTCGATGAGGCGCCGGGACAGGCCGGTTCCGCGAACGGGGGCGGCCCCGCGGACGAGATCCTGCCACGCGGACAGCGCCGCCTGCATCGCCGGCAGGAGCGCGCCGGGCAGCCCGGCGCGGTCGTGCAGGTCGGCAAACAGGCGCGGGTCGCGCATGGCCCGGGCGACGCCGGCATGATCCTGGCCCGACAGGTCGGCCAGGGCGGCCAGGGCGAAGTCCGTCCGGCCGGACAGCACGGCGCGCAGGATCAGGCCCGCGGTCAGCTGGCGGGTCGCGCGCAGGTGCGTCACCAGCCGCGTGACGGCGGCCGCGCCGAAGCCGTCGCAGGCCTCGAGCGCCACCCGCTCGCCGGCCTCGCGGCTCATCCGGTCGCAGCGCTCGGCGCCGAGCCAGGCGCGGTCGGTGACGAACCCCGTCAGCGCCCGCGCCACCGCGATCCCGAGGGCGTGGCGCACTTCCGGCGGCAGGTCGGCGCGGGTGAGGAGCGCCTCGCGCAGGGCGGCTTCGTCGCCCCTCCGCTCGATCATGCGCAGCATCCGGCCCGCGGTGATCTTCGCCGTCGGATTGGCCGCGAGCACGACCAGCGTGTCGGTCTCGCCGATCTCGGAGAGCGCGCCCGCGACCGCGTGGGACAGGTGGTGCCGGGCGGCGATCACCGCGCGGGTCGATTCGTCGCCGAGGGCGGCCGCGTCCACGAGGTCGGCATCGGTGAGGACCGGCGACCGCGCGAGCACCGGCCGCGCCACTTCCGGAACGTCGCAGGACAGGGCGACGACCAGCGGCCGCGGTGTCCGCGCCGAGGCGGCGCAGGTCTCGGCGAGCGCCCGGCGCACCCGGGGCGACGGGTCGTCGAGGAGCGCGAGCAGCGCGGTCTTGGCCTCCCAGGCCGCCTCGGCGCCAAGGTCGCCGTACAGGTAGGTCCGGGCCAGCGTCGCGGTCGCCTCGGCCCGGCGCTCTGCCGAGGCGTCCTGCGTCCAGGCCAGAAACTCGCGGATGATCATCGACCGCTCCGGGGGGCGAACAGGCTGGTCCTGTTGCCGGACATGGACGCTGCGGCCGCGAGTTCCGCGGGTCGGCGGGGCGGCAGCGGCGGATTGAGGAGGGCGGCGCCCGGCGGCGTCGCCGGTTCGCTGAGGGCGCCCGTGACGTCGGGCTCCACGGTGGCGACGCGCGGCGGCGGTTCCGAGTCGGAGCGCGGGAAATAGGTGGGCGCCGCGTGCTGCACCGGCGCGGCGCCGTTGCGCGCCTGCCAGAGTCGGGCCGCGGCGTCGGAGGCCGCGCCGCGCTGGTCCGTCTGGAAGAGGCTGCGCAGATCCGAGGTCCCGCCGAAGGCGGTCGCCGCGCTGGCGTAGGCTGACACGGCCTGCGGCGCCGCGGCGCCGTCCTGGCGCAGGCCGGTCAGGTCGGTGGCGGCGGCGCCCTGGGCCGCCGCCGCGAGGCTGGCATAGAGTTCGGCGGCGCTTCGCGGCCGGCCGGCGCGATCGTAGAACAGCGCCCGGTTGGCGCCGGCCGCCTCCGGCAGGTCGAGGGCGGCGGCGCGCTCCGGAAAGGCGCGGGCGGTCGAGATCAGGGCGGCCGCGCCCTTCGCGCCCAGCACGTGCGCCGCGTAGAGATCGCCCGCGGTCGGCTCACGGCCGAGGGCGCTCGTGAGGGCGTCGGCGTTCTGCTGGGTCAGGGCGCCGGCCAGCGTCGCGGAGATCTTGGGATCGCGGCGCAGGTCGAGGATCGCCTGCCGCTGGCTCGCGTCGGGCACCGTGTAAGTGCCGTCCGACTGCCGGGTGATGGCGTCGGCCTGCGCCTGCAGCCCGAGCCGCGGCCCGGCATTCTTCATCACCCCGAGCCAAGTCTGCTCGATGAACTGGAACAGGCCGGTGGCCGAGGAGGTCCCGGCCTTGGCCGCGGGATCGAGGGCGGATTCGCGCCGCGCCGTGGCGAGGAGATAGTCGAAGCCGACGCCGCTCGCCGTCGCCCCGTCACGGATGGCCTGGACCACCGGCCCGGAGGCGGGCGTGCCCGGCAGCGCCCGCGCCTGGGGCGGCGGGTTCTCCGGTGGGCTCGACGGCGTGGTGAACAGGAACATCCGGGCGGGCACGGTGCTGGAGACCGCCCGAACCTGCGCCCGCTATAGTAAACAAGTCCTCAATCGGCCGCGCACAACCGGTTCCTGTTTCAGGACCCGGTGAACTCACCCGCGCCCTTCGGCCGGCGCATCTGGAAGCGCGTGTCGGCGGTCGCGTGGAAGTAGTCGAAGTATCCGCCCCGCATGATCGGATGCATCGCCGCCGTATCGACCATGCCGTCCGTCACGAAACGTTCGTCGACGTAGATCGACACCACCTGTCCGATCACCAGGAAATTCTCCGCCTCGCCGCCCCCGAGAGGCACCAGCGGCACGGTCTGAAGCCAGCGGCACTCCAGAGCCGCCGGTGAGGCGGCCACGCGCGGCGGCCGCACCTTCCGCGAGGGGGCGGTCTCCAGGTTGGCGAAGGCGAACTCGCTCGTCCCGCGCGGCAGCGACGCCGAGGAATCGTTCATCCCGTCGCGCAGGTCCCAGGTGGCGAGGCTGCAGACGAATTCCCGGCCCTCCTCGGCGAAAGTCATCGCGTCCTTCCGGCCAGAGGACGAGAACGCGACCATATTGTCGGCCACGGCGTTGAAGAACGAGTAGGGCGCGAGGTTGAGCGCGCCGTCGTGATTCATGGCGCTGATCCAGCCGATCGGACGCGGCGCGACGATGGCCTTGAGCGGGTTGTGCGGGAGGGCGCGCGCCTCGCGCGGCAGGTCGAGATCATAGTGCACGGCCGGTCCCTTCAGAGGTAGGTGACGATCTCGTCGAGCGCCGGCCGCGGCCGGTCGGAGGGCACCTCGCGCGCCCGGCCGATATGGACGAAGCCCGCGAGTTTCTCGGTGGGCGCGAGGCCGAGGGCGTCGAGGACGCGGCGGTCGTAGGCGAACCATTCGGTCAGCCAGGACGTGGCGAAACCGGCGGCGTTCGCGGCGATCAGGAGGTTCATGGTCGCGGCGCCGGCGGAGAGCACCTGCTCCCATTCCGGGATTTTCACGTGCGGCCCCGCCCGCGAGACCACCGCGATGGCGACCGGAGCGTGGGTCAGGCGGGCCCGTTCCTGGGCGAGCCGCTCGGGTCCGGCGTCGGGATTGTCGGCCGCGAAGGTCGCCGCGATGACCTCGCCCACCTTGGCCCGGGCGTCGCCGGCGATGACGATGAAGCGCCAGGGCGCCAGCTTGCCGTGGTCGGGTACGCGCGCGGCGGCGGTCAGGATGGTGTCCAGCTGCGCCCGGTCCGGCCCGGGCTCGTCCAGCAGCGCCGGCGGTACCGAGCGGCGGGTCTTCAGGAGATCGAGGGTGGCGGTCATGCGCTCCGTCCCGGTATCGCGTCCCGACCGGGATGTGGCATGCGCGGCCCGCCTGTGGAAGAGCGGCCTTGCCGCCGCCATGGTCGGAGGTCAGAGGCGGACCCGGACGATCCGGTGTCGCGACCGGCGTGACGAGCAGAGAAGGGCCGACCGATGCGCATGAGGCTTGCAGCGACCGCGCTGGCGATTCTCGCCGCCGGCCCGCCGGCCGCGCGCGCGCAGCAGGACCCGTTCCAGAACCGGCTCGGCGGCGCTCTGCCGTCGCCGTCGATCACCACCCCGAACCTGCCGCCGTCTCTTCCCCCCGCCGAGCCGGAGGCGCAGCTGTCCCTGTCCGCGCTCCTGTCGGGCCCTGGCACGGCCCTGCGCCAGGGGCTCGCGTGGCGGATCTACGAGGATCGCGGTGACGGCACGCGCCCGTCGATCGTCGCCCGCTCGACCGAGGCCGAGCCGCACTTCACCCTCGCGCCGGGCGCCTACGTGGCGACCGTAACCTACGGTTTCGCGAGCGCGTCGAAGCGGATCGTGATGGGCGGTCAGCCGACGACCGACACGCTCCGGGTGGCCGCAGGCGCCCTCAAGCTCGCGGGCGCGGTGGGCGACCAGAAGATCCCGCCCGGGCAGGTGACGTTCTCGGTTTTCGTCCCGGTCGGGACCAACTCCGAGGGCCGGCTCGTGCGCGCCGGCATCAAGACCGGCGAGCTGCTGCGCCTGCCGGAGGGTACGTATCACGTGGTCTCGACCTACGGTGAGTCGAACGCGATCCAGCGCGCGGACCTGCGCGTCGAGAACGGCAAGGTCACGGAGGCGACGCTCAACCACCGCGCCGCGACGGTGACCCTGAAGCTCGTGGCCGCTCCCGGCGCCGAGGCCTTCGCGGGCACCGCCTTCTCGGTCCTGACCCCCGGCGGTGACACGATCCGCGAGGCGATCGGCGCCTTCCCACAGGTGACTCTCGCGGAGGGCGACTACGTGCTGATCGCCCGCCACGACGGACAGGTCTACACCCGGGAGTTCAAGGTCGAGAGCGGCCTCGACCGCGACATCGAGGTGGTGGCCAAGTCCGGCTGACGAGGGCCGGCCGACGGCGCCCGGCCCGCTCTCAAGCGAAGCGCCGCGCCAGCGCCACGCAGGCCGCCACTGCCAGGGCGGCGCCGATCATCGCGGGCTCGATCCGCTCGCCCAGGATCAGCGCGGCGACGCCGAGGCCCAGGAAGGGCTGCAGCAGCTGGAGCTGTCCAACCGACGCGATGCCGCCGCGCGCCAGAGCCCTGTACCAGAACACGAATCCGATCAGCATGCTGAACAGGGCGACGTAGCCGAGGCCCGCCCAGGCCGGCAGCGGGATCGCGGCCAGCTCGGCAGGCCGGAGCAGCAGGGCGAGGGGCAGGCTGACCGGCAGCGACAGGACGGTGGCCCAGGCGATCACCTGCCAGCCGCCCAGCCTGCGGGCCAGGACGCCGCCCTCGGCGTAGCCGAGCCCGCAGAGCAGGATCGCGGCCAGCATGAAGGCGTCGCCGGCACCGGGTGGTCCATCGAGCCCGCGCGCGGCGAAGCCGACCGTCACCAGCGCGCCGGTGATCGAGAGCAGCCAGAAGATCGGCGACGGCCGTTCGCCGGAGCGCAGCGCACCGAACAGGGCGGTGGAAAGGGGCAGCAGGCCGACGAAGACGGTGCCGTGCGCGGCGCCGACCGTCCGTAGGGCCAGGGCGGTGAGGAGCGGGAAGCCGACCACGACGCCCGCGGCCACGATGGCGAGCGCCGGGAGATCGGTTCGTCGCGGGCGGGCCTGTCGGAGCGCCAGCAGAGCGGTTGCGCCGGCGAGGCCCGCGAGCGCAGCCCGGGCCGCGCTGAGGAACAGCGCGTCCATGCCGGTCAGCGCGAGGCGTGTCGCCACGAGCGAGGCGCTGAAGATCGTGACGCCGATGAGGCCGTCCACCCAGGCGCCGGTCGCCGATCCGCGCCTCGTCTCGAGCACTCCTCCCGCCACGGTGTCTCCTCCCGACCTCTGCGAGTCCCGGCATGCCGTCCCGGGGTAAGGTCGGCCAGGAACGATCGGTGCGCAGTCGGGCGATCTGTCCCGGCCGATCTTCAATACAGTTGCCGCTTCGCCCACGGCGTGGCCGCGTTGCCACCCTGCCCGCGCACCGGGCGAAGGTTCCATGTTCCGCGCATTAACATTTCCGTGTTGTCGCGGAACGATGCGATCGAGGCGACGATTTCCGAGCACCCATACCGGGCCATTGGAGTTCACTATGCGCCGCCTCGTCCTCGCTGCCCTCGCATCCGCCGCCCTCGCCGGCCCCGCCTTCGCCGCCAACGAGGCGCCCGCGACGGTCGCGCCGAAATTCGAGACCGTCCCGCAGGACGCGGTGCTCAGCTACAACCTGATCGGCCTCAACGTCACCGACGCGCAGAACAACACGGTCGGCGAGATCAAGGACCTCGTGATCGATCACGAGAAGCTGGCCGGATACATCGTCTCCGTCGGCGGCTTCCTCGGTATGGGCGAGCGCTACGTCGCGGTGGCCCCGAGCTCGATCGCGATCGGCTACGACGCCGACGCCAAGAAGTGGAAGGCCATTATCGGCGCCAGCAAGGATCAGCTGAAGGCGGCGCCCGAGTTCAAGTACGAGGGCAAGTTCAAGCGCTGACGCTCACCAACGCCGCGGCCGGGCGCAGTGCCCGGCCGATCCAGCGGTCCCGCGGCCCCGACGCGGCGCAACCGCGCCTAGAGGGGTGTGTCGAGGGCCTGACGCGCCAGCCGGGCGACCAGGGCCTCGCGCTTGGCCTGACGCAGCACGATCCGCGCCGCGGCTCGCGCGTTGGACGCGCGCAATTCGGCCCGCGGACCGCCGTCGCGCAGGGCCCGCCACGCCAGCGCGCGGAACCACCGGACGTTGGCCAGCGCCGCCGCCCGGCGGCTCAGCGGCCCACCGACATCCAGCGGCTTCTCGAGTGTCCCGGACGTCATTGTCTCGATCCTGAAGCGCGACCCGCCGCTTGTCCGATTACGGAACAAGAGATGGCGATTCCACGGGAGCTGGGCAATAGTGTTGCCAACCTGAACTTTTGAATCGACAGCGAAGACTGCGCATCCACGAAATGGGGTAAGCGCGCCGCCACGAAGCGTACGGCGTCACGGCGCCGCGCGGCGGGCGCGGCGGCCGGTTGAGCGGGAACGCCGCGGCGGGCACGCGATTTCCCGGAGCGGAAGGCCGGCGCGGCGTAGCTTCGGGTCGGTCGATCTGGGGAGCCGGGTGCGTGCCGACGATCTTCGATGCCCATACCTTCGCCCTCACCGCGCATGCGGGCCAGCTCGACAAGGGTGGCGAGCCGTGCATGCGGCACTTGGAACGCGTCGCGAACGCCGCCCAGGCCCGGGCCGGTCACGCCCGACTCATCGACGGGCTCGACATCGAACCGATGCGAGTCATGCAGGCCGCGCTCCTGCACGATGTGCTGGAGGACACGCCGCGCACGGCAGCCGACCTCCGCGCCGCCGGCTTCGAGGCGGACATCGTCGAGACGGTGACGCTTCTCACCAAGCCGCCGAGCCGGACCGCCTATTCCGAGCGGGTCACGGCCCTGATCGCCGCCGGCAATTTCGCGGCGCTGCTGATCAAGATGTCCGATACCGAGGACAATCTCTGTCCGAGCCGGATCCCGCCCAACGCCGCGTTCCTGCGCGAGCGCTACGCCACGGCGTTCGAGCGCCTGAAAGAGGCGGCCGTAGCTTCGGGGTATACAGGTCGCTGACGGCGTGCGTCGGACGCGCTGACACGACGTCGGATGAAGGCGCCGGCCTCGTCGAGGGCGCGGGTCGCCTCGGGGATCGGCGCCCCGACGAAGACGTGGCACTGGCCGGGATACCGGTACAGCGCCACCTCGCGCCCCGCCCGCGCCAAGCCGTCTGACAGGCGCAGGGCATCCGGATGAAGGATGTCCCGCGTGCCGGTGACGATCGCCGTCGGTGGGAGCCCCTCGAGGGACCCGAACAGCGGGCTGATCCGCGGATCCGTCAGCGGCGTGCCGCCCGCCCAGAGGCGCGCCGCCTCGCGGCAGCCGGGCACCGCCAGCATCGGATCTCGCGGCGCGATGGCCGCCACCCCGGGATCCGAGAACGTCAGGTCGAGCGCGGGTGAGAACAGCAGCAGACCTGCGGGGAGCGGCTCGGCCCGCGCGCGCAGCCGCTGCGCGATTCCGAGGGACAGGCAGCCTCCCGCCGAATCGCCCGCGACGATCAGCCGGTCGCGCGCCTCAGCGCCGATCGAGCCCAGGAGCTCCTCGAGGAACGCGTAAGTTTGGCGCCAGGTGCTCTCGGGCGCCAGCGGGTAGCGCGGGAGGATCACCCGGGCACCGGTGCGCGCGATGAGGGCGTCGACGATCCGCCAATGCGGACCGAGAACGTCGAACACCCAAGCGCCGCCGTGAAGGTAGAGGATCGTGATGTCCGAGCTTCCGCCGCGCGGGCTGACCGTGATCACCTCCGCGCCGTCCAGTAAGTCGGTTCGGACGCTGCGCTCGCGGCGCTGCCAGAGGGTCGGCCGTGCGGGCTCGATCCGCCGGTGCCGGGCGATCTCGCGCCGCAGCCCCTGCGCGTCGCGCGCCCTGCGCTTCATGCCGCTCAGCGGCAGCGCCACGTCGTTCACCAGCTTGGCACGGACGCTGACCCGGGAACGCCGGGCCCAGGCGACGAGGCCGACGGCTGCGAGCGTGACGGCTCCTGCCGTCAGCGCGGCGACACGCGACGAGCCGTCCAAGAGAATCCTCCTCTGCGCCGAACCCGCCGCTTTAATGAACGGCGGATCGGCCTGTTCCCGAGTCCGAACGTGCCGCCGCGGCACCGCTCCCGCAGGAACACCGTCGGACCCGCAGGGTTGGCCAGACATCGCCGACCGGTTTCGTGCCGCGCGGATCTTCGGAGAGACGGCCAGCGCGGCGGGCGCATCAGCAGGAACGGTATGAGCACATCGAAGAAGACCCCCGCAGCCGACCGTCATCACGGCGGACCGGGCAGCAGCCATCAGGATGCCACGAAGCCGCACGACGCGGCGGAACACGGGCCCGCGCCGGGAAGCCCGACCAACGACTCGAAGTCCCACGTCTCCGGTGGGGGCGGCGAGCGGGACAGCCACCATACCCACAGCACGAAAGGCCGAGCACCGGATCGCGCCGATCGATCGCACTGACGCGGGAGCGGCGGGCATACGGCCTGGCGCACGCCCGTGACCGCAGGCGTCAGCGGAAGCGCGTGCAGATCGGCGAGCGGGCGTTCCGGCAGATCGGGCCGGGCGGCTCTGCTTTAACCACCGCCCATCCCTCTGCACAGGTCGTCGACAGAACGACCTCATACCGACCGACATCGCTCGGCCACGCGAGAGCGTAGGACCTCGCCTGGCGGCCGGAGCCGGGAACATTCGGCTCCGGCCGCCGGTACATCCTGCATCGAAGCAGCTCCGTCCGCCGAGGATCCCGGCTTGATCCTGAAGACCCCGCAAGCGACGGCCCGAATCGCAGGTCACCCCATCCACGTGATGCTGGTCCCGATCCCGGTCGTCTGCTTCGTGGGGACGCTGGTGACCGACATCGCCTACTGGCTCACGGCCAACATGCAGTGGGCGAATTTCTCGGCCTGGCTCCTCAGCGTCGGCCTGATCGCGTCGACCTTGGCCGCGGTGGCGGGGCTCATCGACTTTCTCGGCGATCGCGGTATCCGCCGCCTTCGGCCGGCCTGGATCCACGCCGCCGGCAACGCGGTGGCTCTGGTCCTGAGCCTCATCAACGTCTTGGTGCACAGTCGCGACGCCTACACGTCGGTCGTGCCGACCGGTCTGATCCTGTCGACCGTCGTCGTGCTGATCCTGCTGGTCACTGGCTGGAGCGGCGCCGCGCTGGTGCACCGGCACGGTGTCGGCGTGCGAACGGAGGAGCCGGCATGATCCGGCGCGTCCCGCTCCTCGCCGCCGGCGTTCTGTTTCCGCTCGCCGCCTGCGGGCCCGATCCCATCGACCCGCAGACCCAGGTCGGACCGAACCCGCCACTGCCCGATCTGCATCAGTACCTGCTGCAGCCGATGCACGTCTCGAGCGCGGTCGGCTGGAAGGACGGCGAGACGCCCGAGGGCGCATCCGGGCTGCAAGTGAAGGCCCTCGCAACGGGCCTGAAGAACCCGCGCTCGCTCCTCGTCCTGCCCAACGGCGATGTCCTGGTGGCGGAGAGCGGCGGCCCGACGCCGCCGATCAACCGGCCCAAGGAGATCATCATGGGCTGGCTCGAGCGGAAGTCCCATTCCGCGGAGACCCCGGGTCAGCGCATCACCCTGCTGCGGGATGCCGACGGCGACGGCGTCGCCGAGCAGCGGACCGTGCTGCTCGACAAGCAGAACGCGCCCTTCGGCATGGTGCTGGTCGGCGGCGACCTCTACGTCGCGGAGACCGACGCGGTCGTGCGCTACCCCTACAAGTCCGGCGACACCGCGATCACCGAGCCGGGCGTGAAGCTCGTGGACCTGCCGGCGGGCCGCATCAATCACCACTGGACCAAGAGCCTGACCGCGAGCCCGGACGGCTCCAAGCTCTACGCCGGCGTCGGATCGAACAGCAACATCACGGAGAACGGGCTGGACGAGGAGAAGGACCGGGCCGCAATCTGGGAGATCGACCGGACATCCGGCGCGCACCGGCTCTACGCCACGGGCCTGCGCAATCCCAACGGCCTGACCGTCGAGCCGCAGACCGAGACCCTGTGGTGCGTGGTCAATGAGCGCGACGAGCTCGGGCCCGACCTCGTGCCCGACTACATGACCTCGGTGAAGGATGGCGGCTTCTACGGCTGGCCCTACAGCTACTGGGGCAACCACGTCGATCCGCGGGTGATGCCGCAGCGTCCGGACCTGGTCGCCGCCGCACTCATGCCCGACTACGCGCTGAGTTCGCACGTGGCGCCCCTGGGAATGACCTTCTCCAGCGGCGCGGGTCTGCCGCAGGCCTATCGTGCCGGCGCCTTCGTGGGCGAGCACGGCAGCTGGAACCGTGAGCCGCTGAACGGCTACAAGGTGGTCTACATCCCCTTCGAGAACGGCCGGCCGGCCGGTAAGGCCCAGGACGTGGTGACCGGCTTCCTCACGGATGACGGACACGCTCGCGGGCGCCCGGTCGGGCTGGCGATGGACGGTCACGGCGCGCTGCTCATCGCCGACGATGCCGGCGGCGCCGTGTGGCGCGTCACCGCCTCCGGCTCGCAGACGCGGGCCGAGCCGGCCCCGATCGTCCGCTGACCCGGTCCACGATCGAGATGTCAGTGCTGGAGAAGTGCCGATGACGCCATCGACCCGTTCACCCGCCGCGATCAGCGACGAGGGGCGCCACGCCCGCGACCGCGGCGATCCGATCACCGCGAACCCCTATCCGCCGGACACGGAGGCCTGGGCCACCTGGGATCGGGGCTACCGGATGCCGGACGAGCAGGCGCGTGTAGCTACCCCGACGGCAGTCCGGCCGGACGCGCCGCCGGAGGCATCCTGATCCGGCACCCGCGCGCGCGTCGAAGACGTGGCCGGAACAGGCGCGACGGCGTGCGGTTGCCCGGATGACCGGTAACGGCTCCGCGAGCGCGATTGCCGGACCGAAGGGAGATCCGCCATGAAACTCACGAGTCTCGCCATCGCCGCCCTTCTCGCCGCCGCCATCCCCGCAGCGGCCGCGGAGAATACCGGCGGTGCGACCAGCCGGTCGGGCACGGCCAACAGCACCGGACCGAGCGATGCGGGGTCCGGCTCCACGCCGGGCGCCGCCGGGAGCGGACCGTCGACCGGCTCGATGAGCCGCTCCGGCACGACGAATAGCACCGGCCCGAACGATGCCGGATCCGGTTCCAAGCCGCCGGCCGGCAGCCGCTGACGGGACCGCGTCACGGCGCGAGCGGCGCTGTCCCGCCCGCGGACGGGCGCCGCTCACACGCCGCAGGGAGGATCCATGACGGTAGGAACGCGCATCGCGCTCGCCGGGCTACTGCTGCTCAGTCTCGCTTGCTGCGATGACAAGCAGGCCCAGAACAGCACGCCGACCAAGCCCGACTCCACTAAGATGGAGCCGCAGACCGACCAGTCGGCACCGAACACGCAGAAGCGCTAGGCGCGCTCACGCTCGGATCGCATTTGCGCCGGTCTCGGGCGTGCCGGTATTCGAGCTCGCGGGCGGATCGCCGGACGGGTCGACGATCAGCGGCACGGCCGCGCCGAAACCGAGGGCGGCCTCGACGAGAATGTCGTCGAGAGTGTCGGCGACCCACTCGGCGCCGTCGACGACGGAAGTCAGGAATCGATTCATCGGCCACCTCCCTCCCGCATCCCGGGGCGCCGTCGCCGGACGGCGGCGTCCCGGGATGCGGTCTTCATCCGCTTCGCACCCGCCGTCTCAGACGAAGTGCATCGGGAGGGCGCGGTCCAGGATCTCGACGTAGGTGCCGGCGAGAACCGCGACGGTGGCGGCGGCAGCGGCAGCGGCGAGGGTGAAGCGGGCAACGCGGGTCATCGAAGTCTCCATCAGGTCCGCGACTGTGTTCGCGGTGTGACCCTGATGTAAGCTCAAGCTTTCCCCGCCGAGGTGCTGCGGCACACCCCGGCGATTGACTATCGAGCGCTGCCCTCGTCGCGCGGCGCGTCAGGCCGCGCGCACGGTGGCGAGGAACCGTCCGACCTCGGCCGACAGGTGTTCGGACTGGCGAGACAGCTCGGAGGCGGCGCCCAGAACCTGGCTCGCCGCGGCGCCGGTCTCCTCGGCGGCACCGGCCACGCCGGCGATGTTGCTCGTCACCTCGCCCGTGCCCTGCGCGGCCTGGGTGACGTTGCGGACGATCTCCTGCGTCGCCGCACCCTGCTCCTCGACGGCGGCCGCGATCGAGGTGGCGACGCCGTTGATCTCGCGGATGCGCCCGGTGATCGTCCCGATGGCGGAGACCGCCTGCCCGGTGACGCCCTGGATCCGGCCGATCTGGGTGGAGATCTCCCCGGTCGCCCGGGCCGTCTGCTCCGCGAGGGCCTTCACCTCCGAGGCCACCACCGCGAAGCCGCGGCCCGCCGCGCCCGCGCGGGCGGCCTCGATCGTGGCGTTCAGCGCCAGGAGGTTGGTCTGACCGGCGATCGAGGAGATCAGGCCGACCACGTCGCCGATCTTGGCGACGGCGGTGCTGAGTTCCTGCACGAGGGCCCCGGTCTCGTCCGCCTCGCCGGCGGCGGAACGGGCCAGCTCGGCCGAGCCCTGGACCTGACGTCCGATCTCCTGGACCGATGCGCCGAGTTCCTCGGCGGCCGCCGCGACGGTGCTGACATTCGAGGCCGCCTCCTCGGCGGCGGCCGCGACCGCACCGGACTGCGCCGAGGTCTGCCCCGCCATGGCCGACATGGAGCCGGCGGTGGCCTGCAACTCCGTCGCGGAGGCGGAGACTTGCCCGACGATGCCGCCAACCGCGGCCTCGAAGCTGTCGGCCATCTGGCGCATGCCGATCCGGCGCTGCTCCTCGGCGGCGAGGCGCGCCTGCGCGGTCTCGGCCTCCAGCGCCTTCATCTGGACGAGCCCCTGCTTGAACACCGCGACGGCGGACGCGATGGTGCCGATCTCGGTCTTCTCGCCCTGGTACGGGATCTCGGCCGACAGGTCGCCGGCGATCAGCGCCTGCATCGGCCGCACCACCGAGGCGATGCCGCGGGTGACGCCGAGGACGATGATCACGCCCGACAGCACCGAGACAGCCACGGCGAGACCGATGGCGACGAGGCTCAGCGTCCAGGTCTCGTTGAAGATCGCGGTGCTCTGAGCCTGCGCGGCGTCGGCGCCGGCGTTGTTGATGGCGATCAGCTTCTCCAGGGCCTTGGACGCGGCGCGACGCGGGATCAGTCCCTTTGTCTCGTAGAGCTGATAGGCCTCGGCCTTCTTCCCCGCCCGCGACAGGTCGACGACGTCGTTGCGCACCGTCTTGAAGGTCTGGGACTCCTGGTTGAACGCATCGAAGAGCGTCCGCTCGTCGGGGGAGCTGATCAGCCCCTTGTAGACGGCGATCCGGTCGGCCAGCTTCCGATCGAAGCTGTCCATGTCCTTCTCGATGGTGGCCAGCAGCGCCGGATCGGTCGCCTGTGTGTGTCGCAGCAGGAGACCGCTGCTGCGTGCGGTGAGCGTGTCGATCTCGCCCAGCGCGCGGATGCTCGGCATCCAATTCGTATCGATTTCGACCGCCTGCTCGCGGAGCTTGCGCGTACTCATGAGCCCGAGCATGCCGAGTCCGACCACGAAGACGGTCAGAACCGAGAATGCGACCACGAGCTTTGTGCGAATTGAGACACTCTGTAGCGACACGGCGGCCTCGCGGCAGCCGAATAGAACAATTCTGCGGCTGCGGGGCGCACGATTAGCCGAATGTATTTAATATCCCATAAATTGAGCTTGCTCGCCGGCGTGGGCCGGCGCCGGCCTCGCGGCATGGATCCTCGCCGCGGATCGGAGCCGCTCGGACGCCGTGGCGCGTGCCGCAGAGATTAGGACGGGGTGCGACGCGCGTGTGGCGTGTGCGGAGCTCCGGCAGCCTCTCCCGCGCCCGACGAGCCTGTCGAGACGCCTATCGGGGCGCCGGCTGGGGCATCTTCACGATCTTGCCGTCGGGCAGGATGATGTCGCCGGGGCTCTGTCCAGCCTCACAGGGACCGATATAGGTGGCGTCGATGACCATCTGGCGCCGCATGGGCTCCTTGGCGTTCGGCAGGCCCGTCAGCGTCGTATCCACCTCCATGTGGATCTTGCTGTTGAAGTCACCGGTGATGACGGTGTTGCCCGCGGCCGAGATCGGGCCGAGCTTGCACTCCGTCTCGCCCTTGTAGCCGGTGCTCGTCTTCACGATGGTGCGCTTCGAGCAGTTCTGCCCACCGCCGAACGCGGCCTGCGCGATCTGATCGGTCTTCTCATCGATGCATTGGCGCGCCGTCGTGTTGCCGTCGGTCGAGGTGGTCTTGCTCTCCCACAAGCCGGCCTTGCGTGCCGGCAACGTTTCGGCGGATGCCGCGCCGGTCATCACCGATAGAGCCGTCGCGATCCCGACACCGACGATACGTCCTCGCATGGATAATTCCTGGGTCTACGCGGCTCAGACGCCGCAACGGCGCTTGGCTAACCGATGCGATACAGGCGAACAAGCCGGGATCTGAACGAGGTACGACGCCGAACACTGGATCCCAACGGCGCTTCGGTGCTGCGGATACCCCGCATGTCCGGCCCGAATAGCCGCAATATCTGCGACGCGCGCCGGCGCAACTTTGCCCCGACGAGAACCCGGCTCACACCGCCCGCTTCAGACCGACCGCGCCGGCGCCGAGACGCGCCTGGATCACCTGCACGATGTACTCGGCGTCCCGGCCGACCGCGCCGAAGCGCCCCGAACCCCAGGTGTTCAGCCAGGGCAGGCCGACGAAGGAGATGCCCGCCTCTTGCGTGACGCCGCGCCGGTGCTTCGGCCGCCCGGCGCCGTTGAACACGGACGCGTCGAGCCACCGGAAATCCGGCGCGAAGCCGATGCACCAGACGATGCTGGTGATGCCGGATCCCTCGAGGGGAAGCGCGGTGACGGGCTCGCCCGGCTCCCAGACCGGGCTGTAGGGCGCCTGGACAGGCGCCGCGATGCCGGCTTCGGCGATGTAGGCGTCGATGGCCGCGTTGATGCCGTTGTAGGTCCGGTCGGCTTGGTCGAGCGAGCGCCGCAGGTTGTCGCGGAAGCGGAGCGCGCCGTCGGCGTAGTCGTCGAGAACGCCGTGGAGCGCCATACCCTCCAGGGCGAAGCGGCGCAGGTCGATGTCCCGGCCACCGTCGCGACCAGTCACGTAATGGTTGGTGTTGTCCCGGACGCCGTCGCGCAGCGGGTGATCGTCGACGGTCTTCTCGTAGTACCCCATGTCGGCGAGCCACGCGACGACGTCGCGGCCGCGGTAGAATCGGGCGCAGCGGGGCGCGTCGCCGACGGCGAGGTGCACCTGCCGACCGGCGAGATGCAGGTCCTCGGCGATCTGTGCACCGGACTGCCCGGAGCCGACGACCAAGACCGCGCCGTCGGGCAGCTGCGCCGGATTGCGGTACGCGTTCGAGTGAATCTGGGTGATCGCGGGCGGAAGCCTCTCGGCCAGGCGCGGGATGATCGGCGTGTGGTAGCCGCCGGAGGCCACCACAATCTCGTCCGCGGTGTAGTCGCCCTCCGAGGTCTGGACCGCGAACAGACCGTCGTCGCGCCGCGCCACGCGCGTGACCGCCACACCCTCGCGGATCGGCGGCCTCACCTTGGCGACGAAGGCTTCGAGGTAGGCGACGATCTCATCCTTCCTCATGAACCCGTCCGGATCCGGTCCATCGTAGCGGTGGCCCGGCAAGTCGCACTGCCAGTTCGGCGTGACGAGGCAGAACGTGTCCCAGCGCTGCGTCGCCCAGGTATGCGCGGCCGTGTGCTTCTCGAACACGAGGTGCGCGATGCCCCGCTGCTTGAGGTGGTAGCTGACCGAGAGGCCGGCCTGCCCCCCGCCGACGATGGCGACGGGAACGTGACGGGTCGTGGACGTCATGGCTCCAACTCCGTGAGGGCTGCCGGACCGGCGAGAGACTGGGAGCGCCCGGCGGCCGCGCCGCGGGCGCACCCGGCGTAGGCGTCGAGGTGGCGCGCGGCGCAGGCGCGCCAGGAATGGGTGGCCGCACGCGCCAGCCCCGCCGCTCGCAGGCGGGCGCGGGTCCGCGGCTCCAGCGCCGCCGCCATGGCGTCCGCGATGGCGTCCGGGTCGGCGGGATCGACGAACAGCGCGTCGGTCGGCGCGAGGTACTCGGTGAAGGGGGGGCGGTCGGAGACGATCGCGGGCGTTCCGCAGGCCATGGCCTCAAGCACGCACAAGCCGAACCCCTCCGTCCACGACGGGAAGGCCAGCAGGTCCGCGGCTCGGTAGAGCGCCGGCATGTCGGCCTGCGGGACCGGGCCCGTCGCGACGACCGCGAGGCCGCGACCGACCTCGAGGCCCGCGGCGGCCAGGGCCGCGCGGCAGCGGTCTCGATAGGCGGCGTGGTCGAGGAGCGAGGCGCCGCCGGCGACGACGAGCTGCGCGCCGGGGTGGCGCGCCCGCAGGCGCGCGAAGGCCCCGACGATGCCGAGCGCGTTCTTGCGCGCCTCGAAGCCGCCGACGCTCAGGATAATGGGCCCCCCGCCGAGACCCCACCGGTCCCGGAACGCGGCGTCCGCCCCGGTCGGCGCGGGCCGGTAGACCGACAGGTCGACCCCGTTGCCGACGATCCCGGCCTCCGCGCCGAGCGTGTCCCGGATCCAGTCGGCCCAGAGGCGGCTGACACAGAGCAGCCGATCGGCCTCGCGGATCGCGCGGTCCTGCCACGACGCGAGCACGGGATCGGCGAAGCTGTCGACGTGATGCACGGTGCGGACGAAGCCCGGGATCAGGCGCCGGTGCCTGAGCGTCGCGAGGGCGTTGCCGCCGATCCCGTCATGGGCGTGGAAGACGTCGAAGTCGCAGGCGGCCGGCGTCGCGAAATGGCGCAGGTAGTCGTGGATGCGGGCCCGCACGAGATCGACCGTCGCACCCTCGACCGGCTCGGCCGCCACCGCCACCGTGGGACAGGCCGCGTCCCGGTAGAAGCCGCGGCCCGCCGGGTCGGGCGCGTGCACCACCGCCTCGTGGCCGAGGGCGCACAGGGCCTCGGCGAGCGCGAGGCTGTGGGCGACGCCGCCGCGCGGGTTCGTGGAATGGGTCAGGATCGCGACGCGCAGGCCCGTCACGGCACGGCCTCCGCTCTTTCGCGGCCGCAGCCGGTCAGCGCGTCGGCAGCGAAGTCCCAGACGACGGCCTCGTCGCCCGTCCGGTCGCGCACCCGGGCGACCCGGCTGCCGTCGAGGCGCCCGATCTGCGCCGCCGCGATGCCGCGCGCGGCGAAGCGCGCCACCACGGCCGCCGTGCGGTCGGGTCGGACGCTCACGAGGTAGCCGAAGCTCGGGAAGGCGTTCACCCAGCGCGGCAGCGGGACGTGGTCGGGACGCGGGATCGCGTCGAGGTCGATGACTCCGCCCACCCCCGAGCACTCGAGCAGCATCAGCGCCGTGCCGACGATGCCGGCCATGCTGATGTCCTTCGCGGCGTGGGCCAAGCCGTCCTCGGCGAGGCCCGGCAGCAGCGCGAGGTCACCGCGCAGCCGCGCGCCCGGCGCGCCGGTGGAGGCGTCCCAGTACGGGTGCGGGTCGCGGAAGCGCCCGCGCAGGTCGATGGCGGCGACGAGGTCGTCGCCGGGCGCGGCGTCGAAGCTCGTCAGAAGGCGCGGCCCTGCCCGGCCGAGCACCGCGACCGCGAGGTTGCCGGCGGCCGCGCGCGTGTTGGTGTGGCCGCCGACCACCGGGACGCCGTAGAGCGCGGCGGCATCGGACAGGCCGGCCAGGACCGGATCGGCGGCCGCTCCATCCGGGCTCCAGAGGGCGTCAACCACGGCGAGCGGGCGGCCGCCCATGGCGGCGACGTCGCTCAGGTTGACCATGATCCCGCAGTAGCCGGCGAAGTAGGGGTCGTCCGCCACGAAGCTGTCGAGGAAGCCCTCGATGGCCAGCAGGAGGTGCCCGTCGCCGTCGGGGATCGCCGCGCAGTCGTCGCCGACCGGCACGGCCGCGTGCCGGCTTCCGAGACCGAGCCGCCGCACGACCGCGTCGATGTCGCGCTTGTGGCCGACCCCGCGGGCCTCGCGGATCTGGCGGGCCAGCGCCCGTGTGTCGACCGCGGCGGTCACGCGGCCCTGCGGAAGGTGAGGAGCCCGTTCTCGGGATCGTGCATCGGCGGGTAGGCCGCGAGATCCGCCTCCATCAGGCGGTGGGGCCGCCCGTGCAGGTCCAGGGCGTCGAGGCTCTCCCAGTGCAGGGCCTCGAACAGCGCGACGTTGCCCTCCTGCACGTGCGCGAGGAAGCGGGTGCAGCCCCGCGCGCGGGCCGAAGACACCGCGACCCGGATGAGCCCGGTCCCGAGGGCGGCGGCGCTGCGGAAGGGCTTGGCGACGGCGAGGCGCGAGCCCCACCACGTTCCCGGACGCGCGCGGTCCTCGTGGATCCGCACGGTGCCGACGACGGCGTCCGCGTCGCCGCCGAGCGTCGAGAGGGCGCAGATCGGGAGGGCGTGCGCGTCGATCGCGTCGCAATCGTCCTCGGCGAAGATCCCCTGCTCCGCGCAGAAGACCTGCCGGCGCAGGGCCGCGCAGGCGCGCCGCTCCCAGGGCGCGACCGCGAACTTCACCCGGAAGTGGCTGGGCCGGTACGGCGGCACGGGGTCGAACATCACGCCGCCCCGCCCGCGCGCTCGTAGGTGGAGAGCGCCGAGCAGGCGCCGCACCGCCCGCAGCCGGCCTTGATGTCGGCGGAGCGCAGGTCCGCCCGGCCCAGCATCTCCGCGAGCGGCTTCAGGACGGCGTGCATGAAGTCGGGCCCGGGGGCCGGATGGCTCTCCAGCGGCGTGCCGGAGATCGGCACGAAGGGCACCACGAACGGGTAGACGCCCATCCCGATCAGGCGGTCGGCCGTCGCCAGGATCGCGTCCGGCGCGTCGCCGAGGCCGGCGAGGATGTAGGTGGAGACCTGGCCGCGCCCGAAGACCGGCACGGCCGCCGCGAAGGCGTCGAAGTAGCGCTCCAGCGGCACGCTCGCCTTGCCGGGCATGATCCGCGCCCGCACCTCGGGCGTGACGGCCTCCAGGTGCATGCCGAGCGCGTCGACGCCGGACGCCCGCATCCGCTCGAACCAGCGGTCGTCGTCGGGCGGCTCGCACTGGGCCTGGATCGGCAGGTCGACGGCGGCCTTCACCGCGAAGGCGCTCTCGCACAGGATCGCGGCGCCGCGGTCGGTGGCGTTCGGCGTGCCGGTGGTCATGACCATGTGCTTCACGCCGTCGAGCAGCACGGCGGCGCGGGCGACCTCGGCGAGCTGCTCGGGCGTCTTGCGCGCCACGGTCCGCCCGGCGGCCAGCGACTGGCCGATCGAACAGAACTGGCAGGTCTTGGCGCGGCTCTGGTAGCGGATGCAGGTCTGCAGCACCGTCGTGGCGAGGACGTCGCGCCCGTGCAGCACCGCGATCTTCGCGTAGGGCACGCCGTCGAAGGTGGAGAGGGCATAGAAGCGCGGGCGCCCCGGGAAGGTGACGCGGCCGACCACGACGCCCGCGTGCTCGATCACCGCGATCCCGTCCGCGTCCGGCGGGCGCACGAGGAAGGGCGAGTCGAAGGCGGCCTCGGTATGGACCGGCACCATCACGGTGCGGCCCGCGATGGTCATCGCCTTGTGATCCGACGGCCCGGCGCCGCCGCGGCGGCTCGGCGCCCCGGCGCGGCTGTCGGCGAGCCTAACGCCGTAGGATTGCAACGCGTTGATCAGGCGCTCCGTCGGCATCCCGATGAGGCCCGTCGGGACCGGCGGGGACGCGCGACGACTCGTCGGAAGCGGGCTGCTGCTCATGGTCGAGGCTCCGGTGGGCGGGCTGCGAACGGGCCGGCCGCTGCACGGAGGCGGCCGGGCGGTCGTCGTGGAGCAGGCTGAGGAGTTCGGGCCGCGCGTAGTGGCCGACCGAGTCCATCATCCGCTTGCGCTTGGTCACCAGCGCGAGGTCCATGTCGGCGATCAGGATGCCCTCGCCCGGCCCGAGAGGATCAGCGAGGTGCTTGCCCTCGGGCGACACGATGGCGGTGCAGTTGCCGCCCCGGCAGGCGCCGCGCAGGCGCTCGTCCGGGCAGACCTGCGCGACCTGCTCGTCGGTGAGCCAACCCGTGGCGTTGACCACGAAGCAGGCCGCCTCCAGGGCGTGGTGACGGATCGTCACCTCCATCTGGTCGGCGAAGATCTGGCCGACCAGGGAGCCCGGGAACTGAGCGGCGTGGATCTCCTCGTGGCGCGCCATGAGGGCGTAGCGGGCGAGCGGATTGTAGTGCTCCCAACAAGCCAGCGCCCCCACGCGGCCGACTGCCGTCTCGACCACGGCGAGCCCGGCGCCGTCGCCCTGACCCCAGATCATGCGCTCGTGGTAGGTCGGTGTGATCTTCCGGCGCTTGAGCTTCAGGGCGCCGTCCGCGTCGAAGATCAGCTGCGCGTTGTAGAGCGAGCCGTGGTCGCGCTCGTTCACGCCCAGCACGATCACCGCACCGTGGCGCCGCGCGGCCGCCGAGACCGCCTGCGTCACCGGGCCCGGCACGGCGACCGCGCGCTCGTAGAGTCGCAGATGCTCGGGCCCCTGGAGCGCGGGCGGAAGGACGAATGAGAAGTAGGGGTAGTAGGGCAGGAAGGTCTCGGGGAAGACCATGAAGCGCGCGCCCTTGGCGGCGGCCTCGTCGACCGCATTGAGCACGCGCTCCAGGGTGCCGTCCGGGCGGTCGAGGTCCGGCGCGATCTGGACCGCGGCAGCCCGCACGATCTGCGTCTCTGACATGGGTGGTCCTCCGGCTGAGCCGGCGGCCGCGCGCGTCCCGCGCGGCCGCCGGGAGCGTTAGCGCGGTCGTCAGACGGTCCAGGTGTCGATGATCACCGCGTTGTCGCGCTTGTGCAGGAGGATGCAGTCGAGCACGTCGAGGGGGTTGATCATGCGGATGCCCTCGATGAAGGCCGCCTCGCCGTGCCCGTACAGGGCCTGTGTCGAGAAGCGGCAAGCGTAGACCTTGCCGCCTTCGGCCATGAACTTCTCGAGCTGGTTGTTGAAGTTGAGATGGCCCGGGAAGGCCTCGTCGCCGAGCCGCGGGAAGCCCCGCTGGACACCGAGGGTGATGCCGGGGCCGTAGAGCAGGATCGAGGTCTCGAAGCCTTTGCGCTGCAGGCGCGTGGCCTGGAGCAGGTTGACGAGGCCGATCGAGCCCTCGAACGCGACGGTGTGGAAGGTGACGAGCGCCTTCTGACCCGGTTCGGCCTTCACGTCCTCGAAGACCTTCTCCTCGTAGTCGACCAGAACGTCGCCCTTCTTGTGCGGCTCGCGATTCACGGCAGGCATTGCTCACGCTCCTCGGTGATCTGGACCGCTGCAGTCGGCGCTGCGCGCGATCAGCCGAGGCAATGGCAAGCGGTGTGCCAGAACAGCGCGATCATGGATCCAGTCAATGCGTCGCCCTGCGATACATACAATATTGCGATCAATGGACAGTCGGCGACCGGCGAAGATCTATTTCCTTTCGCACATTTCATCACCAAGTCGTGCGCATGCCATGGTCAATCGACGCCTGTTTCGGCGTCGAATATTGTACGCATTGAACGGATCGTATGAGCCGTGACACGCGATGCGGCGCCCGGTACGGTGCTTGCAAGCCATACAATCGATCATTGATCGCTTTTCACGACGCGGGTGCAGGACGGATGAGGGCGAGCGGGCGGGGAGTTCGGTTCGTCGATAGGGGCGGCGCGGACAATGTCTGGACGCCCGACCTCAAGCGCTGGGGCAAGCCCCATTACCTCGCTATCGCGGACGCGCTGGCGGACGATATCCGGACCGGTCACCTGCTGCCGGGCACGCGCCTGCCGACCCAGCGCGCGCTCGCCGCCACGCTCGACCTCAACTTCACGACCGTGTCCCGCGGCTATGTCGAGGCTCACAGGCGCGGCCTGATCGAGGGGCGGGTCGGCCGGGGCACCTTCGTGGTCGACCCGGCGGACACGACCCGTCCCGCTGAGGCCGCGCACGCCCGGCGGCCCGGACCGGTCGACTTCACCATGAACCTGCCCCCGGAGCCCGACCTGCCGGGCCTGCAGGCCCGCATGCGGTCGTCCTTCGCGGAGCTGTCCGGCAATCTCGCCGACCTGCTGCGCTACCAGGGCTTCGGCGGGACGGAGGCGGACAAGGAGGCCGCGCTGCGCTGGCTCGGGGGTCGCGGGATCGTCGCGGCGCGCGAGCGCCTCCTGATCTGCCCGGGCACGCACAGCGCCCTCTCCAGCATCCTGGGACAGGTCGCGCAGGCCGGCGATACCATCTGCGCCGAGCGCATCACCTATCCGGGCATCCGGACCCTCGCGGCGCATCAGGGCCTGCGCCTCGTCGGCCTGCCGATGGACCGCCACGGGATCGACCCCGACGCCTTCGCGGCCGCCTGTACCCGCGGCGCGCCGAAGGCCCTCTACCTCAATCCGCTCCTTCAGAACCCGACCACGGCGACCCTATCCCGCGCGCGGCGCGACGCCATCGTGGCCACAGCCCGCCGCTACGCGGTCACCATCATCGAGGACGACGCCTACGCGCGGATCTGCCCGGCACCGCCGCCGAGCTTCGCCGAACTGGCGCCCGAGATCACCTACTACGTGGCGGGCGTCGCGAAGTGCCTGGGCGCGGGGCTCCGCCTGGCCTTCCTGGTCGCGCCGAACGCGCGGGCCGCCCTGCCCCTCGGCGATGCCCTGCGCGCTGCGACCGTGATGGCGTCGCCGATCTCGACCGCGCTGACCACGCGCTGGATCGTGGACGGGACGGCGGACGCCATCGTGGACTTCGTCCGCGCCGAGTCGGCCGCGCGCCAGAGCCTCGCGGCCGCGCTGCTGCCCGCCGAGGCCTACGTCGCGGACCCGCACGCCTTCCACGTCTGGATCACCCTGCCGGCTGGATGGACGCGCTCGGCCTTCGCCAGCCAGGGCCGCGCGGCGGGTCTCGGGGTGGTCGGCAGCGATCCCTTCTGCGTCGCCGGAGCGCCACCCGAGGCCGTCCGGCTCTGCCTCGGAGGCCCCTCGACCCGACAGCAGATCGCCCACGGCCTGGAGAGACTGGCCCACGCCCTGGACGGCTCGCCGGCGCTCGCCTCGACCTACATCTGAGCCGCCCGGCCGCGTTCCCACGCCCAAGGATCGTGGTCGGCAGAGTCTTTCCGGCGCGTCGCGTCCAGCTCGCGTCGCGCGGGCGGTGCGCCGAGCCGGCCGTGGAGATCCGAAGTCCTATCCGGCAGATCGGTGTTGCCAAGCGCCACGGAAGGTACACCGTGGCCGGCTCTCGAAGCCGAAATCCGTGCTCTCGACTGCATCAATCTCGGTCATTGAAGTCGAGAATTGGGTGAAAGTCTATCGCGCTCGCAAAACACGGCCGCCCGCTGCGTCCGGACCATCGCGGGCGGCACGGCGGCGGTCGCGCGGGCCGACGAGCAGGTCGCCCCGGCCGGTTTCGTAAGCGCGGATTCGCGAGCCGGCCGCTTTGGCCGGGACCGGTCGCCCGTGATAGCGAGGGCGTGGCTCCGATGCCGACCCGGGTCGGCGACGCGACGCGCGGGAAACGACCTTGGCGGCGATTTGGCTGACGGCCCTGATCCGGGCGCTGACCTCCGGGACCGTGGTGGTGCTCGCCTCCGTCCTGGCCGAATGGCTGGGGCCGGTCTGGGGCGCGCTCGTCGTCAGCCTGCCGGTGTCGGCCGGGCCGGCCTACGTGTTCATGGCGATGGAGCATGACGCCGCGTTCGTCGCCGGGGCGGCCCTCAACGGCTTCGCGGCGAACGCCGCGACGGGCCTGTTCCTGATCGTCTACGCCCACCGGGCGGCCGGTCGCGACATGATCGCCACCCTCGGGCCGGCGATCCTGGCGTGGCTCGCGGCGGCCCTGCCGGTCTCGGCGCTCGCGTGGACGCCGACGACGGCGTTCCTGCTCAATGCCCTCGTCTATGGGGCCGGCGCCGTCTCGACCCGGCACGTGGTGCGCGCGACCCTTGTGCGGAGCGCCGTCGTCGCGAGGCCGCGCCCGCTGGATCTGCTCATCCGCGCGAGTGCCGTCGCGCTGTTCGTCGCGGCCCTGCTGGCGCTCAGCACCGCCCTCGGTCCTGCCCGGACCGGGGTGATCGCCGCCTTCCCGGTTACGATGACGAGCGCCTTCGTCATCCTTCATCGCCGAATCGGAGGCGCGGCGATGGCGCGCTTGGCGAGCGTCGCGATCCGCGGGGTGTTCGGCTTCGGCCTGACCCTGCTGACGCTCCACGTGATGATCGAACCGTTCGGTGCCGCGCTCGCGCTGACGGTCGCGCTCCTCGTCTCGCTGGTCTACTCGGCCGGACTCCTCGTGGTTCAACCCCGTCCCGGCCGGCAGGAGCCGAGCATCGTCACGCGCTGACGCGGCCCCTGCGGCCGCGACGGTGTCGTCTCCCGGTCCGGACGGGCGGGGGCTACGCGGGTTGTCGGTGACCGAGATCCTCGGCGAGGCGCACGAGGTACCCGTCGGGATCCTGGACGAGGAATTCCCGCTGGCCGCCCTCGACCGGACCCGTCCGGTACCAGGCCTCCCGCGGCGCCTCGAACAGCGGCCATCGCGCGCCGGCGAGCGCCGAGAGGATCGGATCCAGCCGATCGACCATGATCTGGAAGTTGACCCCGCGGCCGCAGGGCGGATCCAGCGGGCCCGTGCTCCAGCGGCCGTTGTGCTGGCACAGCATGATCTGCGCGCCGCCTCGCGTCAGATAAGCGAAGCGCGCGGCCGGTCGATCGTAGGCGACCGTGAAGCCGAGCAGATCGCACCAGAAACGCAGGCTCACATCGAGGTCCCGGACGCTCAGCTCGGGGGTCAGGGCGGCGAATCCGCCCTCCGGGGGCTGACCCGTACCGGGAGAGCGAGCGCGCGCGATCGGGTCGGTCAGCGGTTCCATCGCGCCGATCAGGCCACGCTGGAGAGACGATGGTCAAGGCGCGGGCAGGCGGTGTCGTCCGCCGCCGGCCCGCGCGCCCCGCCCGTCGACCCGGCGCCGTCGACGGTGCGCCGGCACCGCCGCCGCGTTGGCCGGATCGCCTCAGAGCCGACCGGCCTCCGTCTGCAGGGCCCGCTTGCGCCAAGCCGTGAGGAGCGTAGCGAGCGTGTCGGGATCCAGTCCATAGTTGTCCGGCAGCGCCGCGTTGCGCCCGATCAGGCGACGGTTCATCGCCCCGAGGCGGGTCGTGACGGCGCTCGCGTCGTCGAACGTGACGAGACGTTGGCCCGAGCCGGCTGCGGCGACCGCCGCGAATTCGCTCACGTCATGCCACCGTGCGCGCCGCGACCGGCCCAACTGCACGACGGTGAATCCGGTCTCGTCGAGCTGCAGCGCCGAGCCGCGGATCGCCGTGAGGATGAGGACCGGGACGCCTCCGAGGAAGAGCACGACACCCGGCCACAGCAGCAGGTGCATCGTGGTTGAACGCGTCTCGTGCAGCAGGATCCAGAGCGTCACCCCGCCGAAGCCGGCGGCCATCAGGGCGAGGAACAGGAGTCTCCGCAACGAGGCGCGCAAGGTCACTGGGCCAGGAAACTGGGCCGCCAGTGACCCCGCCGACCGGCTCTCCGATTCGAGGAGGTCCGGCCGCAGCTGCCAGACGGCGACGGCCGCGCAGACGCCGAAGAACACCGTCGTCGCGACGCCGCCATCCGCGCCGGTGACGATCATCCCGAGACCGGCGGCGACGAAGAGGAGGCTGATGCCGAGCAGCACGAGGTTCCGGCCGCGGTCGCCGCGCGCTTGTTCCAACACGAACGCCATGTCCTCCCGCGAAACCCGTGGCCGGCCGTCGCCACCGGATTCCGGAAAGCGACCATATCGGAGCGGGTCCGGCAATTCCCGGTCCCGCGGAGGCTGTCGCCCCGCAGCCTCTCGCGCTTCGCGCCGATCTCGCACGCCGCTCCGCGAGGCCGCACTCACGCGCGCTGTGCCGCGTCGCCGTTCGCGCCCAACATCGCCAGCACCTGCGCGGCCCCCTCCTCCGGGGCGATGCGGGACGTGTCGAGGAGCGGCAGCCGCAGCTCCTCCGCGAGCGTCCGGTAGCCGGCGATCCGGTCCTCGGTCATGTGCTCCGACGGGTTGGGGACGCCGCGCGCGACCATGCGGGCGATGGTGGTGGGGCGGTCGGCCCAGCACATGACGGTGAACGGGCGCGGCTCCCATCCCGGACGATAGGCCGGCGACAGGAGCTGCGAGGCGGTGAACCAGTGCCGATCGAAGACGACCGGTCCCGGCGGCGCGTTGGCGATCGCCGCCGCGACGGCCGCGTGCGCCACGTCGTCGGCGAGCGCGTGCTGCCCCGTCCGGGCCAGATGGACCAGGATCGCGCCGACCTGACCGCTGAAGGGATTGAGCACTGTCGCACCGAGCGCCTCGGCGACGCGACGCGCGATGCTCGACTTGCCGGAGCCGTCGAGCCCGTCGACCGCGAGCGCGATCCGCGATGCCTGGGCGGCCTTCTGCTGCGCCCGCGTCAGGTTCGAGGGGTAGATCCGGCCCTCCCGCCGGCCGTGCTCGAGGTAGTGCAACTGCCCCTGCCACGCGTGCTCGAACAGCGCCGCGAGGTCCGGATGCAGCCGGATATAGCCGAGCGCGTCGAAGTCCTCCGGCAGCGCCCCGTCCCGGCGCGCGAGGTCGGCGAGGCGCAGCACGGTCTCGCGGGGCGGCGTGCCGGACGGGCGCGCCGCCGTGGCCCGGTCGGCCCGCAGCGCGATCGCCTCTGCGACGGCGGCGAGCAGCCCGTCCGCGTAGGTGTCCCAGTCGAGCGCCCGGATCCGCGCTCGTCCCGCCTCGGCGCGGGACGCGGCGGCGGCGGGATCGGTGACGATCCGGTCCGCGGCCAGCGCGACGGCGGCACCGAGCGCCGCGTCCGGACCGTCCGGCACCACCAGGGCGGTCACAGCGTCCTCGGCGAAAGCCAGCGTGCCGTGCACGGTCGTGACGAGCGGCGTGCCGCAGGCCATCGCCTCGGCGGCCGGGTTGCACCAGCCGGCATGCGCCTCCGCGCTGCAGAACGCGTCGAGCCCGTGGTACCACGCGGGCAGGTCGGCCTCGACCAGCGGACCGTGGACGACGAGGCGGCCCGAGGCCACCAGATCGGCGCGCGCGCCCACGAGCCCCCAATCCGGCCGTCCGAACCAGTGCAGCGCCCACGCGTCGCCGAGCCTGTCGAGCGCGGCGAGCTGCGCGGCGGGGCGCTTGTTGGCGATGCCGCCGAGCCGGTGCCGCGCGCCGCGCGCCGGCCTCGAGACGGGCGGCGCGAACAGGCCGGCATCGACTGCACCGACGAGTCGGCGCCACGGCAGGCCGAGGGCGTCGAGGGCCGCATCGTCCCAGTGGGCGTTGTTCGCCACGACGAGGTCGGGCGCGAAGGTCCGCGTGACGCGCGCGTAGGCGTCCCGTCGCGCCGGGGCGTTGAGGAAGTGCTGAATCCGGGCGCCGAAGTTCGGGGCCCGCAGGTCCGCGAAACCCTCGATCGTGGCATCCGGGAAACCGCCGCCCGGCACCATGACGGCGTCCCAGCTCTCGCGCGCGGCTTCCTCGGGGTGCAGGACGCGGTGACGCGTCTCGAACCCGTCCTCGCCCGTGCCGAACGTGAGGAAAGAGAACGTGTGCCCGCGACGCGCGAGCACGCGCCCGACCCGCTCGAAGCGCAGGAGGCCGCCCGTCAGCGCGAGGTGGTCACAGGCCACGAGCAGCCGCATCAAGGGGTCCCTCTGAGCAGGCGCAGGAGGCGAAGGGGCAGACGGCGCCCGTAGGCGGACGAAGCGCGGCGGGCGTCGAGCGTGTTTTGAAGGTGGTCGCGCGCGCGGTGCAGTTCGGCCGCGTAGGCGATCACGCGGTCGGTGCGACGGGCGCTCTCGCGCTCGGTGTCCGCATGCGCGGCGGCGTCGGCGGTGCGCGCGGCGCGCAGGGCCGCATTCTCCTCGCGCAGCCGGGCGATCTCGGCGGACGCCTCGACGAGCGCCGCGCGGGGATCCGCGCCGCTGCGGGCCGGACCGCCGGCCGGCAGGCGCGTCGCCGCCGCCCAGCCCAGACCGCGCTCGATCACGCGGTCGCTGACGATGGACTGGAACCGGCTCTCCCGGGCCAGCCGGTCGGCGAGCTGCGCATCGTCCAGGGCGAATCCGAGCCTCGGCAACAGGGCGCGCAGGGCGTCCAGCAGGGTCAGGCCGGACGCTCCGCCGGGCCGCCAGTCCGGCGCGTCGGTCAGCGCGTTGACGAGGCCGCGCACAGCGAGATGACCCGCGTCCAGAGGGACGCCGAGGTCCCATTCCAGGTCTATGAATGTCCGGTTTGTACCCGAGACGAGGTTCTTCGGGATCGCGTCGAGCGCCCGTGCCGGGAGCAACGTGTCCGGTCCCATCCGCGCCCCGGCCGCGAAGCAGCGGGAGACGGCCTCCAGCCACGTCCCTGCCCAGGCGGCGACCGCGTCCGGGCACCAGCCCTCCCGCGCGAGCCGCGCCTCGAGATCCGCCGACCAGAGGGAACCGGGCGCGTAGGTCTCCGATGGCAACAGGTTCGTCACCCCTGCGACCGCGACGGGAAGATCAGGGTTCACGCGCGCGCGGCGCACCGCGATCCGCGACCCGGCATCCGCGAAGGTCACCAGACGCTCGAATTCCGGGCGGCGGCGCAGTCCGAGGTGGATCGCCAGCCGGTCATCCGGCGGCAGCGGCGCTTCCGACGCCGCGACCGCGAAGGCCGGCGCCAGATCGCCGGTGAGCCCCAGATCCGCCACCGGCCCCCAGGCGCGCCGGGGCGAGAAAAGTGCGCCCGCGCAGGCTGCGGGTTCCGGGCCGGCTGCGCCGATCGCGAGCATTCCGGGGTCGAACCCACCCGGCCGCGCCAATCCGCGCTCGGCGACGAGGCTCAGGGGTCGCCCCTGGTCCGGAAACGGGAACCACCAGTCCTGATGGACCAGGCCGCGGGCCCCCAGGGACCGCTTCAGACCTGCCCGCGTCGGCAGCCGGGCGCCGTCGGATCGGGGACGCCCTTCGAGGCTCGGGAAGCCGCGCTCCCCCGCCGTCTCGGACCCCGAGGCGAGGCCGTGGAGCGACAGCGCGTTGTCGACGACGAGGATCAGCCGCCCGCCGAGTCGCAGCCGCTCCTGAGCCCAGGCGATCGTCGCGTCGAGCGCGCACCCGCCCCCGTCGTCTCGTCGGGACAGGAGACCCAGCAGAACGACGGCATCGAAGCGCGTCGAGGCCGGAAGGTCGGCGCCATCCGCCGTGTGGACCACCGCGGCGGTGGGTGCCCAGCGCGCCCTGCTCTCCGCGTTGGGCCTCGTTCCCAACAGCAGAAGGCTGCCGGTCAACCACGGCAGGAAGGGGTGCAGCACCTCCGCGCACGGCTCACCCGGTGGGGTCGGCGCGCCTATTGCCAGTTTATCCCGTTCCATACTTCCTAATTGCCAACAGTAGACTGCCCAAAATTTCCCGCGCGACAGGAGGTTGGGGGAAATTAATGTCCGAAATGGACACGCGACAGTTGCGTGTCTACTTACAATTGGCGTTAACCTGCAAACAAAACTGGCCTGTCTCGCCGAGGTCAATAGGGATGAATTTCGTCAGCGCGATCTCGTTGGCCGGGCCGCACGTGCTGGTCACGAGCACCTTCCCCGATGCGCTCAATCGAAATCCCGGGATCCGGAGCGATCTCGCCGAGGGCTTTGCCGAACTTCTCGGTGCTGAGCGGGTCGCGCAGACGCCTCTGGAACTTGCGGACGCGGCAATCCGCGCGTCTCGCCCGGATGTCGTGGTCGCGGTCGGAAGCCTCGTGCCTGACCTGGCGGATCTGCGCGCGCTTCGCCGGGCGGTGGACGCCGTCGGTGGCGTGCTGATCTTCTGGCTGACTGATGACCCGTACGAGTTCGACTACGCCTTCAAGGCGGAACTCTACGCCGACATCGTCGTGAGCAACGATTCCTGGGCGGCGCAGCATTACCGTCACCCGGACGTCCATCACCTGCCCCTGGCGGCCGCGCCCAACCGGCACTTCCGACCGATCGTCCCGGTCGCGGAGCGGGAGACCGTCCTGTTCTTCTGCGGCGTCGCCTACCCGAACCGTATCGCCCTGATGCGTCGGATCGACGATCTCCTGTGCCGCCACGTCGTGGAGATCCTGGGCGCCGGGTGGCCGGACACGCTCCGGTGCGCGGTGAACCGCCGCCTCACGCCGGCGCAGATGGCCGACTACGCCGCGGCGGCCCGGCTGACGCTCAATATCGGCCGCGACCTCGACGTGGCCAATCGCCGGCTGTCGCTCCCGCAGGCGACGCCGGGGCCGCGGACCTTCGAGGTCGCCCTGTCGGGCTCGGCGCAGGCCTTCTTCGTCACGGGCCTGGAAGTCTGCGAGCATTTCGAGCCGGATACGGAAATCCTGCTGGTGGACGGCGCGGCCGACATCGCGCGCGCCATCGAGCGGTCGCTCGACGAGCCCGCCGGCATCGAGGCGATCGCGCGCCGGGCGCAGGCGCGGGCGCTGCGCGACCACACCTACCGGCACCGCGCGGCCCGCCTGCTCGATCTCAGCCACCTGACGGTCATGGCCTGAACACGTCGCCACAGAGCAGACCCGACCGACCATGTCCGACCTGTCGATCCTGTTGCTGGACACCGAGCCGCAGACGCACAACCGCTACCTCGTGCTCGCCATCGCGGACGCGCTGCGGCGCCATCCGGCGGTCGGCCGGGTCCAGGTCGGCGGGCATGGCGATGCCCTGGTCACCTTCGTCGAGCAGGCCCTCGACACGCTGATCGCGTTCGGCGGCGCCCGCGCGCACGCGCCCCTCGTCGGGCGGCTCGCGGGGCTCGCCCGCACCAGCGTGCTCTGGACCACGGAGGATCCGTACGAGCGCGAGGCGAACGTGCGCGGGTCGGCGGCCTTCGATCTGGTCTTCACGAACGACCGGGCCACGGTCGCGGCCTATGGAGGTCGGGCCAACCACCTCGCGCTGGGCGCCTCGTCGCTCTTCCACGATCTCGCGGTGATCGAGGACGACGCGCGCTACCGCTACGATCTGCTCTTCATCGGAACGGCGTGGCCGAACCGGGTCGCGACCCTGAACGCGCTGTCGGCGAAGCTGCCGCGGGACGTGAAGTTCAAGCTGGCGCTGCCGTGGAACGAGCATATCGGGCCGCCCGAACTGGAGGACGAGGCGCTCGTCACGGACTGGCGCTGCGGCAACCGGGACTTCGCCCTTCTGGCGAACCGCAGTCGCGTCGTGCTGACCCTGCCCCGGATCTTCTCGTCGGCGCGCGCCGATCAGGCGACCGGCTCGACGCCGCCACCGCGGCTGTTCGAGACCGCACTCGCCGGGGGCTACCAAGTCGTCGTCTCGCCCGAGCCGGAGACGGCCGCGTACTACGCGCCCGGCGCCGAGATCGCCCTCTGCGGCGACGAGGCCGCTTCCGTCGACGCGATCCTGGCGGCCCTGACTGACCCGGAAACCCGCATCGCGCGCGCCCGCGCCGCGCAGGCCCGGACCCGCGCCGAGCACCTCTACGACCACCGCGTGGCGACCATCCTGGACGCGGTCATCGACCACCGGCAGACGCAGACGCGTCGGCCGCACCGGGCGGCGACCGCGACCCGCACGGTCCTGATGCTCACCCACAACCGCCTGGGGCATCGCCACGGGGGCGGGGTCGAGGTCTATCAGGAACTGCTGACCGAACTCGGCGAGCCGTACCGGATCCTGTTCCTGTTCCCCGTCTTCGGCGACGGGCGCTGGGCGCTGCGGCTCGAGGGTCCGGGGATCGCGGAGAGCTTCGCCTGCGGCGCCGTCACGCCGCCGCTCTCAACGGACCCGTTCGTGGAGGGGCTCTTCCAGCGATTGCTGTTCGAGCATCAGGTCGATCTCGTCCACATCCATCATCTGATGCACGTCCCGCTGTCCCTGCCCCTCATCGCGCGGGCCTGCGGCATACCCACCGTCTATCACCTGCACGATCACTTCCTCATCTGCGAGCGCTGGCTGCTGCTCGATCACACCGGCCGATTCTGCGACGTCGTCAATCGCGGCGCGGACCAGTGCGACGCCTGCCTGATCTCGGGCAACAACTATCCGCCCGGGTCGAAGGCGCGCCGCGACGGCATGATGACCCTGGTGACCGACGCGATCGACGCGTTCGTCACGAGCACACCGGAGACGGCGCGATACCTCAGGCGCTACTATCCCGCCATTCCGGCCGAGCGGATCGTCGCGATTCCGATGGTGGCGCCGAGCCCCGCGGCCGCCGAGGTGCGGTCGGTCGCCCGGCGCAAGCGCGACGCCGATCGGCTGACCGTGGCGATCCTCGGCAACCTCGCGGCCCACAAGGGCGGGCAGCAGGCGATCAACCTGATCCGCAGCTGCGAGGCCTATCCCATCCACTTCAAGGTGATCGGCCGGATCGACGACCCGTACCGCGACGCGGTCGCGGGCTTCGGACCGGATCAGGTGAGCGTCACCGGCGCCTACGAGCAGCACGCGATCGGCGGCCTGCTGGCCGGGTGCGATGTCTCGCTCCACCTCTCCACCTGGCCCGAGACGTTCGTCATCGCGCTGACCGAAGCGTGGCAGGCGGGCCTCGTCCCGATCGTCGCCGATATCGGGGCCCTTGCCGAGCGCGTCGAGGACGGGATCGACGGATTCAAGGTGCCGCCTGACGACGCCGGCGCCGTCAGGGCGCGTCTCATCGGGCTACACTACGATCGCGCACGCCTGGGCCGGATGCAGGCCCTCATCGGCCGCAAATCCTTCCCCGACGTCGGCAGCCACCTCGTATCGGTACGCGCCCTCTACGAGCGCCTGATCGAGGCCCGGCCCGTCCGCCACGGACGGGTACCCAGCCACCTGCGGCACGGGTTCGACCTCCGGCTCGAGACCTTGGGGGTGCGGACGAACGCCGCCTCGTGGACCAGCGGCGCGATCCAGTGGGACGAGGCCGCTCGTCCTCCGGCCGCGCCGTCCACCGCGATGGCGGGCGCACGGGCGCGCCCGCTGCCGGATCTGCCCGACGAAGTCCGGCGCCTGACATCGAGGCCGATCCGGCGCAGCGAGTGCGGATGGAGCCTCGACGTGCTGCGCACGGACGAGCGCCTCAACCGAAGCCTGGATCTCTCGTCGGTCGTCGCGCGGGCCTCGGTGTTCCTGCGCGGGTGGCTGCACGTCTCGGGACCGGCGCCGACGGCGATCTACCTGCGGCTGACGGGCCGCAGCGGGACATCGTGGGTCGCGCTTCAGAGCGATCTGCGTCCGGACGTGGCCAAGTGGTATGGCGAACCCGCCGCCGCGACGTCCGGCTTCACCGGCCAGATCGACGTCGCGGGAATGACGTTCGGTCGCTACGCGCTCGCCATCGTCCAGGTCGCCGACGGCTGCCTCCGAACCCTGGACGACGTCGCGTCGATCTTCATCGCACCCGACACCGAGCCGCCGGCGCGCTTCGTTCCGGAGCCGCGCCAACTCGTTGGCGGGCCGCCGCACAGTCTGACCCTGCTTCACAGTCTCCCGGACACCGACGAGGCACCCCAGGTCTCGCCGGGGCAGCTCTGGGCCGCGGAAGTCGCGTTTCCGGGAACCGCGCCCAAACTCGGCAAGGACACGCTGGCGGTGTTCCGGGCCGCCAACGGTCAGACGTGGCGGGCGCCCGTCCTCCAGATCGACGAGCGGACGGTGCGCATCACCGCCGCCGTCCCCCACATCGATCCGGGCGCCTACACGGTGTCGCTCGCCGAGCCGCACAACAGGACGTTGCGGAGCCTCGCGACGCTGTTCCGCGCGCAGGTCGCGCGTTCGGAATGAGGGGAATACCGGGAAGCGCGGCGTCGCTCCCCGTTCCCCGCCGACCAAGCCTCGACGCGCTGACCGCCGAAGATGCGCGCGATCGGGAGCTCGAAGATGAAGCAGGGGCTGAGCTTCGGCGAAGCGGCGGCCTCGTCGAGGCGGGCCTGCGGCTCGGCGGTCAGGCGCCCCGCCAGTCGCGGGCGACCTCGGCCGCGAAGGCGCGGTAGCTGCGGGGCCTGCGGCCGAGCAGGGTGGCGAAGCGCTCCACCTCGGCCTCGGTCGCGACGGCGCCGTCCTCCTGGTAGCGGCGCATCATCACCCGCAGGTCATAGGCGAGCCAGGCGGGCGCGAAGCCGCGGAGCCGCTGCTCCAGCCCGTCGAGATCGTCGCCGCCGTAGCGCACCGCGCGCCCGAGGGCCTGAGTCCAGATCTCCGCCAGCGCGTCGCCCGTCAGGGCATCCGGCCCGACGACGTCGAAGGTCTCGGCCGGCAGCCTCTCCGGCGCGCGCTCGCGGCGCAGCAGCGCGATGGCGGCCGCCTCGGCGATATCGCGCACGTCGACCATCGAGACGCCGGCCTGCCCGACGGGCACGCCGAAGATTCCCGCTCCGAGGAGCGGCTCCTTCTGGGCGAAGTCATTCTGCATGAAGTAAGAGGGCCGCAGCACCGTGGCGGGCAGGTCGAGGGCCGCGATCATTCGCTCGACGGCGTGCTTGCCGGTGAAGTGCGGGGCGTCGACGTAGGCCTCGCTCTTGAAGACCGAGAGATAGACGATGCCGCGCACGCCCGCGTCTCGGGCGAGGCTGAGCGTCGTGATCGCCTGGGTCAGCTCGTCCGGCACGTTGGCGACGAGGAGAAACAGGGTATCGACACCCGACAGCGCCGCGCGCATCGCGTCGATGTCGGCGGGATCGCCGCGGACGGCCTCGACGCCCGACGGGAAACGCGCCGTCTCGGGCGCGCGCGTCAGGGCGCGCACGGCGGCGCCCTCCGCCACGAGGTGATCGACGACGGCGGAGCCGATGCGGCCCGTGGCACCGGTGACGAGGATGGTCATGACGAATCTCCTTGAAGCGCGGAGGCCCGGGGCGGGCCGCCGATGTCCCGAAGATGCGCCGTTCCTATTCTGAGCCATAGATGGCAGGATCGGGACTGGGTGTCCCGCATATGGAACAGCTTATGGACCTCTCGGCGCTCGCCGACTTCAACCTCGTCGCCACTCACGGCGGCTTCGGCCGCGCCGCCCGGGCGAGCGGGCGGGCGAAGGCGACGCTGTCGCGCCGCGTGTCCGAGCTCGAGGCGAGCCTCGGGGCGCGGTTGATCGAGCGGGGCGAGCGCAGCCTGCGCCTGACCGAGGCGGGCGCGCTCCTCCATGCCCGGACGGGGCCGCTGCTCAGCGAGATCGCGGAGGCCGGCGCGGTGGTGGGTGGCGGCCTGGACCGGCCCCGTGGGCGCCTCCGGGTGAGTGCTCCGCTCCTCCTGTCCGACACGCAGCTCGGCTGCGTCGCCGCGGACTTCGCCCGCGCCTATCCCGAAGTCGAGCTGGAGATCTGCGCCGAGGACCGGTTCGTCGATCCGATCGAGGAGGGTTTCGACGTGATTATCCGGGTCAATCCGAAGCCGGACGAGCGGCTCGTCGGGCGCTGCGTCCTGCGGGACGAGCTCTGGCTGGTGGCGCCGCCGGATCTCCCGCGCCCCGATACGTCGGCTGAGAGCGACGTGACGCCTGTGCCGGCGGCGGTCCGCTGGACGCCGCGTCCGGAGGAGGCGTGGCAGGTCCATGATGGCCGGACACGCCGCGCCTTCGCGCCCGTGCCGGTCCTGCGGCTGTCCTCGCTGCCGACGCTGCGCGACGCGGTGGTGGCGGGCGCCGGCGCCGCCCTGCTGCCGCGCTCGCTGGTCGGGGGTGACGTGGCGGCCGGACGGCTGGCCTGTTGGGGCTGGCTCGAGGGGCCGCCGACGGAGCTGTGGGCGCTCCACACGTCCCGACGTCTAGTCAGCCCCAAGGTGACCGCCTTCGTGGCCCACCTGGCGACCGCGCTGTCGACGGATCTGTCCGCCAACCGATAGACCTTCCGTCCGGGACGAGGGGGCGCCGCGCAAGGCCGTCGCGCGCATGCCGGACGCGTCCCTATTCGCGGTTCAGCGCGCCGTCCGGGTGGAACGGTTCGGGCGAGCCCGGCGGCCCCGCCATGCTCTGGCCGAGCCAGTCGACGAAGGCTGCCGCCGGCCCCGCGGGCGGCAGGGCACGCACGAGAACGAAGTACCGGAGCCCGCTCATGACGGCCTCGCCGCAGGCGGGCACCAGGCGCCCGTCGGCGCGATAGGGCGCGACGATCAGTGAGCGTCCGAGCGCGATGCCCGATCCGCCGAGCGAGGCCCGCAGCGCCAGTTGCGCGAGGTTGAAGTAGAGGTTCTGGATCCGGCCGTCCCAGGGCGCCCCGTGGACGCGCATCCAGCGATCCCACTCCTCCGAGACGGTCGCCGCGGCCTCCCACGGTGTCGCGTCGTGGAGCAGGACGACGGCCCCGCCGGGCGTCGCGGCCGCATCCCGGTAGGCGGGGGCGCAGACCGGGTAGACGGGCTCGGGATGGTCGAAGACGACCGTCGCACCGGGGGGCGGCGCCGGGCCGTAGCGGATCGCGACGTCGTTGCCGGACTGCGCCATGCGGTCCGGGTCCAGGTCGTGGGTCTCCCCGAAGACGGCGACGTCGATGCCGGGATGCCTGTCGCTGAAGGCTTTCAATCGGGGCGCGAGCCACTCCGATGCCAGGGAGGGTATGCAGCTGATCCGGAGCGTCTCCCGGCCCTCGCGCCGCTCCGCCCGGAGCAGGGCGTCGCCCATCCCGTCGAAGCCGTTCCGCGCCGCGGCGAACAGGTCGTGGCCCTCGGCAGTCAGGCGGATCTCGCGGCCGCCCCGCTCCAGCAACAGGTAGCCGAGGCGCTGCTCCAGCCGCTGGATCCGCTGCGTGACCGCGCTCTGCGTCACCGCCAGGCGGTCGCCCGCCCTGGCGAAACCGCCCGCCTCGACCAGGGCGCGGAAGAAGAACAGGTCGCCGACCAGGCGCGCATCGAGCCTTACGGGCATGCGCGATCATAAGCTGGCCTAATAGGCTGCACCAGAGAATATAATTGGCCGCCCCTTAATCTTTCGCGCAGGTTCGGCGCGCACGTACCCAGCAGGATCGGAAGCGCCATGGCAGCGGCCGTCGAGATGCAGTCCCGACAGTGGGGCGACCGGATCCCGGAGGCCGTCAGGCATGCCAGCCCTGCGATCTGGATGAACCCGTCGCTGACCGCCACCGCCTCCGTGCTGCCCAATCTGGCGATCGGCCGCGCCGACGTGGACGGGGCCGTGGCGCGCTGGAACCGGTTCGCACCGCTTCTCGGCCGGCTGTTCCCTGAAGAGGGTGCCGGCCGGATCGACTCGCCGCTCGTCCCGCTCGACGGACCGCTGGCCCGGGACATCCTGGACGGGGCCGCCGGGCGCGTGCTCGTGAAGGCCGACCACGCGCTGCCGGTGACCGGCTGCATCAAGGCGCGCGGCGGCGTCTACGAGGTCCTGGCCTACGCCGAGGAACTGGCCCTACGGGCCGGCCTGCTCGGCGAGGGGCAAACCTACGCGGCCTTCGCCGATCCGGACTTCCGCGCCCTGTTCGCCCGCCACATCATCGCGGTCGGCAGCACCGGCAACCTCGGATTCAGCGTCGGCCTGATGGGCCGGGCGCTCGGCTTCGCGGTCGAGGTCCACATGTCCCACGACGCCAAGGCGTGGAAGAAGCAGCGCCTGCGCGAACTCGGCGCCCGCGTCGTCGAGCATCGCGGCGATTACGGCGCCGCGGTCGCGGCGGCGCGCGGCGCCTTTGCCGGCCGGGCCGACGCCCATTTCGTCGACGACGAGGATTCGGTCGATCTGTTCCTCGGCTACGCGGCCGCGGCCCTCGACCTGCAGCGGCAGCTCGCGGAGGCCGGTATCGCGGTGGGGCCGGCGCATCCCCTGTTCGTCTACCTGCCCTGCGGCGTCGGCGGTGCGCCGGGCGGCGTCGCCTTCGGGCTGAAGCTGCTGTTCGGCGACGTGGTGCACCCGGTTTTCGTCGAGCCGGTCGCGTCCCCGTGCATGCTGGTCCAGCTGGCCGCCGGCCTCGACCGCTCGGTCAGCGTCTACGATGTCGGCCTCGACAATCGCACCGCGGCGGACGGGCTGGCCTGCGCCTCCGCGTCGATGCTCGTCGCCCGGACGCTGGAGAAGCTCGTCGCGGCCGTGGTCACGGTGCCCGACGACGCGCTCTATCACTGGCTCAAGGTGATGTGGACCGAGGCCGCCGTTCGCCTGGAGCCTTCGGCGGCGGCCGGCTTCGCGGCTGCCGGGCGCTTCGCCGCCACACTGCCCGCGGAGGCGCGCGCCGACGCCACCCACGTGATCTGGACGACGGGCGGCGCGCACCTCCCGGCCGAGGAGTTCGAGGGGGCCCTCGCCCGCGGCTGAGGCGCGAGCCGGCGCATCGATGCCGGCTGAGAATCGGAGAACGCGCGGCCCTCGGCGCCGCGTGCACGGGCGGCCGAGCCCGACTCGGCAACCTGCGCGGGGATTCGGCTCCGCGCGCGCTTTATCGAACCGGAGCCAGACCATGGACCCCGCCCAGCCCGCGCGACCGGGCCGACCCTATCTGGGTTTCGCGCTGCTGTACGCCGCCTACTGCATCTCCTACGTGGACCGCGCCGCGATCGCGCTGGCCCTGACCCAGATCGGGCGGGAGTTCGGCCTCAGTCCGACCGAGTACGGCGTGGTCCTGAGCGTCTTCTTCTTCGGTTACTCGCTGATGCAGCTGCCCGGCGGCTGGCTGGCGGACCGGTTCGGGTCGAAATACGTCGTCATCGGCACGGCCGTCGCGTGGTCGATCTTCACCGCGCTGACCGGGCTCGCGTGGTCGTTCACGTCCCTGATCGTCATCCGGCTGATCTTCGGTCTGGCCGAGGGCGGCTTTCCGGCGGCCTGCATCAAGGCGGTCTCGGAGCAGTTCACCGGACCGGCACGCCCGAAGATGTCGTCGCTGATGATCTCGTCGAACTACGTCGGAAGCCTGCTCGCGCCCCTGGTGATGGCCCCGCTGCTGATCTATTTCGGCTGGCGCCACGCCTTCTTCATCGTCGGCGCCGCGGGCCTCATCTTCGGGCTCGTCTATGACCGCATGATCCCGCACCGCCCCCCCGCAGAGGTCCCCGGCGCAGCCCGCGCCGGACGCGGCCCGTCGGCTCCGGCGCGCGAACTCCTGCGCAACCCGCTCCTGTGGCAGCTGATGCTCGTCTGGTTCGGCCTCGGCTGCATCAACAAGGGCCTCGACGCGTGGATGCCGACCTACCTGCTCCAGGCGCGCGGTCTCGACCTCAAGGCGGTCGGCCTGCTGACGCCCCTCCCCTTCATCATGGCGAGCATCGCGACGGCGATCGGCGGCTGGGTCATGATCCGGTTCTTCGATGGCCGGGAAAAATACATGATCGTGGTCAGCACGATGCTGACCGGAATCTTCCTCTATCTGATGTACCAGGCACCGACGATCGCGGGCGTGATCACCTTCCAGTCGATCACCTACTTCTTCAAATCGTTCGTCTTCGCCGCGGCCTTCGCCCTCCCGACCAAGCTCATGCGGGACGATCAGATCGGCACCAGCATCGGCATGGTCAATCTGGGAGGCCAGTGCGCCGGCTTCATCGCGCCCCTGGTGATGGGCCTGCTGGTCGATCACTACGGCACTTACGACGCCGCGTTCGACTTCCTGTTGACCGCCGCCGCCGTTGCGACCCTGGTCGCATTGACCATCCGGAGCCGCTCGACCGCCGCCGTGCCGCAGGCGGCCTGATGACGTTTCCCATCGATCCGCGTGCCGAATTCTGACGGAGATGACGCCGTGACCGACCTTTGCGACATGTCCGCGGTGGACCTGCGCCGCCTCATCGGGCGCGGGGATGTCTCCCCCGTCGAACTCATGGACTCGTGTCTCGACCGGATCGCCCGGATCAACCCGGCAGTGAACGCGGTCGTCGCCCTCGATACCGAGCGGGCGCGGGCCGCGGCGCGGAGAGCCGAGGCCGCGGTCCGCGTCGGCGAGCCCCTTGGCCCGCTCCACGGCATCCCGGTCGGCATCAAGGATACGGAGGACACGGCCGGGCTGCGCACGACCTACGGCAGCCCGATCCACGCCGACAACGTCCCGGCGCGGGACCTCGGCGTCGTCGCGCGGCTGCGCGAGGCCGGAGCCATCGTGCTGGCCAAGACCAACACGCCCGAGTTCGCGGCCGGCGCGAACACGCGCAACACCGTCTACGGTGCCACCGGCAACGCCTTCGATCCGACGCGCTCCGCGGCGGGGTCATCGGGTGGCTCGGCGGTCGCCCTCGCCTGCGGCATGGTCCCGCTCGCGTCCGGCTCGGATACCGGGGGGTCGCTGCGCAACCCGGCCGCCTACGCGGGGATCGTCGGGATGCGCCCGTCCTCCGGACTGGTCCCGAACGAGCGTCGCGGGCTCGGCTGGGCCAATCTTCCGGTGAACGGGCCGATGGCCCGGACGGTGGGCGATGCCGCCCTCATGCTCGGCGCGATGGCCGACGATGATCCGCGCGATCCCCTCGCCTACACGCTGCCGGGCGAGCCGGTGCGCGGGCGCGCGGATCGCTACGACCCGCACCGCGCGCTCGACCTCGGCGCCCTCCGCGTCGCGTTCACGGAGGATTTCGGCTTCGCGCCGACCGAGCAGCACGTCCGGCGCGTGTTCCGTCACCGGGTCGCCTCCCTGTCGCCGCTCTTCGCCACCGCCGAGACGGCGACACCGGACTGCGCGGGGGCGGATGAGGCCTTCGCGATCCTCCGGGCCGCGCAGTTCCTCGCGCTCCACCTCGACAATTACCGCACCCGGCCGCATCTGCTCGGACCGAATGTCCGCGCGAACGTCGAGGAAGGCCTCGGCTACACGCTCGCCGACTATGCCCGGGCGGCGAGCGTCCAGACCGCCATCTACCGGACTTTCGTGGACTTCTTCCGTCGGTACGACCTGCTGATCAGCCCGACCATCACGCTCTCGCCCCGCCCCTGGACCGAGCGGTACCCGACAGAGATCGACGGTGCCGCCACCCGCTCGTACTTCCACTGGCTGGCCCTGGCCTACGGCGTGACCCTCGCAGGCCACCCGGCGATCAGCCTGCCGCTCGGTCTCGACGAGGCCGGCCTGCCCTTCGGCGTACAGGTCGTGGCCCGGCGCGGCGGCGACGCCGACCTGCTCGCGGCGGCGGCGGCCATCGAGGCCCACTGCGCCGGCCGACCGGAGCTGACCCGTCCGAGACCCGACCTCGCTGGACTGGCCGGGCGGGCGCCGATCGCCCGGAGCCCCGGCTTCTTCGATCTCGGCTGATCGATCGCGCGCGCCGGTGGAGCCGCCGGCACCGGCCGGCGGTCACTCCATCAGGTCGGTCAGAGCCCCGATCTCGTCGGCATTCTTCCAGACCGTCTCGCAGCCGATGACCTTGTCGGTGGCGTCGATGGTCAGCGTGAACGCGGAGGGAACTCGATCGGTCCCCACGAGCCTGAGGCGGACGCCCCACCGCGACATGTCGTGCACCACGCAGGGGATGGCGGGGTGGCCCGCCACCGAGATGCGTCCGTTCAAGTTAACGGATACGCGCCGGGCGTTGCGCTGGTTATCCATAAGTACTCCGCGCTCAAGCGCCGAAGACTGGACCGCCACAGTTCAATAAGCCGTTCACAAACTGACGCCAATTGCGCTTAGAACCCGCGTCGGGCCGCCTCATTCTGGGGCTTTCGGTTGCCGGTTGGGAAGCCACCGGGAGACGAAGGGCAGCGGCCGCGCCGCCCCGGACCGGGTGCCGGCATCACCGTGCGCCTCGTCCGGAAGCAGCGACGCGATCAGATCGAGCAGCTTCTCGCGCTCCTCCCCGGTGAACAGCACGAGGAACGAGCCGAGATCCAGCTGCACCTCCGGCGCGTCATCCCCGGGGCGATGGGAGACGTAGGGCTGCCCGGACTGGCCGTCGCGCATCAGCGCCCAGCGGTCGCCGCCGACACCGACATGGAATTCGCGCGCGATCCGTGGGGCCTGTTCAATCATCGCTCATCCAGCGCGCGATCAGCGTGCAATGTTCGATGAAATAAAGCGCACAGTGGCGACGAGATATAACCTGGTACAAGGATTCACAGGTTTCGGCGGCCGCCGCGTGGTCGCGCGGGACAGCGCGTCGTTTCTCAGGTTGCGCGCCGCCGTCAAGGGGTTTCCGCAGCGGCTCCGACCGGGCCGGTCGCGGTACGGACGCGATGTTCGGCCCCGCGCGTAACGTCGGCCACCGCAACGGCGACCATGTCGACCACGGCGCCCGGGATGGCGTGCTCGGCTGGACCCCATCCCGCACGTCGATTGCCGGGGCGCGGACCGTCCGGTGCGCCGGATCGTGCGCGGGCGGCACCCGAGCGCCGGTTTGGCGCCCCGCTACGGCACGGGGCTGCACGACTCTCTGACCCGATCGCCTTCGGTCCGGCGGGCTCTGTCGCGCGCTCGGCGCGGGCTCGTCGCCCGCTCTCGGCCCCTTCGACGAACGGCTCTAGCGATACGCGTGCGGGCGAGAGCGCTCGAAGGCGTCCGCGCAGGCGGTGTCGAACAGCTTGCAGGGCGGCTGAGCGTCGCCCGGCTCAGCCAGCATCGGCTGTCCGCGGATGTCTCCGGCGGAGTGGACCTGCGCGTACCGCGATCGCGGATCGAAATAGGGATCCGCGGTGTAGCTGCTCATGAACGCACCGCCCGCCGGCATCTCGCTCTCGGACAGCGCCGGGCCGATCTGCAGCGGAAGCGACAGCGCCAAGACGAGGAGCCGTGAACATCGTCTGACCATGGGCGCGTTTCTCCCCGAGCGCGCGTGATCGGCAGCGCGCAGGCCGGTCGCCGAATTTCTCAGGCTGGAATGACGTCGCCGCCGCGAGATCGGCGGCCGGTCTATTCAGGAGGGCCCACCGTCACGTGGGCATTCCAGGGACAGCTTTCCGCTGCGCATTCAGCATGACCGCCCCCCCGCCCCGACCGCTTTCGCCGGATCGGCCAGTCCCGTTTTCGGGAAGATCGTACAAGATGACCTCGGGCCGCAAGAAAATAAGATTTACGCCAGCAAAGATCGAATTTCTTTTCAAAATCTTTTTTCAATACCCGGTGCGAGAAACGGCGATAGCGATCCGCTGCGCAGGATGGGCCGGTGGCGGATCAGTCTCACACTTCAGAGAACCCGTGTCGTTTTAAGTTTCTTAAAACCGCTTCAGTTTGTCGTGCCGAATTCATTCGAACAGCGATTTTACGAAGGCTATATCTGCGTCGCGCCGGGCTATTGCCCAGGCTTCTCTTCGCAGACGAGGCTCGATCGGCTCGTTGTCCAGCGGACACGCCGCGCGGAACGAGGCCAGGCCACGGCAGGACATCCGACTGATCTCATGGAACTCGTCCGGTTCGCCCTGAAATTTCGCAAGAGCTTCTATGTTCTCGCCGTCCTCATGTTCCTCACGGGGCTCGGCTCGATCGCCGTCGCGCCGAAGGATGTGCTGCCCGCCGTCGACATCCCGGTGGTGGTCGTGGTGTGGACCTACAACGGTCTCGACGCGACCGACATGGTCCAGCGCATCACGAACTACAGCGAGTTCTCGCTGTCGAGCAACGTGAACAACATCCGGCGGATCGAGTCGACGTCGATCCAGGGCACGGTCACCGAGCGGATCTACTTCGACTCTGCCGTCAGCATCGACTTGGCGATGACCCAGGTCGACTCGGCGATGAACGCGATCCGCTCGCGCATGCCGCCGGGCGTGCAGCCCCCGGTCATCATGCGCTTCTCCGCGTCCTCGGTGCCCGTCATCCAGATGGCGCTGTCGTCCTCCAAGCTGCCGCTCACCGAGGTCTTCGACTACGCCCAGTACCGGACCCGCCGGCGGCTCGCCGAGGTGCCGGGCTCCACGCTGCCGTCGCCCTACGGCGGGGCGCCGCGTCAGGTCATGGTCGATCTCGACCCCGCCAAGCTGCGCGCGATCGGCATGACACCGCTCGATGTCCTGAACGCGGTCCTCACGCAGAATCTCGTGGTTCCCTCGGGTCTCGCGAAGATCGGGACGCAGCAATACACGGTGCGGCTGAATTCGAGCCCGCAGCTGATCGATCAGCTCAACCGCATCCCGATCAAGGTCGAGAACAACCAGCCGGTCCTGCTGCGCGATGTCGCCCACGTCCGGGACGGCGCGCCCCCGCAGATCAACGTCGTCCGCGCCGACGGCCACCACTCCGTCCTGCTGCAGGTCCTCAAGAACGGCGCGGCCTCGACCCTGGACGTCGTCAACGCTGTCAAGGCCGCCCTGCCGGACATCCACGCCGCCGCGCCGAAGGGTATGACCATCACGCCGCTGTTCGATCAGTCGGTCTTCGTCTCCGACGCCATCTCCGACGTGGTGCGCGAGGCGGTGATCGCGGCAGGGCTCACCGGTCTCGCCATCCTGCTGTTCCTGGGCTCCTGGCGCTCGACCATCGTGGTGCTGATCTCGATCCCGCTCTGCATCCTGACCTCCCTGTCGATCCTCGTCGCCCTGGGCCAGACCATCAACGTGATGACCTTGGGAGGCCTCGCCCTGGCCGTCGGGATCCTGGTGGACGACGCGACGGTGGCCATCGAGAACACCTACCGGATGTTCGAGGAAGGCTTCTCGTTCCGGCGCTCGGTGGTGGAGGGCGTCGCCGGCATCGCCAAGCCGGCCCTGATCTCCACGCTCGCGATCTGCTCGGCCTTCTCGGCCGTCTTCTTCCTCACCGACGCGCCCCGCTACCTCTTCGTCCCGCAGGCCGAGGCTGTGGTCTTCGCGATGCTGACCTCCTACCTGCTGTCGCGGACGCTCGTGGCGATCCTCATCGACGTCCTCGTCGCCCCGGAATACGCACGGCACCACGGCGGCCCGGTCGCTGAGACCGAAGGGGCGTCGCCCCGCCGCTCCGTCCTCGGCCGGATTCTCGGCGGCGTGACTCGGCCCCTCGCCTGGATCCTCCGGTATCCGCTGCGCGGCGCCCTCGCCTTCCGCAACGCGTTCGAGCGCGCTTTCGCGCGCTTCCACGCCGGCTATGTCGGCCTCCTCTCCGCCGTGCTCGGCCATCCCGCCCGCGCGCTGTTCGGCGCGCTCGCCGTCGTCGCGGTGACAGCTGCGATCTTCCCCTTCGTCGGGCAGGACTACTTCCCGCAGATCGAATCCAGCCAGATGACCCTGCACATCCGCACGCGGCCGGGTGAGCGGATCGAGCAGGCGGAGAAGACCTTCGCGCAGGTCGAGGACGTCGTCCGACAGGTCGTCCCGAAGGACGAGCTCGGGCTCATCCTGGACAATATCGGCCTACCCGCCTCGAACTACAATTTCGCCTTCATGGACGCCTCTTTCGTCGCGTACAATGACGGACAGATGCTGATCAACCTGAAGGGCGAGCACAAACCGATCTCCTACTACGAGAAGCGGCTGCGCCAGATCCTGCACGAGGCCTTCCCGGACGATACCTTCTATTTCCAGCCGTCCGACATCATCACGCAGATCCTGAATTTCGGGACGGTCGCGCAGATCGACGTGCAGGTGTCCGGGCGTCACGATGCCGAGGACCTCGCGCTAGCGCAGGACCTCGTCCGCCGCATCGGGGCGGTCCGGGGTGCGGTCGACGTCCACCTGCATCAGATCGTCGACGCCCCGCAGATGTACGTGAACGTCGACCGCAGGCTCGCCTCGGAGATGGGCGTGAGCGAACAGTCCATCGCGCAGAACCTCAACGTCTCGCTCTCCGGCTCCTTCCAGGTCAGCCCGAACTTCTGGGCCGATCCCAAGTCCGGCATGCCGTATCAGCTCTGGGTCCAGACGCCGGAATGGCGCAACGCCGACATCGCGCAGCTGATGAACACGCCGGTCTCCGTGCACGCGACCGCGCATGACAGGCCCGGCATCCCGATCCTGCTGTCAAACATCGCCACGATGCAGCGGCGTCCCGAGCAGACGGTGATCAACCACGTCAATCAGCAGCCGACCTACGACATCCTCGCCAATGTCCAGAACGCCGATCTCGGCAGCGTCCGCAATGCCGTCGACCGGATCGTCGCCGAGGAGCAGGTCCGGCTCCCGGCTCCGGACAAGATTCTCGTGCGCGGCCAGATCGAGAGCATGGAGAGCGCCTTCTCGCGCATCGAGATCGGGCTCGGGATCGCGCTGGTCGCGGTCTACCTGCTGCTCGTCCTGAACTACCAGACCTGGGTCGATCCCTTCGTGGTCATCGCCGCCCTGCCGCTGGCCTTCTGCGGCATCGTGATGAGCCTGTTCATCACCAGCACGGCGTTCTCGATCCCCGCCCTGTTCAGCGCGATCATGTCGGTCGGCGTGGCGAGCGCGAACTCGATCCTGCTCGTCACCTTCGCCAAGGAGCATCGCGAAGCCACCGGCTGCTCGGCCAGCGAGGCCGCCCTGATGGCCGGCCACACCCGCCTCCGGCCGGTGCTCATGACCGCCTCCGCCATGTTCCTGGGCCTGATCCCGATGGCGATCGGGGCGGGCGAAGGCGCCGAGCAGAATGCCGCCCTCGCCCGCGCGGTGATGGGCGGGATCGGGATGGGCACCGTCTCGACCCTGCTGTTCGTCCCCCTTCTCTACACCCTGCTCCGCCGCAACCCGATCAAGCCCCTCGAGGATTATTGATGACCGACTTCAACGACGCTCCCGGGAGCGGCGCCGAAGCCGCCGCGCGGGCGCACCGGCACGCGGTCGAGATCGACCCGCTGCGGCAGGACCAGGCCGGCGAGGTGCTGGTCCACGCCGTGCCGCCGCCGCCGCGCAAGCGCCCGTTCCTCGTGGCGCTCCTGGCGCTCGGAAGCGCCCTCGGGCTCGGCGCCTGGCGCCACTGGGAAACCTATCAGGCCTCCCTGGTGACGCAGTCGGAGGCCGTGAACTTCGTGCCCAACGTCCGCACCGGGCCGGCGCAGGTGGATGACGGGCCGATGATGCTGACCCTGCCGGGCCAGACCGAGGCCTTCGACCATGCCGACATCTTCGCCCGCGCCACCGGCTACATCGCTGAGCGCCGGGTCGACATCGGGTCGCAGGTGAAGAAGGGCGATCTCCTGGTCCGGATCACCGCGCCCGACCTCGATCAGCAGGCCCGGCAGGCCGAGGCCCAACTCGGCCAGTTCGAGGCGCAGCTCGCGGTCGCGCGGGCCGACGTGGAGCAGGCCGAGGCCAGCGTGACGCTCGCGAACGTCACCGATGCCCGCACCGCGACCCTGGCCGGGCAAGGCTGGGCCTCGAAGCAGAATGCCGACCAGACCCGGGCCGGGATGCTGACCGCCACCGCCTCACTCGCCGCCGCGCAGGCGAAGGTGAAGGTCGCGGAGGCCAACATCACCGCACAGCAGGCGACCGTCGACCGGCTCCGCACGCTGACCACATTCGAGAACGTCGTCGCGCCGTTCGACGGCATCGTGACCGCCCGCAAAGTCGATGTCGGCGACCTCGTCCACGGCGATGCCGGCTCCGGGACGCCGCTCTTCACGATCGACAGCACCGATGTCCTGCGCGTCGCGGTGCAGGTGCCGCAATCGGCCGCCGTGGGCATACGCGACGGGGTGAAGGCGCGCGTTCAGGTCGCGCAGATCCCGGACCGCGTGTTCTCCGGCTCGGTGTCGCGCAGCTCGGTCGCTCTCCGATCCTCGGTGCGGACGCTCGACACCGAGGTCGACGTCGCCAACCCGGACGGGGTTCTCCGGCCCGGTCTCTACGTCGCCGTCACCTTCGCGGTGCCGCGCACGCATCCGCGCGTGATCGTGCCGTCCGAGGCGCTGATCTTCGACGCGGACGGGACGCGGGTCGCCGTGGTCGGGGCCGACGGCACCGTCCGGCTGCGCCCGATCACGATCGCGCGCGATCTCGGCACGCGCCTCGAATTGCGCAGCGGCCTCGAGAGCGGCGACACCGTGGTCCTCAACCCGCCCGCCGGCCTCCAGGACGGCAGCCGCGTCATACCTCGGAGTTCCGTCGCCTCGCAGACCCCGACAGCCAAGCTCTCAGAGCAGGCGAGCGCGGAGTGAGGCGCATGGTCCAGATCCCCCGCTCTCCCGTAAGCTTCGCCGCTCCGATGATGCAGACCGCCGGCCGCGATCGGACCCCATTTGACTCCGGGACTGAAGAGGATAAATCCACTCCTCCCTCCGAGCCGCAGGAGACCAGACAGGGCCGGCGAATACAAAATAAGAAGGAAAAACGAATGGCCAACGTATTGGTAGTCGAGGACGACCGGCGGGTCGCCGCCGAGATCGGGTCGGCCCTCGCGGAATACGGATTTCAGGTAGACGAAGCGCCGAGCGGCAGCATCGGACTACGCAAGGCCCTCGGCGGTAACTTTGACGTGATCGTGCTCGATCGGATGCTCCCGGAGATCGACGGCCTGTCGCTGCTCACCGAGCTGCGCGCCGCCAAGGTCTCGACGCCGGTCCTGATTCTCAGCGCCCTTTCGGCCGTCAACGAGCGCGTCGACGGGCTGCGCGCCGGCGGCGACGACTACCTCGCCAAGCCGTTCGAGTTCATCGAGCTGACGGCGCGCGTCGACGCGCTCGCCCGGCGCAAGATGGCGGCCGAGGCGGTGAACGAGCTGGTGGTCGGCGATCTCCGCCTGGACCTGATCGAGCGCGTCCTCTACTGCGCGGGGCGCGAGATCGAGCTCCTGCCCAAGGAGTTCGCGATCATCGAGTTTCTGATGCAGAACGCCGGCACGCTGGTCAGCCGGAAGATGATCTTCGAATCCGTCTGGGGCTACAGCTTCAACCACCAGTCCAGCGTCATCGACGTCCATATCGGCAAGATCCGCAAGAAGCTGGATCCCGACGGGCTGAATCCGCGGATCCACACGGTGCGCAACACCGGCTTCATTCTCCGTGCGCCTTCTTGAGATCCGGCGCACCAGCGGCTTCCGGGTCGCCTGCCTGTTCTTCGCGACCTTCGGGACCGCGTCGCTCGCGCTGTCGGGCTTCCTGTACGTCGACACGCGCAGCTACGGCCGCAAGGCCGCGTTCGAGTGGGTCGGGTGGGAGTCGAAGCACCTCCTGAGCCTGTCGCCGCGGGCGCTGCGCGAGCGCATCGACGCCTCCGAGGATTTCGCCGAAGGCGGCCGACCGCTCGTCCTGTTCGGGCCAGACCACGTGCGCCGGGCGGGCGCGCCGATCGACTTTCCCGATCAGGCGCCGATCGGGAGGCCGTTCATCCTGTTGCAGCCGGTGGACCACCGCAGCCGCACGCTGTTCAGCCAGCTCACCGAGCTCCCGAGCGGCGAATACGTCCTGGTCAGCCGCTCGGCCCAGGATCTTCAGGCTCTCGAGAAGGCGCTGGTCGAGACCTTCGTCTGGGGGATGGCCGCCACCATCGTCATCGGCCTGATCGGTGCCGTGGTCTTCGGCGCCGGCTCACTGCGGCAGAACGATGCGATCACCAAGGCGGTAGAGCGCATCATGCGCGGCGACCTGAGCGAGCGCCTGCCGACGCGCGGCGTCTCGGCCGACCTCGCCCACCTGACCCGCGTCGTCAACGACATGCTGGATCAGCTCGAGCGGCTGATGCTGGAGATCAAGGGCGTTAACGAGAACATCGCCCACGACCTGCGCACGCCGCTGACCCGGGTGGTCGGCACGCTGGAGCGCTCGCTCCGCAAGGCCGACAGCGTGGAGGCCTTTCGCACCTTCAACGAGGACGTCCTCGCCGAGGTCAAGACCATCGTCGTCCGGTTCTCGGCCCTCTTGCGCATCTCCGAAATGGAAGACCGTCTGCGCCGGTCGGGCTTCACGCAGGTCGATCTCGGTCGGCTGCTCGAGGACGCGGTGGAGTATTACGAACCCCTCGCCAGCGAGCGCGGCATCGAACTCCTCTGGGACCGCCCGGAAGACACCTGTGCGATCGAGGGCGACCGCAGCCTGATCTTCGAGGCGGTGAGCAACCTGATCGACAATGCCCTGAAGTTCACGCCGGCCGGAGGAGAGGTGACGGTCGCGCTGATCCGGAACCCGCTGGGAATCCAGGTCACGGACACGGGCTGCGGCATCCCGGCCGAGGAGCTGAGTGCCGTTCGCGCCCGGTACCGCCGCGGGGCGCTGAAGACCGACAAGAGCGGCTTCGGGATCGGCCTGAGCCTGGTCGACTCCATCGCGCGGCTGCACAGCGCCGCCTTCGACATCGCCTCCGACGGGACCGGCTGCCGCGTGACCCTCAGCTGGACCCACACGGTCGGGACTGATCCGTCCGTCGATCTCCTGCCCGCCGCGTCCCACTGACGCCGTCGCGCCCGGCCGATCCCGTCCCGCGGGATCGGCCGGGCGCATGGCCTCGGAGGGGTCTCAGTAGGACGGCTGACCGCGCCGACGCTCGCGGCTGTTGAGGCGGCTCCACTGCCGATTGGCCGGGACGGTCTCGATCGCGCTGGGCCGCTGGACCGCGGCGCTGTAGCCGGTCGCGCCTTCCCACATGCCGCCCGCCTTGTCGTTGCCCTCGGACGCGGACCACGGGTCGAGGCCGCTGCCGTTCGTCCGGATGATGAGGCTCGGATCGATCGCCGCGCCCGCGTCCTGAGCGAAGGCAGGACCCGCGACCAGCACTGCGCCCATCGAGCAGGCCAGGACGATGTTCTTCATGATGTTCTCCCGCTTCTTGAGCTGTCGCCCAACGGCGACGTGCCTGCAAGATGCCGCATGACTGGTTTAAACTCTATATATTATTGAATAATAATTCTTCTGCTCTTTGGGTAGTTTTCAATATTACAAATATTTTTGTTTCCCGGGTGCAGTGGCACAGATCCGCCTGGATCGCGACCACCGCGACCGCGTGCGGGGCTGCGCCGCTCGAGTCTCGCGGACTGCCGCGCATGGCGGGAGCGTGCAGCGGACATGAAAAAGCCGACCGGTTGCCCGGTCGGCGAAGTCTTATGGGTCTGAAGCTCTGGGTCAGACGGGCCCTGCCCTGGTACCCGGGCCAGCCAGTCTGAAACCATAGCATCCGCTCGCTCGGCGGCGAAGCAGGCCGCTGAAGAGCTGCTCTCGTTGTAGATGATTCCGCGCGATGCGCAAGCAAAAGATCTTTTATTTGTTTAATGTATTCGAATTCATTCAACGATGTATGTCCGCAGCCAATGATAAAAGCCCGACCTCGCGGTCGGGCTCAAGATTAGATCGTGCGTTTGTAATGAAGCTTCACATCGGTTCAGAAATCTCGCTGCACGCGGAACCGGAATTGGGCCGCGTCCTGCGAATTGACGTAGCGCAGCGCGTTCTTCGAGATGTCCGGCGTGACGCCGCTATTCAGCGCCGTGCGGATGTACTCGCCCTCGACGCCGATATCGAGGTCCTTCACCGGGGTCCAGATCAGGCTGGCGCCGGTGATCATCTGGTTGTTGCCCCGCAGGATGGGGCTCGTGGCGAAGGCCAAGGCGTTGGACGCGCTGGCCCCTGCCGGGGCGAAGCCGAAGCCCAGCAGACCCAGCGCGTTGCGGCCTTTGGAGTTGTAGTCGATCTGCGCGTAGCTGCCGAAGAAGGCAGATCGCCAAGCGGGCGACCAGTAGTGGAGCAGGGACGCCACGGCGGAGAACGAGGTCGATAGCTCGAGTCGACCGGTCGTCGGGTTCAGCACCGCGTCCGCATAGTATTGCGCGAACGAGCCACCGCCGACCGGCGCCGCACCGAGAGCGTCGTACGGCGCCGTGTAGTTCGAGATGCCCGTGTAGGCGATGGCACCCTGCCCGTAGGCGCCCTGCAGGTAGAGCGTGTCGCCCGTCGCGATGAACGGCAGGTTGACCTTCAGGCCGCCCTGAACTGCCCAGCCGTAGGCGTTGGAGGCGCGTCCCGTGGGCGAGATGCCAAGACCGGCCGTCGCGGTGGTAATGCCCGCGACCGTGCTGCCGGCGTCGCCGGCATTGATCTCGTGAACGGCGGCGGAAAGCTGTGCCGAGCCCCAGGCTTGGTCGATGCGGGCCACGCCGATGAAGTCCGGCATGCGGCTCTTCTGCGTGACATCGACGAAGGCGACGTTGCCCGCACCGACGACGATCGGCGCGAGCCAGGTCGACGGGGTGAACGGGTTGAAAGCGTTGCTGTAGCCGGCAAACCCGCCGCCCGCCGTGAACGCACCGACCGCCGAGCCCGTGCCGAAGATCGGAAAGCGCCGGTAGGTCGGGTCCTCCATCGAGGCGGTCAGCGTGATGCCGTTTCCGAAGACTGCCGAGTAGGCGAGCAGGTTCGTGCTGAACGTATCGGAGCCGGCTGTACCGCCGATCAGCTCGAAATCGTGCGCGTAGAAGTCGAAGAACGAGGACGCACGGCCTGCGGTGAGTCCGGCGAACTGGATGAAGGCCTTGTCGGCATTGACGTAGGTCTGTGTGCGGCCGAAGGCGTCGGCGCCGAGGCCCGCAATGGCCAAGCTCTCGCGCTGCCGGGATCCCGAGGTCAGGAACGGCCCGCTGCGGTTGGCGACGTCGATGCGCAGGAACGCGCGCAGGGTTCCGTAATCGGTCTGGGTCCGCGAATCGAGATTCAACCGCATCAGGCCGAGATAGCCGGTGAGGTCGCCGCCGCCGCCCGTACGAACCTTGCTGGTCTGATACAGGAAGTCATACCGCGCTCTTCCGGACAGCCGGATGCAGGTATCGGTCCCTGGGATGTAGAAGAATCCGGCGCCATAGGCGTTGCAGACGCGTACGAACTCGACCGGCGCCGCCTTGAATGTCGGGAGATCGGCGGCGTACGCACCGCCGATCGGGATCATCAGGGCCGAGCAGCCCAGTAGCAGCGCCTTGATTCTGGTCATCATAACCCCGCATCCGACGCCGTGGACGTGCCACTGCAGGCGTCAACCCAACAATCCGCGTTCACGCACGTGTTCGGGTGCCGACACGATGCGACGTCGCAGTGGTTTAGAGAATTGGCCGCTCTATCGAGAGACAGCTTGACCGTATCCGTCAAGGATTCATTTTACAAATAAATTGCACTTCTATAATTCAACGAGAATTGACTTCATGAAATTTGTTTCGGTATCTTAAGCGATCGCGAGAAGGTGAGCGCGCGTTCGGCGCATTTCGGCCATCGCGGCCGCGTCGGATTGGCGGAACGGGTCGGGCCGCACGAGAGGAGCCGCCCTACAAGAGGACCTCGCGGGCCGGATCGTGTTCAGATCTCGATGTTGAAGTGGCGCGGACCGAGACCCGCCGCGCTGCCCGTTGCGGGCAGCGGCGAGCGACCGTCCGCCACCCATCAGGGGACAACTGATCCGACGACAGAGTTGGGGGCGGCCTCGGAGAACGCGTTCCGAAACGGCCACGAAGAAGAGGCCGCTGCCGCGTACGGGTCCGCTATCGCGCGGATAGCGAGGCCTATCGGCCTCGTCTGACGATGTGCGCCGTCGGCGCGCCTTGTCCTGCCGGCGCTGCGGCGGGGCGGCAACGCCGCGGGCCCGCCCGACGCGCGCGGACGATCGCGCCCGTTAAGCATGTTCCTCAAGAGTTCAAGATTGCAAAGCTCGGCTATATCCGCGAGCCGTCATCGTGATTTACAAAGTTCTAACGTAGCGAGTCCAATTTGCGGCGACGGTGCGGAGAAACGAATGTCGGAACCGCTGACCCTCTCGCCGCACCCGCCCGGCGGACCCGACGCCGCCTCCGGTTGGCGCAGCACGCCCGCCGCGCGGGCCGACCGGCATCCTCGCTCCGATGTCGGGACGATCGTCATCCACTGGATCGTCGCTATCGCCATGGTGGCGAGCCTGCTCACCGGCCTGCGCATCTCGGCCGACGCGCCCGTGGCGCGGACCGCGAAGTTCCTGGCGCCGATGCTCCCGCAGGGAGAGGTCTGGACCGTCCATTTCGTGGCCGGCCTGACCCTGTTCTTCGGCATCACGGCCTATCTCGTCTACCTCGTGCGCGGGCGTCTCACCGACCGCAACGGCCTCTCGCGGCTCCGCGCCCTCCGCGTCAGCGGGCGGACGAAGGCGGCCCGGAAGGCCCGGTGGGGCGGCATCAACGTCGCGCTGCACTGGCTGATCTACGCGGTCACGCTCATCCTGACAGGCACAGGGGTCGCGCTCTACCTGGGCTACGGCGGCTGGGTGGTGTGGCTGCACGCCACCTGCGCGCTGGTGGCCCTGGCCTACATCGCGGTCCATACCCTCGCGCACTTCATGTACGGCGGGCTCTGGCAGCTCCTGCGGTTGTTCCGTCCCGCGGCCCTGGCGGACGGCGCGGCGCGGCGGCGGCGGCCGCTCCTGGCGGCCGCCGTGATCGGTCTCCCCGTCGTCGGCGGCCTGGCCTTCGCGGACGTGAAGGGCCGCTCCACACTCGTCGTCGACAAGGTGTCGGCCGGACCGGACCTGTCCAAGCTCCTCGAAGACCCGGTCTGGCGCACGGCGCGGCCGGTCTCGGTCCGGACGATGCAGGGCGCCAATTTCGGCGGGACCGGCGAGACGACCGTCGAGATCCGCGCGGTCCGCGACGACGCGAACGTGTACTTCGCCTTCCGCTGGTGGGATCCGTCGCGCTCACTGAAGCGCGTCCCGATGATCAAGAAGGCGGACGGCTGGCACCTCCTCGACGCGGACGCCGCGCGCGCGGACGTGACCGCCTACTACGAGGACAAGCTGGCGGTGATCTTCTCGCGATCCGACGCCTTCGGCAGCGGCGGGTCGACCCATCTCGGCGCCCGGCCCCTGCCCGACGCCCCCGCCCCGCTCAACGGCCGCGGCTACCACTACACCACGGACGGCAGCTACATCGACATGTGGCAGTGGAAGGCGGCCCGGGGCGGCATGCTCGGCGTCGTCGAGGACATGCATATCGGGCCGCCCACCGAGCCGACCGCCGCCGAGCGGGCCGTGAAGGGCCGCTATCAGGCCGGCTACTGGGGCGATCCCGGCACCAGCGCGTACCGCTACAACTTCAAGTTCGAGGGTCCCGGCGGTTACGCGGGCGCGGTCGAGCCGCTGCGGCTTCCCAAGGACTGGCGCGCGACGGTGGCCAAGCTCGGCACCGTGGATCTCGCCTTCGACGCCAGCACCTCGCCGGGCTCGGAATGGTGGATGGTCGAGAAGACCGACACGGTGCCGTACACAGCGGCCGCAGACGCGGAGATCCCGGTCGGGACCGTCATGCCGGGCGTCCTCATGACCGACGGCTATACGGGGGATCGCGCCGGGATCTCGGCGGCAGCCGACTGGGCCGACGACCACTGGACCCTGGTCGCCTCCCGCAAGATCGCGACCGGCAGCAAGTACGACGTCGATTTCCTGCCCGGCAACACCTTCTACCTGTACGTCTCGGCCTTCGATCACACGCAGACCCGCCACACGCGGCACATGCGGCCGGTCGAAGTCCTGTTGCGCTGAGGCGGGAGCGCGCCATGGCCGATCGCGTCGACCTCATCATCAACGGACGGCGCGTCAGCGCCGTCGCGGGACAGACCCTGCTCGACGCGGGTCTGGCGGCCGGACGCGCGATCCCGCACGACTGCGCCACCGGTCAGTGCGACACCTGCCGCGTCCGGATCCATTCGGGCTCGGTGGACGATGCGGGGACGCGCATCGGCGAGACCGTGCAGGCCTGCCGGGCGCGCCTGACCAGCGACACGGTCATCGAGTTCGACGAGGTTCCCGAGACCGTCCGGCGCGCCGGCACTGTGGACCGCGTGGTCGATCTCACCGCCGAGATCGTCGAAGTCACGGTCGCGCTGCGCAAGCGGCTGATCTACCTGCCGGGCCAGTATGTCCGGGTCTCCTTCGCCGGGCTGCCGGCACGGGACTACAGCCCGACCCTGCGCTCGGATGGATCGGGCGAACTGAACGAGTTGATCTTCCAGATCCGCCGGCAGCCCGACGGCGCGGTCTCGCCGCTGCTCGGCAACAAGGTCGGACCGGGAACGGCGGTGAAGGTCGAGGGTCCGTTCGGGGCCGCCTTCCACCGGCTCGGACGCGGTCGCCTCGTCGTCGTCTCGTCCGGCGTCGGTTGGGCGCCGGCCTGGGCGGTCGCACGCGCGAGCCGGCTGCGCGAGCCGGAGCGCGAGCTGCTCGTCGTGGCCGGCGCGCGGCACCCGCAGAACCTCTACATGCGCCCGGCGCTCGACTGGCTGCGCGAGCGCGGGGCAACGACGATCCTGACCTGCAGCGGCAGTAACCCACCTCCGGATGCCCGGGCGGGGCGACCGACCCTCCACATGCCGATGCTCACGCGGGACGACATCGTCCTCGCGGCCGGCGCCCCGGAGATGGTCGCAGCGGTCCAATTCCTGGCCGCGGCCACCGGTGCGACCTGCTACGCCGATCCCTTCTACGCGGCCGCGCGCGGCGCGGAGGAGAACCCGCCGTCCGACACGAATTTCCTGCAGCGCTTCCTGCAGCGCGTGGCGGGCCATCGGACCGCTAAAACGGAGCCCGTCGCCTAGCAGATCGTCAACCACACCTTCAATGTACGGTATCCGGTGACCTCGAGTTAAGCACTCAAGGCGCATTATCCGGTCATGGCACTGTCATTCTCGAATCTTCGGCGCGTCATCGCGGGTGGAATCATCCTCCTCGCCCAGTCGGGCGGCGTCCGGGCGGACGATCTCCCGATCGTCGGCACGGGTGACGGGATCGAGATGCTCCAGGCGGTCGCGGCCGCCTACAATGCCGAGGGCGGCGACGCCCGCGTCTCGGTTCCTCCGAGCATCGGCTCCGGCGGCGCCGTCGCGGCCGTGGGCGGCGAGCGCCAGCGGCTCGGACGGGTGGCGCGCCCGCTCACCGAGGCCGAGAAGGCCCAGGGCCTGGTAGAGGTGCCGCTCGCCCGCATCCCCTCGGCCATCTTCGTCCACCGGGGCGCCGGCGTCACGAACCTGACGAGCGCGCAGGTCGCGGCCATCTTCGCGGGCACGACCGACAATTGGAGCGCCCTCGGCGGACCCGATCTCAAGATCCGCGTCGTCCGCCGCGAGGAGACGGACAGCACGCTGTCGGTGCTTCGGGCGACCATGCCGGGCTGGCGCGACCTCGTCCTGACCAGCCGCTCCAAGACCGCGACCACGACCCAGGACGCGATCGCCACGGTGCGCGAGACGCCCGGCGCGATCGGCTTCGGTCCGTACTCCCCGGCGCTCGCGGGCGATCTGACAGTGCTGACGATCGACGGTAGGGCGCCGCGCGATCCGGCCTATCCGAGCGCCGTGACCCTCGCGCTGATCTACAAGGCCGCCACGCGCGACGCCGCGGCATCCGCGTTCCTCGCCTTCGCGACGTCCGATCGCGCGGGTCAGGTCATGGCGGAGCGGGGCGGCGCCCCGCTCAGGCCGTGACGGGCACCGTCTTCTCGCGTTCCCTGCGCGCGCGCCTCGTCGGCGCGACGCTCTCCACGGCCGCGGTCGCGCTGGCGGCCCTGGTCTTCCTGGTGGTCCTGCGCTCCGGGCAGACGCTCCGCGAGCAAGAGCGAGAGGTCTCGACTTGGTCCGAGGCGCAGCTCTCCGACCGCCTGTTTAGCGACGCCAAGCTCGCCGCCGCCCGGCTCCAGATGCAGCGCGAGGACGTCGAGCGGCGCTTCGCCACCATGGCCAAGCGCTGGGACGTCGCCAAGGCGGTCTTCTCCGGCAACACGGTGGCGGCCTCGGAGCTGCTCCGGCCGGCGCTGGCGCTTGCGGACCTCGACGGTGCCATCGCCTTCGACCTCAATCTCCGCGCTCTGACGGCCGACCGCGTCGACGCGGATCTCCTCGCCGCCAACGGGGCGTTCGGGACGTCACCCGTCGCGACGGCCCTCCGGGCGGTGCTCGCCCGCAACGATAGGGAGCGCGCGGACGGGTTCGTGCTGTCGCTGCGCTGGGACGACGCGCTGGCGCGCGCGCTCGCCGCGAACGAGAGCGGCACGGTCGCCGACATCTTCGGCCAGCCGCTCTTCGACGATTTCGGCGAGGTGATCGGCGGCCTCGTCGGATACCGGGTCCTGCGTCCGCACGAGCCGACCCTGACGGCCTTCGCGTCGCTCAGCGGACGCGACGTCCTCATCCTCTCCGGCCAGAGTCTGCTCTCCTCGGCGGGCGCGGAGGTCTCCCACGCCCAGCTCGGACCCGCGTCGGGTGCTGAGCTTCACGCCGTGGTGGGGGCCGAGAAGGTGGCGCGCTGCATCGCCCAGCCTGCCGACATTCGCCTCTGCGTCGCGGCGCCGCTCAAGGAGCTGCAGCAGCTCACCGGCAAGGTCGTGGGCATCGGCGAGGAGAGCTCGCGCTCGCTCCTGCGGACGCTCAGCGTCGTGGCGGGTCTGACCCTGTGCCTGGTCGCGGTCGTCCTGCTCTTCCTGTCGAGCCGGATCACCCGACCCCTGGTGCGCATCACCCAGACGGTCTCCGAGGTCGCGCGCGGCAACTGGCACGTGAGCGTGCCGGATACCGATCGCGCCGACGAGGTCGGCGATATCGCGCGCGCCGTCGTCGTGCTCGAGCACTCCCTCTCTGAGCGCGATCAGCTGCGCGACGACGTGTTCCGGCAGAACACGATCCTGACGGAGCGCGAGCGGCAGCTCCAGGAGCAGAACGAGCGGTTCGACGCGGCCCTGAACAACATGTCCCAGGGCCTGTGCATGTTCGGGGGTCACGGCCGGCTCAAGGTCTACAATGCCCAGTTCTGCCGGATCTACGGCATCGCCCCGGGCGCGCTCGATACCGAACCGGCGCAGGCAGAGGTTCGCCGGCTCGCCGGTCTCGCGGACTGGCCGGACGCGGAGAGCGGGCCGAGCCGCCGGACCCTCACCCGGACGCTCGCCGACGGCCGCTGCGTCGAGATCACGGTCGAGCCGATGGCCGATGGCGGCTGGGTGGAGACCCACGAGGACGTCACCGCGAGCGTCACCGCGCAGGCGCGGATCGCGCATCTCGCGACCCACGACGCGCTGACCGGCCTGTCGAACCGGGCCCTGCTGGCCGAGCGTCTGGCGGCCGCCTTCGCGGACCATGCGGGCGGCGGCCGGGCAGTGACGGTGATCTGCCTCGACCTCGACGACTTCAAGGGCATCAACGACACCCTCGGGCATCCGGCCGGCGACGAGCTTCTCCGGCAGGTCGGGCGTCGCCTCACCGCCCTGTGCCCGCCCGGCGGCACCGGTGGCGCGCCTTGGCGGCGACGAGTTCGCGATGGTCCTCTGTGAGGCGGATCTGCCGGACGGAGTCCTCGTCCTCGCCGAGCAGATCCTGACCCAGCTCAGGCGGCCGTTCTTCCTCGCTGGCCAGTTCGTTTCCGTGGACGGGAGCCTCGGCATCGCCGTCTCCGGCACGGAGGATGCCGACGGCGACGATCTCCTGCGGCGCGCCGACGTCGCCCTCTACGCCGCCAAGGCCGACGGCGGTCGGCGCGTCCGCGTCTTCGAGCAGGAGATGGAGGAGCGCCAGAACCAGCGGCGCTGGCTGGAACGAGAGCTGCGGCTGGCGATCGGCACCGCGCAGATCGAGCTGCACTATCAACCGCTCTTCGATCTGGCGACGAACGCGGTGACGAGCTTCGAGGCGCTGGCCCGGTGGCATCACCCGGAACGCGGGATGATCTCGCCCGGCGAGTTCATCCCGGTCGCCGAGGCGACGGGGCTGATCGACGCCCTCGGCGCCTACGTGCTCGAGCGGGCCTGCGCGGATGCCATGACGTGGCCCGGCTCCCTGCGGGTGGCCGTCAACATCTCGCCGATCCAGTTCCGGGAGGGCAATCTCGACCGCTTCGTCGAGGAGGTCCTGCGCAAGACCCGGCTGCCGAGCCACAGGCTCGAGCTGGAGATCACCGAGTCGGTGATCCTGAGCCAGGATCAGGCGAGTTTCGACATGCTGAGCCGCCTGCGCCGCCTCGGCGTGCGGTTCTCGATGGACGATTTCGGGACCGGCTACTCGTCCCTCAGCTCGCTGAACACATTCCGCTTCGACAAGATCAAGCTGGACCAGTCCTTCGTCCGGAACCTGCTCGAGAAGGACGAGGCCGCGGCCATCGTCCACGTCGTGGCCGAACTCGGCCGCAGCCTGAAGATCACGACGACGGCCGAGGGTGTCGAGACCCCCGAGCAGTTGGCCCGGCTGCGAGCGAGCGGCTTCTCGGAGGTCCAGGGCTACCTGCTGAGCAAGCCGATCCCGGCTGCCGGCGTGGCCGCCTTCATCACAGCGCAGCAGCATCTCCACGTCGCGGCCTGATGGGGCGCCGGCACGGCTTGCGCGGAACGGCGCGGAGGACCGCGGTCAGCCGGGCACGCGCTCCACGCGCACGAGCAGGCACCCGGGTCGGGCCGTGTGGACGTTGACGAACCGGGTGCGCGGGTCGGCGAGGACGCCGAGGAGCGGACCTTCGGCCTCGCTCCCGGCACAGACCTGTCCGAGATCGTAGAGACAGAGATGCTCCGCGTCGTAGGCGCGGATCGACACGAGCGCGTTCGCGCGGACGATCGGCGCGAGTTCGTCGACCGTCTCGGCGCGCGGGCAGTCTCGCGCGTGCAGGAAGATCGGGCTCGGAGTCCAGTAGATGCCGCGGGGCTCCGGCAGATCGTAGGATCCGAGCAGCATGGACTCGCCGGGCTGGCCGAGTCGCAGGCAGTGGCGGCACGGAAAGCCTCCGTCTGCCGTCGCGGCGACCAGCCGGATCGGGTTGCCCCGGTCGTCCAGGCCGGCGCTGCGGAAGCGATCGGCGGTCTCCGTCGGGATTGGAACGCATCGAAAACGGGTCATGGTGCACCTCCGGGACGGGCCCTAGGCCCCGCCCCGGCGCGCCGCATCCCGCTTCTTGCTGCGCAATCCGGAACGCTTCGTGGCCGCCGAGGCCGTCTCAGGCCGGGTCCGCGTCGCCGGCCGCGAGGGCGTGGCAGTACACGTCGACCGCGCCCTTGCCCTTCAGCGTCACGGCGCCGATCGGCCGGACGTCGCGCGGATCGGCCAATCGGTCGAAGGCCTCGCGCGACAGGTGCAGCGCGCACCCGTCGCCGAGGCCGGCGAGGCGCGCGGCGACGTTCACGGTGTCGCCCCACAGGTCGAAGGTGAACTTCGTCCGGCCGACGATACCGCCGACCACCGGCCCGATGTGGATGCCGCCGCGGATCCGCCAGCCCGGCTCGCCCGCCGCGGCGATCGCCACCATGTCGGCGGCGCAGCGGATGGCGGCGGAGACCGGGTCGTCGTGGGGCCGCAGCAGGTTGGCCGTGGCCATGAAGGCGTCGCCGATCGTCTTGATGTTCTCCAGGCCCCGCGCCTGCGCGACCACTTCGAAGGCTTCCGCCAGGCGCTGGATCTCCGCGACGACGACGTCCGGGCCCTGGTCGTGGCACCACGTGGTGAAGCCGACGAGGTCGATGAACAGGACCGCGACGTCGTCGAACAGCCGCGGCTTGACCTGCCCGGTCTCCATCAGCTCCGCCACCGCCGAGACCGGCAGGATGGCGTGGAGCAGCTCGTCGGCGCGCTTGCGCTCGCGCTCGATGGTCCGCAGATGCGCGACTTCACGGTCATGCGCCCGCTTCCGCTCCAGGCAGGATCGGATGCGGGCCTCCAGGATCACCGGCTCGAAGGGCTTCGGCAGGTAGTCGAACGCGCCGAGCTCGATGCACCGGACAATGCTGCCGATCTCCATCAGGGCGGAGATCATCACGACGGGCGTGTGGCGCCAAGCCTCGTGGGCTTTCATGCGCTCGAGCACGGCGTAGCCGTCCAGGGCCGGCATCATCACGTCGAGCAGGACGAGGTCGAACGGCTCCTCGCTCAGCCGGTCGAGGGCTGCCCGCCCGTTCGCGGCCCGCACGCTGGTATGTCCGAGGAGCTCCAGCTCCTGCTCCAGCAGGTCGAGGTTGAACGGCTCGTCGTCGACGATGAGGATGCGGGCTGGCTCCACGGGTCCTCCCTTCCTGGCGTGCGACGGCCGCGCTCAGCCGAGCCAGTGCTGCAGCTTGGCGAAGAGGAGGTCCTCGTCGACGGGCTTGGTCATGAAGTCGTCGCAGCCGGCAGCCCGCGCGCGGTCCTCGTCGCCGGACATCGCGTTGGCGGTGATCGCCATCACCGGAATGGCGGAGGTGGTCGCGTTCGCCTTGATGCGGCGCGTCGCCTCCCAGCCGTCGACGAGCGGCAGCGACAGGTCCATGAGGATGAGATCCGGCCGGTGCGCGATCGCCATGTCCACGCCGTCGGCCCCGTCGACGGCGATCAGGATCTCGTACTCGTCCTCGAGCAACTGGGTCAGCAGATCGCGGTTGAGCGCGACGTCCTCGACGATGAGAATCCGCTTCATGGGCCGGTCCCGGGCGTTGCGGGCCGCCGCGCCCAGGTTGTCCCGAGCCTCATCGGCCACCGTCGGCGGTCTCAGTCTCCAGGACCGGCAGCACGCGGCGGACCTCGCGAATCAGGGCGGCGCGGTCGAGCCCGCCCTTGTCGATCAGCCCGAGCACACGCTCCCGCAGCATGCCGCGATCGGCTGAATCAAGCGACGCGGCGGTCAGGACCACGACAGGGATCGATCGGGCGGCGGGGTCCGCCTGCAGGGCATCCAGGAAGGCTAGGCCGTCCATCCGCGGCATGAGCAGGTCGAGGAGGATGACGCTCGGCCGGGCCTGCGCGATGCGCTCCAGGCCAGCCGCGCCGTCGGCCACCCAGTCGACGGTGCAGTGCTCCGAGTCGAGCAGCTGGCGCACGAGGTCGGGCACGTTCGGATCGTCGTCGATCACGAGGACGCGCTCGTTGTCGGGGGCGATCCGCGCGAGGGCGCCGATCAGGGCCTCCCGCTCGAACGGCTTCACGATGTAGTCGGTCGCGCCGAGCCGGAAGCCGAGCTCCTTCTGGTCGACGATCGAGATCAGCACCACCGGGATGTCGCGGGTCAGCGGATCGGTCTTCAGCGCGTGCAGCACCTGCCAGCCGTCGGTGCCGGGCATCATGATGTCGAGTGTGATCGCCCGCGGCTGCAGCTCCCGGGCCTTCGTCAGACCTTCCTGGCCGCTCGCCGCGCCGACGACCGTGTAGCCGGCATCGGCGAGATTCTCCTTCAGCAGGTAGACGACGTTGGGATCGTCGTCGATCGCCAGCACGACCTTGGCGCCCGAGCGCGGCGCGGTGACGGTGGCGGGCGCCGGCTTCGGGGGCGGCGCCTCGGCGCCGCCGGCGATCCGCGGCGGGATGGTGAGGGTGAAGGTCGAGCCCTCGCCCTCGCGGCTCTCGACGTCGATCCGGCCGCCGAGCAGGCGCGCGAGCCGGTGGCTGATCGCGAGCCCGAGCCCGGTGCCGCTGTGGGACCGGGTCGCGCTGTTGTCGACCTGATGGAACTCCTCGAAGATCGCGCTCAGGGCGCCCGCCGGGATGCCGATGCCGGTATCCATCACGGCGAACTCGATGCCCTCATCGACCGAGCGGACGCGGAGCGTGACCGATCCGGCCTCGGTGAACTTGATGGCGTTGCTGAGCAGGTTGATCAGGATCTGCCGCAGCTTCTCCTCGTCCGTGCGCAGCATCGGGGGCGGGTCCCGGACGTCCCGGACGAGGCGCACGCCCTCGTTCTTGACGAGGGGCTCGACGGTGCGGAGGCACAGGTCGAGGACCGGCTCCAGGGCGAAGTCCGAGGGCTTCACCTCCATGCGCCCCGCCTCGACCTTGGCGAGGTCGAGGATACTGTTGATCAGCGAGAGCAGGTGCTCGGAACTCGCCAGGATCTTCTCGAGATTCTCGAACTGCTTGACCGGCAGGACATCCTTCGCCCGCCGCATCACCAGCCGGGTGAAGCCGATGATCGCGTTGAGCGGGGTCCGCAACTCGTGGCTCATGTTGGCGAGAAAGCTGCTCTTGGCGCGGCTCGCCTCCTCGGCCGCCTCCTTCGCCTGACGCAGGCTCTCCTCGGCCTGCTTGCGCTCGATCACGCGGCCGAGCTGCGCGCCGATGTTGCTCATGACCCGGAGCAGCGAGGCGTCCGGCGGGGACGCGTCGCGGGCGAAGAACTCCAGCACCGCGACGACGTCGCGCCCCACCGTCACCGGAAAGCCGAATCCCGCCCGGATGCCGTGCTCGACCGCCGCCGGCGCGCGCGGGTCCGCGGCCAGCGTCGGGTCCCCGACGCTCCATTCCGGCGCGCCCGAGACGAGAACGCGGCCGGCCAGGCCCGATCCGGCGGCCAGCAACGTGGCGGCCGTGGCGGCCTGGAATCGCGCGACATCCGCGCCGGGATCGCAGTGCCAGATGCCGGTCGGGAGCAGCGTCCGCGTCCCGTCCCGGGCCAGGATATGGGCGTGACCGACAGGCCAGCCGGCGTGCTGCGCGACGCGCTCGAGGCAGAAGCGCAGGGCGTCCTCGACCGTCGGCGCCTCGTTGGCGGCCGCGGCGGCGGCCTGGAGCAGCTCGACGAAGGCGGTCTGCTTCTGCAGCGCCAGCTCGGCTTCTTTGCGCTCGGTGATGTCGCTCCAGGACTCGACCACCTCGACGGGCTGTCCGCCCAAATCCCGCAGGAGGCGCTGCTCGTCCCGGACCCAGCGATAGGTGCCGTTCGCGTGCTGGAACCGGTACTCGATGACGTTGTGCCCGTCGGCGAGCAGGCGCGGGAACTCGGCGAGCACGCGGTCGCGGTCGTCGGGATGAAGCCGCTCCAGCCAGAATTCCGGCCCGGCCAGGTAATCGCCCGGCTCGTAGCCCAGGAGATCGCGCACGTTCTCGCTGATGAAGGTCGGCGCGTTCCTGCCGCCGACCTCGAAGCTGCAGATCATCGACGGGGACGCGGTGAGCAGGTAGGTCAGCCGCCCCTGCGTCGCTTGGAGCACCTGCTCGGCGCGCTTGATCTCGGTCACGTCGGTGTAGACGGCGACGACGCCGCCGTCGTTGGTCTTGCGCTCGTTGACCTGGACCCAGCGGCCGTCGACGCGCTGCTGGAGAAGCGGGCCTCCCGGCGCGCGGTAGTGGGCGATCCGCTCGGCAAGCCAGCCCTCGACGGTCATGCCGTTCGGGCGAACGACGCAGGTCTCGGCGACGGCGCGGGCGATGGCCTCGAAAGCTACGCCCGGCACGATGATCGTCGACAGGCCGGGATGGAGATCTTGGAAGTGCCCGTTGCATATGACGAGGCGATCGTCCGAATCGAACAGTGCGAAGCCCTCGGAGCTGCACTCGATCGCCTCGATGAGCTTCTGCTTGGCGACCCCGACCTCGTCGAGCGGCCCGGCGTTCCGGACCGGGGCGGCGTCCGCGGCCCGGCCCGCTCCGTCAAGTGACCCGGCCGGCGTGTGGGACATGACTCGAACCACTCCGACACCGATGCGCCATGGCGTGACGCCCTGCCCTAGAAGGCCTGATCTGCGCGATGCCCGAGGCTGCGCAATTCATTATTCGGCACCGTCGCATGGTCTATTTTGCGGATCAAGCTGTACGGAGACTGCTGTCCCGCTCCAGTCACGGGTTGACCGTTTCTGACCGATCTACCCGTATGTCGCCGCCGTTCCCGCCCGAAACGCATCGGTGCCATGTCTCGGCGCGACGTGGCGGCACGCCGAGAAGGTGTATCTTCCGTGAAAACGGAGGAAACGATGGCTTACAAAATCACTTTTCGCCGCGGGAAGCGCGAGAGCTTCACCAAACTGTGGCCGTGCGATCTCGAGGCGGCGACGGCCTACGCGCTCGCGCAGCTCCCCGTGCAGCAGCGCGAGAACGGGGCGACCTCGGTCAGCGTGGTCTGCGAGCGGACCGGCGAGGTCGTGTTCAACTCGACCGAGCAGCCAGAAGCCGCGACGGTCTAGAACCGCGCCCGGCCGCGTCGCGGCCGGGTCCGACATCCGGCGTCCGACGCGGCGCCCGGCCTGACGGCCGGCCGCGGACAGGACGCTTCCGGAGGGACCGCGTCATGCCGTCAGACCCGACCCGCGCGCCCGAGGGTGTCCCCGCGTCGCCGAGCCGCGACGAGCCGGACTTCGGCGCCTACAGCTCGCCGCCCTGCTTCCTGCACGAGCTCGACCCGAGCTTCCTGGGCCTTGCGGACGCGCCGCCGCCCGGTCCTGATGACATCCCTATGCCGGACGCCTCGCACGCGTCTTGGTCCCTCACGGCCGATGCGGACGTGGTCACGCCATCGGGCAACAGCCCGGATGGAGCCTCCGCATGCGAATCGTCCGCCACATCCTCGCCGAGTGCAGGGCCGACCACGTCTTCGCGCTGATGGTGGTCGCGCTCGGCGGGTGGTCCGCCGTGTCCCTCGCGCTGCTCGCACTGAACCTCTTCGAACCCCTGCAGGTCCGGTGAGCGCCGGAGTCTCTCCCGCCTGTCGCGGCGCCGCTGCGTCGCCGGCCGACGCGTCACCCTCGCCCTGCCCCATCGAGCCGCTCGCCGGACGCTGCGGCGTCTGCGGCCTCGGTTACGGCGGGATCCTCGGCCGAGAGGCCGGGGTGATCCGCCTGGACCGCGCCCGGTGGCGCGCCCTCTGCCCGGGCGCGGCTTGGCTGACCGTTCCGGCAGCCTGCGCGGGCCTCCAGGCGAGCTTCGGCCGACGCACCCGATCCTAACGCGACCCTTATATGTTCCGGCTCGGTCCTCGCTCGAACCCTAACGCGGTTCCCGGCGAGACTGATGGTCGGCCAAGCCCGGCCGCGGAGCCTCCGCGGCCGGTCCGCCGAACCGGACCTGACCTCCATGCTCGACATCGTCTTCCTGGCCGGAGGGCTCGCCTTCTTCGTCGCGGCGGCCGGCTACGCGGCCGCCTGCGACCGGCTGTGAGAGAGGCCGCCATGACCCTCGACCTCGTCCTCGGCGCCTGCGTGACCGCCGGCCTCCTCGTCTACCTCACCTACGCCCTCGTCCGCCCCGAGCGGTTCTGAGCGGCCCGCAGGATCTCCCCCATGACCCTCAACGGCTGGATCCAGATCGCGCTCTACGGCGCGATCGTTCTGGCGCTCGTGAAGCCCCTCGGGTCGTACATGACCCGCGTCTTCACCGGAGAGCGCACCTTCCTCTCGCCCGTGCTCGGACCGATCGAGCGCGGTCTCTACCGTGTGTCCGGCATCGATGACCGCCAGGAGCAGCACTGGCTGGCCTACACGGGTGCGGTCATCCTGTTCCACGTGCTGGGATTCGCGGTCCTCTACGCGATCCTGCGGCTGCAGGCGGTGCTGCCGCTGAACCCGGCCGACCAGACCGCGGTGGCGCCGGACCTCGCCTTCAACACGTCGACCAGCTTCATCACCAACACGAACTGGCAGTCCTACGGCGGCGAGACCACGCTCTCGTACCTGTCCCAGATGCTGGGTCTGACGCACCAGAACTTCCTGTCGGCGGCGACCGGCATCGCGGTGGCGGTGGCGCTGATCCGCGGGTTCGCCCGCGCCTCCAGCGGCACGATCGGCTCGTTCTGGGTCGATGTGACCCGCGCGACTCTCTACGTGCTGCTGCCGATCTGCGTGCCCTACACGCTGTTCCTGGTCTGGCAGGGCATGCCGCAGACGCTCGGCGCCTACGCGGACGCCACGACGCTGGAAGGCGCCAAGCAGACCATCGCGCTAGGCCCGGTCGCGAGCCAGGTGGCGATCAAGATGCTCGGCACCAACGGTGGCGGCTTCTTCAACGCCAACGCCGCGCACCCGTTCGAGAATCCGACCGCGCTGTCGAACCTCGTCCAGATGGTTTCGATCTTCGCGATCGGCGCCGCCCTCACCAACGTCTTCGGCCGCATGGTCGGCGACGAGCGGCAGGGCTGGGCCATCCTCGGCGCCATGGGGATCCTGTTCCTCGCGGGCGTCCTCGTCACCTACTGGGCCGAGGCCCACGGCAGCTCCGTCCTGAACAGCTTCGGGCTGACCGGCGGCAACATGGAGGGCAAGGAGACCCGCTTCGGCATCGCCGCCTCGGCGCTGTTCGCGGTGATCACCACGGCGGCCTCCTGCGGTGCCGTCAACGCCATGCACGACTCGTTCACGGCGCTCGGCGGCCTGATCCCGCTGCTCAACATGCAACTCGGCGAGATCATCATCGGCGGCGTCGGCGCCGGCCTCTACGGCATGCTGATCTTCGTGATCGTGGCGATCTTCGTGGCGGGCCTGATGGTCGGCCGCACCCCCGAGTACCTCGGCAAGAAGATCGAGGCGAAGGAGGTGAAGATGGCCATGCTCGGCATCCTCTGCCTGCCGCTGATGATGCTGGGCTTCACGGCGCTGGCGACGGTGGTGCCGGCGGGCCTCGCCGGCCCGGCCAATGCCGGCCCGCACGGCTTCACCGAGATCCTCTACGCCTACACGTCGGCGGCGGCCAACAACGGCTCGGCCTTCGGCGGGCTGACGGCCAACACGGTGTTCTACAACAGCACGCTCGGCATCGGCATGCTGGTCGGCCGGTTCTTCGTGAAGATCCCCGTGCTCGCCATCGCGGGCTCGCTCGCCGCCAAGAAGACGGTCCCGGCCTCGGCAGGCACGTTCCCAACCCACGGCGGCCTGTTCGTCGGGCTGCTCGTCGGGGTGATCCTGATCATCGGCGGCCTGACCTTCTTCCCCTCGCTGGCGCTGGGCCCCGTGGTCGAGCACCTCGCGGGCGCCGCCGGCCAGACCTTCGCGACGGGGGGCTGAGATGCCGCGCGCCCTCCCCGCCCGGCGCGTCGCGCGCCACCACCTCGTGCTGCACCGGCAGCCGCATCGCGCCGGCCGTGCCGGAGCCCCGCCCCCGCGGACGTCGGACCTCGTGCTGGCGCTTCTCGGCGTCCTCCTCCTCGGCGGCTTCGCCCTGCTGGCGGCCTACGCGCTGACCCTCGGCGTCGCGGGCTGAGCCCCTCAGCAATCGTCCTCGCGAGCGCAGCGCGGCCCTGGATCGCATCGCTCCGCCCGCGAGGACGGCAGCCCCACTTCCGTCTCTCCTCCGGACATTTTCCATGTCTCGCCAGACGTCATCCCTGTTCAGTGCCGCCCTGATCGGGCCGGCCCTCATCGGCTCCGTCAGGAAGCTCGATCCCCGCGCCATGATCCGCAACCCGGTCATGTTCGTGGTCGAGGTCGTGGCGGTGCTCACCACGATCCTGTTCGCCCGCGACCTCATCACCGGCGGCAGCGATCTCGCCTTCTCCGGCCAGATCATCCTCTGGTTGTGGTTCACCCTGATCTTCGCCAACTTCGCCGAGGCCCTCGCGGAGGGGCGCGGCAAGGCCCAGGCCGACAGCCTGCGGCGCACCCGCACCGAGATGACGGCGAAGCGCCTCAAGGGACCGGGCCGCGCCTACGAGACGGTGCCGGGCACCGCCCTCAAGGTCGGCGACGTCGTGCTGGTCGAGGCCGGCGACCTGATCCCCTCCGACGGCGAAGTGATCGAGGGCGTGGCCTCCGTGAACGAGGCCGCCATCACGGGTGAATCCGCGCCGGTGATCCGCGAATCCGGCGGCGACCGCTCGGCGGTGACCGGCGGCACGCAGGTGCTCTCGGACGAGATCAAGGTCCGGATCACCGCCGCGGCCGGCTCGACCTTCGTGGACCGGATGATCGCGCTGGTCGAGGGCGCCTCGCGACAGAAGACGCCGAACGAGATCGCCCTGAACATCCTGCTCGCCGGGCTCACCATCGTGTTCGTCTTCGCGGTGGCCTCGATCCCGAGCTTCGCGAGCTACGCGGGCGGCTCGATCCCGGTGATCGTCCTCGTCGCCCTGTTCGTGACCCTGATCCCGACGACGATCGGCGCGCTGCTCTCGGCGATCGGCATCGCCGGCATGGACCGGCTGGTCCGCTTCAACGTGCTCGCCATGTCGGGCCGCGCCGTCGAGGCGGCGGGCGACGTCGACACCCTGCTCCTCGATAAGACCGGCACGATCACGCTCGGCAACCGGCAGGCCACCGAGTTCCGCCCGGTCTCCGGCGTGAGCGCGCAGGAACTCGCCGACGCGGCGCAACTCGCCTCGCTCGCCGACGAGACGCCGGAGGGCCGCTCGATCGTGGTGCTGGCCAAGGAGAAGTACGGCATCCGCGCCCGCGACATGGCCGCGCTCAACGCCACCTTCGTGCCGTTCACCGCACAGTCGCGGATGTCGGGCGTCGACTTGGAGAGCGCCTCGATCCGCAAGGGCGCCGTCGACGCCGTGATCGCGTCGCTGTCCGGTCAACCGGTGGCGAGCCGGGGCTCGAGCGCCGCCCTGGCCTCTCAGCCGGCTCCGGAGACGGGCGCCGTCAAGGAGACCCGCGCCATCGCCGAGGAGATCGCCAAGGCCGGCGGCACGCCGCTGGCCGTCGCCAAAGACGGCCGCCTGCTCGGCGTCGTCTACCTGAAGGACATCGTGAAAGGCGGCATCCGCGAGCGCTTCGCCGAGCTGCGCCAGATGGGCATCCGCACGGTGATGATCACCGGCGACAACCCGATGACCGCGGCGGCGATCGCGGCCGAGGCCGGCGTCGACGACTTCCTCGCCCAGGCCACGCCCGAGGACAAGCTCGCGCTGATCCGCAAGGAGCAGGCGGACGGCAAGCTCGTCGCCATGTGCGGCGACGGCACCAACGACGCTCCGGCGCTGGCCCAGGCCGATGTCGGTGTCGCCATGAACACCGGCACGGTGGCGGCCCGCGAGGCTGGCAACATGGTCGATCTCGACAGCGACCCGACGAAGCTCATCGAGATCGTCGGCATCGGCAAGCAGCTGCTGATGACCCGAGGCGCGCTGACGACCTTCTCGATCGCCAACGACGTGGCCAAGTACTTCGCCATCATCCCGGCGATGTTCCTCGGGCTCTACCCGCAGCTCCAGGCGCTCAACATCATGGGCCTCGCCTCGCCGCAGAGCGCGATCCTGTCGGCGATCATCTTCAACGCGCTGATCATCGTGGCGCTGATCCCGCTGGCCCTGCGCGGTGTCACCTACCGGGCCGTCGGCGCGGCCGCGCTGCTGCGCCGGAACCTCCTGATCTACGGCCTCGGGGGCGTCCTCGTGCCCTTCGTGGGCATCAAGGCCATCGACCTCGCCGTCAGCGCCCTCCACCTCGTCTGAACCGGTCCCTCGGAGACCCGCCATGCTGAAACAGCTTCGCCCTGCCCTTGTCCTGCTCACCGCCCTGACGGCGATCACCGGCCTCGCCTATCCCCTCGCGATGACCGGCCTCGCCGGCGCCATCTTCCCCGCCAAGGCCGCCGGCAGCCTGATCGAGCGCGACGGCACGGTCATCGGCTCCAGCCTGATCGGCCAGAACTTCACCGGTGCCGGCTACTTCCACGGCCGGCCTTCGGCGACCACGGCGCCGGACCCCGCCGACGCCTCGAAGACGGTGCCGGCGCCCTACAACGCGGCCAATTCCTCGGGCTCCAATCTCGGGCCGACCAGCGCGGCGTTGGCCGAGCGGGTGAAGGCCGATGTCGAGGCCTTGAAGGCCGAGAATCCGGGCGCCCCGGTGCCCGTCGATCTCGTGACGACCAGCGGGTCCGGCCTCGACCCGGACATCTCGCCCGAGGCCGCCTACTTCCAGGTTCGCCGCGTCGCCAAGGCCCGCAACATCCCGCAGGACAAGCTGCGCGACCTCGTGACCGCCCGCATCGTGGGCCGCACCCTGGGCATCCTGGGGGAGCCGCGCGTCAACGTGCTGGCGCTGAACCTCGCCGTCGACGATCTCGCCCGTCGCTGAACGGCGCTAAGTAGAGGGATCATGCCCGAGACCGGCCGCGACCCGACCCGCCCCTCGCCCGACGCCCTGCTCGAAGCGGCGCGCCGGGAGGAGCGGACGCGCGGCCGGCTCAAGGTGTTCCTCGGGGCCGCCCCCGGCGTCGGCAAGACCTACGAGATGCTGACCATCGGCCGGGCGCGCCTCAAGGCGGGGATCGACGTCGTGGTCGGCGTCGTCGAGACGCACGGCCGGGCCGAGACGGAGGCCCTCCTCGACGGGTTCGAAACGATTCCCCGGCGGTCGGTGCCGTATCACGGCACCGTCCTCCAGGAGATGGACCTCGACGCCCTGCTGGCCCGCCGGCCGGCCCTCGCGCTGGTCGACGAGCTCGCGCACACCAACGCCCCGGGCTCGCGCCACCCGAAGCGCTACCAGGACGTCGAGGAGTTGCTCGACGCCGGCATCGACGTGCTCACGACGCTCAACATCCAGCACGTCGAGAGCCTCAACGACGTGGTCGCGTCGATCACCCGCATCCGGGTGCGCGAGACGGTCCCGGACGGCGTCCTCGACCGCGCCGATGACATCGAGGTGGTGGACCTCAATCCCGACGACCTGATCCAGCGCCTGAAGGACGGTAAGGTCTACGTCCCGACCCACGCCGAGCGCGCGCTCAAGCACTACTTCTCCCGCGGTAACCTGACGGCGCTCCGCGAGCTGGCGCTCCGGCGCACCGCCGACCGGGTCGACGACGAGTTGCTCGGCCACATGCGGGCCAACGCCATCGCCGGTCCCTGGGCGGCGGGCGAGCGCGTGCTGGTCTGCGTGAACGAGGATCCCCGCTCCTCCGGCCTGGTGCGCTACGCCAAGCGGCTGGCCGATCGCCTGCACGCCCCCTGGACGGCGCTCTCCATCGAGGGCGCGCGGGCGGCGGCCCTGAGCGAGGCGGAGCGCGACCGGATCGCCGAGGCCCTTCGGCTCGCCGACCGGCTCGGCGGCGACGCCGTCACCCTGCCCGGCGGGCGCCGGATCGCCGACGACGTGCTCGACTACGCGCGCTCGGCCAACGTCAACCACATCGTCGTGGGCAAGGCGCACCGGTCCTGGCTGTTCGAGCTGCTCAACGGCTCGGTGGTGCACGACCTCGTGCGGCGCAGCGGCGCCATCAGCGTGCACGTCGTCCCCGGCGAGGCCGTCCCCGACGAGACGCCGCCGCGCCGCGCCGTGGCGGTGACCGCGCCGCGGCCGGGATTCGACGCGCGGCCCTACGCGATCGCCCTGGCGGCGATCGCCGCGGGGCTCGGCGCGGCCATCGTCGCGGAGCCCTACGCGGGCGTCGAGAACGCCGACCTGTTCCTGCTGACCGCCGTCGTGGCGGTGGCGGTGCGCTGGGGTCTCGGGCCGGCGCTCGCCGCGGTCGTGGCGGCCTCGCTCGCCTACAACTTCTTCTTCCTGCCGCCGGTCTACACGCTCACCATCGCAGACCCGACCAACGTCGCGGCCTTCCTGCTCTTCACCCTGGTGGCCGTCCTGGTCTCGAACCTCGCCTCGCGCGCGCGCCGCGTGGCGGTGGTCAGCCAGGGCCGCGCGCGGGCGACCGAGCGGCTGTTCGGCTTCTCGCGGAAGCTCGCCGCCTGCGGCACCCTCGACGACGTGCTCTGGGCCACCTGCGCCCAGGTCGCCGCGATGCTGAAGGTGCGCGTCGTCCTGCTGCTGCCCGACGGCCAGGCCGTGACGGTCCGGGCCGGCTACCCGCCCGAGGACATGCTCGACGAGGCCGACCTCGCGGCCGCGCAGTGGGCCTTCGACAACGACCGGCCCGCGGGCCGGGGCGCCGACACGCTGCCCGGTGCCAAGCGCCTGTTCCTGCCGATGCGGACCGGGCGCGGCACGATCGGGGTGATCGGCCTCGATTCCGACGGCTCCGGGCCGATCCTGTCGCCGGAAGGCCGCCGCCTCCTCGACGCCCTGGCCGACATGGGCGCCCTCGCCATCGAGCGGGTCCGGCTCGTGGAGGATCTCGACCGGGCCGAGCGCGCCGCCGAGACCGACCGCCTGCGGCAGGCGCTGCTCACCTCGATCAGCCACGACCTGCGCACGCCGCTCGCCTCGGTGCTGGGCGCGGCCAGCACGCTGCGCGACCTCGACGCGGCGCTTCCCGCCGAAGCCAAGGCGGAGCTGCTGGCGACGATCATCGAGGAGTCGGAGCGGCTCAACCGCTTCATCGCCAACCTCCTCGACATGACCCGGCTGGAGGCCGGCGCGGTGGCGCCGAACCTCTCCGCCCAGGACGTGGCCGAGACGGTCGACACCGCTCTGCGCCGCACCCAGAAGATCCTGGCCGACCACCGCGTGGCCGTGGAGGTCGAGGCCGACCTGCCGGCCCTGGCGCTCGACCCGGTCCTGTTCGAGCAGGTCCTGGTCAACCTCCTCGACAACGCCGCCAAGTACGCGCCCGAGGGTTCGACCGTGACGGTCCGAGCGCGCCGCGCGGGCGACCGGGTCCGGATCGCCGTGCTGGACGAGGGCGACGGCCTGCCCGAGGCCGATGTCGAGCGGGTCTTCGACAAGTTCTACCGCGTCCGGAAGGGCGACCGGGTCCGGGCCGGCACCGGCCTGGGCCTCGCGATCTCCCGGGGCTTCGTCGAGGCGATGGGCGGCACCGTCACGGCCGAGAATCGCCGCGACCGCGGCGGGGCCTGCTTCACCGTGAGCCTGCCGGTTCCGGCCCGGAATGCGCCCAGGGACATCGCCGCATGAGCCCCGCCGTCCTGGTCGTCGACGACGAGCCGCCGATCCGCAAGCTCCTGCGCATGGGCCTGGCCACCCAGGGCTACGCCGTCCTGGAGGCGCCCGATGCGCGAACCGCCCTGGCGCTGCTCGGCCGCGAGGGGGTGGATCTCGTCATCCTCGACCTCGGACTGCCCGACATGCGCGGCCACGACCTGCTGCGGTCGGTGCGGACGAGCCATCCGGACCTCCCCGTGGTCGTCCTGTCGAGCCGCGACGACGAGGGCGGCAAGGTCGAGGCGCTCGATCTCGGCGCCAACGACTACGTGACCAAGCCGTTCGGCATGGCGGAGCTGCTGGCGCGCCTGCGGGCCGCCATGCGACACCAGCTCGCCGCGCGGGGCGAGCGGCCGATCTTCCGCGTCGACAACCTGTCGGTCGATCTGGTCCGCCGGATCGTGAAGGTCGACGAGGCCGAGGTGAAGCTCACGCCGCGCGAGTACGACTTCCTGCGCGTCCTGGTCCTGCACGCCGGCAAGGTGCTGACCCACGCGCAGCTGATGCGCTCCGTGCCGTCCTCGTCCGACCCGCAATACCTGCGCGTCTACGTGCGCCAGCTCCGCCAGAAGCTGGAGGCGGATCCCGAGCGGCCGCGGATCTTGCTGACCGAGACCGGCGTCGGCTACCGCCTGCGCGCGCCGGACGACGAGCCGGCCCCGCATTCCCGCGGCGCCGACGGCGCGACCGCCCACTGATTCCGAGGACGAGTTGATGCTTCGCAGCGCCCGCGATCCCGCGCGATGACGATGGATCGGATCCTCGCGCCCGCCGACGTACTCGTCGGCCTGCGCGCCGCCAGCAAGAAGGCGCTGCTCGAGGAGATGGCGTGCCGCGCGGCCAGCGCCCTCGGCCTCGCCGTGGAGACGGTCCTCTCGGCGCTGATCCGGCGCGAGACCCTGGGCTCGACCGGGATCGGCGACGGCATCGCCCTGCCGCATGCGCGGCTCGAGGCTGTCGCGCGCCCGTACGGGATCCTGGCCCGGCTCCGCGACCCGATCGAGTTCGATGCGGTCGACGACCGGCCGGTGGACCTCGTCGCTCTGCTCCTGCTCCCGACCGCCGCCGAGGGCGAGACGCTGAACGCGCTGGCCTGCGTGGCGCGGCGCCTGCGCGACCCGGGGGCCGCCGCGGCGATGCGCGGCGCGCGGGACGCGGCGGCGCTCCACGCGGCCGCGACGGGCCGTTAGGGGCGCCGCGCGGGCGTCAATGCGCGCCGCCGGTCTCCACGAACTTGAACAGGAAGACCGCGGCGATCACCCAGACGATCGGCTTCACCTCCCGGGCGCGGCCCGCGAACAGCTTGAGCGCGGCGTAGGTGATGAAGCCGCACGAGACGCCGGTGGCGATCGAGTAGGTGAAGGGCATCAGCAGGGCTGTGACGCAGGCCGGCACGACTTCGGTGAGGTCGTCCCAGTCGAGTTCCGTCAGCTCGCGCAGCATCAGGCAGGCGACGTAGAACAAGGCCGGCGCCGTGGCGTAGGCAGGCACCGCGCCCGCCAGGGGCGCGAAGAACAGACAGGCGAGGAACAGTACCGCCACGGTGGCGGCCGTGAGCCCGGTGCGGCCGCCCTCCTCGACGCCGGAGGCGCTCTCCAGATACGCCGTGGTGCTCGACGTGCCGAGGAGCGAGCCCGCGAAGACCGAGACGGAATCGGCCATCAGGGCCCGGTCGAGGCGGCGCATCCGCCCGTCGGTCAGGAGCCCGGCCCGGTTCGCCACGCCCATCAGCGTGCCGGTGGCGTCGAACAGCTCCACCAGGAACAGGACCAGGATCACGTTGAGCAGGCCCGCGGAGAGGGCGCCCGGAATGTCGAGGGCGAACAGCGTCGGGGCGATCGAGGGCGGAAGGGAGACGATGCCCTGAAAGGTGTTGCCGGCGAAGATGAAGCTCAATGCCGTGACGGTGAGGATGCTGGAGAGCAGCGCCGCCCGGACCTTCCGGGCGGAGAGGACCGCCACGATCAGGAAGCCGATCACCGCCAGGATCGCCTCGGGCTTGTGCAGGTCGCCGAGCGTGACGAAGGTCGCCGGGCTCGCCGCGACGAGGCCGGCGTTCTTGAGCGCGATGATCGCCAGGAACAAGCCGATCCCCACCGTGATGGCGATGCGCATGGATCGCGGGATCCCGTCGACGATGAGCGCGCGCAGGCCCGTCAGCGTCACGATCAGGAAGCACACGCCCGAGATGAACACAGCGCCGAGGGCCGCCTGCCAGCTGTAGCCGAGCTGCTGGACCACCACGTAGGTGAAGTACGCGTTGAGCCCCATCCCGGGCGCTAGGGCGATCGGGTAATTGGCGTAGAGCGCCATGATCAGCGAGCCGAGCGCCGCGACGAGGCAGGTCGCCACGAACACCGCGCCGCGCGGCATGCCGGCATCCCCCAGGATGCTCGGATTGATGAAGACGATGTAGGCCATCGTCAGGAAGGTGGTCAGCCCCGCCAGCAGCTCCGTGCGCACGCTGGTGCCGTGCTCGGCGAGGCGGAAGGTCCGCTCCAGGAAACCCGGCTTCGCCGTCGGCATCGTGTCCCGCGCGCGATCCATCACGGGAGCCCGGCCCGGCCGGCCGCCACGGCCCGGTAGATCCTGTCGGGCGTGAAGGGAGTCGCGGTCAGGCGAGCCCCGGTCGCGTCCCGGATGGCGTTGCCGAGCGCCGCCGCCACCGGGTTGAACGGCGACTCGCTCATGGACTTGGCCCCGAGGGGGCCGACGCTGTCGTGGGTGTCGGCGAACAGGACCTCGGTGTCGGGCACGTCGGCGCAGGCGGGGATGTGATAGTCGCGGAACGTCTGCGTGACGAGGCTCCCGTCCGCGGCGATGCGGACGTCCTCGTAGAGCGCTGCGCCGAGCGCCTGCGCGATGCCGCCCTCGACCTGACCGCGGCACTGCATCGGGTTGATCACCCGCCCGGCATCGGCGGCGTGGACGCTCCTGAGAATCCGCACCGCGCCGCTCACCGGGTCGACCGCCACACGGAAGGCGTGGACGTTGAACGCCACCGAGCGCGGGCTGCCGTCGGCCCGGCCGGTCGCGTCGAGGGGACCGACCGCCGCCAGCGTCACCGGCCCCGCCGGCGTCTCGACCTGCTCCCCGTTCAGGCGGCACGAAGCCGGGGGCGCGCCCGCGATCTCCGCCGCCCGCGCGCAAATTCGCACCGCGAGCGCCTCGGCCGCGCGCAGGGTCGCCAGACCCGCCACCACGGTGCCGGTGCTCCCGTAGGCGCCCGTGTCGTGTCCGACGATATCCGTATCCGCGCCCGCGATGCGGACACGCTCCGGCGCGGCACCGAGCGCCGATGCGGCGATCTGCCGATGCACCGTGCTGGTGCCGTTGCCGAACTCCGCCGTCCCCACGCGCACCGTGAAGTGCCCGTCGGCGTCCAGGCTGACCCGCGCGTCGGCGTGGTGGCCGCGCGGCGGGATCGTGTCGATCATCGCCATGGCCATGCCGGTCCCGGCGCGCCAGCCGGCCTCCGGATCGGGGCCCGGATCGGCCCGCAGCGCCTCCTCGACCAGGGTCAGGCACTGGTCGAGCCCGTAACTGCCGAAGATCACGTCGTGCGGTTCCAGGCTGTTAGACACCATGGCGTCGCCCGGCTTGACGGCGTTGCGCCGTCGCAGGGCGAAGGGGTCGAGGCCGACTCCGCGGGCGACCTCATCCAGGGCGGATTCGAGCGCGAAGATCGTCTGGCTCAGCCCGTAGCCCCGGAAGGCCCCCGCCGGCACCGTGTGGGTGTAGACGGCGCGGCCGCTCACCTGCTTGTTCGGGCAGACATAGGCGGCCAGCACCTCGTGGCAGGCGTGGTGGATCACGCCGCCCGCGTGATTCCCGTAGGCGCCGGTCTCGGACAGGACATCGAGGCTGAGCGCCGTGAGGGTGCCGTCCCGGCGGGCGCCGACTTTCACGTCCACCCGCATCGGGTGGCGCGTCGTCGTCCCGACGAACTGCTCCTCGCGGGTCAGCTCCCAGCGCACGGGCCGCCCGGTGTGCAGGACCGCCAGGGCGACGAGGTCCTCGGTCAGCATCTCCTGCTTGCCGCCGAAGCCGCCGCCGACCCGGGCGCAGACGACGCGCACCGCGTCCTTCTCCAAGCCGAACAGGTCCGCCAGCGCGTCCCGGGTCAGGAACGGCACCTGGGTGCTGGTGCGCAGCGTCAGGCGCCCGTCCTCGGCGCGCCAGCCGATGCAGCCGTGGGTCTCCATGGCAGCGTGCTGGACGCGCTGCGACCGGAACGTCCCCGCGTAGACGAAGTCCGCCTCGGCGAAGCCCCCGTCCACGTCGCCGACGGCGCCGTGCACCTCTCCGGCGAGGTTGGGATGGCGCCCGAGGGGCGGTGCGTCCTCGCCCGGGCAGTCGCGGGGGTCGTGAATCCGGGGCGCGTCGGCCTCGAGGGCGCGCTCCGGATCGAGGAGCGCCGGTCGGACCTCGTAGGTCACTCGCAGGGCGCGACATCCGGCCTCCGCGGCCGCCTCCGTCTCCGCCACAACGGCGGCGACGCGCTGGCCGACGAACCGCAGGATCGGGTCGAGCACCCGCGTGTCGGAGGCGTCGTCCCGCGGATCCTCGTGGCGGGCGGTCGAGAACCGGCGCGGCGGTGCGTCGGCGTGTGTCAGCACGGCGACCACGCCCGGCACGGCGCGGGCCGCCGACGCGTCGACCGCGACGATCCGGGCATGGGCGTGCGGCGAGCGCAGCACCTTGAGATGGAGCGTGTCGCCGAGCGGCAGGTCCATCGTGAATCGGGCGCGCCCGGACACCACCAGCGGCGCGGCCGGCGCCGCGAGGTTGCGGCCCACGGGATCGCCGCACGCCCCGCTCTCGACCGGATGCGTGCCGCCCACGATGGCCTCGCGCACGGCCCGGTAGCCGGTGCAGCGGCAGAGATTGCCCTTCAGGGCGGTGCCGAGATCCTGCTTCTGGCCCTGGTTGAGGCTCGCGGCCGTCATGATCATGCCGGGCGTGCAGAAGCCGCACTGGAAGCCCTGGGCCGCCAGGAACGCCTCCTGCATCGGGTGGAGCGCCGTCGGCTCGGCCGCGTCGGCACGGCAGGGACCGGCCAACCCCTCGATGGTGGTCACGCTCCGCCCCTCGGCGCGGAAGGCCGGCATCAGGCAGCTGTGCACGGGCTCGCCGTCCAGATGGATCGTGCAGGCGCCGCAATCGCCGGCGTCGCAGCCTTTCTTCACGCCGAACCATCCGGCCTCGCGCAGGTAGGTCCTGAGGCATTGCCCCGCCCGCGGCGCACCCTCGTGCGCGGCACCGTTGATCGTGAGCTTCATGACGCGGCTCCCGGCGACGGCGCCGCGTCGAGCGACCCGCGGATCTCCTCGGCGAAGTGACGGGTCATGTGGCGGCGCCAGTCGGGCCGCCCGTGAACATCGTCATGGTAGAGGGCCTCCGGGACCGCGTCGTCGAGCGCCCGCACCAGCTCGGCCCGACCCGGAAGCCCCTCGAAGGCGAGGCGGAGCGGCCGCTTGACCGAGGCCGTGACCGTGAGCGCGAACGCGCCGTCCGCGCCGCGCGTCCCGATCAGCAGCGCGCCGGAGCGGCCGTTCGGGCTGAGGCTGACGCGGCGGAAAGCCGTGCGCCGCGCGAGCGCGGCGGCCGGCATCGACAGGCTCCGCAGGATCTCCCCCGGCGCGAGCGCGTTCCGCTGCGGCGCGAGGACGAAGTCGAGGATGGAGACGGTGCGCTCAGCTCCGTCCCGGGACCAGATCGTGCAGGTGGCGTCCAGGGCCGTCGCGAGGGCGATCATCGGGCCGGCCGGGAGGGCGAGGCAGATATTCCCGCCAACCGTGGCCACGTTCCAGATTTTGAAGGAGCCGAGCAGGGCGCGGCAGCACTGGCCGACAAGCGGCGCCGCGTTCCATCCCGACGGCAGCTCGAGCCGGTCGAGTTGCGCGATGGTGCAGGTCGCCGCGAGGGTGAGGCCGTGCGCGTCGATCGCGTGCGGAGTCCATTCCAGGGCCGCGAGGTCGACGAGGCGCCGCGTCCCGACCTGCGGCTCGGAGAACAGCCACGTCCCGCCCCCCAAGCAGGCATCGCCGTCCGCCCAGGCGGGGAGCTCGGAACGATTCTTCGGCCGGACGACAGTCTCGATCGTGTGGAGGTCCATGCCCGCTCGCCGGTCCGAGGCCGGTTCGGCCCGGCCCTGCACTATGCCGGTTTCCATGAGGCCTCGGTCAAGCCGCACCGACACGTTCGAACCTTGGCGCCCCCACGCGCGTCGGCCTAGGATGAATAAGATTTGCGTGAGATGGCCGGCGACGGTCCGGTCGGAGATCCCCATGGCCCTGACGGCATCGCGGTACGGCAAGGAACGGGTCCGGGTGCTGCGCCTCGCCCGTGACGGCGACCACCACACGCCGCGCGAAGTGACCCTGTCGGTCATGCTGACCGGGCGCTTCGAGGCCGCCTGGACCGGGGGTGACAACCGCGCTTCCATCGCCACCGACAGCATCCGGAACATCGTCAACGTCACGGCAGCGCGGAACCTCGCGCTCGACGCCGAGGGATTCGTCGTCGCGGTCGCGCGGGTGCTGCTCGAGACCTATCCCCAGGTCGAGACGGTGGCGATCGAGGCGGAGGAGGTCCGCTGGCTGCGGCACGCGATCGCCGACGCGCCGCACGGCCATACCTTCACGCGAGACGGGAACGGCGCCGGCTTCGCGGGTCTCACCGCCGATCGGAGCGGCTCGACCCTGCGCTCCGGTCTGCGCGGGTACACCTTCATGAAGACCACGCAGTCGGGCTGGACGGGCTTCGTGGCGGACCAGTACCGGACCCTGCCAGATACGACCGACCGCATCGCCGCCACCAGCATGGACGCGACCTGGACCTGGGCCTCGGCCCCGCAGGATCACGGCGCGGCCAATGCCCGGATCCTCGCGACGCTGCTGACCGTGTTCGGCACCACCTACAGCCGCGGGATCCAGGACAGCATGTACCGGATGGGCGAGGCGGCCCTGGCCGCCGTCCCGGAACTGGCCGAGATCGGCTTCGTCATGCCCAACAAGCACTACCTGCCGATCGACCTCGCGCCGTTCGGCCTCGACAACCCGGGCACGGTCTTCCTGCCGACCGACGAGCCCTACGGCCGCATCGAGGCGACGATCGGCCGGACGGGCTGACGCGGGCACCGACGCCGGCCTCGTCCCGCGGCGGGCGTGTCGGACCGACCGGACTCCGCACGTCATCGTGCGGCGTCGTAGGGCGAGATGCGGCGCTTCGCGCAGATCCTACAAAGGCGGGCCGGGAGGCCTTCCGGGCGGCGTCGGCCACACACAACGTAAAATAGTGGCGCCCTTGATCGAGGCTGATCCGCTACGCCTTACAGCTGTGTTTGTAGACCTTATCAAACATCACTGCACGCATCGTCCCACTCCACGCTTTTTGGTCAGGAGGCGAACCATCTTAACGGCCGCGCAACGGTGTCGTCCTATGCCAGACATCGCTATAGCAGGGCCTCGACAGACATCTGACGTCGCCCAGCCCGATAGAAGGCGGACTCGGTCAAGAAGATCTTGATCTGACCGCCCAGGTGCGCGTTTCGGCCGCACCCTCATCACGGGATGCGGAGGAATCGATGTTCGAGGGCGCGAAGGTTCGGAAAGATCAGGCTGCCAAGCTCGCGGCCCTCAGCCGGTCCCTGGCCACGATCGAATTCGCGTTGGACGGCACGATCCTCGACGCGAACCCGAATTTCCTGGCGACGGTGGGCTACACGCTCGAGGAGATCCGTGGCCGGCATCACAGCCTCTTCGTTCCGCCGTCCGAGCTGGGGAGCGACGCCTATCGGGAGTTCTGGGACAGCCTGCGACGCGGCACCTTCGCCAGTGCCGAGTACAAGCGGCTCGCCAAGGGTGGACGGGAGGTCTGGATCCAGGCCTCCTACAACCCGGTGCTCGACGCCAGCGGCAAGCCAGTGAAGATCGTCAAGTTCGCCACGGACATCACTGACCAGAAGCTCCGCGCCCTCGATCTCGAAGGGCAGATCAGCGCGCTGCACCGCTCGCAAGCGGTGATCGCCTTCTCGCTCGACGGCACGATCCTGACCGCCAACGCCAATTTCCTCGACGCCGTGGGCTATCGGCTCGACGAGATCGTCGGTCGGCATCACAGCCTGTTCGTCGGCGAGGCGGAGCGCGTCGGCGAGGAGTACCGGATGTTCTGGGCCGCACTCGCGCGAGGGGAATTCCAGTCCGGCGCGTTCAGGCGCACCGGCAAAGGCGGTCGCGAGATCTGGATCCAGGCGACCTACAACCCGATCACGGACGCGGATGGACGGCCCGTCCGGGTCGTCAAGTTCGCCACAGACATCACCGCCCAGGTCCACGAACGGCAGCAGCGCGCCGCCGCGCAGCGCGCCATCGGCGCGGAGCTGGACGCCATCGGCGACGCCGTGGCGGACGTGACCCGGCAAGCCGACGCGGCGGTCGCGCGCGTGGGCCGCGTGTCCGGCGACATCCGGTCGGTGGCCACCGGCGCTGAGCAACTGTCGGCCTCGGTGGACGAGATCAGCCAGCAAGTGAGCCACGCCGCCGAGACGGCCGGGCAAGCCGTGGAGCAGGCGCAGCGCACCGGCCGGATCGTGACGGGCCTCAGCGACCAGGCCGCGCAGATCGGCGAGGTTCTGGGCCTCATCTCCGGCATCGCCGCGCAGACGAACCTGCTCGCGCTCAACGCCACCATCGAGGCGGCCCGCGCCGGCGAGGCCGGTCGCGGCTTCGCGGTGGTGGCGTCGGAGGTGAAGATTCTGGCGGCGCAGACCGGCCGCGCGACGGATCAGATCCGCCACCAGATCGCCTCGACGCAGGCGGCGACCCGCGAAGCCGTCGACGCCATCGACGCGATCCAGGGCACGATCCGGACATTGAACGCGGTCTCGTCGACCATCGCGGCGGCGGTAGAGGAGCAATCCGCGGTGATGCGCGAGATGTCGGGCAGCATGCAGACCGCTGCGGAGGACGTCTCGGCGATTTCCGGCGGGATGACCACGATCGCGCAGGCGAGCGGCCGGGCGGACCGAGCGGCGCGGCAGGTCCGGGAGACCGCCCGGGCCTTCGGGTGAGGCGATCCGCGCGTTCGACGCCGGCTCAGGGCGGTTCGGCGCCTTCGTCCGCGCGCTCGTCCTCGACCAAGCGCCCGATCCGCGGGATCAGCGGGCAGTCGACCGTGCAGCGCAACCCGTCGGGCTCGAAAGCGAGCGCGACGGTCGCGCGCAGCTCGTAGCTCAACATCTCGGTGAGCACCTGCATGCCGAAGCCGCGCCGGCTCGGCGGCGTGACGCCCGTGCCGCCCGTTTCCTTCCAGACGAGCGTCAAGTCACCGGGCGCGCTCGTCCCGTCCCCCGCGACCGCCCAGGTAACGTCGACACCGCCCTTCGAGAGACCGAAGGCGCCGTGCTCGACCGCGTTGCTGCAGAGTTCGTGGACCGCCAGGGCCATCAGCTGCGCGGCCTTGGGCCTGAGGCGCACGGACGGTCCTTCCAGCGTCGCCTGCTCGCCTTCGCGGATCAGGTGGACCATCAACTCGTCGGAGATCAGCGTGTGCAGGCTGACCTCGCCGAAGGTGTCGGCCGCGACCCGCACGCGCGCGATAGCATCGAGCCGACCTTCGAGGTGCGTCGCGTAGCCGTCGACGGTCTCCGCGGTCTCGGCGGAGAGCCGCAGGACGGCCCGCAGCATCGCCAACGTGTCGCGCAGGCCGTGACGCAGACCGTCCGGTGTCCCGGTCTCGTCCAGGAGGCGGCGCAGACGGGCGTTGTCCGCTTCGAGCTGTGCGAGGCGCGCGTCCGTTGCTTCAGGCTCTGCCATATTCGCTCTCTCAGCGTCGAAAGCCGGGAGGATTCGTGTATCTCAGATAACGTGTGACGGTCCTACGCCAGCATCACAGGCCGGAGATTTTTGCTCAACCGGGCCGGCGAGGCCGGCACCAGACCAGCCGATCTGAACACGGGCCGACGCGTCAGAGTCATGCGGGACCGGCAGCCGGCTAGGCCGCGAGCCCGGACGATCGGCGCAGCTATTCACCGCGTTGCCGGAGCCTGATCCGATCAGGGCACGCGGACCGGCGATGGTTCTTCCAGCTGGTCCAGAATTCTCAGACCTCCGATCAACGTGGCAAGCATCGCGCCAACATGACGCACCGGAATGCTCGCGGTAACATCGGGTATGCCCGGCGACGACGTGACCTTCGCTGAAGAAGCACTGGCGACGCCCTTTGGGCCCGACGCGCCGGCTTCTCGATACTCCTGGTCCTGCGAATCCGCCGACGAGCGAGCGCCGGTTGCGTGAGAATCCAGGGCTACGGCCGCACCCTGCGCGATCCGGCCGATCCGCCGACAGACGCGAAATCGTGAGCGGTAGGGCGACGGGTGCGCCTGCCCAGGGGGGCTCGCATACGCCCGACGCCGGGCCGGCGTCCGACCCTTGTTTCGGCCCCGCTAACCATCTCCGAAGCCCTCGCCTACCCGTGACCGCCTTTGATGCGCGGGAGACAGATGCGTGGCGGAACGTAGCTTGCGGAAGGCGGGACGGCTGAAGCGGCTCTGGCCCGGGCGCTCGGCCGCCCTTCCGCCTGCACCGCGCCCGCCGGGACCCGCCCTCCTTCCCGAGCCGCCACCGCTCCGAAGCCTCACGGCCTCGGAGTTGATCGCTATGGCGCGGCAAGCCCGCGCCGCGTCCGCTGAGCGGGATCCGGCAAAATTCCCGAGCGTTTCCTGACGTTCACTGCGCCCTGCCGGGAGGTCCCATGGGACTGGTCGCTTTCATCGTCTTCGTCTGTCCCTGGATGGGCGTCGCCGGTCTGCTGTGGCTGCGCGCCCAGCAGGCCAAGCCGCTCTGATCGGGCCCTCATCGCGGCGGCGCTCCGCGATGATCGCTGGCAAGATTCTTCCGTCGACGCGTCCGCTCGGGGGCGCGCCACAGGGTGCGTCCACACCGCCCGCGGACCGGGGAGCGGATGCCCCGTGCTCCCGACCTGGGCTCAGGCCTTCCGCGAGGGGACAGAGAGGGGTCCGGCCTGCACTTCCGCGCGTACCGCGCGCTGACGAGCGAGGCCGGTGACCGGTTCCGTTCCAGTCACGGTCTCCGCGAGGCGCACCAGTACCGCCGAGTCGTTCTCGTTCGGTACGGTGAAGCGGGACAGCACATCCAGCTCGACCGCCGCCCAGTTGCCCGGCTCCCGACATCGCGCGTCTCCACACTGCTGCCCATCGATATTGATCTCTGATGGTCAAGCGGGCGGTCGAGATGCATTAGATGCGGCCTGCTCGAGGTGAAAACATGATAACTTTCGATCAATAATCTCGATTTTCGTGAATTCGATCTATCGCGCTGGCGCGTGTAATTGTCGTGAGCGATTGATTTTCTGCGGCTCGTAAAATAGACGCGGTCTCGAGGTCATGCCTCGGACCGCATCTATGGTGTCTTTCCCTATTCTGCGCGATGATCATTATGATTTGGGTCTCAGGACCTTCGTGATCGGCTTCACGGCCTCGTTGTTGTGTATTCCCCTCGCTTTCGGTTGCGTTTCGGCATTTCAATTCGGCACCATCGACTCCTCCAGTCGGTCTCTGGTCAGAGAGATCGAAGCTGTCAGGCTTCTCGGCACCATGAAGCAGCTGACTCAGGAACTTCGCGCGCTCGACCATCTGGCGCACGCCGCATCGACCGATCGGGCGCGCCGCGACAAGGCCGCCCGAACTGCGCAGGCGCACGACGCATTCACACGGGCCTGGAGCGCCTATGCGCCGACCGTCCGGACGGCGGATGAGCGGAAGCGGGCGCAAGGTCTGTGGGAAGCCTGGCAGCACTTCCTGACCGCGGAGGCCGAAGCAGCCGCTTTCGACCGAGCCGGGGAGCGCGATCTCGCCGAGACGGTCCTGATGACAGTGTCGCAGGCCGACGCGGCGGCCTTCACGCAGGCGGCCGACGCGGTGCTGAGCGACCACGAGGCAGGGATCACGGCGCTGATCGATGCTGTCGACGCCGCCGGCACGACCTATCGTCTGGCGCTCGCGATCGGCTCGTGGGGCGCCGCCCTCGCTGCCCTGGGGCTGATGCGTCTCGCCCTGCGCCGCGTCGCGCACCCGATGACCGCGCTGGCCTCCGCCCTGCAGCGACTGGCCGACAACGACCTCACGGTTGCGATCCCTTCGACGTCGCGTCCCGCCGAACTCGGCGTCATGGCGGCCGCGACGAGAGCCGTTCAGGAGACCCTGCGGCACGCGGCGCGGCGCGACGCGGAGGCTGCTCGGTTGCAAAGTCAGGGCGAGCAGCGCCGCATCGTGGTCGAAGAAGCGACCGTGCGGGTCGAGAGCGCGATCGCCGGCATCGTCGAGACCGTGAGTTCCAGCGCCGCGGCGCTGCGCGGCACCGCCGACGGCGTCGGCCGTTCGATCTGCGAGACGGCACGTCGATCGACGATGATGAACGCCCTGCTCGCGCAGACGCGATCCAGCGTCCGGCGGGTCGCCGACTCCGCCGGTGCGCTCGGCGCGGCGGTCGGCGAGGTCGGCGCGCAGGCGGAGGCCGCCGCAACCCTGGCCGAGACAGCCGCGGCGGAGGCGGAGCAGTCGACCGCCCGTGTGCGGGCGCTCAGCGGCGTCGCGGACCGGATCGGCGACGGAGTCCGCCTCCTCGCGAAGGTCACCGCTCAGACGGATCTTCTGGCGCTCAATGCCACGATCGAGGCCGCGCGGGCCGGCGACGCGGGCCGCGGCTTCGCCGTGGTCGCTTCCGAAGTGAAGGCCCTGGCCGCGCAGACCAAGGACGCCACCGACACCATCGGCCAGCACGTGGCCGAGATCCGCGGCTCCACCGCGGAGGCGGTATCGGCGATCGCGGGCGTCGCGGCGCGGATCGAGGGCATGAGCCGCGCGGCGCGTGCCATCGTGGATGCCGTGGCGCGGCAGGGCGCGGCCGCGCGGGAGATCGCGCAGAGCATCGCGGCGGCGGCCGACGGCACCGACCAGTTGGACACCGACAGCGCGGGCGTCGCCGACACGCCGGAGACGGTCGATCCGGCCGCGACCGCCGTGCTCACCGCGGCGGAGAGCCTGACGCAGGACGCCGCGCGTCTCGGCGACGAGATCGCCGGCATCTTGGAGAGCCTTCGTGCGGCCTGAATTGTGTAGCGCGGCGAGCGGGACGGAACAGGCCTGATGACCTGGACTGTGTGGGTGCGCGGCCGCTTCGCCGGCCGGTCGCTCCGAAAAGCAGCCCTCGTCCTCGTCCTCGTGGCTTGGACGCTGCCGGCCTCGGCTACCACCATCGCGATCCTGATGCCGCCGCCTGCCCTCGCCCGGCGCCTGCACGACGGCCTCGGCGAGCAGGCGCAGGCGCGCGGGGTGGCCGCCCGCTTCGCCTACGCGCCCGAAGGTGCGGGCGAGGTGCAGATCGCGCAGGTGCGGCGGTTCATCGCCGAGAAGGTCGACGCCCTCGTGGTGATGCCGGTCGACCCGACGGCCCGCGAGGAGATCAACCGGCTGGCCCTGGAGGCGGATGTCCCGCTGGTCCTCATCGGCCGGGGCCCGCGCACGGACTGGTTTGCCGGACGCGTCACGCATGTCGTTCCGAACGACCTCGTTGCCGGGCGCCTGCAGATGCGCAAGCTCGCTCAGATGCTGGGCGGGGTCGGGCGCGTCGCGATCATCGCGGGCAGCCCCTCCGACCCCGGCTCAGTGCTCCGCCAGAGGGGCGCCGGGGAGGTGCTCTCGGTGAGCCCGGGCCTCCGTCTCGTCGCGGAGACGACCGCGGATGGAAGCCGCGCGTCGGCGCGGGCCGCCGTCGGCGCGTGGATCGCCCGCGGCATCGGCATCGATGCGATCGCCGCCGGCAGTGACGAGATGGCGCTCGGCGCCTCCGATGCGATCGAGGCGGCCGGGATCCCGGTAGGCCAAATCCTCATCGGCGGCGCGGATGCCACTGCGGACGGCATGCAGGCGATGCAGGACAAGCGCCTCGCCGTGACGATCTACCAGGACGCCGGCACCCAGAGCCGTCGCGCGATCGACGACGCCCTGGGACTGATCCGGCGCGAGCCGGTTCCGCAATACGACTGGGTGCCGTCCGAACTCGTCACGGACCGCATGTCGACCACCCATTTCTCGCGCTAGGACCGCTTCGCCCGGGCAAGCCTCGGTCGGCCCGTCGACGATTCGGTCGGCCGCCGTGCCGGTTCAGCCCATCAATGCGCCATCAGGCAGCAGAGACTGCTCGCCTGCAGGATGTCGCGGGTAGCGCCACCGAAAGCCCATTCCCGAAGGCGCGAGTGGCCGTAGGCACCCATGACGATCAGGTCGGCCTGCTGCTCGCGGGCGAAGCGCAGGATCTCCTCCCCGTCGCTCACCGCCGTGGTCAGCAGGTGGGTCGTGATCGCCGCGCCGTGGAGCTTGAGATGGGCGGCGACCTCCTCGGCCCCTTCGAGGCGGGCGCCCTGACCGGTCGTAACGACGAAGACCTGGCCGGCGGAGCGCAGGAACGGCAGGGCGCCCGACACCGCCCGCCGGGCCTCCGGCGTATCCTTCCAGGCCACGACGATCCGGCGGCCCGGCTCCCCGGCATGGTGCTGCGGGACGACCAGGACGGGGCGCCCCGCCTCCATCAGGACGGGTGCGACCGCCACGCCGAACGGGCTCGGATCGATCTCGGTCTCGCCGGCCCCGCCCACGACGATCAGGTCGGCGGCGCGGCCCCGCTCAACGAGATGGGCGAACGACCGCTCCGTGCCGCCCCGCCAGGCGGTGCGGGGCGCCGCGCCGGCGCAGCGGGCGAAGACGGCCTCCGCGCGCTCCACCTCCTGCAGGATCTTCGCTTTCGAGCGCTCGTACTGGGCCTGCGCATCCCGGATGTCGTGGGCGAAGAGCGGCGCCGGCACCTCGGCGGCGGCGGCGCCGGTCAGCGTCGCGTCGAAGCGGCGCGCCAGCGCGGCCGCGAGCCGGACGCGGTCGGCCGTCGCCTCGGCGAAATCCACGGATACCAAGATGTTGGCGTAGGACATGGCGGTCTCCTCGCGGGCCGTGACCGAACCCCCGCGCCACTGTCGGCGGACGCGCGAGCGGCGGCCTTGATCCAGCGCAATCGCCTCGCCGCGCTCAGAATCGCGGCCCCGGCCTTGAGCTGAATCAACGCGTCCGCGTCCGGGCCGCGGCAGAGCTGCCGCGTTTGTCCTCCCCTGGAGACCGCGATGTCCGCCCTCGAACTGCCGAGTGCAGTCAATCTCGCGCGAGCCCAATTCGCGCTCACCGTCGTCTGGCACTTCCTGTTCCCGGCCTTCACCATCGGGCTCGCGAGCTATCTCGCCGTGCTCGAAGGCTTCTGGCTGCGGACGGGCAAGGCCGTCTATCTCGACACCTACCGCTACTGGCTCCGCATCTTCGCCGTCGCCTTCGCGATGGGCGTCGTGTCGGGCCTGGTCATGAGCTACCAGTTCGGCACGAACTGGTCGGTCTTCGCCGACCGGACGGCGCCGGTGCTCGGGCCGCTCCTCGGCTACGAGGTGCTCACGGCCTTCTTCCTGGAAGCCGGCTTCCTCGGCGTCATGCTGTTCGGCTTGGAACGGGTCGGCAAGGGACTGCACTTCCTGGCGACCTGCCTCGTCGCCGTCGGCACCCTGACCTCGGCGTTCTGGATCCTCTCGGCCAATTCCTGGATGCAGACGCCCACCGGCCACGTCGTCGGGCCGGACGGCCGCTTCAACCCGGCCGACTGGTGGGCGATCGTCTTCAACCCGTCCTTCCCCTACCGCTTCGCCCACACGGTCACGGGCGCCTACCTCACCACCGCGATGATCGTCGGCGCCGTGGGCGCGTGGCACCTGCTGCGGGACCGGGCCAATCCCCGGGCCCGGCTGATGTTCTCGATGGCCATGTGGATGGCCGCCGCGGTGGCGCCGGCCCAGCTTGTGATCGGCGACCTGCACGGTGGCAATTCCTACGCGCACCAGCCCGCCAAGGTCGCGGCCATGGAGGGGCACTTCCGGACGGAGCGCCGGGCCCCCGCGATCCTGTTCGGCTGGCCGGACGCGGAGGCGGGTGAGGTGCGCGACCGGATCGGGATTCCCGGCCTCGCCAGCCTTTACCTGACCCACGAGCTCGACGGTGAGGTCCGCGGGCTCAACGACATGCCGCGCGACCTCTGGCCGACCAACCTCCCCCTGGTCTTCTGGTCGTTCCGGATCATGGTCGGCCTCGGCCTGCTGATGATCGCCCTCGGCCTCGCCGCGCTGTGGTTGCGCCATCGGGGGCGGCTCTATGACACCCCCTGGCTGCACCGCTTCGCCGTCGGCATGGGACCGTCCGGCCTGATCGCCGTCACGGCCGGCTGGACGGTGACGGAGGCCGGCCGTCAGCCCTTCACGGTCTACGGCGCGCTGCGCACGATCGACAGCGTGTCCCCGGTGGCGGCCCCGGCCGTCGCGGCGTCGCTGGCGGCCTTCGCGGCGGTGTACCTCGCGGTGTTCGGCGCGGGCATCTGGTACCTCCTGCACCTGTTCAACCAGGCGCCGCATGCCCACGAGCCCGGGCCGCCGCCCGGACAGCCGATCCGCACCGCCGGCATCACGCCCGCCCCCGCCCTCGTCGCCGGCGCACAGGATGCCGGCCGCCCCCTCGCGCAGCCCGCGGAGTAGTCCCGATGTCCCTCGATCTCACGCTCATCTGGGCGCTCCTCATCGCCACCGCGGTCTTCCTCTACGTGGTGATGGATGGCTTCGACCTCGGGGTCGGCATCCTGTTCCCGGCGGTCCGCGGCAAGGCGGACCGGGACGTCATGGTCAACACCGTTGCGCCGGTCTGGGACGGCAACGAGACCTGGCTGATCCTCGGCGGCGGCGGGCTCTTCGCGGTGTTTCCGCTCGCCTACGCCACGATCCTGCCGGCGCTCTACATGCCGCTGATTCTGATGCTCCTGGCGCTGGTGTTCCGCGGCGTCGCCTTCGAGATGCGGTTCCGCGCGGCCTCGCCCGGGAGCCAGCGGACCTGGGACCGGTCCTTCTCGTGGGGCAGCTACGTGGCGACCTTCTGCCAGGGCATCTGCCTCGGCGCCCTGGTCCAGGGCATCCGGGTCGAGGGCCGCGCCTACGCAGGCGGCTGGTGGGACTGGCTGACGCCGTTCTCGGTGCTGACCGGCGCCGCCCTCGTGGCCGGCTACGGCCTGCTCGGCGCCTGCTGGCTGATCTGGAAGACGCAGGGCGACCTCCAGCTCCGGGCCTACCGGCTCGCGCGCCGGCTCGGCCTCGTCACCCTGGCGGCCATCGTGGTCGTCTCGGCCGCGATGCCGATCCTGAGCGAGGCGTTCCGGGCGCGCTGGCTGTCCTGGCCGAACCTCGCCCTGGCCGCGCCGGTGCCGGCTCTGGTCGCGCTGCTGGCGTGGCGCTTCTTCGTCGCGCTCGATCGACGGGCCGAGGTGACGCCGTTCCTCTGCGCCCTGGGGCTGTTCCTGATGTCGTATGTCGGGCTCGGGATCAGCCTGTGGCCGATGATCGTCCCGCCCGCGATCTCGATCTGGGACGCGGCGACCCACCCGAGCAGCCAAGCCTTCCTGCTGGCCGGCGCGGTGGTCCTGGTGCCGATGGTCCTGGCCTACACGGGCTACGTCTACTGGCTGTTCCGCGGCAAGGTCGCGGCGGGCGCGCCGGGCTATCACTGAGGCCGCGGCCCGTCGCGGGCGTGGGCGGCGGGGATCGGCGCGGGCCGCGCCGATCCCCGCCCACTCGCGCTCCGGGTCACGGGCCGGCGTGGGCGCCCTTGACGAAGCGCGCGACGTCGTCCGCGACCGAGAACCGGAGATTGAACGGGAAGCTCATCGCGTGAACGATCTGCCCGTGGCCGAGATCGGGGTAGATCTTCACGGTCTCCTTGCCGTCGAAGCCCCGCAGCGCGCGGTCGAGCGCGAGGGTTCCGGCAGGGTTGACGTCGAGATCCGCCGCCCCGGTGGCCAGCAGCATCGCGGGATGGGAACCCGCGGCGTGGTTGATCGGCTGCAGAGCCGGGTCGCTGCCCACGAACACCTGGCGATCCAGCGGATCGGTCAGAGCCGACGTCGCGTAGGGCCCGGCCAGACCGACGATGCCGGCGAGCTTCGCGGGACTGGAGCCGGCCCTGTCGAGCCAGGTCCGGTCGAGACCCAGCATCGCGGCGGCCCAGGCCCCCGAGGAATGCCCCACGACGGTGACGCGGGCGGGATCGCCGCCGTACGCGGCCGCGTGCGCGATGGTCCAGGCGACCGCGGCGGCGTTGTCCGCGAGGATGTCGGGGAGGGTCGCCGCCGGGACGTGGCGGTACTCGGGGATGACCGCGACGACACCCCTGCGCGCGAAGGCCGCGCCGACATAGGCGACCTCGTCCTTGGATCCGGTCCGCCACCCGCCGCCGTACAGGAACACGGCGACCGGCCGCGGCTTCCCCGCGGGTGGCCGGTAGATGTCGGCCCGGTGCTCGCTCCCGGCAGCGTAGGGGACGCCCTTGTCGACGTGCACGTCCAGCGGCGCGAGCGCGTTCAGGACCGCGAGGGTCAGGCCGACAATCGTGTCACCCAGGTAGCTCAGCATGGACTCGGCCTCCGTCGGGTCGGAGTTCAGGCGCGTCTCTGAACGGGCCGCGTGGGCGGTCGCTCTACGTCAGCTCGACGACGCCGAGGCGGTCCGTGACCGGGATCGGCACCCGCCTGCCCGCGGGAAGATCCACCACGCTCACGGCGCCGTCGTCGTCGAAGCGATGGAGGCGCGCCCGCCGGGGCTGCCGTGACAGGCAGAGCTCTGCGGTGCGCGCCGGCATGTCCGGCCGCGCTGCCCGGCCGCGCCGGTCCCAGCCGTCGAGGCCGAGCCAGATCGGGACGAGCGTCGCCCCGTCCCGCCGCGCGAAGCGCGCGGTGACGAGATCGGGAACGGGGGCGGCGAGCGTGACGTCGCGGTCGGCCGGAACCGCGGCGATCTCCGCGGCGGGGGCGCCGAACAGCCGGACGAGGTTGCGCACCGCCGCGAAGGCGGGCGTCGGCCGGCCATCGTGGGCGAGGAGGCCGAAACGGCTCTCGGGATCCGCGTCGCCGCGGTCGAAACTGGAGATCAGCTCGTACAGGTAAGTCCGCCGCACACCTTGAAGGTAGCTCCAGAGCAGCATCCGCGGGAGGTATCGGGCGCGCAGGCCCGGCGAGATCGGCAGGTGGGCGCTGCCGGTGGCGAGCGCCGTGTGATAGCCGTTCTCGGTCGCGATCACCGGCGCGTCACCGAAGACCGGGCGCGCGGCCGCGACGAAGCGCGCGAGGCTGCCCCCACCGTCGGTTTCCGGGTGCTCGGCCCCCGGATAGGCGTGGATGTTCGCGAGGTCGACCACCGCGGCGAGGTTCTGCGCCGCCGCGACGTTGCCCTGGATGTAGCTCGGTCCGGCAACGCGGACGGCCCGGGCCCGGTCATCCGCCCGCACCGCGCGGAACAGGGCCGCCTGGTGATCGGCCGACAGCCGTGCGAGGCCCGGCCGCGCCGCCACCGGCGGCTCGTTGCCGCCCTCCGCCACGAGGAGCCCGTCGCCGGCCCAGCCGGCGATCTCGGCGAAGCGCTCGGGTGGCACCCGCGGCCCGGGCGTGAGCCCGTCGTAGAAGATCAGGCTGAAGCGGTAGCCCCGGTCGGCAAGATCGGCGATCCGCTCGAACTGCCCGGCCGGCTCGTCACCGATCAGCACGATGTCGTCGCGCAGGTGCCGGATCCCGAGTTCGTCGAGGGCCTGGGCGCAGGCGGCGAAGCGGTCGACGTAGGGGCTGCCGCGATGGCCGAGATGCACGTTGACGCCGATCGAGTCGATCAGCGCCTCGCAGCGGTGCAGCGGCTCGGCCGCGGCGGCGCGACCGGACGCGAGGGCGCCCGCCGCCAGGGCGAGGGCCGACCGGCGCGTGAGCCGGGTCACGTCCGGCCCGCCAGGGTCAGCTCGCCTCGCGGCGCGGCGGCGGCCGCGGTGACGCGCGTCGCGTGGGCGCGCCGGACAGCCCGCAGGAGATCCTGCAGCGCCTCGGTGACGCGGGCCTGAGCCTCTTGGGAGCCGAAATTGTGGTCGACGCCAGTTACCACCGTCACGGGTGCGCCGACGCGGCGGTCCGCTGGGCCGGGCGAGCGTCCGAGATGGCGGCGGACGGCCGCGAGCCCGGGGTCGCCCGCGCTGTAGAGCAGGCGGATCTCGGCCCCCCTGCGACGCAGGGCGGCGATCCGCCGGGCGGGCGAGCCCCCGGGCGGTCCGGGGCGGAGAGCCCGGCGGATCCTGCGAAACGCGGCCACGATTCCGCGCCGGGCCAGGGCGGCCGCGATCGCGAGGATCCGGATCTCGCCGCGGATCAGCCGGCGCCACGTCGCACCACGCTTGAGCAGAGCCGCGTAGGTGGACGCGCTGCCGAAGGTCTGCCGGATGACCTGGTCGAGGTCCTGATCCGGATCCCAGTCGAAGCAGTAGAGGTTGAGCAGCAGCGCCCCGTCGACTCGGCGGTCCCGACAGAGCGCGTGGAAGGCCGCGTAGGCGCCGCTGCACCCGCCCACGAGCAGGATCGGGCCGCCCGTTCCGGCGATCGCGTCGATCGCCGCCGCGACGTCGGAGAAGCCGTCCGCGGCGAAGAGGGGCTTGCGGCCGTCCGGCCGGTCGTCGCTGTCGCCGATGCCGCGCAGGTCGAACCGGAACGACGCGACCCCCTCAGCGGCGAGGCGCCGGGCCAGATCCGTGGTCTGGCGCCCCCAGCCGGAATGCACGCTCATGCCGGTCGAGACGAACAGGATCGTCGGCGCCGCTCCCTCCCCTCGGTCCGGCCGGCACCGGATGCCGAGCAGGCCGTGGCCGAAGCGGACCGGCACCTCCGCCCAGCCCGGCCCGGTCAGACCGTTCGCGAGCCGGCCGTCGGCGGCGGTGCCGCCGGATCGCGGCCCGGCGACCGGCATGCCCTCTGTCGCGAAGCCGATCACGCGGGCGAAGTCCGCGTCCGGGACATCGGAGAAGATCGGGTCGGCGACGAGCGCCGCGAGACCTGGGAACGCGCCCGTCGCCACGTCGCAACCGAGGGCGCCGAGGCGGGCGGCCAGCGCCTTGGTCTCGGCCGCGAGGAGCAGCGCGTGTCCGGCCGGCGCCCGCCGGAGCCGCGCGAGATTCAAGTCGGCGAGATCGGCCAGGAACGCGGCTTCCATCCGGAAGCCGCCGACGGTGAGGCAATCCGGGTCCTGCGCCGGGGCGGACCCGTCCGGCAGGCGGCCGATCGTCTGCGCCCGCAGCCGCATCTCGCGGAGATAGGCGCGTCCGGTGGTGACCGGCGCCAGCAGGACGAGGCGGTCCACGGCCTCGCCCTCTGCGGCCAGCGCCGCGAAGGTCGCGCCGAGACGCAGGCCGACGACGACGATCTCGGTGACGCCGGTTGTCGCGCGCAGGAAGCGGACCGCCCGCCAGACCGCCGCGACGCAGGCATCGACCCGGGCCTCCCCGGGATCGGCCGAGTCGCCCTCGCCCGGATAGTCGAAGCGCAGCGTCGGGCAACCTGCCGCGGCGAGGCCTTCGGCCAGCGAGCGCCAGGGCCGATGCGCGGCCATCTGCTCGAATCCGTAGGCCCCGCAGAGGACCACGCCGCGCATCCCGGCCGCCGGATGAAGCCACCCGAACAGCCCCTCGAACGTCACCGGCACCGCGGCCTCGGACCGGACCTCACCTGTCATGACCGAAGTCCACGATCTCGCCGCTGTTGATCGCCCGCACGCACCCGCGCGGAAGCCGGGCGGCTTCCGCGAACCTGATGATCCGGCTCGACCCGGGCGCGAGATGGAAGCCGCTGTCATCCGGCCGCGCTCCGGGGGCCAGAACCTGAACGCCGAGGGCGAAGCGCTCGGTGCTGATCCGCAGACCCGGTCCTGCCCCGGTCGCCACCGGCTCGGCCCGGAGCCCGACGGCCGACCGGTCGACCGGCCGCGCGCCGGGGAAGTAGAAGCTCTCGGCGATCACGCGCCCGTCGGCGTCGCTCAGCCGCGCGTGCGCGAGATCTTGGATGCGCGGTCCGAAACGGTAGCTGTCGGTGGCGTCGAAGAAGCGGCCGAGCAGGGCGGCAGAGGTGAGCGTGAGCGCCGCCCGCGAGCCGACCAGAAGGTCGCGCTCGGCGCGCGCCGCGACGCGGCCCGCGACATCGCAGAAGGTCAGCGTCAGGGTCAGCGCCCGCGCCGCGGCCGTCTCGTTGAGGACATGGACGTGCAGGCCGTCGAGGCCCTCGTCGGCGAGGAGGACCTGGACCGGGCGGAAGGCGCGCTTCAGCGCGTACCAGGCGGATTTCGGCCGCTGCGTCCAGTCGATCACGCCCCAGCCGGCGCCCGGCGCGAGGTCGCGCAGCATCAGGACAAGGCCGCCGGCCGTCAGCGAGCGCGGGCGGCGCCACTCCGCGAAGGTCGCCTCCATGACCTCGGCCACCGCGGCGCGGCCGAGGTCGAGGTAGCGGTCCGGGTCGTCGGCGCGCAGCGCGGCCGGATCGACGCCGTAGAGCGCGGCGACGTAATGGTCGCGCACCCCCTCGAAGTCCCAGTCGGCACCCCGATCCCGGGGGATGCCGGCCTGCCAGAGCGGATCGGCCGGCCCGCTCGGGCCCGGCGTGCCGGGATCCGGCGGGTTGGCGAAGGCGAGGCACTCGCTGGCGAACCCGACCTCGGCCCGGCGGGCATCCCCGAGCGGCCGACGATAGGCGCCGACGCCGAAATAGTGGGTGCAGCCCGCGCGCGGCGAGAAGGGCAGGTCGCCACCCGAGGGGGAGTTCGGCGCCACGACGAGATCGGGGCGCCGCTCCGCGACGCGTTGCGGAAGCGTCTCCGCGCAGAAGGTGTCGGCCCAGACGGCGCGCGGAGCACCGAGCATCGCCGCCTGCTGCCAGACCTCGCTGCCGCCGCAGACCACGCAGAGCGACGGTGCGGTCTGCGTCCGGTCGAGGAATGCCGACAGCTCGCGGTCGAGCGCGGCCGCGAAGGCCGGATCGTCGTGCGGGTAGTCGAAGTTGGCGAGCATCAGATCCTGCCAGACCAGGATGCCGAGCTCGTCGCAGAGGTCGTAGAAGTCCGGGGCCGGATAGAGCGTCGACCCCGGGACGCGCAGCATGTTCATGCCGGCCTCGCGCGCCAGCCGGAGCAGCGTCTCAGTGCCGTTCGAGCCCAGCCCGACGAGGTCCGGCGGCGTCCAGACGGCACCCCGGCAGAAGACCGTCACGCCGTTCACGGCCAGCGCGAGGCCCTCCTCGAAGGGCCGCGCGAGCGACAGGGTCCGGAAGCCGACGCGGCCCAGGTCGATCCGCGCACCGTCGACGCGGATCTCCACCGGGTGGAGGTTCGGCGCGCCGTGAGTATGCGGCCACCAGGGCGCGATGCCCGGCAGCGCCAGCTCGCCCGCGAACAGCCCCGGCTCGACCGCGGCGAGCGGGATTTCCTCGCCGCCGCACCTGAGGATCACGGGGCCGACCGGCCCGTCGACCCGCAGGCGCACGGCGAGGCGCCCGACGTCGCCGTCGAGCGTGGAACGCACATCCGCGGCGCTCGCGCGGGGGCGGACAGGCTCGACTGTCAGCGGGCGGTAGGGACCGACGAGGTCGATCCCGGGGCACCAGCCCGGCATGAAGCCGAGGACGCTCGTGCGCACATGGCGCAGCGACCCGGGCGTGATCATCCGCGGCCGCCAGCGCCCGCGCTTGGCCGGACGGTCGAGCTCCGACCCGAGCGCGCGGAAGCAGAGGACGAGATCGGAGACATCGCCGAGGACCGCGTCGACGGCGTGTTCCTCGAACATCGAGCGCACGCACAGGAGCGGGACGCCGTCGAGCCAGACCTCGGCGATCGTGGCGAGACCCGCGAAGCGCAGCCGGGCCGGGCCGGAACCGGTGATGCGTGTCCGATACCAGACGTCGCGATCGTGGATCGGCTCCGGCGTCGCCTCGCTCCAGCGTCCGGCCGCCCGCAGGGCGGACGCGGCGGTGCCGGGAACCTCGGCCGCGATCCAGTCGGTGACCCCGTCGAGGTCGCCGGGGCCCGCGCAGGCGCCCGGCGGCGTCACGGCGAGCCGCCACGGCCCCAGCTGGACCTCCGGCGCCCGGTCGTCGAGGCTGCGGATGCGGGCCATCGCGGCGCTCAGCGGTCCAGCGCGCGGTCGAGACCCGCGAAGACGCGGTCGTAGGTCGCCGCGAGGCGGTCGAGGCGCGGCGCCAAGCCGTCGGCCGAGCGGCGGTGGAAGGCGCGGGCGAGCTGGAACTGGAAGGCCTTGGCCTCGCGGCTCAGATCCGCCGCGGCCGCGGCGGCCGGCGCGAATCCGTCGGCCTCCCGGTCTTCGAGCCACGTGAGATGGCTGGCGAGCATCTCGAAATTGGCGCCGAGCTGGCGCGTCGTGTTGAAGGCGTAGGCGTGGAACACGCTGAGCGGCCGGACGACCAGATCCCCAGCGGTCGCCGCGAGGGCGTCGCGGAACGCCAGGACGGGGTTGCGCCGGGGTGCGCGTGCGCGATGCCGGACGAGCAGTTCGCGCGCCACCGTCGGCAGCTCGGCCGTGCCGAGCGGCGGGGCGACAGTCTTCACGAACTCGGCGTAGGGCGGCAGCGTCGCCGGCCCGAAGATGCCGCCGTAATCGTCCCCCGAGAGCCGGAAACGACCCGCATTGTGCAGGTAATCGAGTTCCCGGGCCGCCGGATCGAGGGCCAGGATGCCGATCGTGGTCTTGCCGTGCTCGCGGCCGTAGGTGGTCCCCTGCGTGTCGGGCAGGTAGATCGCGTCGACTTCGACCAGGACCGGCCGGCCGGCGGCGGCCTGGATCTCCGCGTGGTTCTCGAGGCCGCCGTAGACCGCGAGTTCCAGCACTTCCAGACCGTAGAGGCGCTCGATATCGCCGGTCGGCGGCTTGAAGAAGGTGAACTGGTCGCCCTCGAAATCCTGCCGCAGGGTGAAGCCCAGCATCGCCTCCGGCACGAGGCCGCGGCCGTGCAGGAGCTCGATCCAGAGGTCGACGTAGCAGTTCGTCTCCGGCCAGTCGCGGCCGGAATCGTGGAGCGGGTGCGGGACGTGGGGTCCCGCGGCTCCGAGACCGACCGGCAGGCGCAGAGCGGCGGTCACCGCCTCAATCCCACAGCTCGGCGCGCACGGCCTCCGGCCAGGCGGCGAGATCGAGCCCGTGGTGGCGCAGGAGCGCCAGGGTGATCCGCTCCAGGCCGAATCCGACGCAGGCCGTGTGAGCGACCGCGCCGTCCGCCTGGCGCAGCTCCCATGTGCTGCCGAAATGGTCCTGGTGATAGTTGAAGCTGAGGCAGGCCGTCGGCTTGTCGACGCTGTTGACCGGGACGTTCAGCTCGAACTTCAGCCCCTGAGCCCGCTGGTTGTTGGCGAGCATCCGGCCGGCGCGGCCGAAGAACGGGTCGTTGGCCGCGTCGATGGCGAGGGGCAGACCGAGGGCGCGCATCATGGCCGTGCCGCGCTCGAGCCAGGTTTCGCGGAAGGCCAGAACCTGCTCGGGGCTGCCCATGCGCACGTACTCGCGCATCCGGAAGAGCTGCATCCGGGTCGGCTCCAGCGACGGCTCGCGCCGGAAGCAGTAGGATTGCAGGTCGAACAGGCGGCCCTCGGTCGGCAGCGCGCCCCGCGCGGCGGCGACCGGATAGACCGGGTAGCAGGCCGCGGGCGTCAGCACGACGTCGGTGGCCTCCTGCTGGCCGGTCCAGTCGGTCCCGGCCTCGAGGCAGGCGAGGATCTCGGCGTGTCCGCGCGCGTCGCCGCAGAAGCTGTGCACGGTCCCGGCGAGGTTCGGGAAGCCCTTGAGATAGCCGCTGCGCTCGAAGGCCGGGCGGCTCATGGCCGGCGGGAACCGCAGCACCTCGGCCCCCTCGGCGGCCCCGAGGCGCGTGATCATCCGGTCGAGGGCGTCGACGACGCTCTCGAAGCCGCCGCTGCGGCCGTAGAGGCCGTCGACGCCGGTCCGGACGAGCAGGCCGCGGTCGAACAGGCGGTCGAGGAAGGTCGGGCCGCCGGCCGGCTCGTCCTCGAGCAGGACGACGTCGCCGGCGGGAGAGGAGATCGATTCCATCACGCACTCATGAGCTGGCCGCTGCCCTTCTGCACGAGCAGGAGCTTGGCGGTGTTGGCGAGGATGCGGTCGTTGCCGATCATCAGCGGCGCGGAGAGGACGTCGCGCAGCGGCCGTCCCAGGCTGAAGGGCGTGTCGTTCCGGTAGCCGGCGAGACCGACGATCGCGAGCGCCCGCCGCACGATGTCGACCGCCATGTCGGAGACGGTGACCTTCAGATTGTTGAGCATCACGCAGAAGCCGACGGAGCCGATCGTGTCGGCGTCCCCGTGGGCGTCCTCGAAACGGCGTAGGGCCGACGCGATGGTGCCGCGCATGGCCTGGTGCGCGTTGGAGACCTCGGCGAGGCGCGTCGCCGTCGGCGGCACCTGCCCGGGCCGGCGCCGCGCCTCGGCCTGCACGAAGGCGCGGGCGCGATCGACCGCGTAGGTCGCGATCCCGTACCAGACGCTGCTCCAAAGCAGGTGCGAGGAGGCCAGCATCGACTGGGCGGCGATCTCCGCGAACGGCTTCGGCAGGATCTGCTCGACCGGGACGTTCCGGGCCTCCAGGCGGAAGCCCTCGCTGCAGGTCCCGCGCATGCCGAGGGTGTCCCAGTCGCCCGTGCGCACGAGGGAGACCTGGTCGGCCATCAGCGCGACGAGGACCTGATCGGACGTCGCCGCGTCCGGATGGCGCCGCGCCGTGGCGAGGATCAGGTCGGCGTGGGCGCCGTAGGAGATCACCGACGCGTCCTTGCCGAGGGCGAAGACCTCGCCGTTGGTTTCCACCGCGCAGAGGCTGTTCCGGAGGTCGCCGCCGATGCCCGCCTCGGTGGTCGAGGAGGCGACCAGCAGTTGCTCCCGCGCGATCCGCTCCATCAGGCGTCCGTGCCAGGGGCTGTCCAGGCCGTGGGTCACGAGGCTGGACACCTTGATGTGGTGCATCGCGAAGGTCATCGCCGCCGCGCTGCAGGCCTGCCCGAGCGTGCTGCACAGCTCGGCGATCTGCACCAGCCCGGCCCCCTCGCCGCCGAGCTGACCCGGGATCTGGAGGCCGAGCAGGCGCTCGGCCTTCATGGCGGCGACAGCCTCCACGGGGAAGCGGCCTTCGCGGTCGACGGCGTCGGCGTGGCGCGCCGCCACCGCCGCGGCCCGCTCGGCGCGCGCGGCGAGCGTGCTCATGCGGCTTCCTGCTGAATCAGGGAGGAGACGGCCTCGCGGATGGCGCGGATGGACGAGAACGACTTCCGATTCAGGAGCTCGTCGGGGAACTCGATGCCGAAGCGCTCCTCGAGGCCCAGCATCAGCTGAACCGAACCGAACGAGTCCAGGCCGAGATCGAACAGGCTGTCATCCTCGGAGAGGTGATCCGCCTTCCCTGCGAAGGCTTCGTTCGAGCCGAGAATCTCACGGATGTCCTGAGCGATGTTCAAGGCGGAACTCCTTATTCCAGTTGTCGAGACGCTATTGAACCGATCGGCCCGGCGTCAAATTATCTAATGATTAATAGTAAATAGCGGCTGGCACTGGGCAGAACGGGGTGGCGCACTGTGCAAGCGGGAGATCCGTGCGGCCGGCGTCCCACATTTGACGGCCGCCTCTTTACGATCACTTTCCAGCTCTTGATTTCGTGATCTTCCGTCCAGAGATTTCGCGGATCTAGCAACTCATGCGTGTAATCGCTCCGCCTGAGCTTAATTCGAGACCCGGAGCCATTTAGGACGTTTCGGGACTCGTCGTGACGCGGTGGGGCCATCTCGGCCATAAGGGCGCGATGTCGCCCGTCTCGGGCGGGCCCAGCGATCAGCCGGCGCGCGATGATCTACAACCTTCAAATCCTGCGCGCCGTCGCCTCGTACCTCGTCTTCCTCACGCATTTCGGCCTCTATGTCGGCCCCGTCCTGCCGCGGCCTGACCTCTTCGCCTTCGGGGCGAGCGGCGTCGACGTGTTCTTCGTGCTCTCCGGGTTCATCATGTTCGTGAGCACGAGCGGGCGCCGCGAGAGCCCGGGGGAGTTCCTGCTCCGCCGCGCCTCGCGCGTCGTCCCGGTCTACTGGATCGTGACGATCGGCCTGGCGTTGATCGCGCTCACCGGGCTGAGGCCCATCGGGATCGTGGAGATCCGGACGGATTACGTCGTTCAGTCCCTGCTGTTCCTGCCGTTCTCGCGGGGTGGTTTCATCGAGCCGCTGAACTCCGTAGGCTGGACCCTCAATTACGAGATGTTCTTCTACGTGGTTTTCGCGGGATTGCTGCTGGTGCCCAAGCCCGCCGTCCGGGCGCTCGGCGCAGCCGCGGTCTTCCTCGCGCTGATCCTGCTCGGATTGCTGCCGGCGTCGGGCCTCTACTGGGCGTACTACACCAAGCCGATCCTGATCGAGTTCGCTGCCGGCATCGGGCTGGGCTACGCCTACCTGAGGCTCGGAGTGTTGCCCGCAGGCTTCCCCGCCCGCCGCGTCGCCGGCGCGGTCGTCGCGGCCGCGGTGCTGCTCATCCTCGGCGGCCAGGTCGTCACCGAGGCGCTCGGCGCCAGCCCCGAACTGTCGGGGTTCGCCCGCCCGCTGGTCTGGGGTTTCGCGGCCGTCCTGATCGTGGGCGCGATGCTGCTGCTGGAGCGGGCCGGCATCGTGTTGAAGTCGCGCTGGCTGCTCTCGCAGGGCAATGCCAGCTACTCCTTCTATCTGGTTCACAATCTGCTGCTGCACAGCGCCGCCAAGATCGCGGCGCTCGTCGTCGCGCCCGGCATCGCGCGCGCTGTCCTGATCTTCGCGATCGCGTTCCCAGCGGCGGTGGCCGCGGGGGAGTTGCTGTTCCGGTATGTCGAGGCGCCGGTGATCGCGGCCCTGCGGCGCCGGCTCGACCGGCGCCCCTCGCCGGGCCCCCTGCCCGCCCCGATCGCCTCGTAGATCGCGGCGTCGAGTCCGCAGGCAACCCCATTCCGGCGGCGCGGCGAGCTCCTGACCTTAACGTTAATCGTTCGCAAAAATTAAGTTTACACGTCAGGTTTAAGGCTCGAATCAGCACTATTTTCGATAGTTGCTGGCGCGGTGACCCCTTTTTTAGAGATCACGTCTCTATTACCCTCACGTGTGTGCCTACGCTCGCTGTCAGAGGCGGGGCCGGCAGGACGGAATGCATTTTCCAGCGTCCGGCGCACCGACGAGGAAGCTGTGATGCGCGTCGCGATTGTTCACGACTGGTTGTATATCGTCGGTGGCGCCGAGCGTGTCCTCGAGCAGCTGCTGCGGATCTATCTGGACGCGGACGTCTTCGCCCTCTTCGACTTCCTGCCCGACGCAGACCGGGCGCGGCTGGGCTACACGCAGGCGCGGACGAGCTTCATCCAGCGCATGCCCTTCGCGCGGACGCGGCACCGCAACTACCTGCCGCTGATGCCGCTCGCGATCGAGCAGTTCGATCTGTCGGCCTACGATCTGGTCATCTCGAGCAGCTACGCGGTGGCGAAGGGCGTCCTGACCGGGCCCGACCAGCTCCACGTCTCCTACATCCACTCGCCCATGCGTTACGCCTGGGACATGCAGCACACCTACCTGCGGGAGAGCGGCTGCGACGCGGGCATGAAGAGCCTGCTCGCCCGGCTGATCCTGCACCGGATGCGCGTCTGGGATTTCCGCACGGCGGCCGGTCCCAACGCGATCGTGGCCAACTCGGCCTTCGTCGCCCGCCGCATCCACAAGGTCTACGGCCGCACCGCCGAGGTCATCCACCCGCCGATCACGCTGCCGACCCTGCGGTACGACGGCCCGCGCGCGAACCACTTCCTCGTGGCCAGCCGCCTCGTGCCCTACAAGAACGTCGAGGCGGTGATCCGCGCCTTCGCGCTGCTTCCCGATCTCGAACTCGTGGTGGCGGGCTCCGGGCCGGATGCCGCGCGGCTGCGCGAGATCGCGGGGCCCAACGTGACATTCTCGGGCTTCGTGCCCGACGCGGAGCTGCGCCACCTCATGGCCACGGCCCGCGCCTTCATCTTCGCGGCCGAAGAGGATTTCGGGATCATCGTGGTCGAGGCCACGTCGGAGGGCACGCCCGTCCTCGCGCTGGGCCGCGGCGGTGCCCGCGAGACGGTCCAGACCCGCGGCCCGCAGCGCACCGGGATGTTCTTCGACGTGCCCGAGCCCGAGGCCATCGCCGAGTGCGTCCGGCGCTTCCTGCTGCAGGAGAGCCACTTCACCCGCGAGGCCTGCTGGGCGCAGGCCGAGACGTTCTCGGCCGAGCTGTTCCGCAGCCGGTTCTCGAACTTCGTCGATGACCAGATGGCCCTGCACCGGGCCGCCTGCGAGACGCGCCCGCGGATCGTGCCGCGCCTCGAAGCCGTCGGCTGAGGGCAGATCGCATGTCCTTCCTGACTGTCGATCTGGCCGACCGGGCGCCGGTCCGGGCCCTCCCCCAGGAGCCGGCGCGCGGCGGTCCGCTGGCCGCCGCCCTCGCGCGGATCTGGCATCGCCGGACCCTGTTCCTGGCGGTGTTCGCCGCGGTCCTCGGCCTCGCCGTCACCGCGCTGCTGATGATCCAGCCGCAATACGTGGCGAGCGGCTCGGTGATCGTCGCCGAGGCCGAGCCGGGCGCCAACAACGCCTCGATGGCCTGGATCCAGAAGATCGGCGACCCGGCGGACATCGAGAGCCAGATCCTGGTGATCCGCTCGCCACGGCTCCTGCGCCTCGCCATCGACGACAACCTCGTCGCCGCGGTCCTCGCCGAGTGCCGCTACGCGGCGACCGGCGGTCATCCCGACCGGATCAGCGACAAGAAGGACGCCGCCTGCACAAAGCTCACGACCGACCGCAACGCGCTCGTCGAGTATCTGCAGAGGCGCTACACGGTCCTGAGCTCCGGCCGCTCGCGCATCATCACCATCGGCTACAAGTCGCCGCTGCCCGAGACGGCGCAGACCATGGCCAACGGCCTGATCAACGCCTTCCTGGAAGACCAGCGCGAGGCGCAGGCCTCGAGCCGCAAGGCGGCGGCCGACTGGCTGCACACCGAGATCAGCCAGCTGGACGCGTCGATCCGGGCCGACGAGACCCGCATCCAAACCTTCCGGCGCCGCAAGGGCCTGCTGAAGGGCTCGCTGGCCCCGATCAGCGCCGAGCGGCTCACCAGCATCAGCCAGCAGCTCGCCGCGGCCGAGACCGCCAAAGCGGACGCCGCCGCGCGGCTGAGCGAGATCGAGGCCAGGGGCGCCCGCGGCGCCGACAGCGCCCCGGCCGTCCTGGCGAGCCCGACCATCGTCTCGCTGAAGCAGCAGCTCAGCGGTGTCAGCGCGCAGCTCGCCAACCAGAGCACCCTGCTGGGCGCGAACCATCCGGTCATCCGGGCGCTCGAGACCGAGCAGGCGAGCCTGCGCGCGCGGATCGAGCAGGAGATCGGGAACGTCGCGCGGGGCCTGCGCAAGTCCTACGAGGCCTCGAGCACCCTCGCCAAGTCGCTGCGCGCCCAACTCGAGACCGCGAAGACGGACGCCGCCGCCGCCATGGACGACGAGGCCTCGATCGAGGGCATGGTGCGCAACGCCGAGATCAAGCGCACCCGCTACGCCGATCTGGTGAAGCGCGCGGGCGAGCTCGAGACCGAGCGGCGGATCCTCACCGGCAGCACGCGGCTGGTCAGCCTCGCCGAGCTGCCGCAGGAGCCGTTCTCGCCCAAGGCCGTGCCGTTCCTGGCGGGCGGCCTCGTGCTCGCCGGCGTGCTCGCCGCCGCCGCCGCGCTGCTGCGCGACTACACCGACCGGCGCGTGCGCACCTCGGCGCAGCTGATGGCGGGCACCGGCGCACCGGTCTTCGCGCAATTGCCGAGCCTGGAGACCGCCGGCCTCGTCGGCCGCTTCTCCGAGCGCCAGCGCGAGCTCGACCTCGCGGAGGCCCTGGCGCGGGCGCGGGTCTATCCGGTGATGCAGAACGTCCTGCGCAACCTGCACGCCCATCTCGTGCTGGCCGGCGCCGGCAAGTCCCGCGTCATCCTGGTCACCTCGGCGAAGCCGCGGGAGGGCAAATCCTTCACGGCCTTCGCGCTCGCCGGGATCGGCGCCGCCAGCGGCCGACGGGTGCTCGTGGTCGAGTGCGACCTGCGGCGCCCGAACTTCGAGGCCTCCCTCGGGCTCGGCCGCGGCGCGGGCCTCGGCGGCGTGCTCCGCGGCGAGATCGACCCGGCCGAGGCCGTTGTCCGGGCCGGACGCTTCGACGTCATCCCCGCGGGAACGCCGACGGCCGACTCGACCGAGCTCCTGATGGGCGACCGGATGGCGGACTTCCTCAAGTGGAGCCGCCGCTACGACCTCGTCCTCCTCGACACGCCGCCCACGAGTCTCCTGATGGACGCGCCGATGCTCGCCCGCCAAGTCGACGGCGTGCTCTGCTGCGCCCGCTACGGCCGCTCGCAGCTCTCCGACACCGTCGAGACCGTGGCGAACCTGCGCCGCGCCGGCGGACACGTCCTCGGGATCGCCATGACCATGGTCCGCCCGGGTATCCAGTCGACCTACGACGTGATGCCGCTTCCCGATCCCCGGGCGGCCGCGAGCGCGCGATGACCGACGTGCTTCCCGCCGAAGCGCTCGCCGAGCGCGGCCTCCTTGACCGGGTGCGGGCCACCCGCTCCGACGTCGCCGCTCGGCCGCGCGTCCTGTTCGTGAGTCACACCGGCACCATGTCGGGAGCCGAGCTGGTGCTCCGCGACGCCGTCCGGCCGTGGCCGGGCTCGACCGCGTTCCTGTTCGAGGACGGCGCCCTCACCGAGGCCCTGCGCGATCAGGGCCTGGAGATCCGCCTCGCGCGCCGACGGTCCGCCCTGGCGGGCCTCCGGCGCGATGTCTCCCCCCTGAGCGCGCTGCCGGTCCTGGGCCAGCTCGGCGCCCTGGCTCTCGAGATCGCCCGGGCGGCCCGTGTTTGCGACGTGGTCTACGCCAACTCGCAGAAGGCTTTCCTGCTCTCCGCCCCGGCGGCCCGCGCCGCCGTGCGTCCCCTGATCTGGCACCTGCACGACATCCTCGACGGCGCGCATTTCGGCCGGGCGCAGCGCGTCCTGCAGGTCCGGCTCGCCAATCTCTGCGCCGCCCGGGTGATCGTGCCCTCCGAGGCCGCCGCGCGGGCCTTCGTCGAGGCCGGCGGGCGCCGGTCCCTGATCCGCGTCGTGCCGAACGGCCTCGACGTCGACCCGGTGCCCTGCGGTGCCGCCGCCCTGCGCGCGGAGCTCGGCCTGCCGGACGGTCCCCTCGTCGGCGTCTTCAGCCGCCTCGCGCCGTGGAAGGGGCAGGACGTCCTGATCGACGCGCTGGCGACCCTGCCCGGCCTGCGCTGCGTCGTGGTGGGGGCGCCCCTTTTCGGCGAGGATGCCTACGCGGCGCATCTGCGCGACCTCGCGGCGCGGCGCGGCCTGTCGGACCGGGTCCTGTTCCTCGGCCAGCGCGACGATGTCCCCAGGCTGATGCAGGCGGTCGACGCGGTCGTGCACTCCTCGGTCGATCCCGAACCGTTCGGCCGTACCCTCGTCGAGGCCATGCTGGTCGGCGTGCCGGTGATCGCCACCGACGCCGGCGCGTCCGCCGAGATCCTCGACGGCGGCGCGGCCGGAACCCTGGTGCCGCCGCGGCGGCCGGACCGCCTCGCGGCGGCCCTGTCGGCGCTGTTCGCCGCTCCCGACGCCTTCAGGGCGCGCACGGCGCTCGCGCGCGAGCGGGCGCTGTCCCGTTACGGCGCGGACCGCATGCAGCGCGATCTCACCGACATCATCCTCCAGGTCGCCGGCCGGGCCTGACGGGCCCGCGTTTCCCTTTCCCGTTCGGAGCCGTCAGACCCGCCATGCCGCGCGTCCTCGTCAACATGCCGAGCCAGCATGCCGGTCGGCCGTCGGGCGTCGCGCTCGTCGCCTTCCGGGTGATCGCCGGCCTCGTCGCGCGCGGCACCTTCGCGGTGGTGCTGCGCTCCCCCTGGCGTCGCGATCAGCTGCCGGCGGCGATCCGCGACCGCGTCGAGGTCGTGACGGTGAAGCGGCCGCGGATCATGCTGCTCGACGTCCTGCGCCAGTGCCTCGCCGTCCCGCGGCTGTGCCGCGCCCGCGCCATCGACGTGGTGCTGAACATCGATCCCTACGGGGCGGCGTTCGGCGGCCGCGCCCGCGTCAGCGTCGTGCACGACCTCTATTTCCGCACGCTGCCCGGGCGCATCCGCTCCCGCGAGGCCCTGACCACCGACCCGATCTTCCGCCTGGTCCTCGGCAGCAGCGCCCGGGTGATCGCCGTCTCGGAGGCGACGCGGCGCGATCTGGAGCACCACTACCCGCGACTCCACGCCCGGACGCGGACCGTGCCGTCCGCGGCCATGCTCGACCCGACGGCGGGTGGCTCCGCCGCCGAGATCCCCGCGGGGCCGTACGTGCTCGCGGTCGGCAACGCCCTGTACAACAAGAACTTCGCGACGCTCGCGCGCGCCGTGGTCGGGCTCGGGCGGCCGGGACTCGGGATCGTCCACGTCGGCGAGGATCATGACGAGGCGATCGCAGGGGCGCTCGGCGGCGCGCCGGTCCCGCTGACCCGCCTGTCGCATATCGGCGACGACAGGCTGGCGGCCCTCTATCGCGGCGCGCTGTGCCTGTGTGTCCCGTCCTTCGCCGAGGGATTCTGCCTGCCCGTTCTGGAGGCGCAGGCCCTCGACTGCCCGGTGATCTGCTCGGACCGCTCCGCCACACCGGAGATCGCGGGCGCCGGCGCCCTCACCTTCGATCCCGCCGACGCGGCGGCGCTGACCGCGTGCCTGCGGCGCCTGCTGGACGAAACCGGGCTCCGGACCGCGCTGATCGCCCGCGGTCGCGACAATGTCCGGCGCTACGACTGGGCCGAAACCGCCCGCCGCTACGAGACACTGCTGCTCGACGCGCTGCGGGACGGCGCGACGGCGCGTACCGCCCGGGAGGTGCCGCATGCGCATCCTGCACCTTAGCTCGCTCTACGCGCCCGAGCAGGTCGGCGGCGCCGAACTGATGGTCGAGACTCTCGCCCGGACCCAGGCGGAGCTCGGCCACAACGTCGCCGTCGCCTGCGCGGCGCGGACCGAGGGCGGACCGGTCCTGCAGGACGGCGTCACCGTCTACCGGACCGGGTACGGAACGCCGTTCCACATCCTCGACTGGTCCCAGCGCGGGCGGGTCGACCGCCTCCGCTACAAGCTCGCGGCGCAGTGGAACCGCCACGCCCTCGACCGGATGATGCGGGCGGTCAGGGACTTCGCCCCCGACCTCGTCAACACCCACTCCATCTCCGAGCTGCCGCCGGCGCTCTGGCCGCTGCTTCGGCGACTCGGGGTGCCGGTCGTGCACACGCTGCACGACTTCACCAGCCTCTGCACCAACGGCGCCATGGTGCGCCACGGGCGTTCCTGCGCCGGCCAGCATCTCAAGTGCCGCCTCTACGCGGCGCCGCACCGGCGCTGCCAGCGCGCCGTGACGGCCGTCACCGCCGTGGGCTCGGACATCCTCGATCGCCACCTCGCCGCCGGCCTCTTCGCCCACGTGCCGCCGTCGCTGCGCCGAGTGATCTGGAACCCGATCCGGCCCGGTTCACCCGTGGCGCGGAGGCAGCGCGCGCCCGGCGCGCCGGTCCGGTTCGGCTATCTGGGCCGGATCGAGGGCGCGAAGGGCTTCGACGTGCTCCTCGAGGCCTGCCGACGCCTGCCGGAGGCGGGCTGGCGCCTCGCCGTCGCGGGCCGCGCCGTGGACGGGCTGGACCGTTACCGCACCCTGGCCGAGGGCCTGCCCGTCAACTTCCTGGGCTACGTGGAGCGCGACGCCTTCCTCGACGGTCTCGACTGCCTCGTGGTCCCGCCAGTCTGGCCCGAGCCCTTCGGCCGGACGGTGGCGGAGGCCTACGGGCGCGGCGTCCCGGTGATCGGCACCGCCACCGGCGGCATCGGCGAGCAGGTCGGGCCGGGCCCCTGGCTGGTCCCGCCGGGCGACGCGTCGGCGCTCGCCGCCGCGATGACCCGGATCGTCGCGGAGCCGGCCCGCCTCGCCGAAGGTCTCGCCCGCGCCGCCCGGATCCGCGCCGGCACCGATCCGGTCGCCGTCGCGACCGCCTTCCTCGACCTCTACGCCGCGACCCGCACCGAACCGCTTCCCGAGCTTTCCGCCCGCGCGGAGCGCCCGCATTTCAGCGAGTGCCGTCCATGATGACCCCCTCCCTGTCGTCGAACTACGCCCGGCTCCTGACCGAGGAGCCGCGCGCTCAGGGCCAGGACCGGCCGAGGGATCAGGCCACCGCGCGCGCGGTGACCGGACCGCTGCGGATCCTGCATCTGAGCGCCCTCTATCCGCCCTACATCGTGGGCGGCGCCGAGCGCTCGGTGGAGCATCTCGCCGAGGAACTCGTCGCGGCCGGCCACACGGTGGCGGCGGCCTGCATCGCGCGGGAGCCGGAGCCCAAGAGCGTGCGCGGCGGCGTCACGGTCTACCGCATGGCCCACCACAACGATTTCTGGCTGGAGGACTGGCCCCAGGCGAGCCGGTTCGGCCGCGCCTGGGCCAAGCTCAAGCAGCAGTGGAATTTCGCCGTGGCGGCCGAGTTCGGCCGCGTCCTCGACGACTTCCGGCCCGACATCGTCAACACGCACTCGCTGCTCGACGTCTCGACCCTCGTCTGGCGCGAGGCGGCCAAGCGCGGGATCCCGATCGTCCACACGGTCTGCGAGTACGACCTGATCTGCGGCAACGCCGCGATGTTCAAGGACGGCAAGCCGTGCGACCGCTGGCACCTCGGCTGCAAGGTGGTCAACGCCGCCAAGCAGATCACCAACCGGTCGGTGGACGCCGTCGTCAGCGTCGGCACCGAGATCCTCAAGACCCATGTCGACCACGGGTTGTTCGCGCATCTCGCGCCCGAGCGGCGCCGGGTGATCTTCTATTCCTGCACGGTTCCCGGGGGCGACCCGGAGGCACGGCGCCGGATCGACCGGACCGGCAGGCCGATGACGTTCGGATATCTCGGCCGGATCAACACCGAGAAGGGGGTCGGCACGATGATCGATGCCTTCCGGCGGATCGGTCCCGGCGACTGGCGGTGCCTCGTCGCCGGCCACGCGATGGACGACTCCATCGAGCGCTTCAAGGCGCGGGCCGAGGATCTGCCGATCGAGTTCGTCGGCTGGGCGAAGCCCGCCGAGTTCCTCAGCGCCGTCGACGTGCTGATCGTCCCCTCCTTCTGGGCCGAGCCGTCGCCCCGGACGATCTACGAGGCCTACACGATGGGCGTTCCGGTCATCGGGGCGGCCTCCGGCGGGATCCCCGAACTGATCGGCGAGGACAACGCCGACTGGCTGTTCACGCCGGGCGACGACGCCGACCTCGCCGCGCGGTTGCGGACGGTGATCGACCGTGGCCGCGGGAACCTGCCGGACGAGCGCGCCTTCCAGCACGTCATCCGCGAATCAACCTCGGAGCGCGTCGCCGAGAAGTATCTCGACCTCTACGCCGAACTCGTCGCCGAGCGTCGGGCGAGCCGCCCGTGACCGCCGCCGCGCCGGTCCTGTCGGAGGCCGCCGCCGCCGAGGAGGAGCCGGGGCTCGCCTCCGGCGCCGCCGTGACGCGCCGCTCGTTCGACGCCGCGCGCTGGGTGGCGGTCGCCTCCGTCGGCAACGTGACCTTGAGCTTCGGGGTTTTCCTCGTGCTCGCCCGCCTGATCGGGCCCGCCGAGTTCGGAATGGTGGCGATCGCGGCGGTCTTCATCGACATCCTGCAGATCGTCGCCCGCTGCGGGCTGCCCGACGCGGTGGTCCAGCGCGCCGACCTCGACGAGGACTTCGCCGCCACCGCCTTCTGGGTGATGCTCGCCACGGGCGCCGTCTGCGCCGCCGGCCTCGCGGCGCTGTCAGGCCCGATCGCCTGGATCTTCGACCTGCCCACGCTGCAGCCGGTCCTGTGCGCGCTCTCCGCCTGTTTCGTGATCACCGCCGCAGGCGCGATCCACGAGGCGCGGCTCCAGCGGAGCTTCGGCTTCCGCAAGCTCGCGCTGCGCGCGCTCGGCGCCAACATCCTCGGCGGGGCCGCGGCCCTCGTCCTGGCCCTCGACGGCTACGGCGTCTGGAGCCTCGTGGTGCAGCGGCTCGTCGCCGCGACCGCGACCACGCTCCTGACCTGGGTGGCGGCCCGCTGGATCCCGCCCCTGCGGCTCCACCTCGCCTCCGTGCGCGAGCAGATCGCCTTCGGCTCGCGGCTGTTCTGCACCTACCTGCTGCTCGTCGCCTCGATCCGGAGCCAGGAGGTGATCGCGGCCTACTTCATCTCCGCGACCGAGGTCGGCTATCTGCGCCTCGCGTGGCGCTGCATCGACCTCGTGAGCCAAGTGGCAGTGATCCCGCTTACCACGGTCGGGCTGACAACCTACGCGCGCCTCCAGGACCAGCCGGGCGAGTTGGCCGCGGCCTTTCACCGATTCGCCGAGGCCTCGGCGTTCCTCGCGGTGCCCGCCTTCTTCGGCATGGCGGCCGTGGCCCCGACCCTCATCCCGTTCCTGTTCGGCGACCAGTGGCACGACGCGGCGCCGGTGCTGCGGACGCTGGCCCTCCTCGCCCCCGAATTCGTCGCGACCTCGATGCTGTGGATGGTCTTCACGGCTCTGGGCCGCAACGGCACCGCCCTGCGGCTCGCCGGCGCGCAGTTCGGCCTGGGCGCCGTGGCGGCGCTCGTGAGCGCGCCCTTCGGCCTCGCCGCACTCGTCGCCGGGCACGTGGTGCGGGCCTACCTGTTCACGCCCGCGATCGTCGCCAGCGCCGGGCGCGTCGTCCCGGTCACCAACGGGCGGCTCGTGCGGCTCCTCGCGCCGATCACGCTCTGCGCCGGCGCGATGGCCGGGCTCGTGCTGCTCGTCCAGACCCCGATCCACGCCGCCTTCGGGGACCGGCTCGGCCTCGTCGCGGCCGTCGGTATCGGGATCGCGGCCTACGTGAGCCTCGCCTGGATCTTCATGCGCGACACGCTCCGCACGGCCGTCGGCCTCTTCCTGCGGCGCCCGGCCTGATCTGCACCCTCCGCCAACGATTGTGGGCGACACTGCCTGCCGGAGACCCCGCGGCCGGCAGGCGGCATCGGCGGCGGGTACGGGAGACGGTGCGGGGCGATGGCGGGACAGGCGTTGCCGATCGGAACGAGTGCGCCGGCCGCGTCCCTCTTCGCGGACCGCGTCGCCGTGTTCCTGCTCGGCGCCGCCCTGAACTTCAACGTCCTGACCTCGACCTTCGGGCTTCCGTTCCAGCGCCTGTCCGACCTGCTGCCGTTCCTGCTCATCCCCTGGCTGGGTCTACGCCGGGCCGTCGTGGCAGAGGCGGTGCGGCAGGCCGCGCCGCTGTCCGGAATCCTGGCGCTGATCGCGGCCTCGCTGGTGCTGAAGGCGCACAAGCAGGCGGGCGACGTCTACCTGACCCTCGTCCTGCTGCTCTACGTGGTCCAGGCGTTCATCCTGCTGGTGATGTTCCGCGACCGGCGCGTCGAGGACGCGTTCTGCGTCGGCCTGCTCGCCGGCATGCTCGCCTCCCTCGCCGTGCTGCTGCTCGCCGCCTCCGGCACGCAGCTCGACCGGCTCGGGCTCGCGGTCCCGACGGACGGGCTCGACGAGGAGCTGAAGCTGTTCGTGCAGGACAAGCAGGGCGGCCTCTGGGCCTCCGGCAACGAGACCGGCCACGTCTTCGCGCTGGCCGGGGCCGCGGCTCTGCTGCTCAGCCTGCGCTATCACCTCAAGATCATCTACCTCGCCTACGTCGCGGCCCTCCTGGCGAGCTTCCCGTTCACCAACAACCGCGCCGGCCTGTTCATGCCGCTCCTGTTCCTCGGCCTGGTGATGCGGCGGAACCTCAGGGCGTACGCCGTGCTGGTTGCGCTCGGCGTCCTGGGCGTCCTGCTCGTGGCCTGGGCAGTGACGGGGGAGATCCCGCTGCCGGGAACCCTGTCCCAGGCGATCGAGCGGCGCTTCGCCGGGGACCACAACGTCACGGGCAATTTCGACGAGCGGTTCCTGTCCGGCGTGACCGCGCTCCAGCTCGTCGCCGAATACCCGTTCGGCGTCGGCGAGGTCGCTAGGCGGGAGGAGCTGCAGGCGCTGACCGGCCTCGTCACGCCCCATAACGGCTTCGTGTCTCTGGCGCTCCAGAGCGGCATCGCCACGGCGCTGCTGCTCATCGCAGGCCTCGGGCGGATCCTGCTGGCGCCCGCCGCCTTCGGGCCGTTCCTGACCTACAGCGCGGTGTTCCTGATCCCGTCGCTGATGTTCGAGGAGCTGTCGGTCAACCAGTACTTCCTCTTCTTCATGGGTTTCATTCTGGCGTCCCTCGCGCTGCCGCCGGACCGCGCGCCATCGGCCACGAATTAGGGGCGGGCCGCGCCGCACCGCGGCGCGGCCCGCTCGGTCACCGCATGACGAAGGGGTTCTCCGGCGCGTCGCGGCTCGTGGAGATCCAGACGCTCTTGGTCTCCAGATACTCGCGGATCGACTCGATCCCGCTCTCGCGGCCGATGCCCGAGCGTTTCATGCCGCCGAACGGCATCATGTAGCTCACCGCCCGGTAGGTGTTCACCCAGACGGTGCCGGCGCGGAGCCCCTTCGACATGCGCATCGCGCGACCGATATCCTGGGTCCAGACGCCCGCCGCGAGCCCGTAGATCACGTCGTTGCCGACCTTCAGCGCCTCGGCCTCGTCCTCAAAGCCGATGATCGACAGCACCGGGCCGAACACCTCCTCCTGGGCGATGCGCATATCGTTGGTGACGCCCGTGAAGATCGTCGGCTCGACGAACTGGCCGCCGAGCACGCCGGGACCGGAGGCGGGATTGCCGCCGAACACGCAGCGCGCACCCTCGCTCTTGGCGAGCGCGATGTAGTCAAGCACCTTCGTGTACTGGGGCGGCGTCGTGATCGGCCCGATGTTGGTGTCGGCCTGCATCGGGTCGCCGAGCTTGGCGGTGCGGGCGAGCTCGATCAGGCGCTCGGTGAATTCCTGGCGGATGCTGTTCTGCACCAGCAGGCGCGATCCCGCGATGCAGGTCTGCCCGGTGGCCGCGAAGATGCCCGAGATCGCTCCCGCGGCGGCGGCCTTCAGGTCGGCATCGGCGAAGACGATGTTGGGCGACTTCCCGCCGAGCTCCAGGGATACGCGCTTGATCTGCCGCGCGGCCGCTTCGTAGACTTTCGCCCCGGTGACGTCGGAGCCCGTGAAGGTGATCTTGGCGACGTCGGGATGCTCGACGATGGCGGTGCCGGCCTCACCGCCGAAGCCGGTGACGACGTTGAACATGCCGTCGGGCAGCCCGGCCTCCTTGGTCAGGCGGGCGAATTCCAGCGTGCTCGCGGACGCGAACTCGGACGGCTTCACCACGACCGCGCAGCCGGCCGCGAGCGCGGGGGCGCATTTCCAGGCGACGAACAGGAGCGGCGAGTTCCACGCCGTCAGCGCCCCGACCACGCCCACCGGCTCGTGCCGGGTGAACGCGAAGGTCTCGGGCTTGTCGATCGGCACCTGCGCGCCCTCGACCTTGTCGGCGAGACCCGCGTAGTACCACCACCATTCCGGCTGGTAGCGGGTCTGGCCGTACATCTCCGCGAAGAGCTTGCCGTTGTCGCGGACCTCGACTTCGGCGAGTGCCCTGGCTTCGCGCTCGACGAGATCGCCGATCCGGCGCAGGACCTTGCCGCGGGCCGAGGCCGTCATGGTGGCCCAGGGGCCGTCCCACATGGCGCGCTTGGCGGCGGCCACCGCCCGGTCGACGTCGGCGCGCCCGGCGCGCGGGATGCGGGCCCAGGGCTCGCCGCGATAGGGGTCGATGGACTCGAACCACGAGCCCTCGACCGGATCGACCGATTGCCCGTCGATGTAGAGCTGGTAGGTCTTCACGGCGCGCCTCTCCGTTCAGGGATGCGCGCCATATGGACCCGGAGCCCGCCGGCGGCGAGCCCGACGGCTCAGGCGTTGGCGCTGAGGCGCTTGATGTCGGCGTCGACCATCTCGGTGATCAGCGCCTCGAGGCTGGTCTCGGCCTCCCAGCCGAAGGTCGCCTTGGCCTTGGCGGGGTTGCCCAGCAGCACTTCGACCTCTGCCGGCCGGAACAGCGCCGGGTCGACGATCAGGTGGTCGTCCACCTTCAGGCCGACGTGCTTGAACGCGATCTCGCACATGTCGCGCACCGTCGTGGTCCGGCCGGTGGCGATCACGTAATCGTCGGGGCGGTCCTGCTGCAGCATGAGCCACATCGCCTTCACGTAGTCGCGGGCGTGGCCCCAGTCGCGCTTGGCGTCGATGTTGCCCAGCCGCAGCTCCTTCTGCCGGCCGAGCTTGATCCGCGCCACCGCGTCGGTGACCTTGCGGGTGACGAACTCGACGCCGCGCAGTGGGCTCTCGTGGTTGAACAGGATGCCGTTCGACGCGTGCAGCCCGAAGCTCTCGCGGTAGTTGATGGTCATCCAGTGCGCGTACAGCTTGGCCACGCCGTAGGGCGAGCGCGGGTAGAACGGCGTCGACTCGCTCTGCTTGGCCTCCTGGATCAGGCCGAACATCTCCGAGGTCGAGGCCTGGTAGTAGCGCGCCTGGGGCGCCGCCGAGCGCAAGCATTCCAGCATGTGCACCGCGCCGAGGCCGGTGACCTGCCCGGTCAGCAGCGGCTGCTGCCAGGACGAGGTCACGAACGACTGGGCCGCGAGGTTGTAGATCTCGTCGGGCTTGGCCGCCTGGACGATGCGCAGCAGGGCGGACTGGTCGAGCAGGTTGCCGTCGACCAGCTCGACATCGTCGAGGATGCCGAGCCATTTCAACCGGTGATCGAACACGCCGGCATGGCTGGAGCGCCGCACGATGCCGGTGACGGCGTAGCCCTTCTGCAGGAGCAGCTGCGCCAGATACGCGCCGTCCTGGCCCGTCACTCCCGTGATCAGCGCTCGCTTGGCCGTCATGAACCCGTCCCGTCCCGAAGATGCCCGGCTGCTACGACCGCAACGGGCCGCGCGTCAAGGCGAGGTGTCGACATCAGTATTGTGCCAAGCAAGCGGAGCCGGAAGGGCACATCACCAGACTAGCGCCGCCCGGGGACAACCATCCGCAAGGGTTGTGCGGCATCTGTGCGACGCCGCTAAGGTCGCGCGAGCCAGTCCGCCACGCCGCCGAGCGAGCGGAATTCCTCGATGGCGTGAACGCGCGCCGCCGGGAGGGCGGCCCGGGCCATCGTGGCGAGGGCGTGGCCTGGCCCGAGTTCGAGCACGCGGTCCGCGCCGTACTCGCGGCACGCGTCGAGGCAGGCGGCCCAGTCGATCGTGCGCGAGATCTGGAGCGCCAGATTCTCGCGGCCGTCGGCGTCGCGGAACACCGTGCTCCCGTCCAGCCCGCTGACCAGCCGCGGCGCGCGGAGCGGCGGCCGACGCGGCGGCACTGCGGCGAGCGCGTCCCGGAAGGCCGCCGTCGCGGCGTGGAGCAGCGGCGTGTGCGACGGCGTGTGGACGGGCAGGACCACCGCCCTCTGGGCGCCCGAGCCGGTCGCCTCCCGGCACAGCGTCTCCAGCGTCGCGCGCGGACCGCCGACGACACCGCTGTCGGCCGCGTTGCGGATGGCGAGGTGGCAGCCGTGGCGGTCCGCGAGATCCGTGAGCGCGTCGAGGCTCAGGCCGCGGATCCCCGCAAGCCCGAACCCCGTGCCGGAAGCGGCGTCCATGGCCTCCGCCCGTCGGGCCGCCAGGGCGAGCACGTCGGCGGGGTCAAGGCGGCCGGCGACGCCCCAGGCCGCGAGATCGCCGATGCTGTAGCCGGCCACGATCGACCGGTCCGGCGCCGCCTCCTCCAGCGCCCGCCACGCCGTCAGGGCGGCGACGCAGCACAGGATCTGGCCGGTCCGATTCGCGTGCAGGTTGTCGCCGCCCGCTCGGGCCAGGTCGCGCGGGTCGGCGCCGCCGAGGAGCGGCCTGGCGGCCGCGAACGCCTCCTGGGCCGCCGGATGATCGGCCGTCAGGTCGAACATCGCCGGGTGCTGGCCACCCTGGCCCGAAAGGAGGATCGCGAGGGTCATGCGGGGCCCGGGCCCCGCAGGCCCGCGACCGGCCGCAGAAGCAGCCGCTCCAGGCTCTTGGCGAGCACCGAGCCATCCTCGGGCGCCGCGCGCAGCTCGCGCCAGTGCAGACCCGCGCCGTCCGGCAGCAGGATCTCCCCGTCGATGCCCATCGGCGCCGCCTCCGCCACCGCGGCGATGCCGTCGAGCAGGCCGACCGGCACCGGAGGTCGGCACGGCCAGAGCAGGTCGAGGTCGGAGGTGGCGCTGAGGTAGGTGAGGCCCGTGACCGCCTGCCACAGGAGGCTGCCGAAGGGCCGCGGCGCGAGGCCGTGCCGTCGGCCGAGCTCCGTCAGCGCGTCGAGGGTCGCGCTCCAGGGCACCGGCGCGTGCGCGGCGGCCTCGGCGAGGCTCACCACCGGCGCCGGCGACAGCGCGGATGCCGGCAGGGCGAGCCCGATCCGCCGCTTGCCGTCCGCGGGCGGCAGCGGCAGGCCGAGCGGCACCGCGTCGCCGGTCTCCCCGGGGATGCGGCGGCGGACGATCAGCGGTCGGCCCGAAGCGGCCCAGTGCTCCAGATGCGGGACGGCGCTGAGATCGGGCCGGCCAACGCGCCACGCCGCCCAGGCCGCCGGGTCGGCCCGGACGAGGTCGTGGCGTCGGAAAGGCTCAGCCAAGGCGGGCCTGGTCGGCGACGGCCGCCGCGACGGCGCGGGCGACCGGGCGGCCGCCGCGCTCGGCGCCCAGACGGTCGCGGATGTCCTGCGCCTGCATCGTGTCGATCGCCCCGCGGATCTGGCCCTCGAGGGGCTGATCCGGGTCCAGGACCACGTGGACGGCGCCCGTCGCGACCATGTTGTCGAGGCCGGGCGCGAAGACCGGCGTCGTCTTCGCCATGTCCTGCAGCTTCTCGAGGGGCAGCTTGGTCACCCGGGCGACGGACGGCAGGTCCATCACGCTCGGATTCGCCCCGGGCAGTGCCGCGAGGACCCGCGTCGCAAGGGCCGTCGCGATGAAGGCGCCGGCGGCCGAGTGGCCGTAGATCAGCCCGATCGTCGGATGGCCCGACCGGTCCGCCAGGAGCAGCGCCTTGGCGAGGTGCGCGAGGCACTCGTTGAGGCCCAGCAGCTCGTCGCGGCGGCTCATGCGCTGGCTGTCGGAATCCACCGCCACGAGGATCGACGCGCGGTCGCCGGACCGCACGGCGTCGAGCACGGCCCGCGACAGGACCAGTGCCCCGTCGGTGCCCAGCGGCGTGTCGCCGTCGACGCCGACCACGTGCATCCGGCCGCCCGCGAACGGTCCGGTGCCGGACACGAGACCGTCGCGCACCGCCACCGCGTGACCCTGCGGGAACAGGGAGGCGAGGATCTCAGCGAGCGTCATGGTCGGCCTCCGGACTCCGGGCCACGGTCTCGTCGAAGGCGGCCGTGTCCATCGCGGGCACGGCCTCGGGATCGTTCACTCCGAGGCGCGCCCAGACATCGGTCGCGTCGCGACAGTCGCCGAACCGCTCGATGCGGGCCTCCAGGCGCGCCTGCTCGGCTTCCAGGGTGTCCAGGTCGAAGGGCGGGGCGCGGCCGACGAGGTCGCGGGCGGCCGCGCGGAAGGCCGAGACCGTGTCGGCGCAGAAGGCGTCGGCGCCGCCGATCAGGCGGCGGTGCTTGCCGCCCATGGTCCGCCAGACCAGGGCGCGGTCGCGGGAATCGAACTCTTCGGCGCCCTTGTTGGTCTCGATCACCTCTGGGCCGGACACCGAGATCCGCCCGCCTTCCGACACGGCGAGCCGCGAGCAGGTGCCGGCGATCAGACCGCCGCCACCGTAGCAGCCGGCCCGGCCGCCGATCAGCCCGACGACGGGGATGCCGGCCGCGCGGGCCTCGACGATGGCCCGCATGGTCTCGGCGATGGCCGTCTCGCCGGCATTGGCCTCCTGCAGGCGGACGCCGCCGGTGTCGAACAGGATCAGGACCGCCTTCGGCCTCAGCTCCAGGGCCGCCCGGAGCAGGCCGACGAGCTTGCCCCCGTGCACCTCGCCGAAGGCGCCTCCCATGAACCGGCCCTCCTGGGCGGCTATCAGGACCGGCTCGCCGTCCAGGCGCGCGCGGCCGACCACGATGCCGTCGTCGAAGGCGCGGGGCAGATCGAAGAGCGGCAGGTGCGGGCTCATCCGCCGCTCCGTCGGCGGCAGGAACTCGCGGAAGCTTCCCGGATCGGTGAGCGCCAGCACGCGCTGGCGGGCGGTGGCCTCGTACCAGCTCAGGGCGTCCGGATCGGGGCGCGCGGCGCGGTCGCCAGCCATGGTCAGGCCTCCATCAGCCGCGCGCCCTGGAGCAGGCGCAGCGACACGGTGTCAGGGCGGGCGCCGCCGTCGTTGATGCTGATGCGGAGGCCGCCCGGCTGCGCCCGGGCAACGAAATCGGCCACCACCGCCTCCCAGACGCCGCCGTACCCGGCGATTGGGGTCTCGATGGCCACCTCGCAGGTATCCGGCGGCAGGACCCGCTCGAGCAGGATCTCCAGGTTGCCGGACGCCACGACGCCGGTGATCGCGCTCGGTGCCGAGCCGGAGAGCGGCTTCTCGGTGGTGTGGCGGAAGGTCAGGGATTCCATCGCCGTCTCCTCGCGTGCGGATCCGTCATCGCGCGACGCTCACCAGTTCCGGAACCGGGCCGGCGGCTCGTAGAGGCCGCCCGACCAGTGCACGAGATCCTTGATCGACTTCGCGGCGAGCAGCGCGCGGTCCGCGTCGAGCGGCTCGATGCCGAGATCCTCCGGGCGGCGGATGACGCCGCGGGCGCGCAGTTCCTCGACCTTCGCGCGGTCGCGGCCGCGACCGACCCCAGTGTAGCCCGCAACGCCCCGGATCGCCTGCTCGCGCTCGTCGGCGTCCCGGCAGAGCAGCAGGTTGGCGATGCCCTCCTCGGTGACGATGTGGGTGACATCGTCGGCGTAGATCATCACCGGTGCCAGCTCGAGTCCGATCTTCTTCGCCAGTTCGAGAGCGTCGAGCTTCTCCACGAAGGTCGGGACCAGCTTGTCCCCGAAGGTCTCGACCAGCTGCACCACGAGCTTGCGCCCGCGCATCAGCGCCGGATCGCCGACGATCTGGCCCTCGCGGCCGGCCTTCATCCAGGCATCGGAGGGGTGGCGGCGGCCGTGCGGGTCCGAGCCCATGTTGGGCGCGCCCCCGAAGCCCGCCACCCGCGACTGGGTGATGGTCGAGGAATGGCCCATCAGGTCGATCTGGAGCGTCGCGCCGATGAACATGTCGCAGGCGTAGAGGCCGGCCGTCTGGCAGAACGCCCGGTTCGAGCGCAGGCTCCCGTCGGCGCCGGTAAAGAAGACGTCGGGCCGCTCGCGGATGTAGCGATCCATCCCGACCTCGGAGCCGAAGCAGTGGACCTGCTTGACCCAGCCCGACTCGATCGCCGGGATGAGGGTCGGGTGCGGGTTGAGCGCCCAGTGGGTGGCGATCTTGCCCTTGAGGCCGAGCTTCTCGCCGTAGGTCGGCAGCAGCAGCTCGATCGCCGCCGTGCCGAACCCGATGCCGTGGTTGAGCCGCCTGATGCCGTACTCGGCGTAGATCCCCTTGATCGCCATCATGGCGATCAGGATCTGCGTCTCGGTCATCGCCGCCGGGTCGCGGGTGAAGAGCGGCTCCACGTAGAAGGGCTTGTCGGCCTCGACCACGAAGTCGATTCGGTCGCCCGGGATGTCGACCCGCGGGACCGTGTCGACGATCTCGTTGACCTGCGCGACCACGACGCCGTTCTTGAAGGCGGTCGCCTCCACGACGGTCGGCGTGTCCTCGGTGTTCGGCCCCGTATACAGGTTGCCGTTCCGGTCGGCCGAGACGCCGGCGATCAGCGCCACGTTGGGCGTCAGGTCGACGAAATAGCGGGCGAACAGCTCGAGGTAGGTATGGACCGCCCCGAGCTCGATCTGGCCGCCGTAGAGCATCTTGGCGATGCGGGCGCCCTGCGGGCCCGAGTACGAGTAGTCGAGCCGCTTGGCGATCCCGGTCTCGAACACGTCGAGGTGCTCGGGCAGAACGATTCCCGACTGGACCATGTGCAGGTCGTGGATCTTGGCGGGATCGCAGGCGCTCAGGCCGCGGGCGAGGCAGTCGGCCTGCTTCTGGTTGTCGCCCTCGAGGCAGACGCGGTCGCCGGGCCGCAGGATCGCCTCCAGCAGGTCGACCACGGCCGCGGCCGGCACGACCTTGCCGTCCGCGTGGGCGCGCCCGGCCGCGATCCGCGCGTCGCGTGCCTGCCTCTCACCGCGCCAGTCGCCCATCCGCGTGCTCCAATCGGTGTACCGGACTTTACATAGCCCCCAGTTCGGTATTTTAAAACCCGTGCCATTGACAGTTTCGTATACGGGATTGCTGTTCCGCCAACCTCTTGCATACCTTCCGCGACAGCTCAAAGGCCGATCCGGGAAAGAAACGCTCCCCGACGCACGCGTCGACGCGGATTCCACCGTGATGGCGCTGTCCATCGCCACCGGCGTGACCGAAGCGATCATGGTGATGTCGGGACGCCCCTGAGTGGCCCGGCTGATCGGCATCGACAACCCGCGCTCGGCCATGGCGTATGGTGGCCTGGCCGCGACCGATCCGAAGCTCGTTCCCTACGGCACGCTGACGGCGACGTTCCACACCGGCATCGGCTGCCTCGTCGGACCGTCGATCCTGTTCCTCACGGTCCGGGCTTTGGTCGACTGAAGCGGCGGTCTCCCGGTGCGCCCGGTCGAATTGCGGGCGCGCGCGCGCGGATTAGGGTATTGTTCCTCATCGTCTTCCCGAGGACTGGCAGGCGTCGCTGAAGGGACGATCGAGGAACGGCGGATGCACGGAGACTTCCGGAAGATCGACAGCGGGCTGCTCTCGGACCGGATCCGCGACGCCCTCACCGACGCCATCGCGTCGGGGACGATCGCGGCCGGCACGGCCCTCGACGAGCAGAACCTGGCCGATCGCTACGGCGCGTCGCGCACGCCCGTCCGGGAGGCGCTGCGCCAGCTCGCCGCCTCCGGGCTCGTGGAGATCCGGCCCCGCCGGGGCGTGGTGGTGGCGCGCCTGACGCCGCAGCGGATCGCCGACATGTTCGAGACGACCGCCGAGATCGAGGCGATGTGCGCTCGACTCGCGACCTACCGGATGACGCCCCTCGAGCGCGGGGAGCTGATGGAGCTCCACGAGGAGTCCGCCCAGGCGGTCGAGGCGGGCGACGTCGACGCCTACGACCGATTCAACCGTGCCTTCCACGAGGCGCTCTACACGGCGACCCATAACGGCTTCATGGCCGAGCAGGCCCTGGCGATCCGCGAGCGGCTGGCCGCGTTCCGGCGCACGCAGCTCCGCCATGCCGACCGGATCCGCCGCTCGCGGGAGGAGCACGGCGAGATCCTGTCGGCGATCGCCGAGGGCGACGGCGAGACGGCCGCCCGGCGCATGCGCGCGCACATGCTCCGGGCCGCGGCGGCGCTGGGGCGCTACATCGCCGAGACGGAGTGACGATGCGGACAGTCGCGCACGGGATTCAGAGGCGCGCGACGGCGTCGTGCACCGTGGACCTGTAGGGCGTCGTCGGCCTGCCGATCAGCGCGCTCAGCTGACGCGTGTCGTCGTCTAGCGCGCCGCGGGCCGCGGCCGCGTCCGAGTCGGCGAGCAGCGCGGCGAAGTCTGACGGTATCCCGGCGGCCACGAGCGCCGCCCGGTACTCCGCCTGCGGCAGATCGCGGTACGCGACCGGTCTGCCTGCCGCGGCGGCGATCGCCGCCGCGAATTCGGTCAGCGTGTAGGACTCGTCGCCCGCCAACTCGTAGATGCGGCCGCCCTGCCCCTCGGCGGTGAGAGCAGCCGCCGCCGCCGCCGCGTAATCGACCCGCGCGGCCGAGGCGATCAGCCCGTCGCCCGCGCAGCCAAGGACGGCGCCGTGGGCGAGCGCCGGCGCGATGCCGGCGGCGTAGTTCTCCGTGTACCAGCCGTTGCGCAGCACGACGAACGGCACGCCGGAATCCGCGAGCAGCCGCTCGGTCTGGCGATGCTCCTCGGCCAGGGCGAGGGCCGACGTGTCGGCGTGCAGGACGCTCGTGTAGGCGATCAGACCGACACCGGTCCGTCCGGCACTGTCGATGACGTTGCGATGCTGCGCCACGCGCCGGCCGATCTCGCTCGACGAGATCAGCAGGAGGCGCTGGATGCCCTGGAACGCCGCGTCCAGACTCGTCGGATCGGCGTATTCGGCCCGGCGGACCGCGACGCCCAGGCTTCGCAGGCTGCGAGCCGACTCGCCCTCGATGTCCCGCGCGCCGGCCACCACCGCGCCGGCCGGGACGCGCTCCAGGAGCGCCGCGATGACCTGTCGGCCCAGCAGGCCCGTGGCGCCGGTCACGAAGTAGCTCGGATGATCGGTCCGCGTCATACCTGTCTCCCATGGTTCAATTCCGGGACATGGTCACTAGATGAGACCACCCGGGCGGTGAAGGAGGCAGGATTTTGGGACCAGGTTACGCGAAGGAGACCGCGCTGCCGCCCGCCCGCGCCGAGCTGGCGGCCAAGTACGCGGTGTGGCGGGCCGGCACCCTCGATCCGGCGGCGTGCCCGGTCCGGGACGTGCTGGATCGGGTGGGCGACAAGTGGTCGATGCTGCTCCTGATCGCCCTGGCCGACGGGCCGCTCCGATTCAGCGCCCTCCTCCGCACGCTGCCCGACATCTCCAAGCGGATGCTGACGCAGACGCTCCGGGATCTCGAGCGGGACGGGTTCGTGGCGCGGACGGTGTTCCCGACGAAGCCGCCCAGCGTCGAGTACCGGCTCACGGACCTCGGGGGCGCCCTGCTCGAGCCGCTGGCGCGCCTCGTCCGATGGGCCGAGGAGAGCCACGGCGCGATCCAGGCGGCGCGGACCCGGTTCGATGCCGCGCCTTCCTAGGACAGGCGCTCACGGCCTGTCTCTGATTCATGGGGACGTCGGTCCTCGCGAGGCACGTCCGGGCGCCGCGGATCAGGCCCGCGGCGCCGACGCGCCGAGGGCGTCGGCGAGCCGCCCGATATGCTCGGCCGCGCGACCGATCCCGAACGCCGCGCGCTCGGCATCTTCCGTCCGCCCCCGCTCCGCGGTCTCGGCGGCGGCGCGCAGTTCCGCGACGTTGCCTTCCAGCGTCGCGATCCGCGACCGCAGCTCCGCGAGCTCGTCGGCGATGGTCAGCGCCGCCATGACCTGCAGGCGCATGTCGCCGATCTCGCCGAAGCTCTTGCGCATCTCGGCGATGCGCCCGTCCAGGGTGGCGGCGAGGCCCATCAGATGCGCCTCCTCGCCCTCGCCGCAGGCCATGCGGTAGCTGCGGCCGTCGATGGTCACGTTGATCTGCGGCAAGGATGGCTCCGCTGGTCGCTCCGACAGGCGGGGGCGGTGGGGTCAGGCGCGTCCGAGCACATCCTGAACGGTCTCGATGGCCCGGTCGAGCCGGTGCCCGACCTCCCCGGTCGTCGCCGAGACCGCGGCGAGGCGGGCGCTCGCCGCGTCGAGGGCGGCGGCCAGCCGGGCTCGATCCTCGTCCATCAGGGCGAGCTCCGCGTCCCGGTCGTCGGGCTGCGCGTCGGTCTCGAGGCGGTGCTGGACGACGGCGTCGAGGCGGGTGATCGCCGCTTCGAGCCGGCTGAGCGCGTCGTCGATGGAAAGGGTCTCGGTCTCGTCGGCCATGGTTCTTCGTCTACCCCGACGCGAAGCTTTCGGTCGAATGCAGGCGGAATTCCAGCGCGAAATCGCGTTCGATCCCCGATCCGCCCGCTGACCGAATGGATCCTGGCAATCCCTGTTTATTGGTCGGTGGATCGAAGGTCTTTGTCACAGCGACGCGTTTGACAGGTCGAGGCTCCATGCTAGACAGCCGCGCGATCCCGAGAGGGACCGCGCGAGACATGCCGGAGGGCCGGTCCGCGACAGTTCCGAGGCCTCAGCCAGCACCGTCCGATCCGACGGTCACGGGCGTCGAAGCCCGGCCTCTCCCGGTCCGGTTCATCGCAGGTTCAAACCCGCCCGCCCAGATCCCGTCCGGCCCGGCCCGGACGGTATGGCGGGCCGCCGAGACCGCTTCGCGGACCGCTCCCGAGGTCCGGCGCGCGGCGAGCCGCATCAGGAAGGAGTCACGCCGTGACGAAGGTTGCCATCAACGGGTTCGGACGCATCGGCCGCAACGTCCTGCGGGCGATCGCGGAAGCCGGCCGCAGCGACATCGAAGTCGTGGCGATCAACGATCTCGGCCCGGTGGAGACCAACGCCCACCTGCTCCGCTACGATTCCGTGCACGGCCGCTTCCCCGGCGAGGTCGCGGTCGACGGCGAGTTCCTGGTGGTGAACGGCAAGCGCATCAAGGTCACGGCCGTGCGCAACCCGGCCGAGCTGCCGCACCGCGACCTCGGCGTCGACATCGCGCTCGAGTGCACCGGCATCTTCACGTCGAAGGACAAGGCGAAGGCCCATCTCGATGCCGGCGCCAAGCGCGTCCTCGTCTCGGCCCCGGCCGACGGCGCCGACCTGACGGTGGTCTACGGCGTGAATCACGACAAGCTCACGGGCGAGCACCACGTCGTGTCGAACGCCTCCTGCACCACGAACTGCCTCGCCCCGGTGGCGAAGGTGCTGGACGAGGCCGTCGGCATCGAGCGCGGCTTCATGACCACGATCCATTCCTACACCAACGACCAGCCGTCGCTGGACCAGATGCACAAGGATCTTTACCGGGCCCGCGCCGCGGCGCTCTCGATGATCCCGACCTCGACCGGCGCCGCGAAGGCCGTCGGCCTCGTGCTTCCGGAGCTCAAGGGCAAGCTCGACGGCACCGCGATCCGCGTGCCGACCCCGAACGTCTCGGCGGTGGATCTCGTCTTCACGGCCAAGCGCGCGACCACGGTCCAGGAGATCAACGACGCGATCAAGGCCGCCGCTTCCGGTCCGCTGAAGGGCGTCCTCGGCGTCACCGACCGGCCGAACGTCTCGATCGACTTCAACCACGACCCGCATTCGTCGACCTTCCACCTCGACCAGACCAAGGTCATGGACGGCGTTCTGGTGCGCATCCTGACCTGGTACGACAACGAGTGGGGCTTCTCGAACCGCATGGCCGACACGGCCGTCGCGATGGCCAAGCTCATCTGAGCTGGACTGCAGCGGTCGCCGCCTCCTGAGAGGCCGGCGGCCGCACTTCTCTTCGGACGGCCTATCTTCGAACCAGGGACTCTTCAGGGATGACCGACGCTTCGCAGGGCACGTCGAGCGGGCCGGCAGCCGTGCCGCCCGCCCCCAGGCCGGCTCCGCCGCCGCCCAACGCACCCGCCGTGGCACCGACCGCCGCACCCGCCGCCTCCGCGGTCCCGTCCCACACGCTCCCGGCCAATCAGCTCTTCGATCAGCTCGCGCGGATCGAGGACAAGTGCTCGCGCATCGAGGACAAGTACGCCCGCTCCGAGGCGCTCCTGTCGCGGGTCGAGGACAAGGTCGAGAATGCCGCGAGCCGGATGAACGAATCCGCGCGGCAATCCGACCTCGCGGCGCTCCGGACGGAGATGCGCGGCCTCGCCGAGCGCACCCGGCGCCTGCCCGGGACCGGCGCCCTCGTCCTCACCGCCGTGATCACCGCCATCCTGACCGTGGTCCTGATGGTGGCCGTCCAGCGGCTCAACCTCGACCGTCTGCTGCCGCAGCGGGCCACCATCGGCACCACCGCGCAGTAATCGCCCCGCCTCGCACAGGACCGCACCAGACCGCATGAGCGCCTTCCGCACCCTCGACGATGCCGGCTCCCTCAAGGGCAAGCGGGTCCTCATGCGCGTCGACCTGAACGTGCCCATGGAGAGCGGGCGCGTGACCGACGCGACCCGCATCGAGCGCGTCGCGCCGACGATCCGCGAGGTCGCCGAGCAGGGCGCCAAGGTGATCCTGCTCGCCCATTTCGGTCGACCGAAGGGCAAGCGCGAGCCGAAGGATTCGCTCGAGCCGGTGGTTCCCGCCCTCGGCGCGGCCCTCGGACGCGATGTCGCCTTCGCGGCTGACTGCGTCGGCGGCGCCGCCGCGCAGGCGGTGGCGGCCCTCAAGGACGGCGACGTCCTCCTCCTCGAGAACACCCGCTACCACGCGGGTGAAGAGAAGAACGACGCGGCCTTCGCGGACGCCCTGGCGGCGAACGGCGACGTCTACGTCAACGAGGCCTTCTCGGCGGCCCACCGCGCGCACGCCTCCACCGAGGGTCTGGCGCACCGGTTGCCGGCCTATGCCGGCCGCGAGATGCAGGCCGAGCTCGATGCGCTGACCAAGGGCCTGGAATCGCCCCAGCGCCCGGTGATCGCGCTGGTCGGAGGGGCCAAGGTCTCGTCCAAGATCGATCTCCTGGAGAACCTCGTCGCCAAGGTCGACATGCTGGTGATCGGCGGCGGCATGGCCAACACCTTCCTGCACGCGCAGGGGAAGGCGGTGGGCAAGTCCCTCTGCGAGAAGGATCTCGCCGAGACCGCCACGCGGATCCTGGCGGCGGCCGAGAAGGCCGGCTGCCGGATCATCCTGCCGGTCGACGCGGTCGCCGCGAGCGAGTTTCAGGCGCAGGCCCCCCACGAGACCGTACCGGTGGACGCCGTGCCGGACGCCAGCATGATCCTCGATGCCGGTCCGCGCTCGGTCGCCGAGATCAACGCCGCCATCGACGGGGCCAAGACCCTGGTGTGGAACGGCCCGCTGGGCGCCTTCGAGCTCGCCCCGTTCGATGCCGCGACCGTGGCCGCCGCCAAGCACGCGGCCGCGCGGACGAAGGACGGCCAGCTCGTCTCGGTCGCGGGCGGCGGCGACACGGTGGCCGCGCTCAACCATGCCGGCGTGGGGCAGGACTTCACCTACGTCTCGACCGCCGGCGGCGCCTTCCTCGAGTGGCTGGAAGGCAAGGCCCTCCCGGGCGTCGAGGCGCTGCGGGCGAAAGGCTGAGAGGGTCGCCTTGCTCTCCTCCGCCTGCGGCACGACCCTATCTACATGGCCGGCCGTCGTCGGCCGGGGGGCCGAGGCCAGGGGTGACCACGTGGAGATCGCAGCCTTCGAGATCCCGAAGGGCGTCCAGGCGAGCCTGGCGCATCTGCGGACCGGGACGGTGACGCGCCTCGACGGGCGGATCGACCGCCTCGATCTCGGCATGCGCGACGAGGGGCGGAACGCGGCCGAGATGCGCGCGACATCGCGGGTTACGGCCGTGACTTCGTCGCGCGAGTCAGCGAGGGCGAGGAACGCGTCGTGGCACCGGTGAACCGGACCGGGTGAGGATCATCCGCCGAAAGAATGTCCTGCGCCCTGCCGGAGATTGACCGAAAGCGAGGCACCCGGCAGAGCGACACGATACAGCGCAGCTGAGGGTTTCTTGATACCCCCGGCGATCCGGCGGACGACGAAACGGGAAACGGGAAGACACGCACGATGGCACGCATCACCCTCCGGCAGCTCCTCGATCACGCCGCTGAGTACGAGTACGGCGTGCCCGCCTTCAACCTGAACAACATGGAGCAGGGGCTCGCCATCATGGCGGCCGCCGACGCCACCGACTCGCCGGTGATCCTCCAGGCGAGCCGCGGCGCCCGGGCCTACGCCAACGACGTCGTGCTGGCCAAGCTGATCGACGGCCTCGTCGAGATCTACCCGCACATTCCGGTCTGCATGCATCTCGACCACGGCAACAACGAAGCCACCTGCGCCACCGCCATCCAGTACGGCTTCACCTCCGTGATGATGGACGGCTCGCTGAAGGCCGACGGCAAGACCCCGGCCGACTACACCTACAACGTCGAGATCACCCGCAACGTCACCAAGATGGCCCACTGGGCCGGCGTCTCGGTCGAGGGCGAGCTGGGCGTGCTCGGCTCGCTCGAGAGCGGCCAGGGCGAGGCCGAGGACGGCCACGGCGCCGAGGGAACCCTCAGCCACGACCAGCTCCTGACTGACCCTGACGAAGCGGTGAAGTTCGTCGAGGCCACGAAGGTGGACGCGCTGGCCGTTGCCATGGGCACGAGCCACGGCGCCTACAAGTTCACCCGCAAGCCCGACGGCGAGGTGCTGGCGATGAACGTGATCGAGGAGATCCACCGCCGCCTGCCGACGACCCACCTCGTCATGCACGGCTCGTCGTCGGTGCCGCAGGACCTGCAGGACATCATCAACCAGTACGGCGGCCAGATGAAGCCGACCTGGGGCGTCCCGGTCGAGGAGATCCAGCGCGGCATCAAGCACGGCGTGCGCAAGATCAACATCGACACCGACAATCGCATGGCGATGACCGGCCAGATCCGGAAGGTGCTCACCGAGAACCCGTCCGAGTTCGACCCGCGCAAGTACCTCAAGCCCGCCATGGAGGCGATGACGAAGCTCTGCAAGCAGCGCTTCGAGGAGTTCAACACCGCCGGCAAGGGCTCGAAGATCCGACCGATCTCCGTCGCCGAGATGGCCAAGCGCTACGCCAGCGGCGCCCTCGACCCGAAGATCGGGCCGCAGTAGGGCGCGGGTTGCCGGTTTCGATGAGCAATAGCGCCCGTCTCGCCCTGCTCGGACCGCACGGTCTCGAAGCGGAAGGCATCGCCGCTTTCGTGACGGCCCTGAAGGTTGCGTGCGAAGCCGGCGATGTCGCCGCCGTGATTCTGCGGCTGGCTGCTACCGACGAGCGCGGGCTGACGGCCCGCGTCAAATCGGTCGCTCCGCTCGTGCAGGAGCGCGGCGCGGCCCTGGTCGTCGCCTGTCCGGGTTTCGCCGGCGATCTCGCCGCGGTGGCGATCCGGGGCGGCGCCGACGGCATCCACGTCGACAAGCCGCGCGACCTGAAGGACCTGCGCGGCCGGCTCCGGGAGGGGCGAATCCTCGGCGCCGGCGGCCTCGAGACCAAGCACGGCGCGATGGAGGCCGGCGAGGCCGGGATCGACTACCTGATGTTCGGCGGCCTGTACCCGGACGGCGTCGCGCCCGAGGCGGAGACCGTGCGGGCCCGCGCCGCGTGGTGGGCCGAGATCTTCGAGACACCGTGCATCGCGGTGGCGACTGCCGCCGATGAGATCGCGCCTCTCGCCGCGACGGGTGCCGAGTTCGTCGGCCTGGAGAGCGGCCTCTGGCTGCCGGATCCGGGCGCGGTCGAGCGGGCCCAGCGCGCCGTCCGGGAGTCCGAGGCGTGAGAGGCCGCAACGTCCGTCGGCTGGCGGCCTTCGCCGGCGCGGCGCTGCTGGCGCTGCCGGCCTGGGCGGCCTCGGGACCGGCCGATCCGGCCCGGACCGCGGCGCCCGGCGCGATCGGCCCCGCGGCGCAGACCGGCAAGACGCCGATGCCGGAACTGCCGAGCCCCTATACGCCGAACTACTCGCGCGGCGCCGTGCCGCCAGCGGGCGGCCAGCCACCGGACTTTGCCTACGGCGCCTATCAGAAGGGCCAGTACGTCACCGCCTTCCGCGAGGCGACGAAGCGCATCGAGGCGAATTCGAAGGATGCCGCCGCCATGACGCTGCTCGGCGAGCTGTACAATCAGGGCCTCGGCGTGAAGCAGGATCCGGTCAAGGCGGCCGACTGGTATCGCTTGGCGGCCGCGCAGAACGACGCGTCCGCCATGGCCTCCCTGGGGCTGATGGCCCTCGACGGTCGCGGCATGCCGAAGGACCCGAAAGCCGGGCGGCGCTGGCTCGAGCAGGCCACGGCCCACGGCTCACCGACCGCGGCCTACAATCTCGGCCTGATCCTGATCGGCACCGGCGCCACGGCCGACGAGGCGGCGGCCGCCGCGCAGTTCCGCAAGGCGTCAGACGCCGAGATCGGCCCGGCCCAGCACGACCTGGGCGTGCTCTACCTGCAGGGGCGCGGCGTGCCGAAGGATCCGTCGAAGGCCGCGGAGCTGTTCCGGCGCGGCGCCGACAACGGCGATCTCGCCAGCGAGGTCGAGTACGCGATCCTTCTCTTCAACGGCACCGGCGTCACCAAGGACGAGCGTGCGGCCGCCCGGTACTTCCTGCACGCGGCCTCGCGCGGCAACGCCATCGCGCAGAACCGCGTCGCGCGGCTGTACGCGGTGGGCCGCGGCGTTGCCAAGAACCCCGTGGAGGCGGCCGCCTGGAACCTCGCGGCCGCCGGACAGGGCCTGTCCGACGCGTGGCTCGATCAGACCCTCTCCGGTCTCTCGGCCGACGAGCGCACCCGGGCGGAGCGTCTCGCCAACGAGCGGATCGAGCAGCGCTGAGACGCTAGGCCTCGGCCTTCGACCAGTCGACGCCCGCCTCGAGGTGCGGCAGCAGGACGACGCTCTCCTGCTCGTTCGGGTCCGTCCGGGCGATCACGGCCGTGACCGGCTCCGTCTGGCTGCGGTTGTAGGGCAGGTGCGGCACGTCGGCGGCGATGTAGACGAACTCGCCGGCGCCCGCGATCGCGTGGTTCTCCAGCCGCTCCCCCCAGAAGCAGCCCGACACGCCCGACAGCACGTAGATCGCCGTCTCGTGGTGCTCGTGCTTGTGGGCGTGGGCCCGCTCACCGGGCGGGATCTCCAGGAGCTGCATGTGCAGCGCCCGCGAACCCACGGCCTCGGCCGAGATCGCCGGCCGGTAGATGTGTCCCTGCTTGCCGCGGAACGGCGCACTCTCGTGCACCACCCGGAACCCCTGCTTCTCCGTGCCGGACGCGGAACTCATGGACCTTCCTCCACTCTGAAGGCGGCATCGATGGGGATCTGCATACCGTTGACCAGCGCGTTCGTCTGGTTGGCCATCCCGACCACCGCCAGGAATTCGCCGTGCTGGCCCTCCGTCAAGCCCTTGGCCCGCGCAGCCGCGGTGTGGGAGTGGATGCAGTACGGGCAGCCATTGGCGATCGAGACCGCGATGTAGACCAGTTCCTTGGTCAGGGGATCGAGGGTCCCCGGCCCCATGACGGTCTTCAGGGCGGACCAAGTCCGCTCAAGCAGCGCGGGATCGTTGGCGAGGCCGCGCCAGAAATTGTTGACGACGTCGGATCCCCGGGTCGCCCGGATGTCCGCGAAGACCGCGCTGACGCGCGCGTCGGCCTCGGCCTCGGCATCGGACCAGAGTTTCACGGTCGCCACGGCAATCGCCTCCCCGCTCAGCCCGTCCTCAGAGCTTGCACGCGCCCTCGAGCGCACGATTCTCCGCCTCGGAGAACAGGCGCGAGCGGATATGGAAACGCTTCTCCCGGCCGTTCTCCAGCGAGAACATGCCGCCGCGGCCCGGCACCACGTCGAGGATCAGGTGCGTGTGCTTCCAGACCTCGAACTGCGACCGGCTGATGAAGAAGTCCGCGCCCCCCACCGTGCCGAGATTCACGTCGCCGTCGCTCACCAGAAAGTCGCCCACCGGGTAGCACATGGGCGAGGAGCCGTCGCAGCAGCCGCCCGACTGGTGGAACATGACCGGACCGTACTCGCGCCTCAGCTCATCGATCAGGGCGAGCGCCGCCGGGGTGGCGGTGACCCGCAGGGGTGTCCCGTCGACGCCGGCCTGCTCGGCGACGTTGGCGTCGATAACCTGGTCCGAAGTCATGCCGTCCTCCCTGTCGATGTCTGAATATGCTGTGTTCCCGGCCGGTTTCCACTGCGCATCGCGCCGGATGCCGGCGCCGAACGGTCGCGTCGCGCGTTGTGTCGCCGAAGGGCGGCGGACACCGCCCGACCGATCAGGAGCCCGCACCATGTCGGTTCGCACACGCGCTGCCTGCCTCATCCTGGCCGTGGCCGGTCTCGCAGGGCCCGCCGCCGCCGAGCCGCTCGTCCTGCGCGTTCAACCCCGCGAGCACCCCCTGTTCGTGCAGCACGCGTGGCGCGTCGCGGGGAATCCCAACGTCACTCCCGATAACCCGATGGGCGTGGTCGGCTGGGACGGCCCGCCGGACGACGTGCCGAGCGTCAGCGGCGATGCCGGGCCGCTGGCTCCAGGCTCCATCGTCAACGCGCCGTTCGAGGGCTACGGCTTCGGCCTCTACTGACCGCGCGATCCGGGATCGAAAAAGCCCCGGCCTCTCGGCCGGGGCTGAAGTTGTCTCGGGGGTTGACCCGGGAAGAAACTCAGAAGAACCCGAGCTTCTTGGCCGAGTAGCTGACCAGCATATTCTTGGTCTGCTGGTAGTGATCGAGCATCATCTTGTGGGTCTCGCGGCCGATGCCGGACTGCTTGTAGCCGCCGAAGGCCGCGTGGGCCGGGTAGGCGTGGTAGCAGTTCGTCCAGACGCGACCCGCCTGGATCGCCCGGCCGAAGCGGTAGGCGCGGGTCCCGTCGCGGGTCCAGACGCCGGCGCCGAGGCCGTAGAGCGTGTCGTTGGCGATGGAGAGCGCCTCGGCATCGTCCTTGAAGGTCGTGACCGACAGGACCGGCCCGAAGATCTCCTCCTGGAAAATGCGCATCTTGTTGTGGCCGCGGAACACGGTCGGCTTCACGTAGAAGCCCTCGGCGAACTCGCCGTCCTTGACGTTGCGCTCACCGCCCGTGAGGAGCTGCGCGCCCTCCTGGCGGCCGATATCGATGTAGGAGAGGATCTTCTCCATCTGCTCGCCCGAGGCCTGGGCGCCGATCATCGTGGCCGGATCCAGCGGCGAGCCCTGGGTGATCGCCTCGACGCGCTTCACCGCGCGCTCCATGAACCGGTCGTAGATGGACTCGTGCACGAGCGCGCGGCTCGGGCAGGTGCAGACCTCGCCCTGGTTGAGGGCGAACATCGTGAAGCCCTCGAGGGCCTTGTCGAAGAAGTCGTCGTCCTCGTTCGCCACGTCAGCGAAGAAGATGTTCGGCGACTTGCCGCCGAGCTCCAGCGTCACCGGGATCAGGTTCTGCGACGCGTACTGCATGATGAGGCGGCCGGTGGTCGTCTCACCCGTGAAGGCGATCTTGGCGATTCGCGGCGACGAGGCGAGCGGCTTGCCGGCCTCGAGGCCGAAACCGTTGACGATGTTGAGCACGCCCGGCGGCAGCAGATCGCCGATGATCTCGGCCAGCACCAGGACCGAGGCCGGGGTCTGCTCGGCCGGCTTCAGGACCACGCAGTTGCCGGCGGCGAGCGCCGGGGCGAGCTTCCACACCGCCATCAGGATCGGGAAGTTCCACGGGATGATCTGGCCGACGACGCCCAGCGGCTCGTGGAAGTGGTAGGCAACCGTGTCGTGGTCGATCTCGGAGATCGAGCCCTCCTGCGCCCGCACGCAGCCGGCGAAGTAGCGGAAATGGTCGATGGCCAGCGGGATGTCGGCGTGAGTCGTCTCGCGGATCGGCTTGCCGTTGTCCCAGGTCTCGGCCAGCGCGAGCAGGTCGAGGTTCTCTTCCATCCGGTCGGCCATCTTGAGGAGGATGCGGGCGCGCTCGGCCGGCGCCGTGCGGCCCCAGGCCTCCCGGGCCGCGTGGGCGGCGTCGAGGGCCTTCTCGACGTCCTGCGCGTCCGACCGGGCCACCTCGCACACTACCTTGCCGGTGATCGGCGAGGTGTTCTCGAAGTAGCGGCCGGCCGCGGGGGCGACCCACTGGCCGCCGATGAAGTTGTCGTAGCGGGCCGAGAAGGGCGACTTGACCTTCGAGTCGCCGAGGAATTCCGGCTTGTTCATGGCTATGTTCCCTCCGTGGGCCCCGGCCTCGCGAACCGCGGCTCTTGGGCTTAAGCTGGCGCTCGGACGACCGATCGTGGGGGCCGCATCCGCTTCCGCTCTGTTCGCAGCCAATGGCTTTTGGCCTGTCGAATCAAGGTGGACTTTTGGCCAGTGCGCGAGTGGGGCGATCCTACGCGCTTCCCGCCGTCACCGCGAGCGGGCAAAGATTCCCAGTCCGGACCGTACTCCCGCGACGAGCGGCGTTTGGGACGTCCGGACGGCCGAATCACCGTGCGCGCCGAGAGTCGGCCCCGTCGCTCAGCCGAGCAGGGCGAGCGGAACGGTCGCCGCCGCGAGCGGGAGCGCCGCCAGGGCCGCAATCCGCAGCCAGGTCGGCCGATAGGCGACGATCGCCACCACGGCCAGGGCGGAGCCCGTCAGCGATCCGATCCACTGCACCGGTCCGAAATTCCAGCCCGCCGCCGCAACGGCCGCCGCGAACGAGAGGCCGAGTCCGCACCAGCCCGCCATCCGCAAGCTTCCGACCCGCGCCTTCGGCACACCGACGCGGTAGGCGGCCCGGTGATGCCGGTCGAGGCTGAGGGCGAGGGCCGCGAAGCCCGAGAAGCTGAGGAGCAGGCTGAGGATCAGCGCGGCGGATGTCATGCTTCGACCGTCCGTGACAGACTGGCTTTGGCGGGGCGCGCGGTCGCCAGCTTACGCCGCGCCGCCAGCCAGGATCCGACGCCGAGAGTGACGCCCACGGCCACCAGGGCGACGTCGAAGGCGAGGAAGCGCTGCTGGCCGACGAGGATCGCGTCCACGAAGGCTATCGCCAGGAAGGCGCAGGCCGGCACGGCCAGAGCGAGCGACCACGCCCGCTGCCGCGGATACAGGGCCGCGGCGAGGGCGGCGGCGACCCAGGCCGCGAAGAACGCGCGCACCTCCCAGTCCGCCCGGGCCCCGAGCCCGTCGGGCAGCAGCCGGTTCGCGAGGAGATACGCGGCGAGGCCCACCGGCAGGCCCGCGATGGTCCCGAGGTTGAGGAATCGCACGAGGCGCAGGCCGAAGCCCTCGGGATCCGCGCCCTTCGGCGCCCGCGCCACCGTCCAGAGGACGAGGCCGCTCGCGACCGTGGCGGCACCCATCACGCCGCAGAGGAAGAACAGGAGGCGCAGCGGCGCGGCGGCGAAGTGCGCCTCGTGCAGACCCGCCATCACGGCCCCGGTGCGGGTCGCCGCGCCGGCCTCGCCGACCCGGGCGATCTCCGCACCGGTATCGGCCGCGTAGGCGATCTGCGGATGCAGGTGCGCGAGCCCGTGCGGCTCCTCGAAATACGCCGTCACGGTGGCGCCGGCATCGCCCGGATGGGAGACGAGTATCACCTCGGGCGCCTCGCCGCCGGCAGCCGCGGCGCGGGCGACGATCTCGCCGAGCGGCAGCGGCCTGCCGGGACTGCCAACCGGGGCCGTGCCCGGCGTCGCGAGGCCGGCCTCGGCGTAGTAGCGCAGTATGTCGTCGCCGTAGACGGCCTTCATACCCCAGGGCATCAGCGTCGCCGACAGTGTGACGAGGCCCGTGTAGACGATCATCAGGTGGAAGGGCAGCGCCAGCACGCCGACCACGTTGTGTGCGTCCAGCCAGCCGCGCTGCGCCGAGCGGTCGCGGCGGAAGGTGAAGAAGTCGGCGAAGATGCGCCGGTGCGTCACGATACCGGAGATCAGCGCGATCAGCAGGACCATGGCGCAGGCCGACACGATCCAGCGCCCCCAGATCGGCGGCAGGCTCAGCTCGAAGTGGAAGCGGTACAGGAAGTCGCCGCCGCGCGTGTCGCGGACGCGCGCGGGCTCGCCCGTGGCGGGATCGAGCAGCGCGTGGTGGAACGGGCCGCTGAAGTTCGGCCACCAGTAGACCTCGACGGCCGAGGTCTCGGCGTTCGGCAGCTTGATCGACCAACCGGCCGCGTCCGGCATTGTCCTGCGCAGGAACGCGCCGGCCCGCGTCGCCGCCGCGGCGGGATCGGGGGCTGCCGCGGACAGCTCCGGCCGCATCCAGTCCGAGATGTCGGTGCGGTAATAGCTGGCGGTACCGGTGACGAAGATGGCGAACAGCACCCAGCCGACCACGAGGCCGGACCACGCGTGCAGCCACGCCATCGCCTGGCGGAAGCTCCGGGCAGGGCTCACGCGGCCGCTCCGGACACGAAGGCGCCGGCGAGCCACAGGGCGCCGGTCAGCAGGAGGGCGATCAGGCCGAGGACCAGGGCCGCGCGACCGAGCGTCGGGGCGGCGAACACCCAGATCACCGCGCCCGCCATGATGGCGAAGCTCGCCAGCGTTCCGGCCGAGACCGCCTCGGCGCGCGGGACGGGAAGAATCAGCGCCAGCAGCGCGCTTGCCAGGGCGGCGACCGCGTAGCCGCCGAGCGTCGCGAGCAGCACGCGCCCGGCGACTGCCGCGCGATCCGCCAGCGTCGGCATGGTGCGGGCGCTCATGGCGCCACCTCTCGTTCCCGTGAGCCCATAGCGGGACCTAGCAGCGGCCGAGGCCGCGGTGCAACGCCTATGTTCCGGAACGATTCCAGTGTGAAACGAGGTATTTAGAACGGACTTCGGCCGCGCGCGCGGCGATGCTCTCCCGCGCTCGGAGCCTCGTCTCAGAAGCCGGCGGCTCCCGGTGCGCCGTCGCGTCCGGACCTGCGGATTGCCACGGCCGCGTTCCGGGCGCTCGGCGGCAGGTCGGCTCCGGGGTCCGGTTTGGTCGAGGCCGCGGCGGATCCGGGCACCGGACCGGCGGCACGGCCGTCGCGCGCGTGTCCCCATCCGTAGCCCGCGTTGATCCCGGCGTAGAAGCCCGTGAAGTCCTCCGCCCGGGCACTCCCCGCGAGCAGCATCAGGGCCGTGGACAGCAGCAGGCGGCGCATGGATCGTCCCGAAACGAGGAAGGCGGCGGCCCCGCAGGGAGCCGCCGCCTCGCAGTCTTCGCGCGGATCGCGGCGGCAGAGAGGCCGCCGCGTGCTCCTCAATCCTCGACGTTGATGCTCTGGGCCTCGCGGCCCTTCTGGCCCTCGACCACGCCGAGCGTGACCTGCTGACCTTCGGCGAGCGAGTCGAGACCGGCGCGGGACAGCGCCGAGCGGTGCACGAACACGTCCTTGCCGCCGTCGTTGACCGAGACGAAGCCGAAGCCCTTGGCGGGATCGTACCACTTCACGGTGCCGCTCATCTCCACCGACGGGCCGCTGGCGAAACGGCCACCGCCGCCACCACCGCCGTAGCCGCCGCCGCCACCGTAACCACCGCGGTCGCGGTCGCCGTAGCCGCCGGCACCGGCGCCGTAGCCGCCGGTGCGCGGGCGGAACTCACGCCGGGGCGCGGGCGCCTCGGCCGTGGAGGTGTCAACGCTGGTTACGCTCGTGACCTGCGGGCCCTTCTGGCCCTGGGCCGTCGTGACCGTCAGCCGGGTGCCCGGCATCAGATCGTCGTGGCCGGCCGCCTCGACAGCGCGGATGTGGAGGAAGGCATCGCCCGAACCGTCACCGAGTTCGACGAAGCCGAAGCCCTTCTCCTTGTTGAACCACTTGACCGTCGCATCACGCTCCGGCCCGGACGCGACCGGAGCCGCGCCACGCGACGGGCCGCGATCGAAACCGCCCCCGCCGAAACCACCGCCGCCACCGCCGAAACCGCCGCCGCCGTATCCGCCGCTGGGGGGAGCCTGATCAGGCCATCTCGGCTCGCCACTCTCGTCGAAGCCGCGCTTCTGCGGCCCTCTGAAATCACGACCACGTCCCATAGAAAGCTCGCAAAAACCGTCCGCCGCCCTTGTCTCGAATACCGCGTGCGCGCCATCCCAGACAGCCCACGCCCCGCACTATCATTACCCCAGGTCGCGGTAACCAAGAATAACGCCCCAGTCCTGACGCAATCGGGCCTTGACCGCAAGGACCTTCTTGGCCCAGAGGCGCCCGTTTCGTTACTTTCTTGCGGCAAACAACGGAGCCCGCCCCCGCCGCCGGGCCGGCCCTTTCTCATTTGAGGGAAGGCGTTAGCGAAACGCAAAGGCTGTCCGGCTACACTCGGCCCCGCGCCCCGCAGACTCGGCCGGCCATGATCGCGACACCGACTTTCCCCGATCTCTCTGCTCTCGTGGTCGACGAGAGTCTCTACATCCGCCGAATCGTGCGCGACATGCTGATGCGCGTCGGGATCAAGCGGGTGCTCGAGGCGCCGGACGGGGCCGAGGCGCTCGGCGTGCTCGCCGAGAGCAAGCCCGACATCAGCATCATCGACTGGGACCTGTCGATCCTGTCGGGCGAGGAGTTCATCCGGCTGGCGCGGACGCCGACCACTTCCCCCTGCCCCACGATCCCGATCATCCTGATGCTGGCCCAGCCGCGCCGGAACGTGGTCGACCGGGCGGTGGCGCTCGGCGTCAACGAGATCATCGCCAAGCCGTTCTCGCCTAAGACGCTGTGGTCGCGGCTGGACGAGGTGATCAACCGGCCCCGCCCCTACTCGCAGGTGAAGAGCCTCCTGCGCCCGATCCCGCGCCGGGCCAGCGCGATGAAGGCCGTGGCCTGACCGCGACCGCGATGGGACATTGCAGTTCGCCGCCGAGCCTGTAGGGTCGCAGATCAGCGAAGGCCGAGCGCGCTGCTCAAGGCCGACCCGAAGGATCGACGGCCGCGCCGATGAGGGACGAGACCGCCGCGGCCGCGCCGTCCCGAATTCAGACCGGCGCGGTGCCGCTTCAGACGCAAGCTCCTATACCGGGCCGTGAGCGTCGGCGCGCCGCCTACGCGGCGCTCGACCTGGGCACCAACAATTGCCGCCTGCTGGTCGCGGAGCCGACCTTCAGCGGCTTCCGCGTGATCGACGCGTTCTCGCGGATCGTGCGCCTCGGCGAGGGACTCGGCACGTCCGACCGCCTGAGCGAGGCGGCGATCGAGCGGACCGTGGAGGCCCTGCGGATCTGCCGGGCCAAGATGCAGGCGCGCGGGGTGCAGCGAGCCAAGATCATCGCCACGGAAGCCTGCCGCCTCGCGGTGAACGGCGCCGCCTTTGTGGAGCGCGTCCGCCGCGGCGTCGGCCTCGACCTCGAGATCGTCGACCGGCAGACTGAGGCCTATCTCGCGGTCACGGGCTGCGCGGCGCTCGCGGATCCGCTCGCCGAATCGGTCATCATCTTCGACATCGGCGGCGGCTCGACCGAGATCGCGTGGCTGGACGGCGCGGCCGCCAACCCGTCGACCGACCCGACTCTGCGGATTCGGGCCTGGGATTCTCTTCCGGTGGGCGTGGTGACGCTGGCCGAGCGCCACGGCGGCGCCGAGGTCACCCGACGGATGTTCGAGGGCATGGTCGAGGAGGTGGCCGAGAAGCTCTCGGCCTTCGCGCTCCGGGCCGCCCCGGCGGCGACGGCGCCGCACTTTCACCTGCTCGGAACGTCCGGCACCGTCACGACCATCGCGGCGATGCATCTGCGGCTCGCCCGCTACGAGCGGCGGCGCGTCGACGGCTTGTGGATGAGCGACGACGCGGTCTCGACCGCCATCGACGACCTGCTCGACACGCGGCTCGAGCAGCGCGCCGACAACCCCTGTATCGGCCGCGACCGCGCCGATCTCGTGCTCGCGGGCTGCGCGATCCTCGAGGCGATCCGCCGGGCCTTTCCCTCGGAGCGCCTGCGCATCGCCGATCGCGGCCTGCGCGAAGGATTGCTGATGAACATGATGCGGGAGGACGGGGTCTGGAACCGGAAGGCGGTCCGATGAGGGCGGCGCGATGAGCGACCGGCGCGGCGGCGCGAGTTCCGGCGGCGGTGTCCGGGGCGAACTGAAGCAGCGGGTGAAGACCGGCCGCGGACGGACCCTGTCCCAGAAGCGCTGGCTCGAGCGCCAGCTCAACGATCCCTACGTGGCCCGCGCCAAGCGCGAGGGCTACCGGTCCCGGGCGGCCTACAAGCTCCTGGAGATCGACGAGCGCTACAAGCTCCTGCGCCCCGGCCAGAAGATCGTCGATCTCGGCGCCGCGCCGGGGGGCTGGTCGCAGGTGGCCGCGCGGGTGGTCGGGCCGACGGGCCGCGTCGTGGGCATCGATCTCCTGGAGATCGAGCCGATGGCCGGGGTCGAGTTCATCACCCTCGACTTCCTCGACCCCGAGGCGCCTGACCGTCTGACCGGGATGCTCGGCGGCCCCGCCGACCTCGTCATGTCCGACATGGCCGCCAACGCCACCGGTCACAAGAAGACCGACCACCTGCGGATCATCGGCCTCGCCGAGACGGCGGCGGAGTTCGCCCGCGAGATCCTGGGCCCCGGAGGCGCCTACCTCGCCAAGGTGCTCCAGGGCGGCACCGAGGGCGCGCTGCTCACCGACCTGAAGCGCGACTTCGCCACGGTCCGGCACGTCAAGCCGGCCGCGAGCCGGGCCGATTCGAGCGAGCTCTACGTCCTGGCGACCGGCTACCGGGGCGCGCCGGGCCGGGCGGCGTCCGTCGACGAGGGCTGAGCCGCCCGGCGATGCTCCTCGCCTGGGCCCTGTCCGCCCTCAACCCGGCGCCGCTTCCCCTGCGCCGGCTCGGCTATGTCCGCCAGAGCGGCCTGCTCCACGCCCGCTCGCGCCGCTGCCGGGCGGCCTGGGCGCCACACCTCGCGCGGGCGCGGTCCGTGATCGCGGCGGCGGCCGGAGCGACCCGGCAGCGCCGGCACGCGGTGGTGCTGGGCTCGGGCCTGCTCGACGACGTGCCGCTCGACGCCCTCGCCCGCCTGTTCGACCGGGTCAGCCTCGTGGACGCCGTCCATCCCTGGCCGGCGCGCCTCGCCGCCCGCCGATATCCGAACGTCGCGCTGGTGACCGCGGAGATCAGCGCCGGTCTCGCCGGGGCCTGGGCCGAGCTCTGCGCGGAGGCCGACCTGATCGTCTCGGCGAATCTGCTGTCGCAGATCCCGCTCCTCCCGATCGAGGCCCACGAGACCCGGGGCCGCGAGGCGCCCCCGCGGCTCGGCGCGCACCTCGTCGAGACTCACTTGGCGGCGCTCGACGCGCTCGCCGGGCGCGCCGAGCGAGTCTGCCTGATCACCGACACGGTGCAGCGCGAGGAAGACCGGGCGGGCCGGACCGTCGACAGCGCCGACCTGCTGTTCGGGATCGCGCTGCCGCCCGCGCCGGAAGCCTGGGACTGGGAGATTGCGCCGTTCGGCGAGATCGGCCGGCGTCGCCGCCTGATCCACCGCATGCACGCCTACCCGGACTGGAAGGCCGCGCGGCGGTCCGCGCGCTGAGCCGCGAACGAAGAAGGCCGCCCCGGTTTCCCGGAACGGCCTCGTTTCAGTCTCATCCGGGATGTCGGATCACTCGGTCGGCACGTCCGCCGCCGGCGTGGTCGCGCCGCCCTCGTCCGCGGCGCTCTCGAAGCGCGGGCGCCGACGGCGGCGGGGCTTGGCGGCCGGAGCCTCGTCGGCCGCCGCCTCGGGCTCGGGAGCGCTCGACGGCTCGACCGCGGGCGCGGGGCGCGCGGGGGCCATCAGGAAGGCCGGCAGGCCTGTGGGCTCCTCGGCCTCCGCCGCGGGCGCGGCCTCGCGGCGGCGCTCGCGGCGCGGCGCGGCCTCGGCACGGGGGGCCCGCTCCGGGCGAGCCTCGGGACGGGTCTCCTGCCGGCCCTCGGCGCGCGGGGCATCGCCGCGCCCGTTCTCGTAGCGGCCCTGGTCGCCGCGATTGTCCTGACGGTTGTCCTGACGCGCGTCCTGGCGGCCATCCTGCCGATTGTCCGGACGGTCCTGGCGATCCGGCCGACCCTCGTGCCGCTCCTGGCGGTAATCCGGACGGCCGTAATCCTGGCGGTCCTGACGATCCTGCCGGTTCTCCTGGCGATAATCCTGCCGCTGGTAGTCCTGGCGCTGATAATCCTGACGCGGCTGGTCCTGGCGCCGGTAGTCCTGACGACCGTTGTTGTCGAACCGGCGCTGGTCGCGGTTCTGGAACCGGTCACGGCCCTGGCGACCGTCCTGATTCCCGTCGGGGCGGCTCTCGTAGGGCTGCGGCTGCTGGCCGGGGTCGTTGTCGTCGTAGCCGTTATAGGCGTGACCGTTCTGGGATCCGCCATTGCCCTGGGCGTCGTCGTCACCCTCGTCCATGTCATCGTCGTACGGACGACTGGCATAGCCGCCGGTGTTGGCCGGGCGGTTCTGGTCCTGAGCGCCAGAGACAATACGGAAGTAGTGCTCGCCGTGCTGAAAGTAGTTCTCGGCCGCCACCGGGTCGCCGGCCGCCAGAGCATCCCGCGCGAGCTGCGCGTACTTGTCGGCGATGTGCTGCGCGGTGCCGCGGATTTTGACGTCGGGACCGTTGGATTCGTAGGAGCGCGTCAGCGGATTCGGACCCTTCGGCCGATTCCGGCCGCGCATCCGTCGATTCTGGTTTGGTCTCATCGGTCTGTAATGACCCTCGTTCACGCAAACGACTGTCTACGGAGGCGCCCGGGCGGATCTCGTGGCGCAGTCCGGCCAAGCGCATCCGGCGGCGCCGCGCGTGGGACCGCTCTTCGGTCCGCGCGTCTGCCTGACCATCCCTCGAACCAGGCGCCCGGTGAAAGCCGCCGATCCTCAGTCGATTGTCAGGTTCGAATGTGTCGTCCCGCCGCGCTGGCACCGGCGCGTTCTGGTTCGACGGTCTAGGGGGATCAGCGAACCAGCCGGCGACCCACGGTCACCACCGACCTTACAGCCGTCCGTCTTAACGGACGGTTCGCGATCTTCAAGCCGACTCTAGCGTTCCCCGGTTGATGCAACAAGCAATTTTTCGGTGCCGGGATGGTTGACCCAGACTTAGGCATCCCTGTGGCCGGAAAAAAGACCCTCCGGCCGATCGAAACTCAGCACCCGGTCGTGACCGGCGAGGTCGCGGGTCAGTCCGCGGGCGCGGTAGCCTGCGGCGCGCGCCAGATCCGTCACGGCCGCCGCCTGATCGTAGCCGATCTCGAGCACGAGCAGGCCGCCCAGGGCGAGACACGCCCCCGCGCCGCCCAGGATCCGCCGGTATGCCTCGAGGCCGTCGGCACCGCCGTCGAGGGCGGCGGCCGGGTCGTGCCCGCGGACCTCGCGCTCCAGGGTCCCGATGACGGCGCGGGCGATGTAGGGCGGGTTCGAGACCACGAGGTCGAAGCGCCCCCGCAGGGCGTCGCACCAGTCACCGGCCACGAAGCGCGCCCGGTCGCCGACGCCGTTCGTGACGGCGTTGTCCCAGGCAACGCGCAGGGCGCCCTCGGAACGATCGAGCCCGACGCCGGTGGCGCGCGGTCGCTCGGACAGGAGGGCCGTCAGGATGCAGCCCGTCCCGGTCCCCAGGTCCAGGCAGCGGAGCGGCGCGGCGCGGTCGGGCCGCGCCGCCAGCGCGACCTCGACCAGGATCTCGGTGTCCGGGCGTGGCACGAGCGTGTCGGGCCCCAGCCGGAACGGCAGGCCCCAGAACTCCCAGGCGCCCAGGATGCGGGCGACCGGCTCGCCGGCGAGCCGCCGGGCCAGCGCCGCCGCGAGGGACGCGGCGTCCGCTGGGCCCAGGCGCCGGCCCCCCTCAATCAGCAGGTCTCGGGTCTCCAGGCCCAGGATGCCGAGCAGGAGGAACCGGGCGTCGCCCGCGGCTTCGGCAACGCCGCCGGCGTGCAAACGCGCCGTCAGCGCGCGGAGCGCCTCGCGGCGCGACAGGTCTTGGAGCGCGTCCGGCGTCACGGCGCGGATCAGGCCATGCCCTCGGCGGCCAGGAGCTCAGCCTGGTGCTCGGTGATGAGGGCGTCCACCACCTCGTCGAGGGCGGTCCCGGCCATCACCTCCTCGAGCTTGTAGAGGGTCAGGTTGATCCGGTGATCGGTCACGCGACCCTGCGGAAAGTTGTAGGTCCGGATCCGCTCGCTGCGGTCGCCGGAGCCGACCTGCGCCTTGCGGTCGGCCGCGCGCGCCGAATCCTTGGCGTTGCGCTCGGCCTCGTAGAGCCGCGCCCGCAGGAGCGCCATGGCGCGGGCCCGGTTCTTGTGCTGCGACCGCTCCTCCTGGACGAAGACGACGATGCCGGTCGGCAGGTGGGTGATGCGGATCGCCGATTCCGTCTTGTTGACGTGCTGGCCGCCCGCGCCCTGGGCCCGCATCGTGTCGATCTTCAGGTCGGCGTCGTTGACGTGGATGTCGACCTCCTCGGCCTCGGGCAGCACCGCCACGGTGGCGGCCGAGGTGTGGATCCGGCCCTGCGTCTCGGTGTCGGGCACCCTCTGCACCCGGTGAGCACCGCTCTCGAACTTGAGGCGGGCGAAGACGCCACGTCCCTTCACCTCGGCCACCACCTCGCGGAAGCCGCCGACGGTGCCCTCGCTCTCGGAGATCACCTCGACCCGCCAGCCCTTCGACTCGGCGTATTTCGCGTACATCCGGAACAGGTCGCCGGCGAAGAGGGCGGCCTCGTCGCCGCCGGTGCCGGCGCGGACTTCCAGGATCGCGCTCTTCTCGTCGGCGGCGTCCTTGGGCAGGAGCAGGAGCTGAAGGGCCCGGTGGGCGGTCTCGAGCGCCGCCAGCGCCTCCGGCTTCTCCTCGGCGGCGAGCGCGCGCATCTCCGGATCCGTGCCGGGCTCGTCGATCAGGGCCTCGACGCCCGCGAGGTTCTCCAGCGCGGCGCGGTAGGCGCGGATCGCCGCCACGACCGGGTCGAGGTCGGACAGCTCGCGGGAGAGCTGGACCACCGTCTCGGGATCGATCTCGCCGGAGGCGAGCTGCGCGGTAACGATGTCGTGCCGCGCCAGGATGGCGTCGAGGCGCTCGGTGGGAAAGGGGATCATCGCCCGTGTTTCTGCAGGTCTGCGCGCGCCGTTCCGGGCCGGGCGCGGGTCTCGTCCCGGGGACGGAGACGCGTGGCTTCGAGGGTGTAGGACCCGGTAGGACGTCCCCCAAATCCACGCCTCGTCCGTCCGAGAGCGGAAGCCGCGGCGCGTCGACCGAAATCGTCGTGGCGTTGCCGTACAACCCCGGCCGAATGTTCGGCAAGGGTCGCGTTCGCGCTTAGATAGGGATGCCGTGCGCGTGCGCGAAGGCCGTGAGCGCCGGGCGCAGGGAGTCGCCGTCGTGCATCCGCGCCATCTCGGCGTCGATGAGCTCGGCGACGGCGGCCGCGTCGAGGCTCAGCACCATCGCCTTGACGGGACCGATCGCGGCCGGCGACATCGACAGCTGGCGGTAGCCGAGGCCGATCAGCGCCATGGCGTCGAGGGGCCGGCCGCCGATCTCGCCGCAGACCGTCACCGGGCAGGAGGCCGCGTTGGCCCGCTCGGCGATCAGCCGGAACGCGCGCAGCGCCGCGACACTCAGCGGATCGAACCGGTCGGCGACTCGCCGGTTCTCGCGGTCCACCGCGAACAGGAACTGCATCAGGTCGTTCGACCCGACCGAGAGGAAATCGGCCTCCTTGGCGATCTCGTCGATCTGGAACAGGAGCGAGGGCACCTCGATCATCGCGCCGAGGCGGCAATCGGTCGGGAGCCGGTAGCCGTGGCGTCGCAGGTAGGCCTTCTCGCGCTCGACGATGCCGCGGGCGCGCACGAACTCGTCCACCGTGGCGACCATCGGGAACATGATCTTGAGCGGGTCGCCGTCGGCGGCCTTGAGGAGCGCGCGCAACTGCATGCGCAGCAGCGCCGGCCGGTCGAGGCCGATGCGGATGGCCCGCCAGCCGAGTGCCGGGTTCTCCTCCTCGAGCTTGGCCATGTAGGGCAGGATCTTGTCGCCCCCGATGTCGAGGGTGCGGACCGTGACGGACTTGCCCGCCGAGGCCGCGAAGACCTTGCGGTACAGCTCCTCCTGCTCGGCCGCCGACGGCATGCGCTGCGCCACCATGAACTGCAGTTCGGTGCGGAACAGCCCGACTCCCTCGGCCCCGGTCTCCTGCAGGTGGCTGAAATCGACCAGCAGGCCGGCGTTGAGGTGCAGGCCGACCCGCACGCCGTCGCGGGTCTGGGCCGGGACGTCGCGCAGCGCGCGGTACTGCTCCTGCCGGCGGGCGCGCAGGCGCACCATCTCGGCGTAGGCGGCCTCGACCTCGGGGCCGGGCCGGACATGGATCTCGCCGGCCACGCCGTCGACGATGATGGCGTCGCCCGCGTCGCACAGGGCGGCGGCGTTCTCCACCTCGCCCACCGCCGGGATACCGAGCGCCCGGGCGACGATCGCCACGTGGCTCGTCGGACCGCCCTCCTCGAGGACGATGCCGCGCAGGGTCGACGCCTCGTAGTCGAGGAGCGCCGCCGGCCCCATGGTGCGCGCCACCAGGATGGCGTTCTCGGGCAGGACCAGGGCGCCGGCCGCCTCGGGACCGATCAGGGTGCGCAGGACGCGGTTGGCGAGGTCGTCGAGATCGTGCAGCCGCTCGCGCAGGTAGGGATCCGACTGCCGCATCATGCGGGCGCGGTTGTCCGATTGGACCCGCTCGACCGCGGCCTCCGCGGTCAGGCCGGAGCCTACGGCCTCGCGCATCCGGCGGAGCCAGCCCTTGTCGTGGGCGAACATCCGGACGGTCTCGAGGACCTCACGGGATTCGGCGGTGCCGATCCGGTCGCCGCGCTCCACCAGCGCGTCGATCGCTGAGCGGACCTCCTCGATCGCCGCGTCGAGGCGGGCGACCTCGCGCTCGACGTTCTCGGCGATCAGCGTCTTCACCACGACGCGGGGCTCGTGGAGCACCACGTAGCCCAGGCCGATCCCGTCCGCGAGGGCGATGCCCCGGGCCAGGACCGGGCGCCGGGCCGCGGTGCCGGCGTCCGGCGCCAAGCCCTCCAGCTCGCCCGAGGCGATCATCTCCGAGAGCACCATCGCGGTGGTCTGGAGCGCCTCGATCTCTTCCTCGGAGTAGACGCGGTAGGTCTTGTTCTGGACCGTCAGGACGCCGAGCGTGTTGCCGGCGCGCAGCAGCGGCACGCCCAGGAAGGCGTGGTAGGCCTCCTCGCCCGTCTCAGGCCGGTACGAGAAGGCCGGGTGGTTCTGGGCGTCCGAGAGGGAGAGCGGCTCCGCCGTGCGCGCGATGAGGCCGACGAGGCCCTCGTCGGTGCGCATGCGGGTCTGGTGCACCGCCTCGCGGTTCAGACCTTCCGTGGCGAACAGCTCGAGCGTGTTGTCGTCGCGCAGCACGTAGACCGAGCAGACCTCGGCCACCACGTTGGCGGCGATCAGGACGACGATGCGGTCGAGGCGCGCCTGGGGGCTGACCGGCTCCGCCATCGCTTCGCGGAGGCGGCGCAGCAGCAGGCGCGGGCCTCCGGGCGCAGCGGGCATCGGTTCGTCGTTCCAGCGTCGGTGAGTGGCCTTGGCGTCGACCACCCTGCAACCTTGGCGCCAAACCCGGGACGGGCCGGCGCCGGATGGACCGGACCGCTGATCCCAGAGGCGTTCTGGGATCGGCGGATCGGCCCGTGACTGTTCAGTTCACACCACGCGCCCCGCTCGAACCCGCGTCCCAGGCTCAGGCCTGATCCAGGCCGTATAGCGAGTGAAGCGTGCGCACGGCAAGCTCCGTATAGGCGGCGTCGATCAGCACGGAGAACTTGATCTCCGAGGTGGTGATCGCGCGGATGTTGATACCCTTCTCGGCGAGCGCCCGGAACGCCTTCGCGGCGACACCCGCGTGGCTGCGCATCCCGACGCCGATCGCCGACACCTTCACCACGTCGGTGGCACCCTCGATCTGCGCGTAGCCGATCTGCGCACGGGCCTCGTCGAGGATCTTCCGGGCACGCTCGTACTCGGCGGACGGAACCGTGAAGGTCATGTCGGTGGTCGACTGGTCACCCGACACGGTCTGGATGATCATGTCGACGTTGATGTTGGCGTCGGCCAGCGGCCCGAAGATCGCGGCCGCGACGCCCGGGCTGTCCTTGACCTTGCGCAGGGTGATCTGCGCCTCGTCCCGGGAGAAGGCGATCCCGGTGATGATCTGCTGTTCCACGATGTCGTCCTCGTCGCAGATGAGGGTACCCGGACGCGCGGCGTCCGGCGGATCGAAGGAGGACCGGACCGTGGTCGGCACCCGGTGGACCATGGCGAGCTCCACCGAGCGGACCTGCAGCACCTTGGCGCCGAGCGAGGCCATCTCCAGCATCTCCTCGAAGGTCACCCGCTCCATGCGGCGGGCCTTCGGCACGATGCGCGGGTCGGTGGTGTAGACGCCGTCCACGTCCGTGTAGATGTCGCAGCGCTCGGCCCCGATCGCGGCCGCCACGGCCACCGCGGAGGTGTCGGAGCCGCCGCGGCCCAGCGTCGTCACCCGGCCGGTCTCGTCGTGGACGCCCTGGAAGCCGGCGATGACCGCGACCTCCCCCTTGGCGAAGCCCGCCTCGAGGTTGCTCGGGTCGATCTCGGCGATGCGGGCCGAGCCGTGCGCGTCCGACGTCACGACCGGGATCTGCCAGCCCTGCCAGGAGCGGGCCTTGATCCCGTCCTTCTGCAGGGCGATCGCCAGGAGGCCGGCGGTGACGAGCTCGCCGGACGCCACGACGGCGTCGTACTCGCGCGGATCGTAGAGCGGGTTCGCGTCCTTGACCCAGTCGACCAGCTCGTTGGTCTTGCCCGACATGGCCGAGACGATCACGGCGACGTCGTAGCCGGCCGCGACCTCGCGGGCGACGTGGCGCGCCACGTTGCGGATACGGTCGACGTTGGCGACGGAGGTGCCGCCGAATTTCATCACCAGACGGGGCATGGTCTCTCGGTCGCGGGTTCCCGGTGGCGACTGAACGGGCCGCTGCAGCCCCGTCCGGACGGTGCCCGGCGGGTACAAGCGGCCCGGGGGAGTGTCAACAACCGGCCAAGCATGGCGCCCGCGCGCCGCGGCGACTTCCGGGCGATCGCCGTGCTAGAGCGCGGGCACGACGCAGCCACGAAACCGCGCGGCGGATCCCGGCCGCCGGCATGAGGACGGAACACGATGGACAGGTCAGCCACGGACCGGGTCACGGAAGGCTTCGTCGACCGCGCCGAGGTTGCGCGCTTCGACGCGCTCGCCGCCACGTGGTGGGACGAGACCGGCCCGATGCGCGTCCTGCACCGGTTCAACCCGGTGCGGCTCGCCTACATCCGCGACGCCCTCTGCCGGCGCTTCGGTCGCGACCCGAAAGCCCCCTTCCCGCTCGACGGGCTGACGATCTGCGACGTCGGCTGCGGCGGCGGCGTTCTCTCGGAGCCGCTGGCCCGTCTCGGCGCCCGGGTGACCGGGCTCGACCCGGCCGAGCAGAACGTCGCGGTCGCCCGAACCCATGCCGAGGCGGCCGGGGTGCCGGTGGATTACCGCGGGCAGACCATCGAGGCGGTGGTCGCCGGCGGCGAGAGCTTCGACGCGGTGCTGATCATGGAGGTCGTCGAGCACGTCTCCGACATGCCGGCCTTCGTGCGGACCGCCTGCGCGGCGGTGAAGCCCGGCGGCATGCTGTTCGGGGCCACCCTCAACCGGACGCTGCGCTCCTTCGCGCTCGCCATCGTCGGCGCCGAGTACGTGCTCGGCTGGCTGCCGCGCGGCACGCACGACTGGGAGAAGTTCGTGACGCCGGACGAGCTCGCCCGCGCGATCCGGGCCGGCGGCCTCGACGTCACCGACACGGTCGGCGTCGTCTACAACCCGCTGACGGACGGGTGGCGCACCGGCCGCGACAAGGCGGTGAACTACATGGTCGCGGCCGAGCGGTCGGCGTGAACCGGTCGCGTCCGCCGCCGTTGCCATCGCGGCGGAGGACGCGGCGATGCTCGAGAAGATTCCCGGTGTGCTCGGCGAGGCGCTGTCGGGGCTGAAGGCGGGCCTGGACAAGACGACGTCCCGCGCTGACTTCCCCGACGTGCCCGAGACCGTGACGCTGTCGAGCCCGGCCTTCGCCGACGGGGCGGACTTGCCCGCCCGCTTCACGGCCGACGGCGCGGGCGTGTCGCCGCCCCTCGCCTGGAGCGGGCTGCCGGCGGGCACCGCCGCCCTCGTCCTCCTCGTGGAGGATGCGGGCAGCCCGACGCCCCGGCCGCTGGTCCATCTCATAGCCTGGTCGGTCCCGCCGGAACCCGCCGGCCTGTTGGAGGGTGCGCTGCCGGGTCCCGGCCACGCGGGCACCGTGGAGGCCGTGGGCCGGAACAGCTTCCTGCGCGCGGAATGGCTGCCGCCGGACCCGCCCACCGGCCACGGGCCGCACCCATACCTCTTCCAGATCTACGCGCTGCGGCAGCCCCTCGCCCTTGCCGAGGCGCCGGGCCGCGGCGCGCTGATCGAGGCCATGCGCGGTCAGGTCCTCGCGAAGGGGATATTGACCGGCGTTTACCATCGTCCCTGATCCGGCCGATACCGATGCGATACAGCTCAGCCCTGCAGAACTCGCGCGTTGTGCCGCATTCGTGATCTCAGTATTGTGTCGACCAACGAAGCGGTCTGGGCAGACCGCCTGAAAAATGGCTGGAGGTCGGGCCTGTGGGCGTCGGCGTGCGCACGAAGCGGCGGGGCGGCAGCAGTGTGGCGCGCGCGCTCGCTGTGTCGGATGTCGGGACTTGGACCTGGCACATCGCCGACGATGTTCTCCGGTGCGACCCCGTCGCGGCGACGATGCTGGGCCTGCCCCGAACGAAGAGCGGCAGCGGGACGACTTTCGGGGCCTTCCTCGACCGCATCCACCCGGAGGATCAGCGGCGGATCGCGTCGATCCTCGACGACCTCCGCCGGCAGGGCGGCCTATACATCGCGCAGTACCGGACGGTTCCGGAGCCGGGCGAGGTCCGGTGGATCCTCGCGCGCGGCCGCTTCATCCTGGACCCGGAGGGCGGCGTCAGCGAGGCCCACGGGATCGTCATCGACGTGACCGAGTGCGGCCGCGACGGTTTCCTCGACGAATCCGCCTTCTGCGCGACCGACGTGGCGGCCGGCGGCATCGACCGCGTGGCCGAGATGGCCCTGGCCCTCTACAACGCCGCCGAGGACGGCCTGCCCCGGCCGGGGTTCGAGCGCCTGAAGCCGCTGCTCGACGTGCTGCTACACGAGATCGGCCGGCAGCTCGTGCTCGCGCCGGCCGTGCCGGATCTCGACAGGGTTCACTGAGCCGCCCCGCCTCCGCTCGATGCCCGTCGCGCCTTGCCTTCCGGGGGCGAATCCTGATATGGCCGCGCCATCCCGCGATGCGTGAGCCGTGATCGCCGGACGCGACGCCGCGTCCAGCCTCGTGACCACGTTCCCGACACCCTACACAACGGACGGCCCTCCGGGCTCGAGAGACCCATGAAGATCCGCAACTCCCTCAAGTCCCTGCGTGGCCGCCACCGCGACAACCAGCTCGTGCGCCGCAAGGGCCGGGTCTACGTGATCAACAAGACCCAGAAGCGCTTCAAGGCCCGCCAGGGCTGAGGCCGCTCCGCCCGGTCAGGCCGGGTCGGACGACGATCGACGTTGGGACGGCCGTACCCGAAGGGGCGCGGCCGTTTCCGCATGCGCGCGGCACCGCGGCACGTTGACGGATCCCGGGCCGGCGCACAGTCTGGCCGCATGACGCCGACCCGCCTCCTCGCCGCCCTGGTCTGCCTGTCGGGCCTCGCCCTGGACATCCCGGCGGCGCGAGCGGCTCCGGAGACCGGGCGTCCCGGCCGCACCGCTCCCGAGGGGAAGCCGGCCCCCAAGCCGCCGAGCCTCGACGACCTGTTCGCCCGCCTGCGCGCCAGCGAGGACCCGGCCGAGGCCAAGGGCATCGCCCGGCTGATCGAGCGGCGCATGGCCGGGTCGGGCAGCCCGACCGCCGACCTCCTCACCGACCGCGCCCGGCAGGCGGTCACCGCCCACGACTTCCCGCTGGCGGCCGAGCTGATGGACCGCGTCACCGCCCTCGAGCCGAACTGGTCGGAGGGCTGGAACCGGCGCGCGACAGTGTTCTGGCTCCTGTCCGACAAGGACGACGCCCTGGCGGATCTTCAGCGGGCCCTGGTGCTGGAGCCGCGCCACTTCGAGGCCTGGGCCGCGATGGGCCGGATCTACGAATCGCTCGACGACAAGGCGCGGGCGCTGGCCGCCTTCCGGCGGGCGCGGGCGCTCTACCCGCAGATGGAGAAGATCGGCGAGGCGATCAACCGCCTCACTCCGGAGGTCGACGGCCGCGACCTGTGAGCCGGGTGACCGCCGTCCTCCTCACCCTCCTGGCCCTGCCCTTCGCCCTCGCCGGGCTCGTGCTCGCGGCCGGCGCGCTGGCAACGCTGGCCATCACCCTGCGGGTCGGCGCCGCCCACCCGCCGGCAGGCCCGTTCGTGGCGGTCACCGGCGGCCGGCTCGCGACCCTGCAGGACGGGCCGGCCGACGGACCGCCCGTCGTGCTCCTGCACGGCGCCTCGGCCAACGCGTCGGATCCGATGGAGGGGATCGGCCACCGGCTCGCGGCGCGGGGTTTCCGGGTCATCGCTTTCGACCGGCCGGGCTTCGGCTGGAGCGAGCGGATCGGTGGCGACGCCGCCGCGCCCCCCGCGTCGCAGGCCGGACTGATCGCGGAGGCGCTGGAACGGATGGGTGTCGGCCCGGCGCTCGTCTTCGGCCATTCCTGGGCCGGCGCCCTGGCCCTCGCCCTCGCGCTGGATCACCCGGACCGGGTGTCGGCCCTCGCCCTCGCGGCGCCGGTGGCGATGCCCATGCCGGACCGGATGCCCGATCTGCCCTGGTACTGGCGGCTCGCCGTGACCCCGCCGGTGGCGTGGCTGCTCAGCCGGACGGTCGGGCCGCCCATCGCGCAGCACTTCCTGCCCGAGGCGGCGCGCCGGGTCTTCCAGCCGCAACCGCCGCGTGCGGATTACCCAGACCTGGCGCGGTCGGACCTGGTCCTGCGGCCCGCAACGCTGCTCGCCAACGTCCAGGACCTGCTCGGTTTGCCGCTTGCCCTCGCGGCGCAGAGCCCGCGCTACGGCGCGATCCGCGTGCCCACCGTGGTGATATCCGGCGAGGCGGACCCGATCGTCCGCGCCGACACGCAGGCGGTGCCGCTGGCCCGCGCGATCCCCGGCGCGCGGCTGGTACTGCTGCCGGGCATCGGCCACATGCTCCAGTACGTCGCCGCCGATCGGGTCACCGAGGAGGTGGCCCGGCTGGCCGGCGCGACGGGCGCGGCCGGCCCGGAGCCGGCCGTCGCGCACTGACACGCCGGCCGGTCCCGCTCTCGTATCCCGGTGCCATCAGGCCTTCTCGGCATGCTCGCGAGTGATGAAGGTCAGACGCACAAGGTTGGTGGCGCCCGGCGTGCCGAACGGCAGGCCGGCCACCACGATCACCCGGTCCCCCACGGCGGCGAACTTCTCGCGCACGGCGAACTTGGCGGCCCGGAACGACATGTCGTCCACGTCGCTGGCGTCCTTGGTGACGATCGGGTGCGTGCCCCAGGCCAGGGCGAGGCGCCGCGCCGTCTCGCGCCGGGGCGTGAGGGCGATCACGGTGGCGTTCGGGCGCTCGCGCGACAGGCGCAGGGCCGTGGAACCGGAATTGGTCCAGGCCATGATCGCGTCGAGGCTCAGCGCGTCGACCATCTGGTGCGCCGCCGCCGCGATGGCGTCGGCCGCCGTCTCGTCCGGGGTCGCGCTCTGCGCCCGGATGATCGACCAGTAGATCGCGTCCCGCTCCACCTGCTCGGCGATGCGGTTCATGGTCTCCACGGCCCCGATCGGGTGGGCGCCCGAGGCGCTCTCCGCGGAGAGCATCACGGCGTCCGCCCCCTCGTAGACCGCTGTGGCGACGTCGGAGACCTCGGCGCGGGTCGGCACAGGCGCGGTGATCATCGACTCGAGCATCTGGGTCGCCACGACCACCGGCTTGCCGTAGCGCCGGGCGCCGCGGGTGATGCGCTTCTGCACGCCCGGCACCTGCTCCAGGGGCATCTCGACACCGAGGTCACCGCGGGCGACCATCAGCCCGTCGGAGATCTCGATGATCTCGTCGAGGCGCGCCAGCGCCTGCGGCTTCTCGATCTTGGCCATCACCAGGGCGCGGCCGGCGCAGACCTTCTTCACCTCGGCCACGTCCTCGGGGCGCTGGACGAACGACACGGCGATCCAGTCGGCACCGGCGTTCAGACCGGCATCGAGGTCGGCCCGGTCCTTGTCGGTCATCGCCGGCACCGGGATCACGGTGTGCGGCAGGGACACGCCCTTCCGGTTCGAGATCCGGCCACCGACCTCGACGCGGGTCACGGCGCGATTGTGCGCCGTCTCGAGCACGGTCAGCCGCAGCTTGCCATCGTCGACCAGGATGGCGTGGCCCGGCTCCAGCGCCTCCAGGATCTCGGGATGCGGCAGGTGGCAGCGTGCGGCGTCGCCGGGCGTCGGGTCGCCGTCGAGCACGAAGGTGCCCCCGGCCTCGATCATCGCGGCGCCCTCCGCGAAGGTGCCGAGCCGCAGCTTCGGCCCCTGCAGGTCGACCAGAATGCCGATCGGCCGCTTCGCCTCGCGCTCGATGGTGCGGATCGCCTCGACCTTCTCGGGCAGCTTCTCGCGCGGCAGGTGGCTCATGTTGAGCCGGAATACGTCGACGCCCGCGCGGAACAGCCGTTCGATCATCTCCGGCGAATCGGAGGCCGGACCGAGGGTGGCGACGATCTTCGTGCGGCGTGACCGTTTCAAGCGTATTTCCTCCGTGTTCTCGTTGCCGCGCAGCGTCGAGCGCCGGCGGTTAGAAGATCTGGCTCAGGGAGCGCCGATCGGCTGTGAGCATCCCCAGCCGGACAGCGTCAAGGCCGCAATCACGGCCGCCGTCGTCACATTACGGTTTCGCCGGCGCGTCTGCCCGGTTCGGATCCGTGAGCTGGATGGTCCAGCTCTTCTGCTCGCCGGTGTCGACTTCGAAGAAGCCGTTCCGGTCGTAGCCGCGGGCGAGACAATCCTCGATCCCGCGAATCGTGAACTCCGAATCGCGGGTGCACATCAGCGAACGGCCGCTCCACTCGCCGCCGCGCGTGTAGTCGACCGCGAAGACGTAGTAGAACCGCGCCGCCAACGCGCCCTTGAGCAGCGTCTCGCAGGCTTTCGGCGCCAGATCCCACCAGCCCTCCGTCACCCACCCCTGCGGGTCGCGGTAACCCAGCGAGATCCCGACCTTGCTGGCGGTCTGGTTGCATAGGCGCAGGTCCGCCCGGGCGGGACTCGCGCCGAGGAGCGCGAGGCCGAGGACCGTGACTGCCGGGAGGAGCTGAGCCGCCGAGACGCGAGACCTAGTTGACGAGGATGATGCGGCAGTCGTTGACATTGGTGCAGGTCGGACCGGGGTTCACGAGGTCGCCGAGGGCCGCGAAGAAGGCGGTGGAGTCGTTCTGCTCCAGCATCGCGGCCGGGTCGAGGCCGGCGGCCCTGGCCCGTTCGAGGGTCGAGGGGTCGACGAGGCCGCCCGCCGGGTCGGTGGCGAGGCCCCGCCCGCCGTCGGTCCCGTCGGTGTCGGCGCTGATGCCGAAGATGCCGGGTTCGCCGTCGAGCGCCACCGCCAGCGCCAGGGCGTATTCCTGGTTCGGGCCGCCATGGCCCTCGCCGCGGATGGTGACGGTGAGCTCGCCGCCGGAGATCAGCGCGACGCGCTTGCCGGCCGCCTTGTGGCGCTTGGCCTCGGCCGCGTGCTCGGCCGCGACCTCGCGGGCCTCGCCCTCCAGGTCGGCGCCCAGCAGGATCGGCTCGTAGCCGGCCGCGCGGGCCGCCTCGGCGGCGGCGTTCAGGGCGTCGATCGGCCGGGCGATGATGCGGTACTCGGCGCGGGCGAAGGCGGGATCGCCGGCCTTCGGCGTCTCGTTGTTGGGGTCGTTCAGGAGGCGCACCGCCTCCTCGGGCAGCGGAATGCCGCGCTTCTCGCAGATGGCCCGGGCATCGGCCAGGGTCGACGGATCGGGCACGGTCGGCCCGGAGGCGATCACCGCCGGATCGTCGAAGGGCACGTCGGAGATCGCCAGGGTGAGGACGCGCCGGGCGTTGCGGGCCGCGAGCGCCAGGCGGCCGCCCTTGATCCGCGAGATGTGCTTGCGCACCGTGTTGATCTCGCCGATCGGCGCGCCGGAACGGAGCATCGCCCGGGTGATCGCCTGCTTCTCCACGAGGGTCAGGTCGCCGGCCGGGGCGATCCAGTTGGCCGAGCCGCCGCCCGAGAGCAGCACCAGCACCTCGTCGTCCGGGCCGGCCTCGGTGGCGAGCCGCAGCGCCTCCCGGGTCGCCGAGATGCCGGCCTCGTCGGGGACCGGGTGGCCCGCCTCGACCATGTGGATGCCCGGCGCGTCCTGTCCGTAGCCGTGGCGCGCCACCGCGAGGCCGACGATCCGGTCATCCCCGAGGCCGTGCTTCTGGCGGTAGAAGCGGCTCGCTACGGCGCTCATGCTGCCGGCGGCCTTGCCGGCGGCCAGGATGATCAGACGGCCCGGGCTCGGCTCCGGCAGGTGCGGCGGCAGGCAGAGATCCGGGTGGGCGGCGCGGATCGCGGCCGTGAGGATCGAATCGAGAAGCGCGCGCTGGTCCCGGGTGGCCGCGTCGGCGACGGGCGGAACGGTCTCGGTCATGGCGTTGAACGGGCTCCTCTCTCCATTGTGTCGCGCGATCCCCGCCCGTTTCTTCCCAGGGCGGCGGGCCCGTTTCTTGCCGTGAGCGCACGATCCTTGATAGGTGATCTGCCCGAGCGGCCGCGCGACGGCAAGCGCCATCGGCGCCCTCGCACAGATCTGAAGACCTCTCGCAAGACCTCGGAGCCCCGTGACCCGTCCGGAGACAGAAACGGCCGTCGCGCCCGCGCATCCCTGCGAGATCATTCCCGGCGATCCCGCCTGCGGCCTCGTCATCGCCTGCGATCACGCCTCGAACTTCGTCCCGCCGGACATCGCGCTCGGCGTGCCCGCGTCGGAATATGCCCGGCACATCGCCTACGACATCGGCGCGGCGGCGGTAACGCGCAGCCTCGCGGCGCAGCTCGGCGCCCCGGCGATCCTGACGAACTTCTCCCGCCTCATCATCGACCCGAACCGCGGGCGCGCCGATCCGACCCTGGTGATGCGCCTGTCCGACGGTGCCGTCGTGCCGGGCAACGCCCGGATCGACGAGGCCGGGAAGCAGGCCCGGATCGCCCGCTTCTACGCGCCGTTCGACGCGGCCATCGACGACGCGATCGCCGCCGCCCAGTCAGCCGGCCGGCCGCCGGTGCTCCTGACCATGCACAGCTTCACGCCCTACTGGCGCGGGATCGCGCGGCCCTGGCAGGTCGGCATCCTGTACGACCGGGACGAGCGCTTCGCCCGCCCGCTCATCCGCGCGCTGGAGGCCGATCCGGCCGGGCTCACCGTCGGCGACAACCAGCCCTACGGCGGCGGCCTGCCGGGCGACACGATCGACCGCCACGCCACCGCCCGCGGCCTCGCGAACGCCCTCGTCGAGATCCGGCAGGACCTGATCGCCGGCGCCGACGGTCAGGCCGAGTGGGCCGCGCGCTTCGCCCGCATCCTGCGCCCGCTGCTCGCGGCTTGATCTCCGGCCGGCCGGTCCCGAAATCGGGAGCGGCCCGCCAGACCCGAAGAGAGTTGCGACGAATGAGCGAGATCGATCCCCGGACCCAGACGGAACTTGAGGCCGCGGTATTCCGCCGCCTCGTCGCGCATCTGCGCGAGCGGCCGGACGTGCAGAACATCGACCTGATGAATCTGGCGGGCTTCTGCCGGAACTGCCTGTCGAACTGGCTCAAGGACGCCGCCGACGGCGCGGGCGTGGCCCTGACCAAGGACGAGAGCCGCGAGGCGGTCTACGGGATGCCCTACGCCGAGTGGAAGGCGCGCTTCCAGACAGAGGCGAGTCCGGAGCAGCAGGCCGGCTTCGCGGCCGCGCAGCCCAAGGACCACTGAGGCTGCGCCCGCGTCGCGGCGAATCGGCTAAGCTTCCGGTAAGGCCGGCCCGTTAACCACGGGTCCAGGGCGCAACCGCGCCGTGCATTCGGGAGAGCCCCATGAACGCCCATTCGATGCCCACTGCCGCGCAGCGGCCCGGCGGCGACGTCTCGTCGGCCGAGGGCGTGGCCGCGGACGAGCTGAAGCAGTTCATCGAGCGCCTGGAGCGTCTCGAGGAGGAGAAGGCCGGCATCATGGGCGACATCAAGGAGGTGTTCGCCGAGCTCAAGGGCCGGGGCTTCGACGCGAAGGCGGTCCGCACGATCCTGCGCATCCGCAAGCAGGACCACAGCGAGCGCCAGGAGCAGGAGGCGATCCTCGAGCTCTACATGCAGGCCCTCGGCATGGCGTAGCCGGACCGGGCGGCGAAGCGGCCACCCGATCTGCAGCCCCGCTTCCGACAGGACCGCACCGCAGCGGTAGCCGGAACCTGCACGGCAATGTCGATCGTGTCCCGACGTGGCCGGCCTCGACCACCATCCGGCCGCTCACCGGCGCGATGGTGTCCGACGCGGTGACGGCCGGGGACAGCGAGTGGGTGTCGGTGAACCGCGCCCCGCCCCGCCTCGGGTCGTCGATGATCGGCTAGGTCGCGACGCTCGAGGGGCTGCCGTGCAGACTGCTGGTCGAGCACACCGCGCATTCACGTCGCGGACGGAAGCGCGCGTCACCCGATCCACGGCATGAGCCCCGACACTGACAGACGCGTGACGGATCCCAAGGATCGTGTCCCGAGGATCCGTCCGAAGGATCCCCCTCCCGCCGGGAGAGGGACCGGTCTCAGGCCGCGCGCTTGGCCCGGTTCAGCAGCTTGCGGTTGACCAGCACCTCGGCGATCTGCACCGCGTTGAGGGCCGCGCCCTTGCGGAGGTTGTCCGAGACGCACCAGAAGTTCAGGCCGTTCTCCACCGTCGCGTCCTCGCGGATGCGCGAGATGTAGGTCGCATCCTCGCCAGCCGCCTCGTGGGGGGTCATGTAGCCGCCGTTCTCGCGCTTATCGATCACCAGCACGCCGGGGGCGGCGCGCAGGATCTCGGTAGCCTTCTCGGCCGAGAGCGGCTGCTCGAACTCGATGTTCACCGATTCCGCGTGACCGATGAAGACCGGAACGCGGACGGCGGTCGCCGTCAGCTTGATCTTCGGGTCGAGCATCTTTTTGGTCTCGGCGACCATCTTCCACTCTTCCTTCGTGTAGCCATCCTCCATGAACACGTCGATGTGGGGGATGACGTTGAAGGCAATGCGCTTGGTGAACTTGCCGCCCTGCTTGATCTCGCCGGCGGTGAACACGGCGCGGGTCTGGTTGAAGAGCTCGTCCATCGCCTCCTTGCCGGCGCCGGAGACCGACTGGTAGGTCGACACGACGACGCGCTTGATCGTGGCCGCCTCGTGGAGGGGCTTGAGCGCGACGACCAGCTGCGCGGTCGAGCAGTTCGGGTTGGCGATGATGTTGCGCTTGGTGAAGCCCACGACCGCGTCGGCGTTCACCTCGGGCACGATCAGCGGCACGTCGGCGTCGTAGCGGAACGCCGACGAGTTATCGATGACCACGCAGCCCTGCTGGCCGATGCGGGGCGACCACTCCTTCGACGCCTCGCCGCCGGCCGACATCAGGCAGATGTCGGTGTCGGAGAAGTCGTACGTGTCCAGCGTTTTGACCTTGAGCGTCTTGTCGCCGTAGGAGACTTCCTGACCCTGGCTGCGGCGCGAGGCCAGCGCCACGACCTCGTCGGCGGGGAACGCCCGCTCGGCCAGGATATCGAGCATCTCGCGGCCCACGTTGCCCGTGGCGCCGACGACGGCGACCTTGTAACCCATCTCTCGTCTCCGCGCGGAAAACCCCGACCGATCCGGGTGCCGCGCCTGTGCCAGTACAATCGGCCGAAGGATCGTTCGTGCCGGATGCGCCCGCCAAACGGGCGCGGCCGCAGACCCCGTCCTCCGCAGAGGTGGGGGCGACGGCCGGGTCGAGCAAGGCGCGCAAGGGCGCGCGCTGTCAAGGCCGCCGACAGCGCAACACTCGATTCACCCTGCCTCCGGAAACCCGGTGACGGCCTCCAGCCGGGAGAGGGAATTCAATCCTTCGGCGCGACCCTGACCGCCCATCCCCGCGGCCTCCCGCCGCCACGGAGCACGCCCCTGACCGGAACAGCGCACCTCGTCGATCGGATCGGGCTCGGCGTGCCGGGCGGCCGGGCCACGCGCGGGCCGGACACCCCGGGCTCTCCGGGCTCTCTGGGCGTGCGCATCGTCCTGGCATCCGCGGCGATCGCGCTGCTGTGGGCCCTCCCCCGCTGGACCGCTGAGACCCCGGGGGTCGCGCCCGCCGCGCCGGTCGCCGCGGAGACCGCCTTCGTCCCCTCCGTGCAGGCCTTGCCGGCGCCGCCCGCGGCCTCGGTCGCCCAGTTCGGCCTCGCGGAGCCGGGGCTCGATCCGGTGCGTGTGTCCGCCCGCGTCGATCCGCGGACCGGGCTGCGCGAGGACACCCTGATCCGCGGCGACGTCGCGGCGATCGAGGCGCCGGCACTGCGGGTCCAGCTCACTCGCGGGCCTCGGTCCGGCGCACCGCCGACGCTCTTCGTCCTCATGGCCCGGCGCGCCGCGAGCGGTCCGGCCCTCGACCGGCCGGCCCTGGCCGTGGCCCGGACCGGCGCCCGCGACCAGATCCGCACCAAGTTCGGTGCGGTCGAGACCCTGGAGGTGACCTTCGCGGGCCCCGCGCAGCGGACCTGCACCGGCTTCGTCACCCGCGACACGGCGTTCCAGCTCGACGGATGGCTCTGCGCGCCCCTCGCGCGCCCGCCGGAGCCGCAGGCCCTCGGCTGCATGCTCGACGCGCTGAGCCTCGTCGACCTCGCCGATGCCGCCACGACGGCGGCCTTCTCGGTCGCGCCCGATCCGGCGGGCGCGTGCCCGGCATCGTCCGGGACAGAGCCGCCCGGGAGGGCCGGATCGCTAATCCGGCGGCCGCAAAATAAAAAATGAGGCCGGAGTGTGGCAAAACGCACAAGCTCAGCCATAAGGGCGGAACAACAGCCTCGCCCAAGCGTCTTATCGTCAAAGGCGGCGAACTGTTAAGCTTCGGTCGCCATACTGATGGCACTCAAGGACAAGGTTGGCCATGCGCTCGCTCAAGATCGCCCTTCTCGGCGTCGTCGCCGCCACCGGCCTCGGCGCTCTGGCCTCCGCGCCCGCCCAGGCTCAGGATGGCTACATCACCGGCCCGATCTACCGGGTCAGCCGGCCCCTGCCGATCCGCGTGCGTCCGCGCAGCTGGCTCGACGCCGGCAACGTGCCGCTGACCTCGAACGTTCCTGGCGCCGGCGGCTCGCGTAACCCGGCCCTGAACCCCTACCTGATCGCGGCGTCGAACCAGCTGACCCCGCCCTACGGCCCGACCGACCGCTTCGGCCGCGGCATCCTTCCGGACCCGATCACCAACGGACCGTTCATCGGCGCCCGCTCCTCGGCGATCCGCAACGTCGACCTCTCCTTCGTCGACCGGCTGGATCCGACCTCGCCGCTCTACGGCCGCCCCTACTGAGCGGCCCGACCAGACAACATAACGTTCGCGAAGCGCGGGTCCTCGGGCCCGCGTTTTTCGTTGGCGGGCCATGCCGGCCCACGCCTTCACCGGGGCTGGATATCCTGTATGCCAAGTGCCGCGGGAGCGCGTGGGCTGCCGAGGCCGGGAACTGAGCGATGAAGCCGTTCGACTGGGTGACCGGGTATCCGTCGCTGCGGATGCCGATGTTCGGGCGCAACTGCGTGGCGACCTCGCACGCGCTGGCAGCGCAGGCCGGCATTCAGATGCTCCAGGCCGGCGGCAACGCCGTCGACGCGGCGATCGCCACGGCGGCCGCCAAGACCGTCACCGAGCCGTGCAGCAACGGTCTCGGCTCCGATGCCTTCTGCATCCTGTGGGACGGGAAGGCGTTGCACGGCCTCAACGCTTCGGGCGGGGCTCCGGCCGCCTGGAGCCGGGACTACTTCCTGAATAAGTACGGCGCCGCCGAGCGGCCGCCGATGCGCGGCTGGGACTCGGTCACCGTGCCGGGCGCGGTCGCCGCCTGGGCGGCGCTGAGCGAGCGCTTCGGCCGGCTCCCCTTCGCCGACCTGATGCAGCCCGCGATCCGCATCGCCGAGCGCGGCTACCTCGCCCCGGTCGTGGTCCAGCAGAAATGGGCGGCCGCGGCCCGGATCGAGGCGATCACCCGCCAGCCGGGCTTCTCGGAGTTCTTCCTGCCGCGGGGCCGGGCACCGGATGTCGGCGAGCTGGTGACCTTTCCCGGCGCCGAGAAGACCCTGCGGCTGATCGGCGAGACCAAGGGCGAGGCCTTCTACCGGGGCGAGATCGCCGAGGCGATCGCCGCGCACGCGCGGGCCAACAACGGCGCGATGACCGCCGCCGACCTCGCGGCGTTCCGCCCCGAATGGGTCACGCCGACCGCGAAGGATTACCACGGCTACACGCTGCACGAGATCCCGCCGAACGGCCAGGGCATCGCGGCGCAGATCGCGCTGGGCCTCCTGGAGCAGTTCGACCTCGGCGGCCTGCCGGTCGACGGGCCGGAGTCGCAGCACCTGCAGATCGAGGCGATGAAGCTCGCCTTCAGCGACACCTACCGGTACGTCGCCGACCCGCGCGGGATGGAGGTGACGCCGGAGGCCATGCTCGACCCCGCCTACCTCGCGGAGCGCGCCAAGCTGATCGACCGGAATCGCGCCCAGGTCTTCGGGCCGGGCAAGCCGCCCGCGGGCGGCACGATCTACCTCACCGCCGCCGACGAGTCCGGCATGATGGTGAGCTTCATCCAGTCGAACTTCATGGGCTTCGGCTCGGGCGTCGTCGTCCCGGGCTGGGGCATCTCCCTGCAGAACCGCGGCTACGGCTTCGTGCTCGATGCGGAGAGCCCGAACGTGGTGGCGCCCGGCAAGCGGCCGTTCCACACCATCATCCCAGGCTTCCTCACGAAGGACGGTGCGCCGGTGATGAGCTTCGGCGTGATGGGCGGCAACATGCAGCCGCAGGGGCACGTCCAGACGCTGGTGCGGATGATCGACCACGGCCAGAACCCGCAGGCGGCCTGCGACGCGCCGCGCTGGCGGGTGAACGAGGGCCTCGACATCAACGTCGAGGCGGCGATGCCGGGCGCGACGCTAGAGCGCCTGAAGGCCCTCGGCCACCAACTCGAGGTGATCGAGGACAGCTACCAGGATTTCGGCGCCGGCCAGTTCATCTGGCGGATGGGCGATCCCGCCGTCGAGGGCTACGTGGCCGCGAGCGACCCGCGCCGCGACGGGCAGGCCGTCGTCTGGTGACGCGCTACTTGACCTGCACGCTGTCCACCACTTGCCGGAACTTGGCGAGGACGCCGTCGCGCTGATCCTGCCGCACGACGCCGAGGGCGCGGATGTAGCCGTCCGGTGCGAACCGGATGGTCTGCATCACCACCACCGGCTGATTGGTCGGCTGGTCGAGGGCGCGGGCCACGATCTCGTGCCAGTCGACACCGTTCGAGCGGTAGCTCTGCGCCCGCTCGATGACGAAGTCCTTGAGGGTCTGATTGGACGCCAGGGCGGCGCGGGCGAAGCCGTCGCGCTGCTCGGCCCCGGGCGGCTGCTGCACCGCCTGCGCCAAGACCAGGATCGGCTGCTCCAGATTCTGCATCTGGTCCTTGGGCCCGCTGGTGAGGAGGACCGAGTTGCCGGCCATCACTCGCACCGGCCGGAAGCCCGCCATGTCGGCGATGCGGAAAGGCAGCGCGTCGACCTGCTGGGTCAGCGAGAGGGCCGGCCGGAGCGTGACGCCGGTCACCATCTTGCGCATCGAGGCCTCGGTCTCGGCGTCGGGCAGTGCCTGGGCGATGATCAGCCCGGTCACGGTCGGCGTGCCGACGACGAGGATCCACTTCCGGATCGCCGGCGCGGACGAGCCGGGATCGGCGGGCTGCTCACCGGTGTAGAGCATGCCCTCGTTGTCGCCGATCTTGACCTCCTCGCGCTTCTCGACCGCGAAGCCCTGGCTGAGGAGGTTGGCGTCGGTGAAGCCGCTGACGAGCTCCGCGAAGGCGTTCGCGGGCAGTTCGACGACCGACACGGTCGCGCCGCCCTCCTTCCGCTCGAAGCCCGAGAAGCGCCGCGACAGCGACATGTCGGCGGGCGGGTCGAAGCCGAAGCGCGAGCCCGCGGGATAGACGGGATCGCCGGCCCGGGCGGCCGAGCCGAGGCTGGCCGCGAGCGCGGCTGCGCACAGAACCCGTCCGAGACGCAGCGTCAGGTTGCGCATCCGCATCGAAAACCGGTTCTCCTGGTGGACCCAACTTTGGGTTAGTCCGCACCCGATGGGTCTGCCGGGCGACCTGTTCTGTCAAGCCGGCAACGCGGCGCGCCTGCGTTCACGATGAAGGGAAAGCGCGAGCGCGGCGGCGGCGGCGATTCCGACGCCGTAGGCGAGGAGATTCCACGGCGAGAAGATGGAGCCGAGGAGGAGCTGACCCGGCAGGGGCGTCCGGAAGGCGTCCAGGGCCGGCGTATGGACGAGCCGGCTGGTCTCGATGAGCGCGGCGGCCGCGAAGGCGGCGATCAGGCAGGTGCGCAGGCCCCAGCTGCCGGGTCGCAGGGCCGCGACCAGAAGGAACAGCATCGCCCCCCACAGGAGGCCGCCACCGTAATGGTGGATCGCGAGCGGCAGGCGCCAGGGCGGCACGCGCAGCAGCAATCCCAGGGCGATCACCGCGGCCGCGAGGCCGAGATGGGTCGCCCGCGCCAGCGGCAGAGTCCGCCGCGCCGGCGCCGTCGGCGCGATCGGCCAGGTCGCGATGCCGTTCGCCCGGGCGACCAGGGTGTAGGACACGATCATCAGCAGGAACCAGGACGAGAGCTTGGCCACCGGGACGACCGACCAGTGCTGCCGCTGACTCGGGTAGAGCCACGTGCCGGAGAGCGTGCCGAGATTCTCGGCGAACCAGATGAACAGCGCGACGAGCAGCAGGCCGAGCAGCAGCGGCATGGTGCGGTGTTCCCGCCAGACCTTGAAGTACACGGTCGCGGGGGCGAAGGCCGCGAACGCGACCGCGATGAGGCCGGCGCGCAGGTCGATGCCGCGGTGATCGATGAGGAAGTTGACGTAGATCGCCACTGACAGGACCGCGAGCAGGCGCAGGCTCGGGTGCCGGGTGAAACGGAAATCGAACAGGCGCCAGACGCGGGCAAGATAGCTGCCGACGGCCGCGTACATGAAGCCCGTGAACAGCGGGACGCCGCCGAGCCGAAACAGGTTCGCCTCCGGGTAGACCCAGCTGCCGATCGCGGTCTTGTGGATCTCCATCGCCGTGCCGATGACGTGGAAGACCAGGATCACACGGGCCTCCGACCACGTCTCCATCCGCAGCCGCAGCATCGCGACCTGGAGCAAGAGGGCGGCGAGGAACAGCGCGTCGTAGCGGGCGATCGGCGCGTGGGCCGGCCAGACGAGGCGCGTGCCGAGCATCAGCGCCAGAAGCAGGCCCCCGAACAGGCAGGCCCAGCCCTGCTTGAGCCCGAATCGGACGAATTCGTAGAGCCCGGCCGCGGCGCGGCCGCGCGCAAGCGCCGCCTCCTGGAGGCGGCCCTCGGCCGCGACGAAGCCGGCGAGCGCCGGCCACTGCGCCGCCGCACTGTCGCGCGCGCGCGGGATCGGGACCGGCGTTACGGACGGCTCCGCGTCCGGGTCTCGCTCGCGCGTCATGCCGGGCCCGGCACCGTGACGCGCCGCAGGGTGAGATTGCAGCGGCCGCCCGGCGGCAGGAACGCGGGGCCGTCCGCCGCAGCCAGCAGGTCGCCGTCCGCGTAGAGCCGGTCGATGCCGTGGAAGACCAGCCGCGACGCGCCGCCCATCACCAGCGCGTCGCCGGCCTGCAGGCGGATCGAGCGGGTCGGGCCCGACCGGCTCAAGCCGCCGTACCGGAACAGGGCCGCCGCGCCGAGGGACAGCGACACGACCGGCGCCGCGAGATCCGCCTCGTCGCGATCCTGGTGGAGGCCCATGCGGGTGCCCGGGGCGTAGAGGTTGATGAGGCAGGCTTCCGGCGGTGCCGGGTAGGCCGCGAGCGCCGCCCACGCCGCGCGGGCGGTCGGCGGCAGGGCCGGCCATGGCCGCCCGGTCTCGGGATGGTCCGGCTGGTAGCGGTAGCCCGCGACGTCCGAGACCCAGCCGAGCGGGCCGGCATTGGACATCCGGACCGAGAATGGCTTTCCGGTGCGGGGCATGCGCGGCGTGACGGGCGGTGCCTCGGCGAGGATCGCGGCGATCTCGGAGGCGAGCCGCGCACGGGCCGTCGCGTCGAGGAAGCCGGGGTGGTGCATCAGGCCCGGAGCGAGTTCCGTCGCCACTCAGCGGCCCGCGTCGACGTCCTGGTCCAGCACGGTCTTCGACGCGACCGTGGTGTCGGCGTTCAGGCGGTAGACCAGCGGCACGCCGGTCCGGATCTGGAGGTCCGGCACCTGCGCCTCGGTCAGGCCGTCGAGGACCATGACGAGGGCGCGCAGCGAGTTGCCGTGGGCCGCCACGAGGACCCGCTGGCCGGCCATCACGCGCGGGAGGATCGTCGCCACGTAGCAGGGCAGCACCCGCGCGGCCGTGTCCTTCAAGCTCTCGCCGCCGGGCGGCCGCACGTCGTAGCCCCGGCGCCAGGCGTGGACCTGCGCGTCGCCCCAGCGGGCGCGGGCCTCGTCCTTGTTGAGGCCGGAAAGGTCGCCGTAATCGCGCTCGTTCAGGGCGCGCTCGCGCAGGATCGGGATCTCGGAGAGGCCCATCTCCTCCAGCACCAGCGCGCAGGTGCGCTGCGCCCGGATCAGTGCGGAGGTGAAGGCCACGTCGAAGCCGTAGCCGTCCCGCTTCAGACCACGGCCGGCGGCCCGCGCCTCGGCGACGCCGCGCTCGGTCAGGTCCGGGTCGCGCCAGCCCGTGAACAGGTTCCGGAGGTTCCACTCGCTCTGGCCGTGCCGGACGAGGACGAGGAGCCGCTCCATCGCCGTCTCGCCGCCGGTCACAGGTCGAGCACGTCGGTCATGGTGTAGAGCCCCGGCGGCTTGGGATGGGCCCAGAGCGCGGCCTTGACGGCGCCCGTGGCGAACAGGCCCCGGTCGGCGGCGTGGTGGCTGATCGTCAGGCTCTCGCCGGTGCCGGCGAAGATCACGCTGTGATCGCCCACGACGCTGCCGCCCCGCAGGGTAGCGAAGCCGATGTCGCCCGGCCGGCGGGCACCGGTATGCCCGTCCCGGGTCGAGACCCGGACCGCCTTCAGGTCGACGCCGCGGCCCTCGGCGGCGGCCTCGCCCAGCATCAGCGCGGTGCCGGAGGGGGCATCCACCTTCATGCGGTGGTGCATCTCGGCGATCTCGATGTCGAACTCGTCGCCCAGGGCCTTGGCCACCCGGCGGACCAGGGCAGCCATCAGGTTGATGCCGAGCGACATGTTGCCGGACTGCACGATGCGGGCGTGGTAGGAGGCCGCCTTCAGCTTGGCGAAGTCCTCCTCCGACAGACCGGTCGTGCCGACGACGTGCACGATGCGCGCCTGGGCGGCGAGCTCGGCGAAGGCCACCGTGGCGGCCGGCGCGGTGAAGTCGAGGACGCCGTCGGCAGCCGCGAAGGCCGTGAGAGCGTCGTCGGTGACGGGCACGTCGAGGGGCGGCAGGCCGGCGAGCACGCCCGCGTCCTGGCCGAGCGCCGGCGAGCCGTCGCGCTCGATCGCCGCTGAGAGCGTGCAGCCCTCGGCCTGCGCCACCGCGCGGATCAGCATCCGCCCCATGCGCCCGTCGGCGCCGACTACCACGAGCCGCATTCCGTTCCCCAGCTAGCCGTCACACGCAGGCGGGAACAGGAGCGCGCCGGCCCCGCCCCTGCCCGCCACGCTGTCCGGGCGCCCGCTCCGCCGCGCGGGCGGCGGGAGCCCGGTCGCTCTCACTCCTTCTCGGGGGCGATCTGCTCGAGCCCGCCGATATGCTTCTGCGCGTAGAGCGGCAGGCCGATCTGCTTGATCAGCTCCAGCTGGGTCTCGAGGAAGTCGATGTGACCCTCCTCGTCCTCGGCCAGATCCTCGAAGAGGCGCTTGGACACGCGGTCGTTGATCGAGTCGCAGTACTTCGCGGCCTCGAGGTAGAGGCTGCGGGCCTCGTTCTCGGCGGCGAGATCGGATTCCAGGATCTCCTGGACATTCTGGCCGATCCGCAGCGGGTCGAGTTCCTGCAGGTTCGGGAACCCGTCGAGGAACAGGATCCGGTCGATGAACCGATCGGCGTGGTTCATCTCCTCGATCGATTCCTTGCGCCAGAACTTCGCCAGCTCGACGTAGCCCCAGTCATTGAGCATGCGGAAATGCAGCCAGTACTGGCTGACGGCGGTCAGCTCGCTGCGCAGGCCGCGATTCAGATACTCGATGACCTTGGTGTCGCCCTTCATGCCCCCGTACTCCTTACCGTGCTCTCAGGCGGGGGGTAGAAGCATCAGGCCGCGACTCCCTCATCCGCAGTTTGGAACTTCACCAAACTACACGCGCTGGCGCAAGCCGTCGTGCAAGCATGGCTGCTCTCCGCCGCCGCGGCCTCGCCCAACGCGTTCTGCATGATCGCCCGGATCGTGCGGGCGCAGCGCCCGCATTTCGGGCTGCAGCCGAGGCAGGCATAGACCTGCGCGGGCGTGCGCGGGCAGCCGGGTCCGGGCGCCAGGCAGCCGCGGACCGCGCCGTCCGATATGACGTTACAAGAACAGACGATCATGCGCGCCGCAAATCCCGTCATCCCCGTGCCCGCCGCGGTCGTCGACGACCGTCCGGAGCACCCGCGCCAGTTTAGAAGAGTTGAAAAGTAGCTGGCTTTTCAATACCTTATTGACCGCGGTCGACATGGCACCGCGGGTCGCGCGGGTCAAGGGCGTGCGATCTAAGTGTGCCCCAACTGTCAGGCGGGCCTTTAGCGGGCGAGCTCGCGCAGGCCGAGCCGGATGAGCACCTTGGCCTCGGCGCCCTCCCCCGCGCCCTTCAGCGCGGCCGCGATGGCGGCGGCGGCCTGGACCTGCGGGTAGCCGAGATTGACCAGGGCCGAGACGGCGTCCGTCACCGGCTGCGGGGCGGCGCCCTCCTCGACGGCGCCCGCGAGGGCGACCAGCGCCGGGTCGACGGGCGCGAAGGCCGGGGCCTTGTCCTTGAGCTCGGCGGCGAGCCGGGCGGCGAGGCGCGGCCCGACCCCCGGGGCCCGGCTGATCGAACCCTTGTCGCCGGTGGCGATGGCGCTCGCCAGCGCCTCGGGCTCGAGCACCGAGAGCACGCCGAGCGCCACCCGGGCGCCGACGCCCTGGACGGTCTGGAGCAGGCGGAACCACTCCCGCTCGGCGTCCGAGCGGAAGCCGTAGAGGCGGATCATGTCCTCGCGGACGTGGGTCTCGATCGACAGCTCTGCGGGCTCGCCGACCTTGGGCATGCGCTGCAGGGTCCGCGCCGAGCAGTGCACGATGTAGCCGACTCCAGACACGTCGAGGATCACGAAATCCTCGCCGAACGAGTCCACGACGCCCTTGAGCTTGCCGATCATGCCACGCCTGCCGCTGTCCCGGGTTGCCTACAGAACCGCGGCGGCCTCCGCCAGACGTGCTTGAGCGCGCAGGGAGATCATGAAATCACGGGCCCGCGCCGGCCGAGCTTGGCCGGTCACGGGGGGATGACATGCGCGCGCCACTTCTTGTCCTGATCGGCCTGCTCTGCGCCGGCCCGGCCCGGGCGGCGGACAACCCGGCGGCCCCGCCCGCACCGGTCGCCCCGAGCGCGGATCCGACCCAGGTCCGGCCCGGCAGCTACGTCCTCGATCCGGATCACGGCAAGGTCACGTGGTCGGTCTCGCATCTCGGCTACTCGACCTATTACGGCCAGTTCACCGGACTCAGCGGCACGCTCCAGCTCGACCCGAAGGCGCCGGAGAAGAGCCGCCTCGAGGTGACCGTGCCGCTCGGCGGCGTCATCACCGGCAGCGCGCGGCTGAACGAGCACCTCGCGGCCCCGGACTTCTTCGACACGGCCAAGTTCCCGACCGCCACCTTCACCGCCACCAAGGTCGAGCCCACCAGTCCGACGACCGCGCGGATCACCGGCGACCTCAACCTGCGCGGGACGGTCCGGCCGTTCGCGATCGATGCCACCTTCAACCAGGCCGGCATCCATCCGGTGGATCAGCGCTACACGGTGGGCTTCGACGGGCGCGCCGTCGTCAAGCGCTCGGATTTCGGCATCAACGCCTACCTGCCGCAGCTCGGCGACGAGGTCAGCCTGCGCATCGAGGGCGAGTTCAAGGCCGCGCCCTGACGGCCGGTCCGCCGGCCGGCCGCGAATTCTCCCGCGTGGCGATGCCGGGGGCGCCGGCGTCCCGCGGCGTCCGCGGCGGTGCCGGACCGCGGATGCGAGCCGGGGCGGCGGGTGACGCCCCGGCGCCGGGGGTGTAGTCAGCCGCCGTCGCGGCGCCGCGGCGAGGGGCGGACCTCACAGGTCCTCGTTCCTCACGGGCGACGCCCGACATTGTCCCGAGCGGGGCGCGCCACCGCGCCGATCGATGCTCACCCTGGAGGCCAGAGCCGTGCGGCGTGTCGGTGTCCCCACTCTTGCCCTGACGCTGTGTCTCGCGGGGACGGCCGCCGCGCAGGTGCCGGCGGCGCCCTCGCCCCTCGACAATTACGCGTCGGCGGCGGCCACGACCATCATCGCCGAGCAGGCCTGTCCGGGCGTGCAGGTCCGGGCCGGGCAGCTGACGACGCTCCGCCTCGCGGCCCGGGTCAATGCCGGGCAAGAGGCGATGCTGGAGGAGAAGCTGCGGACCCGCGCCACGCAGGTGCGCCAGCAGCTCGCCGCCGACGGCCGGGACACCTGGTGCGCGCAGGCGCTCGCCGCCTTCGGCCCTGAGGGAAGCGTCGCGAAGGGCATCCTGGCGAACGGCGCGCCGATCCGCTGACACCGCCCGGCAGGCCGCAGCGGATTGACACGGCGCCGCTGCGCCCGTACTGACCTCGCACGGCGCGCGGCCTCTGCTGGGGTCCGCGCGTTTCGCGTTGTCCGGGCCGAACGCCCGCGCAATGACTTCAAACAAGAAGCCGGTCCAGGGGCAGCCGTCCCGGAGGCCGTTCGAGAACACGAGAGAACGATGTTCGCAGTCATCAAGACGGGCGGTAAGCAGTACCGCGTCGCCGCCAACGACACCATCACGATCGCCTCCCTGGCAGGCGAGGCCGGCGAGGCCGTGACCTTCGGCGAGGTCCTCCTGTTCGCCGACGGCGCGGGCGCGACCCAGGTCGGCGCCCCGACCCTGTCGGGCATCAGCGTCACGGGCGAGATCGTGCGCCACGGCCGCGACAAGAAGGTCATCGCCTTCAAGAAGCGCCGCCGGCAGAACTCCCGCCGCAAGCGCGGCCATCGCCAGGACCACACGGTCGTGCGCATCACCGGCATTTCGGCCTGACGCACGCCAGACGCTGGGCGCGTACGGTCCCCTGAGAGGGATCGATCCGCGACCGCATCCAAGCCACTCAGAATTCGGAGCTCATCCCATGGCACACAAGAAGGCTGGCGGCTCGTCCCGCAACGGTCGCGACTCGGAAGGCCGGCGCCTCGGCGTCAAGAAGTTCGGCTCGGAGGCCGTGATTCCGGGCAACATCATCGTGCGTCAGCGCGGCACCAAATGGCATCCCGGCGCCAATGTCGGCATGGGCAAGGACCACACGATCTTCGCGCTGGTACCGGGCCATGTCCGCTTCGAGACGCGCCGCGGGCGCGCCTTCGTAGGTGTTACCCCGCTGGCCGAGGCCGCGGAATAAGAGGCGGGCGCCCTGAGTGGCGAAGCTGGCGTCCCGCCCGGTGTCCCACACCGGACCGGAGACGTCGTTGCCGAGCCCCTGACGGGCCAGGTCGAACGGAACACCGGGGAGGATGGGACGCCATCCTCCCCTTCGTCGTCTTGAGGCGGTGGCCCGGAGCCGGGAACGCCGCCCTGCGAGGGCACGATGTTCCCCGATCTGACCCGCGATGACGTTTTCCGGATCGAGACACGGCGGCTGTGGCTGCGCTGGCCGACAGCCAAAGACAGGGACGCGATCCTGAAGCTGGCCGGCGACCCGTCTGTGGCCGCGATGCTGGCGCGTGTGCCGCACCCGCTCCCGGCCCCGGCGGTGGACGCGTTCCTGCTGCAGGCGCGCTCGCAGAACGCCGCCGGGTCGGCGCTCACGCTCGCCCTCGCGCCTCGGGCGGCGCCGGGCAGCCTCATCGGTGTCATCAGCATCGAGGAGCGGACCGACGCGGCCCCGGAGCTCGGCTACTGGCTCGGGCAGCCCTACTGGGGCAGCGGCCTGATGGCCGAGGCCGTCACGGCCCTGTGCCACGCCTTCTTCGCCTATACCGGCGGGACGGAACTCGCCGCGTCCGCCCGCACGGTCAACCCCGCGTCCCGGCGCGTGCTGGAGACCTGCGGCTTCGTGCAGGCCGGCAGCGCGACCCGGCCGTTCCCGGCGCGCGGCGCGGATCTGCCGGTCGATCTCTTCAGCCTCGACCGGCGGCGCTGGCAGGCTTCGCCGTCGGAGCCGGCGATGACGCGGGCCGCCTGAGGCGGTCCCGCGGCGCCGGGGCTGGCCGGCGGCCGCTCACAGGGTGATGGTGCGGGTCGCGAATCCGCGCCCGACAAAGGATTCAGGTCGTGAAGTTCCTCGACGAAGCCAAGGTCTATGTCCGCTCCGGTGACGGCGGTCCCGGCTGCGTCTCGTTCCGGCGCGAGAAGTTCATCGAGTTCGGAGGACCGAACGGCGGCGACGGCGGCCGGGGCGGCGATGTCTGGGTGGAATGCGTCGAGGGTCTCAACACCCTGATCGACTACCGCTACCAGCAGCACTTCAAGGCCAAGAAGGGCGAGCACGGCATGGGCTCGAACTGCCACGGCGCCAACGGCGCCGACACGGTCCTGAAGGTCCCGGCCGGCACGCAGATCTTCTCCGAAGACGGCGAGACGCTTCTCGCCGACCTGACCGAGGTCGGCCAGAAGATCCGTCTCGCCAAGGGCGGCAACGGCGGCTTCGGCAACGCCTACTTCACGACGTCCACCAATCGCGCCCCGAAGCACGCCAACCCCGGCCAGGAAGGCCAGGAGATGTGGATCTGGCTGCGGCTCAAGCTGATCGCCGATGCCGGCCTCGTCGGCCTCCCGAATGCCGGAAAGTCGACCTTCCTGGCGAGCGTCACCGCGGCGAAGCCGAAGATCGCCGACTACCCGTTCACGACCCTGCATCCCGGCCTCGGCGTGGTGCGGTCGGACGGGCGCGAGTTCGTGCTCGCCGACATCCCGGGCCTGATCGAGGGCGCCCACGAGGGCGTCGGCCTCGGCGACAAGTTCCTCGCCCATGTCGAGCGCTGCCGGGTGCTGCTGCACCTCGTGGACGGCACGAGCGAGCATGCCGGCAAGACCTACAAGCTGGTCCGCGGCGAGATCGAGGCCTACGGCAACGGCCTCGCGGAGAAGCCCGAGATCGTGGCGCTCTCGAAGGCCGACGCCCTCGACGCCGACACGCTCAAGAGCCAGGTGGCGAAGCTGAAGCGCGCCGCCGGCCGCGCGCCGCTGATCCTGTCCTCGGCGAGCCGCAAGGGCGTTCCCGAGGCGCTGCGAGCGCTCCAAACCGAGATCGACGCCAGCGCCGAGGCCGAGCGGAAGCCGGTAGCCGCCTGGCAGCCGTAGCCCTCGACCGACTGTTCAAAGGGCGGCTCTTGGTTCACACCCGCCGTCGACGCGCCGTCCCGCAAGAATCATGATCCCTGCCCTCGAAGAATTTCGCCGTGTGGTCATCAAGGTCGGCTCGGCCCTGCTGGTCGACCGCAGTGCCGGCCGCCTGCGCCATGCCTGGCTCGCGGCGCTGGCCGAGGACATCGCGGAGTTGCACGGGCGCGGCGTCGACGTTCTGGTCGTGTCGTCCGGCAGCATCGCCCTCGGCCGGACGGTGCTGGGTTTGGCACCCGGCGTCCTGCGCCTGGAGGAGAGCCAGGGCGCGGCCTCGGTGGGGCAGATCACGCTGGCGCGCCACTGGGCCGAAGCTCTGGGCCATCACGGCATCGTCGCCGGCCAGATCCTCGTGACGCCGCAGGACACCGAGGAGCGCCGCCGCTACCTCAACGCCCGCGCCACCGTGCTGAAGCTCCTGGAGATGCGCGCGGTCCCGGTCGTGAACGAGAACGACACGGTGGCGACCTCGGAGATCCGCTACGGCGACAACGACCGGCTCGCCGCCCGGGTCGCCACCATGATCGACGCCGACGTGCTGGTGCTGTTCTCGGACATCGACGGCCTCTACACCGCGCCGCCCAAGAGCGATCCGGACGCCCGCCACCTCGCCGTGGTCGAGCGCATCACCCCGGAGATCGAGGCGATGGCCGGCGGCCCGGCCTCCGAGCTGTCGCGGGGCGGCATGCGCACCAAGGTTGAGGCCGCCAAGATCGCCGCCTCGGGCGGCACGCACCTGGTCATCGCGGACGGACGCGGGAAGAACCCGCTCAAGGCCGTGCGGGACGGCGCGCGCTGCACGTGGTTCCTGTCGGGCTCCACGCCGACGGCCGCCCGGAAGACCTGGATCGCCGGCTCCCTCGAGCCGCGCGGCACGCTGACGATCGACGCGGGTGCCGAGCAGGCGCTCCGGAGCGGGGCCAGCCTGCTCCCGGTGGGCGTGCGGGCGATCGAGGGCAGCTTCTCGCGCGGCGACGCCGTGATGATCCGCGATCCGGAGGGCCGGATCCTGGGCCGCGGCCTGGTGGCGTACGACAGCGCCGAGGCCGCGCTGATCATCGGTCATCCGAGCGCGCGCATTCCGGAACTGCTCAATTATCCCGGTCGCGCCTGGATGGTGCACCGCGATGACTTGGCACTGTTCTAGAAGTCGCGGACATAAGCTAATCTATATACAATTTTTCCTCTCAATTACCGTCACAATTCCCGGCCCGGCACTCTTGTCGGGACGGCGCTCGATGTGCAAATACGGCGCTTTCCCCCGTCCGGGTCGCGCGTGCGGCCGTCGACAACCGAGGACGCCAGCGTGCCCGTCCTGAACCTGAGATCGGACTTCGCCGAGGCCGATGCCCTCCCGGAGCAGATGGGGGCGATCGGCCGTCGCGCCCGGGCGGCGGCGCGGCGCATGGCGCTGGCCTCGGCGCGGACCAAGGACGCGGCGCTCAAGCTGATCGCCGAGCGGATCCGCGCGAGCCGCGACGAGATCCTGAGCGAGAACGCGCGGGACGTGGCCGCGGCCCGGAGCGCGGGTCAGACCGCCGCGCTGATCGACCGGCTCACCCTCGACCCTGGGCGCCTCGCGGCCATCGCGGACGCCGTCGAGAAGGTCGGGTCGCTGGCCGACCCGGTCGGTCGCCAGCTCGCCGCGATCGAGCGGCCGAACGGCCTGCTGATCGAGCGCATCGCGGTGCCGCTCGGGGTCGTCGGCGTGATCTTCGAGGCGCGGCCCAACGTGACGGCGGATGCCGGAGCGCTCTGCCTCAAGGCCGGCAACGCGGCGATCCTTCGCGCCGGTTCGGACAGCCATCGCAGCGCCATGGCGATCGCGAGGGCCATGAGCCGGGGGCTCGCCGATGCCGGCCTGCCGGAGGACGCGATCCAGCTGGTGCCGACCCGCGACCGCGCCGCGGTCGGGCTGATGCTCGCCGGCCTCGACGGCTGCGTGGACGTGATCGTCCCGCGCGGCGGCCGCGGCCTCGTGGAGCGCGTCCAGGCCGAGGCGCGCGTTCCGGTCTTCGCCCATCTCGACGGCATCAACCACGTCTACGTCGCCGCGGCGGCCGACCTCGACATGGCCCGCACCGTGCTGCTCAACAGCAAGATGCGCCGGACCAGCGTCTGCGGCGCCGCCGAGACCCTGCTGGTCGACCGTGCCTGCGCGGCGACGCACCTCGCGCCGCTGGTCCAGGCCCTGCTCGACGCCGGCTGCGCGGTCCGGGGCGATGCCGCGACGCGCGCGGTCGATCCGCGCGTGACGGCCGCTTCCGAGGAGGATTGGCACACCGAGTACCTCGACGCGATCATCGCGGTGCGGGTGGTGGACGGGATCGAGGCCGCCATCGAGCACATCGAGACCTACGGGTCGCATCACACGGACGCGATCATCACCGAGAACGACGCCGAGGCGACCCGTTTCCTGGCCGAAGTCGACTCGGCGATCGTCACGCACAACGCCTCCACGCAGTTCGCCGACGGCGGCGAGTTCGGCTTCGGGGCCGAGATCGGCATCGCCACGGGGCGGATGCACGCGCGCGGGCCGGTGGGCGTCGAGCAGCTCACCACGTTCAAGTACCGGGTCCACGGCACCGGCCAGATTCGCCCGTGATCCGACCTGAAGGTCCGGCGTGCGGCTGACCCTGCCGCCGAGCGCCCCCGGCATGCGGATCGGCCTCTACGGCGGATCCTTCAATCCGGCCCATCTAGGCCACCGGCACGTGACCCTCTCGGCCCTGCGGCGGCTCGGGCTCGATCGCGTCTGGTGGCTGGTGAGCCCGGGCAATCCGCTGAAGAGCCGGAGCGCCCTCCCCTCCGTCGCAGCGCGGTGCGCCCAGGCGCGCGAGATCGCCCGGCACCCCCGGATCGCCGTGACAGGGATCGAGGCGGCGCTCGGCGTCCGCTTCACGGTCCAGACGCTGCGGTTCCTCACGCGCCGGTGTCCGGGCGTCCACTTCGTCTGGATCATGGGGGCCGATTCCCTCGGCACCTTCCATCGCTGGAAGGGTTTCGCCGAGATCGCGCGACTCGTGCCGATCGCCGTCATCGACCGGCCCGGCTTCACCATGACGCCGCTGAGCGCCCGGGCCGCGCAACGCCTCGCCGACGCCCGGGTCCCCGAGGCGGCGGCATCGACACTCGCGCTACGGTCGCCGCCGGCCTGGGTGTTCCTCCACGGGCCCCGCTCGACCCTCTCGTCCACGCAGATCCGCGCGCGCGCGGGCGCGCCGACGCCGCGACCGCAGCCTGCGCGGTTGCAATCGGGGCGCGATACCGCCAATTTCACCTGATCCCGCAAGGCCCGACGTCGCCGTGCGGCAGAACGAGGAACCAGGACTCTGCCCGAGACCAGTCGCACGGAGACGATCCGCACCCCCGTCCAAGCCCCGGTCGAAGCCGGTCAGGCGCGCTCGGACGATCTGAAGGCACTCGCCCTCGAATGCCTCGACGACATGAAGGCCGAGGAGACGATCGCGATCGATCTGGCCGGCAAGACCTCGCTCGCCGACACGATGATCATCACGTCGGGTCGCTCGCAGCGGCACGTCGGGTCGATCGCCGACAAGATCATCCAGGAGATGAAGAACCGCGGCTTCGGCAATGCCCGGGTCGAGGGCATGCCGGCCTGCGACTGGGTGCTGATCGACGCCGGCGACGTGCTGGTGCACATCTTCCGCCCCGAAGTCCGCGGCTTCTACAATCTCGAGAAGATGTGGGGCGCCGACCGTCCCGTCGGGCTCGCGGCCGGCTAGGCCGGACCGAGGTCCATGCGCCTGATCCTGGCCGCGGTCGGACGGCTGAAGGCCGGGCCGGAGCGCGAGCTCGCGTCACGATATCGCGACCGCGCCGCACAACTCGGACGCGGCCTCGGCTTCCCGTCCTGCGACAACGTCGAGATTCCGGAATCCCGGGCCCGTCGCGCCCCCGACCGGTGCGCCGAGGAGGCGGCGGCGCTCGCGACCTATCTGCCCTCCGGCGGAGTCCTCGTCGCCTACGACGAGCGCGGCCGGGCCGATCTCGGCAGCGAGGCCCTGGCAGAACGCGTCGCCGGCTGGCGCGATGCGGCCCGGCCGGCGCTGGTCGTGACGATCGGTGGGCCGGACGGGCTGGACGCCTCAATTCGGACGCGGGCCGAGTTGATCCTGTCGTTCGGGGCCGCCACCCTGCCCCACGGACTCGTTCGCGTGCTCGCCCTCGAACAACTCTATCGCAGCCTCACGATCCTGGCCGGACACCCCTACCATCGCGGTGAGGCGGGCTGAACGGCCGTGGGGAAGTCCGAGACCGAGGCCGAGTCCAACCCCGTGCCGCGGCGCGGACGCGCGGCATTCGCCCTGCTGGCCGTGCTGTCGATCACCGTGGCCGCGCGCGCCGAAGCCCCGAAGCCCACGGACCCCGAGGCGATACAGCGGGCCAACGAGGAGCGGGAGCGCCGGGCCGAGAACCTGAAACGCGTGCAGGACGCCCTGGCCGCCAGCGCCGGACAGCGCGCGCAGTTCGAGGCCGAGATCGCCGCGATCGGGTCTGACCGCGCGAAGCTCGACACAGCCCTCCTCGACGCGAACCGGCAGGCGCAGGCGACGGAAGATCGCCTGAGCCGCCTCGAGGAGCGCCTGAAGGCGATGAGCGAGAGCGAGGCCGCGATCCGGCACTCGCTGCAGGGTCGGCGCGGCATCGTCGCCGAGATCCTGGCGGCGCTCCAGCGCATGGGCCGTCGTCCGCCACCGGCCGTGCTGGTGAGTCCCGAAGACGTGCTGGCCGCGATCCGGACCTCGATGCTGCTCGGCGCGGTGGTGCCGGAATTGCGCGGTGAGGTCGACACGCTCGCGGCCGATCTAGCGGAAATGATCAGGCTGCGCGGTTTGATCGCGCAGGACAAGGAAGGGCTCTCGAGCGATCTCGCCGGCTGGGCGAGGGAGCAGCAGCGCCTCCAGGCCCTCGTCGCGGCCCGACGCGCACGGCAGGCGGAGGTTGAGAGCGGCCTGACCGCCGAACGGCGCCGGGCCACCGAGCTCGGGGCGCAGGCCAAGACCCTGAAGGATCTGCTCGACCGCACGGAGGCGGAGGTCGCGGCGGCGAAGCGCTCCGCCGAGGAGGCCAAGGCCGCCGCGGAGCGCGAAGTGCGCATCACCCAGGAGCGGTTCGCCGCGGCCGGCTTCCGCGATCCCGCGCGGCTGGCCCCCAAGGTGCACTTCGCCGAGGCACGGGGCGAAGTGCCGCGGCCGGTGAGCGGTCGCGTCGCACGGGGCTTCAACCAGCCCGATGGCAATGGGGGGACGACGCGCGGCGTGTCGTTCACGACCCGCCCGAAGGCTTCGGTCTCCTCCCCGGCCGACGGGTGGGTGCAGTTCGCCGGGCCGTTTCGGTCCTATGGCCAACTCTTGATCATCAACGCGGGCGACGGCTACTATCTTCTGCTCGCGGGAATGGACCAGATCAGCGTCGAGGTCGGTCAGTTCGTGCTCGCGGGCGAACCGGTCGGCAGCATGGGCGACAAGGGTGCGGGTCCCGGCGGGTCCGAGGGTGATCCCACGCTCTACGTCGAGTTCAAGAAGGACGGCGGCTCCATCGATCCGGAGCCGTGGTGGGCGAAGAGCCCGAATAATACGGTACTTGGCGAGAAGGTTCGCGGCTGATGCGCAAGACTTCCCTGATCATGCTCGGCGCCTTCCTCGGTGCCGGAACGTCCATGGTGGCGACCCAGACCGACTTCCTGTCGGGTCCGCGGGCCGTGGCCGCCTCGGCCGAGACCTACCGCCAGCTCAGCCTGTTCGGCGACGTCTTCGAGAAGGTCCGCACCGACTACGTCGAGAAGCCGGACGAGTCGAAGATGATCGAGGCGGCCGTCAACGGCATGCTGACGTCGCTCGATCCGCACTCGAGCTACATGGACGCCAAGGCGTTCCGCGACATGCAGACCACCACCCGCGGCGAGTTCGGCGGGCTCGGCATCGAGGTCACGATGGAGGACGGCCTGATCAAGGTCGTCACGCCGATCGACGACACCCCCGCGGCGAAGGCGGGCCTGCTCGCGAACGACATCATCACGCAGATCGATGACGACCAGGTCCAGGGCCTCACCCTGAACCAGGCGGTCGACAAGATGCGCGGCCCGGTGAACTCGAGCGTGAAGCTCAAGATCACCCGCAAGGAATCGAAGGATCCGATCGACGTCACGCTCACCCGCGACGTCATCAAGATCAAGCCGGTGCGCTCGAAGATCGAGGGCGGCGACGTCGCCTATATCCGCCTCACCCAGTTCAACGAGCAGACCTTCGACGGCATGCGGGCCGCGATCGACAAGCTCACCGGCGAGATCGGTGCCGACAAGATCAAAGGCTACATCGTCGACCTGCGCAACAACCCGGGCGGCCTGCTCGATCAGGCCGTGATGGTCTCGGACGCCTTCCTCGATCGCGGCGAGATCGTCTCCACCCGCGGCCGCAACCCGGACGAGACCCAGCGCTTCTCCGCCAAGGCGGGGGATCTGACCAAGGGCAAGCCCATCGTGGTGCTGGTCAACGGCGGCTCCGCCTCGGCCTCCGAGATCGTGGCCGGCGCCCTCCAGGATCACAAGCGCGCGACCATCATGGGGACGCGCTCCTTCGGCAAGGGCTCGGTGCAGTCGATCATCCCGCTCGGCGGCTCCGGCGCCCTCCGGCTCACCACGGCGCGCTACTACACGCCGTCGGGCCGCTCGATCCAGGCCAAGGGCATCGAGCCGGACGTCGAGGTCACGCAGGACGTCCCGGACGAGCTCAAGGGCAAGGACGAGACGAAGGGTGAGGCCGGGCTCAAGGGCCACCTGAAGCAGAAGGACACCGACGAGCGCGGCGGATCCTCCGCCTACGTCCCGCCGGACCCGGCCAAGGACAAGCAGCTGATCTCGGCCGTCGACTTCCTCCACGGCATCCAGAAGGGCGCCGCCAACGGGACGCCCGCGCCGCAGCAGCAGAAGCCGAGCCTGCCGAACTGATCACGCGGCCTCGCGCTGCGCCAGGACCCGATCCCGCCCGGCCACCCCCCGGGCGGGATTTCCCGTTCTGGGACCGGGCATTAGCGGAACGTTAACCATACCCGGCCGCAATGGATCCGAGGGTTGGGACCGCGCCGACCGGCGCAGGAACCGCGATCCCGTATCGAGAGCCGCTTGACCGAGTCCACCGACGATATCCTCACGCGCCCCCTCGGGGTGCCGGAGGCGGCGCCGGCGCAGCCCGAAGGCCGGATCGGACGCCTCGTCGCGGCTGGCCGCCGGCCCCGGGTCGCGGCCGCCGCGCTCGCGGCCAGCTTCGTGGTGGCGGCCGGCCTGGTGCTCGCGCTGGGGGACCCACACGGCGGTGAGCCCCGCGTCCAGGTGGCGATCACGATGCGCGAACCCGCGGCCCGCCCGGCCGCGCAGGCGCCAGCCGCACAGCAGCCCCAGGTGATCACGACGGAACCCGGAACCGCGCCGCTCCAGCGCAGTGCCGAGGAGGTCGAGACCGCCTCCGGCGTCACGGTCGTGCGCCCGGCCGGCAGCGGGCCGAGCGAGGCGGTGGTGATCCGTGTGCCGCCGCCGAGCGCCCCCCGTCTCGCCCAGGCCCCGGATCCGCGGATCAGCGAATCCGGCCGCCACGGTCTCATGCCGAAGCTGGGCGAGGGCCGCATCCGCGCCCTCGACGTGTACGCCCGATCGGAAGAGGCCGGCTCGGGGCCGCGCATCGCGATCGTGGTGACCGGTCTCGGTGTCGGCCAGGCCGCCACCGCCGGCGCCACCGCGCGCCTGCCCGCCGCCGTGAGTCTCGCCTTCCTGCCCTACGGCGGCGAGGTCGAGCGCGCCGCCGCGCGCGCCAGGGACGCGGGCCACGAAGTGTTCCTGCAACTCCCGATGGAGCCCTTCGACTATCCCGACAGCGACCCGGGCCCGCAGACGCTGCTCACCGCGTTGAAGGGGCTGGAGAATGCCGATCGGCAGGCCTGGGCGATGGCGCGCTTCCCGGGCTATGTCGGCGTCGTGAACTACATGGGCTCGAAGCTCATGGCCGATGCGGCGTTCGAGCCGGTCCTGCGCGAGATCGGCGCCCGCGGTCTGGGGTTCCTCGACGACGGCACGGCTCCGAAGCCCGCGGTCGCGCCCGCCAACAAGGGGAAGACGCCGGTCGCCCGCGCCGAGATCGTCCTCGACGCCACGCCGCGCGCCGACGCGATCGACGCCGCACTCGCCCAGGCCGAGGCTCGGGCCCGCGCCAACGGCTTCGCCCTGGTCTCGGCGACCGGAACACCGCTGAGCGTCGATCGGATCGCGCGCTGGGCGAAGGAGATCGAGTCCCGCGGGCTGCGCCTCGTGCCGGCGAGCGTGGCGCTGCGCGGCGCCCGCGACAAGCGAGTCTCCACGGCTGATTGAACGCGACCGTGTCGAAAGTCAGCGCAAGTAGATCCGGCACCGTCCGGATCGGTGAAGACTTGGTCGACGTTGCCGCCTCGCCCACCCCTGACCTATGGTCGCCGCGATGGTAACGGATTCGGACCCAGGCACTGCCCTGCCCTATCGCCCCTGCGTGGGCATCGCCCTGATCGCGCCGTCGGGCGGCGTCTTCGTCGGGCGTCGCAGCAAGGAGGCGGGTCCCGAGCACGTCGACGGTCCGCACATGTGGCAGATGCCGCAGGGCGGCATCGATCCCGGTGAGGATGCGGAAGCCGCCGCACGGCGCGAGCTCTACGAGGAGACCAACGTCCCGCCGGAGGCGGTTAAGCTCCTCGCCGAGATCCCGGACTGGCTGCCCTACGACCTGCCCCCGGCGGTGATGAAGCAGGCCTGGAAGGGCCGCTACCGTGGCCAGACGCAGAAATGGTTCGCCTACGGCTTCGTCGGCAGCGAGGACCTGATCGACGTGCTCCGGCCCGGCGGCGGCGCTCACAAGGCGGAATTCGACGCTTGGCGCTGGGCGCAACTCTCCGAACTTCCGGACCTGATCGTCCCATTCAAGCGGCCGGTCTACGAGCGGGTCGTCGCGGCCTTCTCCGGCCTCGATCGCTGGGCGGCGCGGTCATGACCGCGCGGACGGGGCGCTGAGGCCGTGCGCTGGCTCGCGGTCCCGGTCGCTCTCGCCCTGGCGTGGCTCGCCTTCACGATGAGCCCGCTCTGGTCGCTCTACGACCTCGCTCAGGCGGTGCGTCGGCACGACGCCGCCTATGTCGAGAGTCACGTGAACTTCAGGACGCTGCGGCTGTCGCTGGTCCGGCAGATCACCGCCGCGATGCGCGCGGCCTCTGAGAGCGATCCCGACCTGGAGCCGCGCGACCGCCAGCGCCTGAACGACGCCGCCTACGGGCTCGCCCTGGCGCTCGCCGAGACGATGGTGACGCCGGAGACGGTGATGGATCTGCTGGCCAACGGCTGGCCCGACAAGCTCGACGTCGAGCGGCCGGACGGCACCCGGCCTGAGGGCTTGGTCATCCGCGGCCTCGGGCGGCTCATACCCTACTACGCGGCTCTGGAGATGCGCGGCTTCCGCGCGGTCGTGATCCCGATCCCGCCGGAGGGGCCCCGCCCGGAACGCACGCGGATCCGGCTGCGGCTGCGCGGCCTGAGCTGGCGCCTCGTGGATATCGAGATGGCCGACATGCTGCGCGAGCAGATCGCCGCCAAGCTCAGCCGCGCGCTGGCGCGCGCCAAGATCGGCGCCAGCGCCGGCGAGGAGCGCTGACGGGCGCCGCGCCCCGGACGGCCGCGGCTCGCTACTTCGCCTTCGGGGCGCCCGCCGCGTCCTTGGGCTCGCGCGCCTCGATCAGGTCCTCGGCCTTCTCCTCGTCGGTGTCGCCGCTCTGCTCGATGGTCTTGCTCGGATTGGCCAGGAGGGAGCGCACGATCCCGAGCAGGACCTCGCACTCGCCCGGAAACTTGTAGCTCTCGAGGACGATGGCGGCGTCGCGCAGGGTCCGGAGGTCGCGGACCAGCTGCGCGTTAGCGTCCTCGCGGAGCTCGCTCTTCTTGGCGATCGCCTCCTCGATCTGCGCGCCCTTCACGTCGCAGGCGGCCCGGGCCGGCGATGCGGCGACCGCGGCGGCGAGCGCGAGGCCGATTGCGGGAAGAGAGCGCCACATGGCGGGTATCCTCGAAGATCCAATTCAGAAGGTGTGCACGGGCGCGGTGCGCAGGACGTCCTGCGTTAGCGCCACGAGCTGGCTCGGGCGGTACGGCTTCGGCACGAAGACCGAGCCCGGAACCGCCTCGCAGGCCGCCAGGGAAGCCCGGCCCCCGGAGGTGTAGACGACCGGGAGGTCGGGCGAGAGCCGGCGGGCGCACCGGGCGAGCGACAGGCCGTCCGTGTTGCGGGCCAGATCGATATCGGTGAAGAGCAGGTCGACGCTCTCCCGGGACAGGATCGCCTCGGCCTCCCAGGCATCGGCGGCGGTGAGCACCCGGTACCCCTCGTCGAGGAGCGCCTCGGCGGCCAGCTCGCACACGGTCGGCTCATCCTCGACGACCAGGATCGTGGCGACGCCCCGGTCCGGGACAGGCAGGGTCGGGCAGACGAAAGCGGCGGCGAACGGAACCATGACGCAACTCCCACTCACCCGGCGGGGGCACGATGTCCCCGAGCCGGATCGCTGGGGCAACGGCCCCTTCCGACGCGGCGTTCACCGTGTTTGCATCGAATTGCTCGGGTTTGGTGAGCGGCGCGTTAACCGCGGCCCGGCGTCCGTGAACGAAGGCGTTCGAATGGTTAACGGAGCGTTACCGGCCCGCGACGGCGAGGCCGAACGGTGAATCGCCGCTGGCAGCTGGGCGTCGGCCTGCTCCTCACCGGTATGGCGGGCTACGTCGACGCCCTCGGCTTCGTGAGACTGGGCGGCCTCTACACGTCGTTCATGAGCGGCAACACCACGCAGCTCGCCGTTCTCGGCGCCCAGGTCGAGCTGCACCGCATGATCCTCCCCGCGATCCTGATCCTCGCGTTCCTCACGGGATCGGTCCTGGGGAGCGGGCTGGCGATCCTCGTGCCGCCGCGGTGGACGACGCCGGCGGTCCTCGCCTACGAGTCCCTGCTGATCCTCGCCGGTCTGGGACTCGGCCTCCAGTCGCCCGAACTCGGCCTCGCGGCCTTCTTCGTCGCCGTGGCGATGGGATCCCAGAACGCGGTGCTGGCGCAGGTGAAGGGGTTCCGGGCCGGCACGACCTTCGTGACCGGCGCGCTCTTCAGCCTCGGCCAGAAGATCGCGCAGGCCCTGACACGCACCGGGGATCCTCTCGGCTGGCTCGGCGACGCCTCCGTCTGGATCTCGCTGCTGTTCGGCGCCTATCTGGGCGCGCACGCCTACCAGCAGGTCGGCCTGTACGCGCTGATCGCCCCGGCGGCGATCTCGGGCGGGCTGGCGATGATTACCGCGTTCCTGGTCTTGCGCACCGCGCCGCCGGCCGCGAAGGTCCCCCCGACATGAGCAGCCCCGTCAGCAACCCGTCCCTCACCAGTCACGTCGCCGCGCTGGAGCCCGGCGAGCACGTGCTCGCCGCGCACTTCCTCAAGGACGTGCCGGCCCTGGCGCTCAGCGACGGCACGGTCGCGCTGGTGCGGGCGGACGGGATCGCGCGCGTCGCCGCGCATCCCGACAGCGGGATCCTCGTCGCGGCCGGCGGTGTCGACCGGCTGGTCACGGGGGGCGACGACGGGCGCGTGGTGGCGATCCGCGCCGACGGGGCGATGGAGCAGCTCGGCCTCGCCAAGGGCGTTGCCTGGATCGACGCGCTGGCGGTCCATCCCGACGGTGGCGTGGCGTGGTCGGCCGGCCGCTCCGTCGTGGCCCGGGACGCCAAGGGCCGCGAGAAGACCTTCGAGGCGCCGTCCTCCGCGCGCGGCCTCGTCTTCGCGCCCAAGGGGTACCGGCTGGGTGTCGCCCACTACAACGGCGTGAGCCTCTGGTACCCCAATCTGGAGACGCCCGCCGAGGTGGTCACCTGGAAGGGCTCGCATATCGACGTGACGTGGTCGCCGGACGGGCGCTTCGTGGTGTCGACCATGCAGGAGAACAGCCTGCACGGCTGGCGCCTGCAGCCGGACCGCGGCCACATGCGGATGTCGGGCTATCCCGGCAAGGTCCGCTCCATGTCGTGGTCGTTCGACGGCAACTGGCTCGCCACGAGCGGGGCCGAGGCGGCGATCGTGTGGCCGTTCGACTCCAAGGAGGGTCCGACCGGCAAGGCGCCGCGCGAATGCGGCGTCCGCCCCGCCCGCGTCTCCCGGGTGGCGTTCCACCCGAAGGCGCCGGTGCTGGCCATGGGCTACGAGGACGGCTGCATCCTGCTCGTCCGCTTCACCGACGCGGCCGAGCTGCTGGTGCGCCCCGCCGTCCAGGGAAGCGGCGTGACGGCGCTCGGCTGGGACGCGCGCGGCGGCCGGCTGCTGTTCGGCTGCACCGACGGCAAGGCCGGCCTCCTGACGCTGCCGGGCTGAGCCCACGGAGGCGAGCGTCGTCGCGCCCGCGGCTGGAACCGGGGCCCCGTGCGTGCTCTTTGTCGGGGGTCGATTCCCCGCCGGAGGCCAGACATGTTTCGCGTGTTCCGCACCTTCGGCCTCGCCCTCGGCCTGCTCGGAGGCGTGGTCGCCGCGCAGGCCCCCGAATTCGCACAGCAATACGCGCAGCGCCTCGGCGGCGCCGCCGACGAACTCCGTCGGCAGGTGGCGGTCCTCGAATCCGACGCGCAGGCCACCGGCACGACGCGCGAGGGCGCCGTCGACCGGCTGCGCGCCAGCCCGGACCAGCTCGTCGCCCGCCGCGGTGAGGCCGCCCAGGCCGACATCGCCCGTCTCGCCCGCCTGAGCGCCCAGCAGCAGGCCCTGGCCGCGGCGACGAGCCCCCTCGGCCGGGTGGTGGCGATGCTGCGCGATCCCGACCTGCCGGTGGCCGAGGCCGCCTACCGCGAGTTCCGCCCGGCCGTACCCACGAGCGCCGACGGCCTCGCCGCGGGTCTGATCGGTTTTTTTGTCGCGTGGGGTGGCTGGCGCGTCGCCTCGGATGTCGGCCGACGAGCGGTCCGTCGGCGCCCGCGGGAATCCGCGACCGCGGCGTGAGCGCGGTTCGCGCGGGCAAGACTGTGGCGCAACGTCTACAGCGGCTTGCGCGAGCCTTGCGTATCGAGCAGGGATCCGGCCGTCCCGGTCCGGGAGAAGGCGCAAGATGCCGCGCGCGTCGAACTCCACCACCATCGATCCGGCGCTCGACGCCGCCGCGCTGCTGCGGCGTATCGGCTTCTTCGGCCTGTTCGTGGTTCTCCCGGTCCTGGCGCAGGTCGCGCGCCGCGCTTCGGTGATCCTCGCGCCGATCGCCGTGATCCTCCTGATCATCGCCAGCGTCATCGACCGGCGGCAGCGCCCGGTCCGCCCGGCGACCTACCGTCTCCTGACCGCTCCGGCCTTCCTGGCCGGCATGCTGGTCGTGCTGTGGTCGGCCCTGTCGCTCACCTGGACGCCCTTCCTCGGGCCCGCGCTGGAGCGGCTCGCCAATCTCGGCGCAACGATCGGCCTCGCCCTCCTGGGCTACCTCGCCCTCCCCGACCGGATGCGCTCGGCGAATCTCTACCTCCTGCCGCTCGGCGTCGTGGCGGGGGCGATCGTGGCGATCATGCTCGGTCTGTTCGGCGCCCACCTCGCGCCGTCCGGCGTCGAGGATGACGGCGCGCTCGATCGCGGCCTTGTCCTGCTCATCCTGCTGCTCTGGCCGGCCCTCGCGTGGCTGCGATCCCGCCGCCGGGACCGAGAGGCGCTGGGCCTCGCGCTGCTGGTCGCCCTCGCCCTCACGGTCCAGCCGGACGGGACCCAGATCGCCGCCCTGTCGGTCGGCGCCGTCGCCTTCGCCCTGACGAGCTACCGCCAGGGGCTCGGCGTGATGCTCACCGCCACCCTCTCGGCCGCCCTGCTGGCCGCGGCGCCGCTGCTGCCCTTCCTGGCGCGGCCGGTGGGGGCCGCGCTGCTCGGGCCGGTCGCCCCCGCGGTGCTGTCGCTGAAGAGCTGGCAGAAGGTCGTGACCTCCGATCCGGTGCGGCTGATCACCGGGCACGGCTTCGAGACGGCCCTGCGCGGACGGCTGGTCGGCCTGCTGCCGGCCAACGCGCCGACCACGGCGCTCTTCGAGTTCTGGTACGAGCTCGGCATCGTCGGCGCGCTCGCCGCCGCCTTCGCCCTCTACGCCTCGATCCGGCGGGCCGGCCGGGACGGCCCGGCCCTGGTGCCCGGCGCGATGGGCTGCTTCGCGGCCGCCTTCACGGTGGCCTGCCTGAGCGTGGGGCTGACCGCGGTGTGGTGGCTGACCACCCTCGCCATCGCCATCGTGGTCTTCGTCGCGGTGGAGCGCGGCCAGTTCCGGACCAGTCGGCCGAAGGTCGCCAAGCTGCACCGCCTGCAGACGCGGGGGGAGTGAGCGGTCAGGCGCGCAGGAAGCCGTGCAGGCGGATCCAGGCCAGGAACAGGCCGGGCCACGCCGCCGCGGGTGTGCCGGGCGCGCCGAGGCCGAAGCCGTGGCCGCCGCGCTCGAACAGGTGCAGCTCGGCCGGGACCCGCGCCTTCCGCAGCGCCGAGAACATCAACAGCGGATGGTCGGCCACGGCGACGGGATCGTCGATCGCCTGGACCAGGAAGGTCGGCGGCGTCTCCGGCCCGACCTGCAGGTCCACCGAGTAGGTCTTCATCTCGTCGGGGGTGACGTCGTCGCCGACCAGGATGCGGCGGGTCGCGGTCCGGTCGAACGGCTTGCGCATGGTGATCACCGGGTAGATCAGACCGGCCAGCGCGGGCCGGATCGGCTGGGCGTCGGTCGCGTCGACGCCCGCGTACAGGTCCCGGGCGCTCCCGACCGCGGTCTCGCCCATCAGGTGGCCGCCCGCCGAGAAGCCGAGGACGCCGACCCGCGCGGGATCGATGCCGAACTCCGCGCCGCGTGCCCGGACCAGCCGGAGGGCGCGCTGTGCGTCCTGACGCGGCGCGTCCGGTCCCGAGCCCCACCCCTCCGCCGGCAGGCGGTAGACGAGGAGGAAGACGGTGACGCCGGCGGCGTTCAGGACGCGGCCGACCGGGACGCCCTCGTTGCCGATGGCGATGAACTCGTACCCGCCACCGGCCGCGACGATCATCGCGGCGCCGTTGGGATTGGCCGGCCGCATGACCAGCAGACAGGGTCGCGACACGCGCGTGATGTCGCCGAACGTCCCCTCGACGTAGCGGTAGCCGTCCGCGTGCGGTCCGTCACCGCCGCCCGGCGGCGCGCCGGGCCACAGCTCGATCACCTGCAGATCCGCGCCGGGGAGCGAGCGTGGCAGCGCCCGGACCGACTCGTGCGGGAGGGGTGGCGGTGCCGTCTCCGCGGCCCCTCCCGCCCCGGTACCGCGCAGCCCGAGGGCGCTTCCGAGACCGGCGAGCAGGAAACGGCGGTCGAGGCGCAAGGGCATCTCCCGGATGCGGCCGCGAGCGGGACCGCCGCGCGGCGAACCCGGCTCCTGCAGGAGCGCGGGTGCAACGCCCGTCGGAGCGGCACGGGTTCCGTCGCGGCGGCGCGCCTCAGCCCTTCCGCGCGATGACCGCGACGTAGAAGCCGTCGGTCCCGGTCCGCAGCGGACTCATCTGGATCCCGTGGGCCGTTTTCCGCACCGCTGCCCGGAGCGACTCCGGTCCTGCCGTCAGCACCTCATCGGCGGGGACGACGTCGAAGCGGCCGCGCCAGCCCGACAGGAGGCCGGAGACGGCCGCGTCGTTCTCGGCCGAGAGCAGCGAGCAGGTGATATAGACGATCCGCCCGCCGGGCCTGACGAGCCGCGCCGCCCGATCGAGGACCTGGGCCTGCTCGGTGGTCCGCAGCGCGAGGCTCCCGGGCCGCAGCCGCCACTTGGCATCGGGATTCCGGCGCCACGTGCCGGACCCGGTGCAGGGCGCGTCGACCACGACCCGGTCGACCTTGCCGTCGAGATCCGCGAGGACATCGGCCCGCGCCTTGCCGCTGCGCGGGGTCCGCACCTCGGCCTGCGCACCGGACCGGCGCAGGCGCTCGTGGATCGGCGCGAGCCGGCGCGGATCGCCGTCGGTGGCGATGAGGCGGGCGCCGTTCCCGGTCTCAGCCGCGAGCGCCAGGGTCTTGCCGCCGCCGCCCGCGCAGAGGTCGACGATGGTCTCCCCGGCGCGGGGCGCGGCGAGGAGCGCGGCGAGCTGCGAACCCTCGTCCTGGATCTCGTACCAGCCCTCCAGGAACTCCGCCTCGACGTGGAGCGCCGGACCGCGGCCGTCGGCGCCGATCGGGACGCGGAGGCCCGCCGGCGCGTGCGGTGTCGGCGCCGCGTCGAAGGCCGCGAGCGCCGGCAGGATCGCGTCGCGGTCGCCGCGCAGGGCGTTCACTCGGATATCGAGGGGCGCCCGCCGCGCCAGCGCCTTCAGCTCCGGGACGAGGTCTTCGCCGAGCGTGGCCGCGAGGTCCGGGAGCACGAAGGCCGGGGCGTCCCCCGCCACTTCCGGAGGCGCGTCCTGCAGCGACCCGCCGTCGAGGCGCGCGCGCTCGTCGTCGCTGAGGGGGGCCGGCGCGAAGCGCTCGCCGGTGAACAGGTCCGCGACCGAAGCGGCGGCGAGTCCCTGCTGGAGGCGCAGCGTCCCGATCAGGATGGCGCGCGGCGTGTCCGCGCCCATGATCCAGGCCGCCGAGGCCCGCCGCCGCAGGGCGTCGTAGACGAGGCTGGCGATGCCCGCGCGGTCGCCCGAGCCGGCGAAGCGGTGGGCGAGGCCCCAGTCCTTGAGGGCGTCGGCGGCCGGTCGACGGCGCTCGGCGATATCGGTCAGGACTTCGATGGCGGCAGAGCAGCGAGCGGCGGGTGTCAGGGGTCAGATCCTCCGGAATGCGTCGACGACGACGTGAAACGGCCACGCTTGGCCCACGATGCCGCCACGTTACGGCCGAGCTTCCTGCACCTTCGCGGCGCAGACCGTGCTGCGGGCGGCTCGCCGTGCGGGCCGCCGCGTGTCGTATGGCATCCGCCCGCGCCGGACCAGACCGGTCCGTCGCCGGGCGCATCCCGGGAGTACCCAGCCCATGACGTCCACCGTTCGCGTCGCCCTCGCGGCCCTGGTCACCGCCACGCTCGCCGCCTGCGCGAGTGCGCCCGCCGCCCAGCCGGAGCTGACGCCGGTGCCGCGTCCGCGCGTCGATGCCAAGACGCAGCTGGAATACGGCAACCCGCCCCCGCCGCCCGGCCGCTACTGAGACGTCCGCGCGGGGTGCGGTTCAGGCCGCTTCCCGCGCCCGGCGGGCCTCGTACGCCTTGAGGCCCGTGTAGACCGCGGTCAGGAGCGGGAACGGCACTTCCGGTGCCAGCCGCTCGCCGCGGGCGATCAGGTCGCCGATCACGTGGTCCGCCTCGATCCGGCCCTGTTCTCGATGTCGCGCAGCATCGAGGCCGTGAACGGTCGACCCCGCGCCGTCAGC